>JAKDUK010000117.1 GCA_030457765.1 Marinobacter sp. | reverse complement strand
CCCCCGTTATTTACCACACTGAGCGTGCCGCGTATCTGTCGCGGAATGGTTGTTGCTTATTTGCAACCCGTTGTTTGGCCGTTCTCCGCAACCCTCAGGAGGGCGGCTGGCCAGGAGACAACCTCTTATAAGGTGTGGAGCAGCAGCCGGTTCCGCTTTCACAAGAAGCAGGGAAACCGTGAACCCAGGCAACCGGGCGTATGCCCGGCTCATTCACTCGAAGAAGAGGGTAGAAAATCGTGGAGTTATTGTCTGGCGCCGATATGCTGATCCGTTCCCTACAGGATGAAGGGATCGAGTACATATACGGCTATCCGGGTGGTGCAGCCCTTCATATTTATGATGCGCTGTTCAGGCAGGACAAGGTTAAGCATATTCTGGTGAGGCACGAGCAGGCAGCCGTGCACATGGCCGATGGCTATGCGCGAGCTACCGGGCTACCAGGCACAGTGCTTGTAACCTCCGGCCCTGGTGCCACCAACACCATTACTGGTATCGCCACCGCATTTATGGATTCCATCCCCATGGTGGTTCTGTGCGGGCAGGTTGCGTCTACGCTGATTGGCGAAGATGCATTCCAGGAAACCGACATGATCGGCGTGTCTCGCCCTGTGGTTAAGCACAATCTCAGTGTGCGCCATCCTTCAGAAATTCCTGGAGTGATCCGCAAGGCGTACTACATTGCCTCAACAGGTCGTCCTGGGCCCGTTGTTGTGGATATTCCCAAGGATATGACCGCGCCGAACGAGCGTTTTGAGTATGCTTACCCGAAAAAGGTAAACCTACGCTCTTATAATCCGGCGATACGTGGCCACGCAGGCCAGATTAAAAAAGCGGTAGACATGATGCTGGCGGCGCGCCGTCCGATTATTTATGCCGGTGGTGGTGTTATCCTGGGTAAGGCCTCTGAACAGCTTACAGAGTTGGTGCGCGACCTGGGCTACCCAATCACTAACACCCTTATGGGGATTGGCTGTTACCCGGCAAGCGATAAGCAGCATCTTGGCTGGCTTGGTATGCATGGCACCTATGAGGCCAATATGGCGATGCACCACTCAGATCTTATTCTGGCGGTTGGTGCACGGTTTGATGACCGGGTAACCAACGCAACAGAAAAGTTTTGCCCGGGTGCTCGCATTGTTCATATCGATATTGATCCTGCGTCTATTTCCAAGACGATTGACGCTGACGTACCCATCGTTGGGCCGGTTGATGCGGTTCTCAAAGAAATGCTTGCACTGGTTAAAGAGAGCAAAGAAAAGCCGGATGCAGAGGCGATTGCGTCCTGGTGGAAGCAGATCGACGAATGGCGTGCCTTTCATGGTATGCGCTACGAAACCAGCCCGGATGTAATCAAGCCCCAGGAAGTGGTCGAAATGCTAAGTCGCCTGACGAATGGCGATGCGTTTGTAACCACCGATGTGGGGCAGCATCAGATGTTTGCCGCTCAGTACTACAAGTTTGATAAGCCTAATCGCTGGATCAACTCGGGTGGTCTGGGCACCATGGGTTTTGGTTTTCCAGCGGCCATGGGCGTCAAGCTGACACACCCGAACGATGAGGTGCTTTGCATTACGGGTGAGGGCAGCATTCAGATGAATATCCAGGAGATGTCTACCTGTAATCAGTACGATTTGCCGGTAAAAATCATCAACCTGAATAATGGCTCTTTGGGCATGGTGAGACAGTGGCAGGACATGAACTACGAATCCCGTCACTCTCAGTCGTACATGGAATCCTTGCCCGATTTTATCAAGCTGGCGGAGGCCTATGGTCATGTGGGCATCCGGATTGATAAGAAGGAAGATCTGGAGCCGAAGCTCAAAGAAGCTCTGGCCATGAAAGATAGGTTGGTTTTTGTGGATATCCAGGTTGATCGCTTTGAACACGTGTATCCGATGCAAGTGGCCCGTGGCTGCATGAAAGATATGTGGCTCAGCAAGACGGAGAGGGTGTGATCATGCGTCGAATAATTTCTGTGTTGCTTGAAAACGAGCCGGGGGCTCTGTCCCGTGTTGTTGGGTTGTTCTCGCAGCGCAATTACAACATCGAGACGCTGACCGTTGCGCCCACAGAAGACGAGACTCTGTCTCGTCTCACGGTTACCACGTCTGGCTCAGATCGGGTTATTGAGCAAATCACCAAACAGCTTAATAAGCTTGTTGAGGTGGTTAAGCTGGTAGACCTGACTGAAGGCCCCCACATCGAGCGGGAGCTGATGCTGGTCAAGCTTAAGGCGACCGGTTCTCAGCGCGCTGAAATTAAGCGCACTGTGGATATTTTTCGGGGCCAGATTGTGGATGTCACCAGCTCGATTTATACCGTTCAGCTGGCCGGCGACAGCGATAAGCTCGATGCCTTTATTCAGGCTATTGGCACCTCCGGTGTACTGGAAGTGGTGCGCTCGGGTGTGTCCGGAATCGCCAGGGGCGAAAAGGTTTTAAGCCTTTAAACTGTTTTATATATTACGAACGCTTTGGCCTTTTGAAAGGTCATCACTAATAACAGAGGTTACTCATGCAGGTTTATTACGATAAAGATTGCGATCTTTCGATCATTCAGAGCAAAAAGGTTGCCATCATCGGTTTTGGTTCACAGGGTCATGCTCATGCGTGCAACCTGAAAGAGTCTGGTGTTGATGTCACTGTGGGCCTGCGCCCTGGTTCTTCCTCTATCGCCAAGGCCGAAGCTTATGGCCTGAAAACCAGCGATGTACCAACTGCCGTGGCAGCCGCTGATGTGGTTATGGTTCTAACCCCTGATGAATTTCAGTCGCAGTTGTACGCAGCTGAAATTGAGCCCAACCTGAAGCAGGGCGCTACCCTTGCCTTCGCTCACGGCTTTGCGATCCATTACAACCAGGTTGTACCGCGCAAAGATCTTGACGTTATCATGATCGCTCCAAAGGCGCCGGGCCATACAGTTCGTACCGAATTTGCCAGCGGCGGCGGTATTCCGGATCTGATCGCGATGTTCCAGGACGCGTCGGGCAATGCTAAGAATCTCGCCCTTTCTTATGCGAGCGGCATCGGCGGTGGTCGTACCGGTATCATCGAGACAACGTTCAAAGACGAGACCGAGACAGATCTGTTCGGTGAGCAGGCGGTTCTGTGTGGCGGTACGGTTGAGCTGGTAAAGGCAGCTTTTGAGACCCTGACAGAGGCGGGTTATGCCCCGGAAATGGCGTACTTTGAATGTTTGCACGAGCTAAAGCTTATTGTAGATCTGATGTACGAAGGCGGTATTGCCAACATGAACTACTCCATCTCTAATAACGCAGAGTTTGGCGAGTACGTGACTGGCCCGGAGATCATCAATGACCAGTCTCGTGAAGCCATGCGTAACGCACTGAAGCGTATCCAAAGTGGTGAGTACGCGAAGATGTTCATCTCCGAAGGTGCTCTTAACTACCCATCAATGACCGCGCGTCGTCGTCAGAACGCAACTCACGATATTGAAGTGACAGGTGAGAAGTTGCGCGGAATGATGCCGTGGATCTCTGCCAACAAGATCGTAGATAAGGACAAAAACTAAGCGCAGTTCCGCTTGGTTTAATAAAACGCGGCCCGTGTGGCCGCGTTTTTCGTATATACTTTGCCCAAATACTTTCCGGAGTAGTGGGAATGACTGAAGAAAGAAAAAATGCAGAGATGAGTTCCAGGGATAATGAGCCAGAAGATGCCTCAAAAACAACTGCTGAGTGCGACATCGAACCTGGCGAGGTAGTAGAGGAAGAGTTGGTTGAAGGTGCGCCCGTTCGCAGAAAGGGCATATACCTTTTACCTAATGCCTTAACCACGGCCTCTCTGTTCTCCGGCTTTTATGCCATTGTTTCGGCTGCAGGTGGGGTATTCGATAATGCAGCCATCGCTATTTTTGTATCCATGGTTCTGGATGGGCTTGATGGCCGTGTCGCTCGCATGACCAATACCCAAAGCAAATTTGGCGAAGAGTACGACAGTCTGGCGGATATGGTTGCATTTGGTGTTGCGCCCGGGTTCGTCGCGTTTTTCTGGTCTTTAAATGGGATGGGCAAGCTTGGCTGGGCCATCACCTTCATATATGTCGCTGGTGCGGCTCTTCGTCTTGCCCGATTCAATACGCAGATTGGGTCTGTAGATAAGAAGGTCTTTGTTGGCTTGCCCAGTCCGGCAGCGGCAGCGTGCGTTGCCGGCTTGGTATGGTGCTTTAATACATTTGAATCATCGGCCTGGCTTACCTTCCTGACTGTTGTGGTTGTAGGTGGCTCAGGCGTACTGATGGTGAGCAATGTTCTTTACCGCAGCTTTAAGGATCTTGACCTCCGCGGTCGGGTGCCCTTCGCCGCCATATTGCTCGTAGTTCTGATTCTGGTAGTGATTGCCCTTGATCCGGCAACTGTGTTGTTTACTGGCTTTTTGATCTATGCGCTGTCTGGGCCAGTTCGTGCATTATTCCGTGGCAAGCTGCGTCGGCCCGCCAAGGCTAAGGATTAACGCCTGGTTATGGAATGTAGTAGTGTATTTTTTGATCGGTTTTCACTTTATTTAGTCATATTAATAGGTGGAAACCGAAAGAATTTAGGATAAGTAGTAAGTGGCCGTTGACACCTTCGCCCAGCTCTGTAGAATGCGCATCTCGCTTGAGGGACACAC
>JAKDUK010000008.1 GCA_030457765.1 Marinobacter sp. | reverse complement strand
TTACGGCTGAATCCTATTGATATCGCCCGTAGGTACCGCAGGTTCGTCGATCATAATCACGTAAACCCCGCCCGCGATGATGGCAATGGCAACGAGTGCTTTAAGTATATTGGAGTTGAACATTGGCTTCTCCTGCATTTGAGCTTGCTGGTTCTAACACAGAGCTTATGGGTACAGCCAGGTTATAACAACCCGGGGTCCGGAGTTCTACAAAGGTCGCTTCGACAACTCGGGGCTTCTGATCGATACTGAGTTCTACCAGATAGCCCGGTTCCCGGAGATATGAGGTAGTGAATCATGACTGACCTGCTTACCCAAACCACTAGCGAACACGGCGTTACCACGCTCACACTAAACCAGCCCGAGCGGCGTAACAGCCTTTCTATGGGCATGCTTGACGCTCTGTCTGATGCGCTTGCCAATATTGCAAAAGACGACGCCACGCGTGTCGTGGTTATTGCAGCAGCCGGCAAGGTATTTTGTGCTGGGCACGATCTTAGGGAAATACGCGATCAGCTTGATAGCCATGAATTTCAGCTGGCACTGTTTGAGAGGTGCAGTGAGGTTATGCAGCAGATTGTGAATCTGCCAAAGCCTGTTATCGCTCGAGTGGCCGGCGTGGCCACTGCGGCGGGTTGCCAGTTGGTGGCCAGTTGTGATCTGGCAGTCGCGGCCGATTCCGCACGATTTGCCACGCCGGGGGTGAACATTGGCCTGTTTTGTTCAACGCCCATGGTGGCGTTGTCCCGTAACATTTCCCGAAAGCACGCTATGGAGATGCTTCTCACTGGCGAAATGGTCAGTGCCACCCGTGCAGAGGAGCTTGGCCTGGTAAACCGGGTGGTTGATGAATCGATTTTGGATGAATCGGTATATGCCATGGCCTGCACAATTGCTGAAAAGTCAGGGCACACGTTAAAGATAGGTAAGGGCGCTTTCTATCAGCAAGTAGAAATGCCTCTGGCGGAAGCTTATAACTATACGGCCAAGGTTATGGCGGAAAACCTGCAGGCAGATGATGCGAAGGAAGGTATCTGTGCGTTCCTGGATAAACGCAAGCCACAATGGAAGGACAGCTAACGGCCTTTGCAGTTCTCCTTACCGAACTTGAGGCGATCTCCGGCGCTAATGCCATTCGCCTCAAAAAAACCCGCATTCATCTCTACGGCTGTTATAAATTCAACGCCGGCTGGATAATTGGGGCACTTGGCGCCGCTAGAGGATTCGCACGGCTCCATCTGCCGAGTGTTTCCAATGATGCCTTGATCATTTAAAAACGCTATATCCAAAGGAATGAGGGTCTGATGCATCCAAAAACCGTGGTTCGGCCTTTGCGGTTCCTGGTATTGAAACAGCATGCCCGAGTTGGCGGCCAAGGATTCTCTGCCCATCAAACCTTTGCGTCGTTCCTGCGGTGCCTGTGCCAGCTCTAACCTAACATTCACGGCGTGGGTGCTTGTTATGAAGCAGCCAGCTAAAACCGGCAAACCAGTGGAAGGCTCAACTGTCCTGGTACCGGAAGAGCAGCCAGCCAATACAGCCATACCAAAGAGCAGGGCGCAGCTAACTTTCATCAGGAACGTAGCCTGTAGCCAGTTCTGAATATCCACCAGATACCCGCCATGCAAGCTGTGAGGAAAAGCAAAGTCATCCCTACGCTGATTCCTATGTGTACATCAGATACCCCATAAAATGCCCACCGAAACCCACTGATCAGGTACACCACGGGATTGAACAGGCTAACGGCCTGCCAGATTTCTGGAAGCATATCTATGGAGTAAAACGTACCGCCCAGAAAGGTCAGCGGCGTTACGATCATCATGGGTACAATTTGCAGTTTCTCAAAGCCGTCGGCCCATATACCGATGATAAAACCGAACAGGCTGAAGGTAACAGCTGTCAATATGAGAAATGAGAGCATCCAGAAGGGATGTAGCACGCTATAGTCCACAAACAGCTTTGCTGTAGCCAGTATGATCAGCCCTAATATTGTTGATTTAGTAGCTGCAGCCCCCACATAGCCCAGCACCACTTCAACGTAAGATACGGGCGCTGACAGTACTTCGTAAATCGTGCCCGAAAATTTCGGCATGTAAATGCCAAATGAGGCATTGGATATGCTTTGCATAAGCAGGGAAAGCATCACCAATCCGGGAATAATGTAAGCACCGTATTCAATGTTGTCGATATCGCCCATACGCGAGCCAATGGCAGAGCCGAAAACAACGAAATACAAACAGGTAGAAATCACCGGCGAGAGCACACTTTGCATCAAGGTGCGCCTCATACGGGACATTTCGAAATTATAGATGGCTTTCACGCCGTAAAAATTCATGCCTTTCTCCAGTTAGCCGGTAGGCTCATTCATGCACCAGGCCGACAAAAATCTCCTCCAGAGAACTCTCTCGGGTGCGCAGATCTCGGTAATCAACCCCTATGTCTCCGAGGGTTCGTAACAGTCGCGCTACGCCGGCCTGTTCTTGCTGGGAATCGAACGTGTAAATAAGTTCATAGCCATCCTCTGAAAGTTCCACTGGCTCCAATGTCAGTTCACCAGGCACCTTATCCAGCTTGTTTTGAAGCTGGAGACGAAGTTCTTTTTTGCCTAGCTTGCTCATCAACCGGCTCTTTTCCTCTACAAGGATGATCTCACCTTGGCGGATAACTCCGATGCGGTCGGCCATCTCTTCGGCTTCTTCGATGTAGTGGGTCGTCAAAATAATGGTAACTTCGTTTTCCCGAAGCTTACGAACCATTTCCCACATGTCTCTGCGTAACTCTACATCTACGCCTGCCGTGGGCTCATCCAGAAACAATATCTTTGGTTCGTGAGAAAGCGCTTTGGCAATCATCAGCCGGCGTTTCATACCGCCGGAAAGCGTCATAATACGGTTGTTGCGTTTGTCCCATAGCGACAGGTCCTTAAGCACCTTTTCGATATGGGCGGGGTTTGCTGCTTTACCAAACAGGCCACGGCTAAAAGATACCGCATTCCAAACGGTTTCAAAGGAATCGGTACTCAGCTCCTGCGGCACCAAGCCAATGGATTCGCGAGCTTTTCGGTATTCTTTCACAATGTCGTAGCCGCCGGCTTTAACCTCACCGGAAGACATGTTGGTAATACCACAAATGATGCTGATCATTGTGGTTTTGCCGGCTCCATTTGGGCCGAGCAAGGCGAAAATCTCGCCCCTGTTTATGTCCAGGTTGATGTTTTTTAGGGCCTGGAAGCCTCCCTCATAAACCTTGTTGAGGTTCTTAACGGAAATGTCCGGCTGCACGGGCGTGTCCTGTTTCTGAAGGTGAGTCACAGATGAAAGCGCGGCATTTTCTCATGTCTGGCGCCGGTTTAGAAATCTTTGCCTACAGGCGGTTAGTGTCCATAATGGCTCCTTGGTTTCAATAAGGGTTTCAACTGGGGTTGGATATGGTACGAACAATTGTGGTGATAGGGTTCATTTTGGGCCTAATATCTGCCGCCATACTTGGCTCCAACTGGCTACAATCTGGCGACAAACAGCCTGTAACTGCCAACCAACCCACGTGTGATCTTTTGGCAGGACCGTGTGAATGGGAAACAAATTCGGGGCCTTGGCGCGTAAGACTGGCAGTTGCGGACGGACAAACGCAGGGCGCGCAGTACCAGCTTGCTGTTCACGCACCTGTGTCGCCGCAGCGCTTGCTAGCTGTGTTGCGGGGCGAATCCATGTATATGGGTGAATATCCTGTGCCCCTTAAACGTGAAGACAAGGGGAAGTATTCTGCGCATTTTGCCGCCCCTTTGTGTGCAACTGGCTCGGAGATGGTCTGGCGGGTTGATCTACAAAGCGGGCAGCAGCCACTTGCCGAAACCGCTCCATTAAAGCTTATATTTCAAGCCGGGGAGCACTGAAGCCGGCAGACAAACGTTGCGACAATTAACATCCTGGCTGACAAAATCGCAAAAAAGTGTAAAATTGCGCCTAAATTCCGGTTAACTTCAGAGAATCGCGTGATGGAATACGGAGAAAGTGTTCAAAAAATACTGGTGCGGAAGATTCACAAAGCGGAACAGGATTTAATACAGTTGAAGTTAGACTATTGCCGCTTTATTTTCGGCTTAGCTCCTCGAGCTAAGGTGGAGTGGGATGGAGCGAGTTATTTGGTTCTCTCCGTGGATGTTGATTCTATGAAATCTACAGAGGACGGCGCCTATACCCGCCCGGCAGTTTCGGGGGTGCCAGCAGGCCAGTCAGAGCTGACAGAGCCGGTTCAGCTGGGAACAGACTGGACATTGGAGCAACGTAGCAAGCACTAAAAACGGCTAGATCAGTGCGTTCGCGGTAATGGCAGCATAAAGGCTGCTTTGTGGTTGAACATACTGGTGGCGGTGCCAGTATTCGGCACCCTCTAGCCCGGCGCGAAAACAGGCTAATAGCACTCCGCATGAGGTAAGCGTGGCAATGGTTTGTACGGCCTCAGCCTGACGAATTCCGGTCCTTCGGCTGACAATTTGTGCCACAAGACCTGCAAGCGCATCGCTGTGCCGCTCTGATTGCCCGCACAGAGCACAAGCAGCGCCGTATAACCAGGCCGCAGCGTACGCTCGAACTGATCCTGGCGCCTGGCTAAGTTCCAGCCCACTTATTCGACAGTCCCGCTCTTGAAGCCCCGCCAGGATATGCAGGTGGGTGAACAACTCTGTACGATTCGTTGACGTAGGACTCTTCTGCTTCCGCAGTGGTGGTTTTTCGCTATGTGTTTTCAGTGCCGTTTGATGTCTGCTGTGAGCCGATAAAGGCTCGTGGCGCGATAACATCAGCATTCGCCACGCCAGGGCCGCAAGCAAAACCAGTAGTCCGGCTTGAGTGAACGCAACAAATCCGTTGATCATGGGAGGGGCTACCTTAATATTGCAGAGTATGTCGGGAGTGTAACGGATTGTATCCCCTGGTTGTCGCAACCTTTGCGGTATAAACGCCTTTAAACTCAATCCAAAGATAGAAATTGTGACCAACATCGCAGATAGGTAACCTTCGTGCGATGACCTCAGCAGCTCAAAGGGAACCTGATGACCGTTATTCTGGTACTCCACACACTACTGGTTATTACTTTCACGATTCGGATTTTGCTCCGTGATGATCTGTCTCCCCCGGGCCGGCTTGCCTGGTTTATTGTTCTTAACCTTTTGCCTTATTTTGGTAGCGCCATTTATTTTCTGTTCGGCGAAGTAGATGTGGGCAACCGAGCAGACAAACGCCACAAAGAAATATTTGAGGAAATTCAGTCTAAAGCATCCTGGTTTATGGGGGAGGCAGCTAACACTGAGGCGCTTATTGACCCGGTGTACCGTCCTGCGTTCCGTTATGCCGGATCGATTAATGGGTTTCATCCTTCAATTGGCAATACGGCCGAGTTAATGGCCGATGGCGACGAAACACTGGATCGAATGGTGGCTGACATAGACGCGGCCACAGATCACGTGCATGTGCTGTATTACATCTGGCTTGGAGACAATACCGGCCACACGATTGCCGAGGCGTTAATACGCGCGGCGCAAAGAGGCGTTACGTGCCGTGCCATGGCTGATGGGCTTGGGTCCCGTGCGATGATTAACTCTGCGCTTTGGCAGCGCATGAAAACCGCGGGTGTGCACCTGGCTGTGGCATTATCATTGAAACACCCCATTCACACGTTGCTTACCAGCCGGCTAGATCTTCGGAACCACCGCAAGATTACCGTGATTGATTCACGTATTACCTATTGCGGCAGCCGTAATTCAGCAGACCCGGAGTTTCTCGTTAAAGCCAAGTACGGACCCTGGGTTGATATTATGCTTCGGTTTACCGGGCCGGTTGTGGTTCAAAACCAGTTGCTGTTTGCCAGTGACTGGATGCACGCCACCAACCAAACCCTGGATTGTATCGCCCTGTATTCACAACCAGCAGAAGGGGGCTTCCCAGCCCAGGTGATGGGCGTTGGGCCAACAGAGCGCCACGGAGCCACGCCCCAACTTTTTGCCAACCTTCTGGCCTGTGCGCAAACTGAACTGACACTGTCTACGCCGTACTTTGTTCCAGACGCAACGGTTCTTGAAGCTCTGTGCGCGGCTGCGTACAGAGGTGTGTCAGTGTCGCTGATTTTTCCAAAAGTAAATGACAGCTGGATTGTCGCGGCTGCTAGCCGCAGTTATTATCACCGGCTGCTAGATGCAGGCTGTATTATCCATGAATTCAAAGGCGGGCTTCTTCATGCAAAAACTCTCACGATCGACGGTAAAATCAGTCTTATCGGTTCCTCAAATCTGGATTTACGCAGTTTCGATCTGAATTACGAGAACAACATTCTTCTGCAGGACAAGGCCATTACTCAAGCAATTTTGGAGCGTCAGCAGAGTTACATCAATCGTTCCGAAGTGGTTGCTTTGCCAACGGTTCTTGCCTGGCACTACCACAGACGGATATGGCACAACGTTATCGCAACCATTGGCCCCGTTTTATAAGCAAATGGCGTATTCGGTATATTGGAAATAAATCATGTATAGAAAATTCATCGGGCCCAGTATTGTTTTGGGGCTGTACCTAATGGCCGATGTTTGCTTTGCAGGCGTTCCGGAAACCCGTATGTCGGTTACAGACATACCCGCCGGAACTGTCGGCCTTGGGGCCGCAATACGTGGCGGAACCAGCCCATATACCGGGGTGAGCAACATTGCCAGTCAAAGTGCGGGCAATGAAGTGGATCTTCTACCTTTGTACTTGTATGAAGGTGAGTGGCTCTTTGCACACGGTACGTCTGCGGGTATCCACGTTTTCGATAATGACTGGCTCAAAGTGGATGTACTCGCCAGGTATCGGTTCAACCGGCTTGAGTCCGACGCCAACGACTATTTTGAAGGCCTGGGCGACCGTAACCAGACTGTGGACTCCGGCGTATCTTTCACCTTAAGCGGCGACTGGGGAGAACTGTCGACCACATGGGTCAATGACATTTTGGGCAACCATAATGGCTATGAATGGGACTTTACATACAAGTATGCCTGGGAATCTGGTCGGTGGTTTGTGTCGCCCTTTATCAGCTATATTTACCAGGATCGAGACTTTACAGACTACTACTACGGCGTTAATGCGGGCGAGGCACTGCCAAACCGCCCATTCTACCAACCCGGCTCTGCCAGTTTCTGGCGTGGTGGTGTAAATGCCTCCTATCAGGTCACCTCACGCCTGATGGTTTTTTCAAACATAGCCTCTCAGCATGTAGACAGCGGAATTTTTAACAGCCCACTGGTGGATCAATCGCAGCAGAGCGCGGCTTCGTTGGGATTTGCATACTTTTTTGGCAACGCCATCGATGATTCCACTAAAAACCGGGGTTCGGGAAGATCTGGTGAGTGGTCATGGCGGTTGAATACGGGCTATCAAGCGGAAGGCCCATTCACTAGAACGCTCACAGGCACCCTAAGGCGCAGCAAGGATGTGCACGCCTATATGGTTGGGCTAACCCTGGGAAAGTTGATTTCTGATGGCAAGTACATTGATTACTGGGGCAAGGTTTCCGCAAACCGGCGCCTGGAGAACGGAAATCAAAGTGATTTTGGCGAATACAACGCCTATGTGATGGCAATGACAACGGCCCACTCGCCGTGGACTCAAGAAGAGTGGCTTCGGGCCGGCATAGGCTTCGGATTTTCTTACGCCACGAACATTCCCTACGTAGAGCAGGTTAAGCAGGCAAAACGCGAGGAGAACACCTCACACTTTCTAAATTACCTTGAAGGGCAGTTTGATGTGCCGCTTCGGCTGATGTTTGACAACAAAGCGGTTCAAAACTGTTATGTGGGCATTTCTCTGATACACCGCTCGGGTATTTTTGCCAAATCTGACATTTTGAGTAATGTGTCTGGCGGCTCCGATATGGTAACCGGGCACATAGAGTGTAAGCGGTAAAAACAAGCAGATAACCCGGCCTCTGGAAGCGCGTTTCAGCAGGTCGGCATGGTTTGCAGGGCAAGCTTACGGCGGATATAGCGCCCAATCGTGTCCACCCCAATGTTCAGCAGGGCGGTGATCAGTATCAGTACCATGGCACGATCAAATCGTATGTTTTGGATGGCGCTGTCTACATAGAAACCGAGTGTGTAGATACCCAAAATCCCCAAAATAGCTGTTTCCCGCATAATGATTTCCCAGCGATAAAACAAAAACGCCAAGAAAGAACGATACACCCGGGGTACCAGTTCCCAGCTATATCGATCAAATCCGGTAGGGGCATCGGCACGAAGGTTGAGGGAGTTGGTTTGCCGCCCAATGAGATGGCCAATAATACCGCCGTTGTGCAGAGCCAACGCTACAACCGCAGGCAACATTGAGGGGCCCCAGAGTTGCAGCAGAATATAGGCCAAAATGTATTCCGGCGTGGAGCGTGCAATTACCAGAACGACATGGCCGGCGTTGCGTCGTAAAGGCCCGCCAAAGTGGTTGGAAATCAACGGAAATGCAAGCAACGAGAGGATGCCGGAAGCCACAAGCGCAATTTGGGTGAGCACAATGGTATTCCAGATGCCGGGCACGGCCTGGTTGATCATCAGGTCATTCAGCCAGGGTGTTAGCCCGGCTAAACCTTCCCCGTTACGCAGCGGTGCGGGCACTATGTCTTCTGTGAAAAAACGCTGCACGTTACCCCATACAATCGGCAGACCTTCCCCTAGAAAGAAGGGCGCTCCAAGTACATACACCGGCAAGAGCTTTGGTTTGACCCACAGTGGCATGGTGGCGATCAGTACGTAAAACAGGATCAGCATTGCGCCGGCGTCGGAATACAGGCCCTGAGAAAATGAAGCTTCCAGATAAAAACCAAGCGTAGGTAGACCCACGAATCCTAAAATTGCACTGGAGCGAAGACCGCATTCCAGTCGGTAAGCCGTGTAGGTGCGAATTTTCACCCAGCAATCTGGAATGCGGGCGTAGAGGAAAGCTGTGATATTTCCAGTACCTGGTGGCAAAACTCTGCCGGGCTCCGGGTCTACTTCCTCTAGTATTTCCGAATACACCTTGGCGAAAATCCCGGCATAGGGAATAGCGATGGCCAGCACACCGGTAAGTGGGTGAAATCCAAAAAACTGCAGAAAGATCAATGCCCAGAAAAGCTCGTGAATGGCGCGTATAAACGCACAAAAGATCCGCACCGGTAGTGACCGGTAAACCAATGCCAACAGGAAGCCGGCGATACTGCCTAGAGCTACGCCAACAAACGCAAAGGCGACGGTTCTTAATAGTGCGGTCATCAACCCTTCGCTGCTGAAAAAATTTGGGGTGATGATGCCGAGAAAAAAGTTGCCCAAATCCTGCCAGGGGTTGGATGCGGTGATCGCAATATCCGCAAACAGTAGCCCTACCAAGGCGATGGCAAGAAAAATAAAGCTGGTACGAACCGTTGGAGAAGAGAACATGAAGCCGGCTGCGCTACCTAATAAAGAGACATAATGTCTGAAGTTGTGAGGTTCTCGCTAGGCTGATCCAGAGCAACCTGGCCACCCTGTATGCCAACGATTCTGGTGCAATAGCGTAAGGCCAGTTCTACATCGTGCAACGCAATAATACTGGTTGAAAAACCATCCCGCAGATGTGTCATGACTGAATTCGCCATGGGGCCGTCGAGAGCGGAAACCGGCTCGTCGGCTAGCAGAACAGCTGCGTTTCGGTATAGGGCCCGAGCAATCGCGACACGCTGGCGTTGGCCACCAGAAAGCGACGCCGTAGGTGTCCAAAGCTTTTCTGTCATACCCAATGTATTCAGCAGGGTATGTACTTCATTTCGGTCTTTCGAGAACGGACGGGCGAGGGTGACCGTGTTATACCAAGTGGGGTGCTTATCCAATTGCCCCATGAACACGTTATGGAACACCGAAAGGGCGTTCACCAAACCTAAATCCTGGGGGATAAGGGAAGAGTCTCGGTTAACACGCTCATGAATCAAGCGAATAAGCGTGGACTTGCCGGCACCGCTTTTGCCCACAAGAGCAACTTTGTCACCCGTGTTAATACGCAGCGACAGCGGGCCAATAACCCGCTTGCCACTGAATGAAGCCGTCAGGCCAGAAAGATCGAAGCTTGTCATCAATCGAGTATTCCGATCTCTTCAGCTGTTTTACGAATCGGTTCATAGTCATCGTTGGATGCAGGAATAAAGCCTGAACGCGGAAAGCTTTCCAGAAGTTCGGGATCGTTGAGGTTCAACAAGGCTTCGGTAACCCGCTGCTTGAAACCGTCACCAAACCGCTTGTTCACATCACCTCGAATGGTCCATTGGTAATCCGGGTAAGTCGGCGTTTTCCAGATAATCTGAACAGCATCGGTATCAACGTTTCCGTCACCCAGCTCTTTATCCCAAACCTTGAAGTTAAGGGCGCCCACATCGTAGGTGCCGGCTTCCACCAGGCGAAGGGTGCGAGTGTGGTTGCCGCTGAAACCGACGCGGGAGAACACATCCTCAGGCTTTGCATCAAAGGTGTCGCGCACGTAGAACTCGGGCATGAGGCGGCCAGAGGTTGAGCCTTTAGAGCCAAAGGTGAAGGTTTTACCCTTGAGCTGGCTTTTCAGATCTGACAATTTGTCTGCCGGTTCAATCTTTGTGTTGGTATTGGCAATAAAGTAGGTTTGGAATGCTTCGTCTTCAACACCTTGTGCAATGGCTTCTGAGCCAGATACCAGTCGGCGAGCTTGTACACCAGAGAGGCCGCCGAACCATGCTAATTGTACCTGGTTGTTGCGGAACGCTGAAATGGCAGCCGCGTAAGACTTCACCGGGACATAACGCACATCTACATCCAACTGCTCAGACAAGTAATCTGCGACACCACGAAAACGCTCCACAAGCTTGGTTTCGTCTTCATCCGGGATTGCCGTAAATACAAAGGTTTCCGCCGACACCGCAGTAGCGGTGAAGCAGAAAACGCTGGAAAGCATCAATTTCCGTATAAGATTAAAAGCCATTTGAAATCCTTTATCGGTTATCTGGTTGATAAAGCAGAACTACACTATCTGCGAGTTGCAGGATACGCTGATTCATCCGAACCCTGAACACCTATACGGAGAATGGGTTTAAATAGGTCAGGTACCAAGGCACTATTCCGTTAAAATGCCACGCAAGCCTAACAAAATTCTAGCGAGGCCCTAAAAGGGATCGCTCGTACCGAAGAATTCTATGAATATCATAATGATTACGCCAGCCGGCCCCGGCTCGAAGGCTGGCAACAGGGCAACTGCAGAACGCTGGAAGATATTGCTGCAACGCTCAGGGCATGAGGTGTCTATCGTTACAACGTATCAGGGCGAACCCTGCGACCTAATGCTTGCACTTCATGCCTGGCGCAGCTACGAGGCCATACGGCTTTTCCGGAACACCTGGCCTGGCAAGCCCTTAATCGTCGCGTTAACCGGCACGGACATATACCGGCACCAATACGAATACCCGGAGCAGACCCTTTACTCCATGCAGGCGGCCGATGCATTGATTGGTCTACATGCAAACGTTGGCGATGATATTCCTGAACGTTTTGGTAATAAGTTGGTGACGCTTTTTCAGTCTGCTGACCTGCCTGAAGCATGTGCCCTCAAGGCGACTGCTGAGACACAGTTCTTTGATGTCTGTGTTATTGGGCACTTACGGGATGAAAAGGACTCTTTGCGGGCAGCATTGGCAGCCAGTCTTTTACCTGCCAACTCGTGCGTTCGAGTGTCCTGTGCGGGCAAACCTCATAACGAGCGCTGGAACCGCCTCGCAAAACAACAGGTGCGGGAAAACCCTCGCTTCAGATGGCTCGGCGAGCTGGAAAAAAAGGAAACCAGCAAACTGATGGCAAACAGCCAAATACTTGTTATGAGCTCGGCTATGGAGGGTGGGGCGAACGTAGTATCTGAAGCCTGTTTCGCTGGTCTGCCTGTTATTGCATCTGATATAGCAGGGAATATCGGCTTACTGGGTGCAGATTACGCCGGCTACTACCCGGTAGGTGATACCCAGGCACTTGCTGACCGGCTGATACGTGCAGAAACAGATCCGGCATTTCTGGAGCAGTTACGCAAACAAGTTGGCTATCTGGCCGGCCAGTTCACGCCGGAAAAAGAACAGAAATCCCTGGAGCAAGCGCTTTCACTTGCCTTGCAGCGCTGCCCCAAAAATACATTTTAAGCTCATTCTTTTAAGGTGATTGGCTCAACTGGCCCGCTCTCATCCTGCGATGTTATCCGGCCTATCACAGCAGTATGCGGGTATCCCAGAGCTTTGAGCTCTCTTACACAGTCTTCTGCCTTATCTGCCGAGACACTGGCCAGCAAGCCGCCAGCAGTTTGTGGATCAAAGATCAGAGCATAGCGAGGGTGCTTCACCCACTGCTCTTGATCTCGGATACCACGACGCAAGCGTATATTAGCCGGCTGCAAAGAGCTGAGAATGCCTGCCGCGGCGGTTTCTTCTGCACCCGGTAGAACGGGAATTGCAGAAAGATCCAATTCAGCATCCACTCCCGACGGTCGTGTCATCTCCACAAGGTGGCCAAGTAAGCCAAAACCGGTTACATCGGTACAGGCCTTGGACCCAAAGCCACGAAGACAATCTGCCGCAGCCTTGTTGGACTGGACCATGGAGGCCAAAGCGGAATCGATCCAGCGGCCTTTTGCAGCCAAACGGGCGTGAGCCGCAAACAGTGTGCCGGTGCCAATAGGCTTGGTAAGAATCAGCGCATCACCGGCACGCAAGCCGCCTTTGCTCATCACTTCGTCGGGATCGATCAAACCATTCACCGCAAACCCGAGGGCAAGTTCACGGCCTTCTCCGGTATGGCCGCCTACCAAGGCGCAGCCGGCTTCATTCAGCACGTCCACTGCACCAGACATCATCTGGTAAACCACATCTTCTACCTTGGATTCTATGCCGTAAGGAACTGTGGCCACAGCGGTGGCACTTTGAGCTTCGGCGCCCATGGCGAACACGTCACCCAAACTATGGTTGGCGGCAACGCGACCAAACGTGTAAGGGTCGTCAATAAACGCTCGAAAAAAGTCGACGGTATGCACCACGGCTTTTCCGGGAGGCACTCGCAGAACAGCAGCATCGTCTGGCGCATGTAAGCCGATAAGAATGTCGTCCCGATCAATAGGCCGGAGTTCGCCCAACGCTCTTGAAAGAACCGTGCTGCCCACCTTGGCGCCACATCCACCGCAGCGCATGGCCACGGCAGATATAGCTTGAGATGCTTCTTCCGGGTTCTGAGCGGCCGCCGTATCTGGCAGGGCAGAGGTTTCTTCCATGGCTGGAAGGTTGGAAAACTTATCCATGAAACGGCGGTCTACCCAATCCTTCCAGCGCCACACCAGGGCGCCATCAAAGTACGTGTCGCCGCGAGAGGCAACGGCATATTTATCGCCCGTGCTGATCAATGCCAGCCATTTTTTCTGAGGATGGAAGTCCTTGGGTGCCTTGCCTAAAGCCATCCGTTTTAGATTATCCGCCAAGGGTGGTCCTTGGCGCACCGCAAACACACCGGCTTTTTCACGGGGATGACTAATCATATTGGCGATGTCGCCCGCGGCGAAAATACTGTCGTCGTTTTCAACTTGTAGTGTGTCTCGTACCCGCAGGAACAGGCCGTCATCCAGTGCCAAGCCAGTTTCTTTTAGCCAGGTTGGACCACCTGCTTTGGTTACCCAAAGAACTTCGTCCGTTTGCAGGGTATCCCCAGAAGCTGCACACAACAATCCTTCACTAACCTTTTGAACCGGCGAGCCAAGATGGAGCTTTATGCCGCGATCCGAAAGAGTTTGGCGGAAGATTTCACGCACTTTGGAGGTGTGAGTAGGAAGAATCTCATCAGCCGCATCAAACAAGTGAAAGTGTAGTTGGTCGGAATCGCGCCCTCGCTGCTCCAGTTCGTTTTTAAGACGATACTGCATGGCCAGTGTAAGCTCTACACCGCCAGCACCGGCACCGACAACCCCAACTGTGAGTGGTCCCTCGTGGTTTTCAATACGTGAAAGCAGGGCAAGCCACCGATTGTTGAAGCCAGTGATAGGCTTAACCGGCACTGCGTATTGCGAGGCACCTTCAACCTCACTCACTCTGGGAGATGAACCGATATTGATCGACAATATGTCGTAGGGAACATCCGGGCGGCCTTTGCAGATCACGCGCTTGTTGTGGCGATCAATGCCCTCAGCTTCGGCGCGGTAAAAGCGCGCGCCGGCAAATTCCGCAAGGCGGCTCAGGTCAATGTGCACATCATCGTAGCTGTAATGCCCGGCTACGTAGCCGGGCAGCATTCCGGAGTAGGGCGTGTGTGTATCGCGACAGATGAGGGTCAGGCGCACACCGGGTACCGGTTTCATTGCAAACCGTTTGAGTACCCCAACGTGGCTGTGCCCGCCACCAATCAGGACAATGTCCCGTAAAACAGGTTGGTCAGGCGTTTGCATCAGTTAATTTTTTTAGCTTCTGTTGTAAGTTGGTCGAATCCCTTGATGCTGGAAAACGTATTCAGCTTTTCCTGATCGGCCGGGGATGGATTGGCAATCTGATCAACAGATGTAATCCCGGCATCTTTCATTTTCTTTGCCGTAGCCGGCCCAATCCCTTTCACAAGAGTAAGGTCGCTTTTATCGACAGTCTTCTTTGCCGCCGTCTTCCTGGCAGCAGCTTTCTTGGGAGCTGCCTTTTTGGTAGCCGGCTTCTTGGCAGGCTTACTGGCGGCGGGTGCAGGCGACTTCTTGAGTTCTTTTTTGCTTTCTTTTTCAGCTTTAAGGATATCTTCCTTGGATGCGACACCCAAGCGCTCAAGCACGCTGGATTGCAGTTCGTGAAACTCGTCCAAGCGCCGTTCAAACTCATCGCTAAAACGCTTCATTTCCCGCTCTCGAAGCTCGTCAACCTCTTTTAAAAGCTTACGAACCGGGTCTTGAACCTGGTGCTGCAAGGTATCGAACTGCTTCATCGCATCACTGATCAAGCCTTCGATTTGGGATGACGTTTTCTCAAATTCCTTGTTGACCTTTTTTACGATTTTATCAACGTTCGATTTGGGCTTCTTCGCCATAGAGATGTCTCCTTGCAGGCAGGTAGAACGAATAATAATGATCAGGCCATCTGCCGGAAACCCGGCATTGAACCTGAGGAACGACGCGACCTTAACGACTGCTTTTTTGAAAGCACCTCTCTGATGCGGCGCAACGTTTCTTCTAAAACGACATTTCCTTCAGATTTAAAATCTGCAAAATCAATAGAGTAAAAGAAATTGCTGCAGTGCTTTCTGCGTTCAGTGACCAGCCCGGTTAAGTTCTCAGCTCGAATGTTATCGAATGGCATATTCATGATGAGATCCAGCACAATGGAGTCGCCAGGATTGAACATTTTGTCCGTCTTTAGAACGCAACCGTAGGAGTCCAGCTCAAAAAGCTCGGCTTCAACCTGCTCCTTACGGAACAGGCCCTGCCGCACTCTGAATTGGGCTATAAGATCTGGTAACGCTTCATTCATGAATACAAAATCTCTGTAAAAGCTGGCTTGATTCTGGTTAAAGAATAGACGTTGATCAAAAGTTTGGCAACGTCATCAGCACGATACGATAACTCTTTCAGGCGGTTCTTCAATGTTTACCTAGTGTTAATTTGGTACATATCAACTCGCCGGTCTTTCAGGTTGGTTACAGACCCTTCGTTACGAACCAGTGTGAGCTTTTCCAGGTCCATATCCGAGAACATGATCATTTCTGTGTTTGGCGTTGTTTCCGCCATCACAGCGTCGTGGGGGAAAGAGAAATCAGAAGGCGAGAACACCGATGACTGAGCGTATTGCACGTCAAGGTTTTCTACTTTCGGCAAGTTGCCAACGCTGCCGGTAATCACAACGTAACACTCGTTCTCAATTGCCCGTGCCTGTGCACAGTGTCGAACCCGCAAATAGCTGTTCTTTGTGTCGGTCCAAAAGGGTACGCAAATAATATCGACTTCTTTGCTGGCTGCAATGCGCCCAAGCTCTGGGAATTCGATGTCGTAGCAGATAAGAATCGCTACCCGCCCGGCATCTGTTTCAAACACTTCAAATTGATTGCCGCCTTCTACCACCCAGTCGCGCCGTTCATGGGGAGTAATATGAATCTTGCGCTGTTCATCTACACGGCCGTCCCGATGGCACAGATAAGACACGTTGTAGACTCGGTCATTTTCAAGCAGCGGCATGGAGCCGGTAATAATGTTGATGTTATAGCTAACGGCCATATCCGACATGCGATCCCGGAACTGCTCCGTAAATCCGGCAAGAAAGCGAATGGCGCGGGTTTGATCCACCTGGTCGGTAAGGCCCATCAATGGTGCATTAAAAAACTCGGGAAATAACGCAAAATCACTTTTGTAATCAGACAATGCGTCTACAAAATACTCGACCTGCTCAAGCACCTCTTCTACGGAGGAAAACTCACGCATCTGCCACTGCACAGCGCCCATACGAACCTGGGTTTTCTTTACGTTGAGAACTGAAGACGGTGGTGTATATAGAATGTTCTGCCATTCCAGCAAGGTTGCATACCCAAGGGATTTTTCATCTTCGGGCAGGTATTTGTGCATTAGCCGGGTAACTTTAAAGTCATTAGACAGCTGAAAACTGAGAATCGGGTCGTAAATATCCCTGCGATCAACACGGTCAATGTATTCAGCGGGTGAGTACTGGTCTGAATATTTGAAATAACCAGGGATACGACCGCCAGCCAATATAGCTCGCAAATTCATAGAACGGCAAAGTTCCCTTCGCGCTTCGTACAAGCGCCGGCCAAGCCGGTAGCCGCGATAATCAGGATGAATAAATACATCCAAACCATAAAGCGAATCACCGTTGGGATTGTGCCAAATCTGTTCGTTGCGCAGGATCAGGTCGTCATAGGTATGAGGGTTGCTGAACCGCTCATATTTAACCGACACAGTAAGGGCAACCGCCACCAACTGATCGTTGTCTTCAATACAGATCTGGCCATCCGGGAACTGCTCAACCAATGCTTTAATGGTGTCTCTTGGCCAAGCGCCGCCAATGTCGTCATAGACGCGATCCATAAGCACCTGAAGCTGATCGTAATCATCAAGCGTTAGGTTGCGGAGATTAAGGTACAGCTCTTCATGGGCCATTCAGCGGGCTCCTGTATGGCGGCAAGATGAATTTTTCACGCAAGTTTATCAGAAGGTATTAAAGACTTCGCACACGCGGCCGAAAACTAATTAAATCACATTCGGGAGTACATCGTGCATCTTTCATTCGGCCAAAAACTGCTGGTTGCCTTTAGCGTTCTGCTTATTCTCGTAATGGCAGCATTTACCATTTCTGGCAACCTGCGCCTGCAAAACACCACTGAAACCTACGTGGATGCGTTGATTGAAAACACTGCAGAGCAGAATACGGCCAGTATTGCCGATTGGCTCAACACCCGCTTGACGATGACCGAGGCCACAGCTAAGGCTCTAATGACCACAAAGAGCAACGAGCAAACGCGCACTTTGCTGAACGCCATGTCTACTGGCGGTAACTTCAAGGATGTGTATGTCGGCCGCGACGATGGCAACATGCTCATGAAAACAGAGGCAGACGAGATCTCTTTGCCAACCAACTACGACCCTCGTACACGCCCCTGGTATAAAAAGGCCATGGAGCTTGGCAGGTCATCGTTCACCGAGCCTTACTTCGATGCCAACACCGGCGAGTTTGTCATCTCTGCTCTAGCGCCCGTAAAAAGCGGCTTCAACGCCGGCGTAGCCGCCGCGGACATAACTCTTAAAGCCATAGACGATAAGCTCTCTGTTATTAATCTGGCCGACACTGGCTACGCGGCGCTGATTAGCCAGGAAGGCAAGGTTCTTTATCACCCGGACGAAGCCCTGATCGGTAAAAATATCAGCAAATTGCTTGGTAAGGCCCCGAATTTAAGAGGAGACGAACAAAGCTATGAAAGTGACGATGTTTCCTGGAGCGCCAGCTTTCACCATATAAGCCAGGCACGTGGTGTTGATTGGTACTTGGGCACGTTTGTTAACGAAGAGAAAATACACGCACCGGTTCAGCGTGCCATGATAGCCGGCCTTATTATGGCCATCGCAGGTCTGCTGATTTCCCTGGTTGTGCTTCACTTTGGGATTCGTAAACTTATGGCACCCGTTCGCAGGCTAAATACGGCCATGGCGGATATTGGTTCAAACGATGCCGATCTCACTCAGCGCCTGGACGACAGTGCCCGTGATGAGTTTGGCCAGTTGGCTGCAAGCTTTAACCAGTTTGTTGCGAAAATTCACGAGGTGGTTCAAGAAGTTCAGCAGGGCAGCAACGAACTGGCCACCAACGTGATCTCCCTGAGAGAGACAGCAAAAACCAGTCGAACCAGCGTTGAAGGCCAGCAAACGGAAGTGGATATGGTTGCCACTGCGATTAACGAAATGTCTGCTGCGGCCGGAGAAATTGCACAAAACGCACTGCAGACAGCGGATGCAGCCAACACGGCCGATGCAGACAGCCGAGCCTCGCTGGAAACTGTATCGGCTTCCCGCGATGCAGTTCAAAAATTATCCCATGAAGTGACCGCGGCAGCGGAAGTTATAGACGCACTAGGCAGGGACGTTACTTCCATTACCTCGGTGCTGGAAGTAATTCAGGGTATTGCTGAACAAACAAATCTGCTGGCCCTGAACGCAGCTATTGAGGCAGCCCGCGCAGGTGATGCCGGTCGCGGCTTTGCCGTGGTTGCCGATGAGGTAAGAAACCTTGCCCAGCGTACCCAAAGCAGCACTGAAGAAATCAATAACATGATCGAACGGCTGCAAAAAGGCGCTCACGATGCAGTGGAGGTAATGAAAGCTTCAACTGCAGTCTCCAACGTAAGCATGGAGAAAGCGCAGGATGCCATGGATTCTTTGAATAGAATTGCCGAGGCCATCACCTCTATCAGCCAGATGACATCACAGATTGCCACAGCATCGGAAGAGCAGACATCCGTTACCGAAGAGCTGAACGCATCGATTACTCGCATTGCCGATCAAGGCCAGGATGCGGCTGCCGCGGCAAGTGAGAACGACGTGTATAGTGGGCAAATTGAGAAAATAGGCAAGACTTTAGACGGCAACGTTTCCCGTTTTCGAGTCTGAATTTTAGCTCGGCTACCCCCTTAGTTGTGATTCAGCGGTTAAGGAGTTGAAGGCGCCAGCGCAGATTGTTCAGTGTCTGGCGCCCAACATTTTCCGACTCCTCGCTCAAAAACGGGTTGTTCAGCACAATTACAGTGCGCTCATCAAGGTTAAGAGCCGCAACGGCAGTGCCATAAAACCGCTCCAGAAACACGCCAAAACTGCCATCCCGAATCGCTCTTTCCATACCCAACTGCAACCTGTGCGCCGTTAGATAGTCATCATGACCGACAAATAGATATGACGGCATAGGATAGGCCAATAGCAGTCTCGGCTCTATGATCAAATCTTGGTCACCCTCAACCTTTAAATCATGCAAAACCTCACTAACGCCTCTGGCAAAGCAGTCAAAGCGGTTTTTCTTGAGCATTCCAAAGAGTATTTCGTAGCGGGAGTGGGTGATAACCGACACATCGTTTTCCTGAAGAATTGAGGTGTCTGGCCAATGAGCGCCTTGGCCAATTCGGATGCCTTTCTTTTGAAGATCGTCCAGGGACTGTACGTCTTTAAACGCAGGAAGGCTTTCGGGTGTTACCACACACACGCGAAATCCAAGTAACCCTCCATCTACAGGTACAGGGATGGGTGTGAGGGAATGTTCCCGCTCTGCCGTTGTTGCTACGTTTGCGATATCCACCAAGCGATGATCCCCACGCTCCAGCTCTCGTAGCACACGGCCCTGGCTAAGCTCGCGGCTGCGAATAATATTGAATTCGCCATATTCAGGTGTTTTTTCAAGCGCAAGGGCAACTAGTGCATGAATGGCCGGGTTGTCGTAATTTCGGTACCACAGAACATAATCGTGGTGGGGAAGGGAATTTCCAGCGACTGGACTAACAGGTGACTCAGGCGCAGGCATTGCATTAACAGAGTCGCCCGCCACAGCAATGTTGCACGACAACGTTGCTAACAAGAGCCCTAGAGCGAGGATTGCTGCGGCCAGCATGTCCGTGTTTGCGCGGGCTCGCATTGAAAACCAATGGATATATTGCAATTCACGAATCCTTTTGAGGGTGTTTCCCGAGTCCGTTCTGAAAACAGCGAAGCAATAAACACCGCTACGGAATTCAGATTCCCTTACTTTATAATTCCTTACTTTAGATCAGAAAGAACCATGAAAACCGCGAATCCTTCTAAAACATTGTAAAAGAGTGTTGCGGTGTGTAATAAGCACTGCAATGATCCGCACCAACTTACATTCCGGAGGACAATAATGGCCATAATTGACAATATCATCGGTGCAACTGGGCAGCTGGCTTCCTCCTCGGACCCTAAAGCCACACTGGCTCAGCCCCTGGCATGGCTGAAGAAGACAGGAAGCTATGCGGCAGTGAACCGGTTAATCGGGCTTTCGATACCGTTTGCCCCGAGGAACCGCTTCCGTGTTGAGGAGGTTCGCCCCGGATATGTGCGTGCACGCATTCAGCTAAAGGGTAATAAAAACCATTTTGGCAGTTTGTACGCCGGGGCGTACTTTCTTGTGGCGGAAATTCCCGGCGGGGTGCTAACACTGTTCGATCTTGGGCCGGCTTACACGCCTATCCTTAAAGAAATGACACTTCAGTTCCTGCTGCCAGCCAATTCAGATGTTACCGTTGAGTTCTCTCTGTCACCGGAAGACGTTGCGGGGATTCTTGCGGAGGCGGATGAGACCGGTCGCGCGAAGTTCTCGCTAGAAGGGCAGCTGCGGGATACGGAAGGCAACCACGTTGCTACCTCCATTGCGCAATACCGAGTAAGGAAGAAAGGCTTCAAACCACCTGCGTAGGCATTAGCTGGAAGCCGCTCTTCAGGCTGGCTCCAGCTCGGCAATAGCGGCCAGAAAAATCTCGCCGTATTTCTCCAGCTTGGCGGCTCCCACGCCGCTCACGCTGGCAAGTTCATCAAGGGTTTGTGGCTTGCGCTCAAGCATGTCAAACAGGGTAGTGTCGTGAAAGATAACGTAGGGCGGCACCCCCTGCTTTTCAGCCAGCTCTTTACGACAAGCTCGTAGCGCTTCCCAGCCAACGTGATCTGTAACCTGGTCCTTAACCGCGCTGCCTGATTTTGCGCCAGAAGAACGGCCAGCAGATTTTTTAACAACAGGGTCCTTCCGCAACTCCACCTTATTTTTGCCTTTCAGCAGTGGCCGGCATTCATCTGTAAGCTGCAAAGCGCCATAGCCCTCAGGGTCAGCCCGCAAATAACCATTAGCTACCAGTTGACGGAAGACTGACTTCCATTCGTTGGCCGTCAACTCGGTTCCAATGCCGTAGGTTGAAACCTGATGATGCCCGGTCTGTTGAATCCGCGCATTGTCAGAGCCCCGTAGCACGTCTATAAGGTAAGTAACCCCGAACCTCTGCCCGGTGCGATACACGCAGGACAAAGCTTTTTGAACGGCAACCGTGCCATCCCAGGTTTCTGGCGGATTAAGGCAGGTGTCGCAATTACCGCAGGGGGTTTCAAGCTGATCGCCGAAATAATTGAGTAGAACCTGTCGACGACATTTTGTGACTTCGCAAAGCCCCAGCATCGCATCCAGCTTCTGTCTTTCTACCCGCTTGAAGTGATCGTTGCCTTGAGAGCCCTCCAGCATCTGTCGCAGTTTGATCACATCTTGCAGTCCGTAAACCATCCAGGCAGTCGAGGGTTTGCCATCGCGGCCTGCACGACCGGTTTCCTGATAATAGGCTTCCAAGCTTTTCGGTAAATCAAGGTGCGCCACAAACCGCACGTCTGGCTTATCAATGCCCATGCCAAAGGCGATAGTGGCCACAATAATCACGCCGTCTTCATGCAGAAAACGCTCCTGATTATGGGCCCGATCTTTGGCGGGAAGCCCAGCATGGTAGGGCAGTGCGGTGTAGCCTTTTTGCGACAGCATCTTTGCGGTGGCATCTACTTTGTTACGAGAAAGGCAATAAACGATGCCGCAATCTGATTCATGTTCTGCTTTAACAAAGTCTAGCAATTGCTTGTTAGCATTCGTTTTAGGGGCTATCCTGTATTGAATATTAGGGCGATCAAAACCGCTTATAAAATGTCGAGCTTCTGTCAGTGAGAGTCGCTCAGCAATCTCTTTACGAGTGCGCTCATCGGCTGTCGCCGTTAATGCAATGCGCGGAATCGCCGGGAATTCGTTGGCCAGTACGGCAAGCTGCAGGTAATCGGAACGAAAATCATGCCCCCATTGCGACACGCAGTGGGCTTCGTCGATTGCAAACAATGAGATAGACGCATCATGTAGTAATTCGAGAGTGCGAGGCTGAATCAGCCGTTCCGGTGCGCAATATAAAAGATCCAGCTCGCCGGTGGTCAGCGCATACTCCGTTGCACGCGCCTGCTCAAAATCCATACTGGAGTTTAGAAAAGCAGCTCGCACTCCCAGCTCCCGAAGTGCCGCGACCTGGTCTTGCATCAAAGCGATCAATGGCGAAATGATGATAGCTGTACCCAGGCGAACAAGTGCAGGCACTTGATAACAGAGGGATTTACCTCCGCCAGTAGGCATTAAAACCAGGGCATTACCACCAGAAGCTACTTCATGAATAATCTCACCTTGCAGCGGGCGGAAGGATTCATATCCGAAAACCTCGTGCAAAACCTGCTCGGGGCTTTTACCGGTGCTGGTGGGTCGCTCTGCCGAGAGTTGTTCGAAATCCTGATCGGAATACATAGGTTAACCGGTTAATCGCGAAGCGGAAGTGAAATATGGTAGCGGATCATACCAGATCCAGTGCACGGAATGACCGGGCTGGTCGTCTTTTGGGAGGCAAAAGCGAGGAAGAAACGATACAATACCGCCGTTTCAAACTACCGTTTGCGGCTTACCATCATTGCTATAAACAAGAACAGGGCATTCATGCAGGAATTTGACGCCATCCGTCCTTACTCGAACGAAGAAACCGGCCCGGCAATTCAAAGATTGGTCAACGACCGGGAATTTCTGGATATGGTCGGGCGTTTCAAGTCACCAACATTGGCTCGCTGGGCCCCGGCACTTGTGCGTTTTTTTACGCGGCGCTGGCTGGTAAGTCGGTTTAGTCACTACACGCAAGTGGACGATTTACAAGCCGGGCTTTCTGGCTATATTGGCGATTTAATTGAAGGTACCACAAACCGCGTGACAAGCAGCGGCGTAGAAAACCTCAGCAAGCAGGGCGCTTACCTGTTTATATCCAACCATCGGGATATTGTGTTTGACCCCATGGTTATCAACTATCTGTTATTCCGTAATGATCTTCGCACCACACGGATCGCTATTGGTGACAACTTGCTGGCCAACCGCGTATTCGCTGAGATGATGCGGCTAAACAAGAGTTTTATTGTCCGCCGCGATATGACGAGCCCTCGCGAAATGCGCGACGCTTACATTACGCTTTCTGGCTTTATTAACCATAGCATTGCGAATAACGAGAACATTTGGATCGCACAACGTGAGGGGCGCGCCAAAGACGGCCTGGATTTTACTGATCCGGCTATTATTAAAATGTTCTATATGAGCTGTAAAAAGAGCGGTTTGAGCTTTGCTGAAGCGATGAACAAGCTCCGGATAGTTCCGGTATCTATATCTTATGAATACGATCCATGCGATGCCGATAAGGCCCGCGAACTGGAAACCAAAGCCCGTGCGGGCAGCTATAAAAAAACCGAAGGTGAAGACACAGAGCAAATCATGAAAGGCCTGACTGAATTCAAGGGCCATGTACACGTTCACTTTGGTGCCCCAATCACCAACGCGCCAGAAAACGCCAAAGAGCTTGCGTCACTGATTAATCGGGAAATACATGCTAATTATCGCTTGCATGCATCCAACCTTGTGGCCTACGAAGCCCGAGGGCTTTCGTCTCAGGGCGCCAAAGACTTGACCACCATTTGCGACTCGGTTGTAACCTCAGACAACTGGACAGATGCTCAAATGCAGGCCGCCCGATCAGAAATGGACAAAAGGCTGGAGGCTTGTGATCCCGCTATTCGTCCTTACCTATTGGACATGTATGCCAACCCAGTTCAGACCGCGCTGGATGCAAATGCCAGTCAAGATACGCCGGATCAAACCGGACAATAACCCTAGTGAAACATCATTTTAAGCATGAGGTACTGCGTGCAGGATCTTAAGTATATTGAGTTAGAAACCCGGCCCAACCCAACAGCTGCCGTAATCTGGCTGCACGGGTTAGGCGCCAGTGGCCACGATTTCGAACCGGTAGTGCCAGAGTTGGGCTTGCCGGATGACGCAGCGGTGCGCTTTATTTTTCCACACGCCCCAAACCTGCCGGTAACCATTAATGGCGGCATGAGCATGCCCGCCTGGTATGACATCAAGGCCATGGACATTGATCGGATTGTAGATACCGACCAACTGCTGGATTCAACCCGCGCTGTAAGCAAACTAGTTGATCAGGAAATTGAGCGTGGCATTCCAGCTGAGAACATCATTATTGCAGGCTTTTCACAGGGTGGGGCGGTTGCCTACGAGCTTGGTCTAACCTACCCTAAGCGACTAGCCGGCATTCTCGCACTCTCCACGTATTTCGCCACCGCGAAAACTGTACAGCCTTCAGATGCCAACGCAGGTATTCCCATCAACGTATACCACGGAACCGCGGATCCGATGGTGCCCGAAGCGCTTGGTGTTCACAGCGTGGAAACACTCAAAAAAATGGGCTACGACCCTGCTTATATGACCTTCCCGATGGAGCACAGTGTCTGTCTTGAGGAAGTTCAGGAGATTGGGCGCTTTATCTGTAAGCACGCTCTGTAACTATAAACGCGGCGATACACTCCGGCATTCAGTCAGCTACGCCAGAATGCCGGTGAAAGTACAATTACCACGCTCAAAATCTCCAGACGCCCCATTAACATACCTACAGCCAGAATCCATTTGGCAGGGTCTGGCAGGGGGCCAAAGTTACCCGCCGGGCCAATGATATCGCCCAGCCCCGGCCCTACGTTGGTAAGAGCGGTAAGCCCGCCAGACAGAGACGTTACAAAATCCAACTGCATGGCGGCCAGCGATACTGTAATCAGTAGTAAACAAAGCAGGAAGATAAAGGTGTAGGCGATCATCGACGCAATAATGTCATCACTCACCGCTCGGCCGTTGTAGTTACGGGTCAACACCGCCCGTGGGTGCAGTAATCGGATCATCTGTTCACGGAGCACAATCAGCGAAAGCTGGAAACGAAAAATCTTCATCCCGCCAGATGTAGAGCCTGAACACCCGCCTATAAACATCAAAAAGAAAAACAACACAAACGCCAAAGGGCCCCAGGCTGAATAATCCTCTGATGCGTAGCCGGTTGTTGTGACAACCGATGTCACGTTAAAAAGCGTGGCTATATAATTATGAACCGGCTCGAAAGGCACAGGAGACACGGCCCACCGATAAAGTGTCAGAAGTGCCGGCACAACAAGCAGTATAGTAAGAAACAACCGAACCTGCTGATCCTTGAACAATACACCCCGTTGGCCATGAAGTTCCCTCACAAAGAGAAAAAACGGCAAGCTGCCAAGCATCATGAAAAACGAAGCTTCTACCAGTATCAGATCGCTAAACTGCCCCATGCTCAGATCCGACGTAGAGAACCCACCGGTCGCAATACTGGTTAAGCCGTGGTTGAAGGCATCAAATAATGTCATGCCCGATAACCAATATGTGAAGACGGCTGTGGTAGAAAAAACAAAGTAAACAAGAAGCAGGCCACGGCTTAGCGTTTTCATTCTTGGGAGCGCTTTGTCTGTCCATTCCGAAGACTCTGTGGCAAATAAACGCATACCACCAACACGCAAAAACGGAAGAACCGCTACGAACATACCGATTATCCCGATACCGCCTATCCACTGCAGAATAGAGCGCCAGAGCAAAAGGTCTTTATCCATGGTATCCAGACCACTGAACACAGTTGCGCCGGTGGTAGTAATGCCGGAAGCGCCTTCAAAAAAAGCATCGGCCGCAGAGATGCCATCGTTACTAAGGTAAAAAGGAAGAGAAGAAAGCAGGGCGATGATAAACCAGGACGACACGGTTAGCACAAACATATACCGTGGTTTCAGATCCCGGGGTTGTCGGTACGTAGAGACAATGCCCAGCAAGCCAATACCGAACACGATGGCGGCAGACTCTACAAACGTCGCCGCATTCGGCGCGTCTGAGCCGATCATCAGAAATACCGGTAGTGTCATGAATATGCTTAGCAGCACAAACATGAGACTTACAATGAAAATAACAGGGTAGAGGTTTCTCAATGGATGCCCGAGCCAGCTGAACCGAGAGAGGGCGTCAGAATACCTGTGGGGGATTCCATCCGCAAGGTAACTCCCGGCCTGTGGCTCGATTACCTGGATATTAAAACACCGTCAGTAAGCAGGTAATTACCGATCTGGATATGGAAAAGCCGGCCAGATTGATGCAACCTGAGTCAAATAGTCATACAACCAGCCCGGGATTTCTACATTGAACCACCTAGCTCACCTTTTTCTTGCTCCAGACTCGCCAGAAGCGCGGGTAGGCAGTGTGCTCGGGGATTTTACCCGGGGTGTGAACGTGGCGGCGCTCCCCAAATCTGTAAGGCTGGGCGTTCGTCATCATCTGGCCGTGGACAGTTTCACTGACAAGCATCCCGACGTACTGGCCAGCAAGCGGCTTTTCTCTTCGCAGCGCCGTAAGTTTGCCGGGGTAGCTTTGGATATTTTATATGACCACTTTCTGTTGCGTCATTGGGGCAGGTTTACCGATGCCGATCAAAACACCTTTATACAAAGCGTGTATGCAGAACTGCAGGATAATGAAAACCTGATGTCCGCAGACATGAGCAGAACAACCCGTCACATAGTGTCTCACGATTGGTTTAGGTCTTATCGTGATCTCGACAACATTGGTTATGCTCTGGACAGAGTGGCTGGGCGCATTCGGTTTCAAAATTCGTTTGCCGGAATTATTCACGAAATACGGCCATTACACTCCGAACTTGAAGATCATTTTTTATCATTTTTCCCGGATTTACAAACCTTTGCAGGAGCAATTGAATGAAGTTTCTTATCCCGCTCTACCTAGCGACGGCCCTCGTAATCCCCACCGTGGCCTTGGCTGAAACACCGAAAAAGGAGGAAGCGGCAGTTCCTGAGACACTGGGCTTTGTAGAATGGGTAGTGATGAATGACACAGGTCTCAGACTGAAAGCACGGCTGGACACTGGGGCAAAAACCTCATCACTGCACGCGGTGAACGTAGAAGAGTTCGAGCAAGATGATCAGAAATGGGTAAAGTTCCAGATTCCGCTAGCAGACCATACCGTTCAACCCGCGGCCGAAGACAGCAACATTGACCAAGAAGAGATCATTCTCGAACTTGAGCGACCAGTAGAGCGAACCGTTCTTATAAAACGTAAAGGCGCTGAGTCCCAAAGACGTTATGTTGTGATGATGGACTTCTGCATTGCAGGTACTACCCACGAGACTCAGTTTTCACTGACAGATCGCGGTAACTTTTCATACCCGGTGTTGCTCGGGCGCCGTTTTATGCGGGACGACAATATACTGATCGACTCGGCAGACAGTTTTCTCGCCAAGAAAGAGTGTGAGTACCTGGGCCTGGAAGAGCTCGTGGACAAGCAGCAGGCGAGAATCGTCAAAGCTGAAAAGGCAACGTGAGCAGGTCTTTAGCATTAGCGCTGTGAGTAATCTCCATGAACAACTGTTCAATATTTAATCTGTTTGCTAGTGTAATAACAAGGTCGCTGCCAAATAGAATGAGGTGATACCTTGAGGAGTGAGAAAAGTGCTGGAAGCACACTTAACCCTGAAGAGTTTGTGCTGAGTCTAAAACGCTACATTGCTCAAGTACGGCGTGATCATAGATTGTCTGGTGAGAATGTACGAACAGCCATGGTGCATAGTCGCCAGCTTTGTGGCAGTAACCTAATGCTCGACGTGGTCATTGAAGCAGGCCGAATAACGGCCCTTGGATACCGCGTCAGAGCTTGCTCATTAGGGCAGGCGACAACGGCCATCGTCAGCGAGCGTGCCCTTGGCATGTCAGCGGAAGAGTTGCTGGCCGTTCAGGATCAGTTGGAGCAAATACTGAAGAATCATGTTCCCAGCAACGAGGCGTTGATCTGGCCTGAGCTAGCCATTTTTCAACATGCGGCATCCATGCCGTCCCGGCATGACTCCGCATTGCTGCCCTTCAGGGCATTACAGGAGATATTTACAAAGGAGAAGCACGACGAGGCTTAACAAAAATAATATAAATGAGGCATCTATACCCCAGAAGGAGATATAACATGGTTCAAAACATAATCGTGGTTGGCGGGGGGATCGGCGGCACAATGACCGCTAACAATCTCGTCGCAAAACTCTATCCAGAGATACTTAGAGGCAAGGCCCGAATTACCCTGATATCAAACAGTCCTTGGCACTACTACAAACCCGCCTTCATGTATGTCGCGTTTGGCGCATTCTACAAAAACGAACTGCGTCGCCCACAAGCTTCACTATTACGCCCCGAAATTAACTTTGTTCTCGACGAGGTTGAGGGCTTTGAGTTTAAGAACAGTCGCCTGAAAATGTCCTCAGGAAAGACCTATGATTACGACTACCTTGTTGTCTCAACCGGTTGTATCCCCTGTCCGGAACGCATCAGCGGACTAAAGGAAGCTGGCGACCATTTCTATCTGCACGACCCTGCCCGACAGCTGTATAAGAAACTCTCAACGATCGAGAAAGGTCGTATATTCATCGGTGTAACATTTCCAACAACACCAAACGTTCCCCACCAGTGCGGCATTGCACCGATGGAGACTACCCTGATGCTCGACGAATTCCTACGCAAGCGAGGTGTAAGACAACAGGTTGAGATTGTTTATACTTATCCCACCGTTTCTCAGCTTGTCCGTAACTGTCTGTTCTTACAAAAAGACACTGGTGAAGTCCTGCCGTCTATTTTTGATTCAAAAGACATTAAACACAAACGTGGCTTTACGCTTGCCAGCGTTGATCCAGATCGCAATGTGGCTATTTCTGAGGAAGGAGAAGAGGAAGATTTCGACATCCTGATGCAGACTCCACCCATTCGGGCAGTCGATGCGATTCTTAATTCAGGCGCCTCCGAGGCTCCCAACAACGAAGGTTGGCTGCCTACAGACCGCCAATCGCTGCAGCTCGAAGGCTTTGAGAACGTTTTCGTAATGGGGGATACCGTTGACCTGCCAATAAGCAAAGCAGGTGGCAGTTGTCATAACCAGTCCCCGGTGATCTGCAACAATATTGCAGGCCTAATGAGGTTCGGCGAAACACCGGCCGAGTACGATGGAAGAGTACAGGCCATCGCACAAATGGGCATGGAGGTCGGAATGCCTCTTTGGTATGACTATGATGTAGACGTTATACCAACACCACCCACAAAAATTGGCGGCTTAATGCGTAAAGGGTTTAACCGTGGCGTTTATTGGTCTGTAGCCCGCGGGTTGGTCTGATAAGGAGAATAACAATGGATAATGAATCCAATGCAGTAGCATCACGTCAATCACTTGAACAAATACTAAAAACCGCCCCGGAGTTACAAGATCAAGCAACGCTGGACGGCCTGTCGGATTTGATTACAAAAGCTGCTCCGCTTGTACAGGGCAGACGCCTTCATAATATCGTCGATTTACTTGCAGCAACCTCTGATGTTATCGAAATGGCCGATGACGCCATGGTGCAAAAGCTGATGGCGCTTTACGAAGACGGAATCGGTAGTGCTTGGGCAATCAGTAACGCACTAAGATATGCATCAGCCCAGGCTGCTTACGACGAAACCCCACCGACAATCTGGCAAAGTTTGCGGCGGCTAAGCAAGGATGAAGATGCTCGCCGTGGCATTAGCATGGCCATTAACCTGGCTGCCGAGTTTGGCAGGCAGTCCAGAGCTGCTAGTGGGCCAATGCCGGAGGATTAAGTGCTGAGTGTTTCAGTAATCCAAAAACCCGCTGCGCACCGCGCAGCGGTGATATCAGAATAATCAAAAACAACAGGGCAAAATGTTTCTCGATTCATTGCCCTGAATCTGTAATGATTTACCATCACTTACCTGATTCTAAATGGATCCCTTTCAGTGTCGTTTTTAAACCTTTCCCTACTATCCGCCTTTATCCCAACTTTTTTTGTTGTTTCAATCACTCCAGGCATGTGCATGACTCTGGCATTGTCACTGGGTATCACCATCGGTGTAAGGCGGGCAGTATGGATGATGGCGGGAGAGTTATTGGGGGTAGGGATTGTGGCTGCCACATCTGCGGTGGGCGTTGCTACATTTATGCTTCAGTACCCCACTGCGTTCGAACTTTTCAAATATGCCGGCGGCGCATACTTGGCATGGTTAGGCGTTCAAATGTGGCGTTCACGAGGCAAGATGGCCATGCCTGAAATAGATGCAGAGCCGGTTACCGCGTCACGCTGGGGGTTGGCAACTCAGGGATTTGTCACAGCTATAGCGAATCCCAAAGGTTGGGCATTTTTTGTTGTGCTACTCCCACCATTTATCGATAGTTCTCTGCCGATGGCACCACAGCTTGTGGCATTGGTGCTGATCATTCTTACCCTTGAGTTTTTATGTCTGCAATTGTATGCCCATGGCGGGGGCGCGCTGCGCCGGGCGCTAACCAAAGGCGGCAGTGTTCGTTTGGCTAACCGAATCTCTGGCACTTTGATGGTGCTGGTAGGGGTCTGGTTAGCGTTTGGCTAGCCTCTGTTCAGCTTATATGCCGGGTGAAGATTCGCGAACCCTACCGTTCTCGCTTTAAAAGCATTTTTGATTATTTTGTGAACAAGATAATCATCCGAAGATCAATTCTTTAGACTGATTTCAGCCCCATTCCTACACAAACCCAAGATACAGAACGATACAAAAAGTTTGACATTTCAATCATTCATGTAACATATTTGTTTTGTCATGAGCGATCGTAGGATCCCCCTAGTGATCTGCAATGATCTCTACCCCTTTTAGGAGGAGTTATGTCTAACAAAAAAAAGTTTGCGGAAACCATGGAGTTTCCACCTGAGATTGAGCAACCTAACGTTTATCCCCTTTCCTGGAACCGTGAAAGTGATAAGTTGCAGGAGATTTGGGAGGCGCACTTAAGAGAATACTGGCAACCAGAGAAGCTACCCTGGGATACGTTTGATGTAGAAAGTTATTCTTGGGAAGAGCGTGAATCTATAGCTTACTGGTGGACATTACTTTCAGTTTTTGACGCCTCGGCACCACCGGTATTCGCCGAAGCTCTCATCAAAACCTACGAAATACACGAAGAAGACCTGGTGCGTAAGTGCTTCTTCTCAGTAACCAGCGATGAACAGAACCACGAGATCATGTGTGGCCTGGCAATTACCAAACTCCTTGACCACCCCGACCCAATAACTTACGAGCCCAAAACAGAGATAGGCCGTCGCCTGCAAAAGAACGCCAAGTGGTTGTACTTTAATGGTGCCCGTTACTGGGAAGGCTACAAAAAGGCCGTGCCCAAATACGATATTGCAGTGCTGTTCAGCTCCTTCCTGATGGGAGAGATTGCCGCCGCAACGATATTCAAGCAAATGTACGAAAACTCGCGCGAACCTGTGTTTAAGGAAGCGTTTAAAAGTATCGGCCGTGATGAAGGTCGCCACATGGCTATTTGCATGGCGGTTATGGAACGGGATTATCCAGGGTTGAGTGATGAGCACAAAGCGACCGTCACCAAGCAGATACGTGCCGGCTACTTGTTCCTATCAGCAGTACTGTTTGAGCCTCCCATGGATTTCTGGGACTTACCAGAAGATTTCATTGCGAACCAACGTGAAGGCGAAGAAATTGCTCGCGAGGCAGGTTTTGGTATTCCCACCTATGATGAAAAGCTAGCCAACTGGAAGGGTGCCATTCTCAACTTGAAGGGCGTATTAGATCGTTACAATATTCCATTTCCGGCAATTCCTGAGGTGGGTATCTCGGGCGAAGAAATCTCGGATGTGGAAATGGACGATATCATCCCCGTTTTCTAACTCCAGGTAGAGATGCATTGCAAGTTCTGGCTGCTTTTTGATCCGGAAAGCAGCCAGTCTCAACAGGATTCCAGAATCGGAGCAGACTATGGCTCGCATAGTGATTCAGCCCTCGGGCAAAGTTGTTGAGTGTCAGGGTAATGATACGGTTTTGATGGCACTCGAGAAGGCAGGGTATGCATTACCCAATAATTGCCGGGCAGGGGCTTGCGGTGAGTGCAAAGTGAAGGTCCTAGAAGGGCAGTACGATCAAGGCATGGTGCTGGACATGGCGCTGTCTGATGCCGAACGACGTGAAGGTTGTGGCTTGATGTGTATGGCCAAGCCAATCTCAGACGAAATGGTTATTGAATGGGGGGATGCAGACGCTCGACCTAAGTTGTTCCCGCCCCGTGAAGGTGTTTTGTTTGTCGTGGTTGACCGGCGAGAACTGACAACCCGAGTACTTGAATTAACCCTGCGCCCAGTAGGCAAACCAATTCGATACTGGCCGGGTCAGTACGTAACGCTAGGCGATGAACGTGAGGGCATTTCCCGTCGCGCCTATTCAATTTCAAACGCGCCACGCCCAGATGGCGAGCTCGTATTACAAGTCGCCCATGTTGAAGATGGTGTAACAAGTGGCTGGGTACATGAAACTGTGAAGGTTGGTGACAGTGTTAAGGTAAATGGCGCGTATGGTACTTTTATAAGTGATCCATCTGCTGAAACACCCGTGCTTTGCCTGGCTGCAGGAACAGGTCTTGCACCCATACTGGATTTGGCTGAAGCCGCGTTGCGCCGAGGCTACAAGAAACCGGTAGATTTATTATTCTCAGCAAGAACTGTGGAGGACGTTTACGGTGTGGGAATTATGGCCTGGTGGCGGGCAAAACATCGCAAGTTTGATTACAAAATCACATTAACTCAGGAGGAGCGCGAGGGATACCTTCATGGGCGCATAGATACCTTGTTACCCAAAATGTATCCCGATCTATCTAAGTACAGTGTGTTTATCGCAGGGAGCCCCGAATTTGTAGATGCATGCGTCGAGGCCGCCAACGCGCTTGGTTCCCAAGATAAGATGGTCCATAAAGAAGGATTTTTCCAGCAACAATCGGTTGAAGCGAGTGGGCGATGAACCTCAACTGAAAGCATGACGTTCCTGTTCCCAAACAGATTCAATTCGGGCAAGAGCGTGACCTTTTTCGACATCACTTAACCAGCTGCCGGTAATACTATTTTTTACCAGCATCAGGACTTGCTCCGGCGACACATCCAGATTGTTGATGAGCGCGTGGAAATTGTCGTTCACATAGCCGCCAAAATAAGCCGGGTCATCAGAGTTGATGGTGACTTTCAGGCCCTTGGCCATCATCTCGGGAAAGGGATGCTGTTTCATATCGTCCACAACCCGCAAGCGTTTGTTGGAAAGGGGGCAAACGGTTAGCGTTAGCTCTTTATCTGCAATCAAGGCCGTCAGCTTGGCATCTTCCAAGGCACGGTTACCGTGATCAATACGCTGAATTTCGAGCTGGTTGATCGCTTGCCAGACATAATCAGGTGGGCCTTCCTCTCCGGCGTGGGCAGTGATACGAAGTCCAAGATCGCGGCACTGTTTGAATACACGCTCGAACTTTTCAGGTGGGTGGCCCATCTCGGAGGAGTCCAAACCAATGCCATCAATACGATCAAGATAGGGCAGTGCAAGCTCCAGTGTCTCAAAGGCACTTTCTTCAGGTAAATGCCGTAAAAACGACATAATGAGCCGGAAGCTCATTCCCAGATTTTCTTGAGCGTCGGTCAGTGCACGGAAAATACCATCAATTTGGGTTTCAAAGGCAACGCCCCGCTCCAGATGAGCCTGCGGATCGAAAAAAACTTCGGTATGAATTACGTTGTCTTGATGACTGCGCTCAAGGTAAGCCCAGGTCAAATCATAGAAATCTTGCTCGGTTAGCAAAACCGACATGCCACTGTAGTACAGGTTCAGAAATTCCTGAAGGTTATTAAACTGATACGCCTGTCTCAGCTCGTCTTCGTTTTCATAGGGCAGAGATACATTGTTGCGACGTGCCAATGAAAACATCAGTTCTGGTTCCAGGCTGCCTTCCAGATGCATGTGGAGTTCTGCTTTGGGCAATCTATCGGCAAGTGCAAGCGTTAACGAAGGCATGAAAATTCCTCGACTGAGTTGTAATAATAGCGGGCATAGCAAAAGCTTTTGTATAGCTGCAACTTTGTACAAAATTGCGTTGAATATCAAACGACAAATTGTGGCGGTGAGTATGCTATGGTCTTCGATCCGACACGGGGTGCCCTTCTCAGGGCTGAGATAAAACCCGTTGAACCTGATCCAGTTCATACTGGCGAAGGGATGTCAGTTGTGGCTCTAGAGCTACGCCTGCCTACATATACCTTCGCCTCAACTTTGAGGTGTCTATGCAAACATCATTGTCTTTCGATCAACAACTTGTGCTGATAACCGGTGCTGCCCGTGGCTTGGGAAAGCACTTGGTGCGCGCCTTTTTACGCGAAGGTGCCAGCGTGGTTATCAACTACAGAAACAGTGCAGAAGCGGCCAACACACTTGCAAGCGAGGCGCCGCAGCGATCACTGGCGGTTCAAGCTGATGTCACCAACCACGCCGCCGTGCAGGCCATGTTCGCCAAGGCTCGGCAGCACTTTGGCACTCCGGTAACCACCGTGATCAATAACGCGTTGCCAGATTTCTCCTTCAATGGCGATGAGCGCCCAAAGATTGAGCAGCTAACACTGGATGGGCTAAACCAACAGTTTGAAGGCGTAGTGGGCGGTTCACTGAACACAACGCAAGCCGCACTGGAGGGCATGCGCGAAATTGGGTTTGGCCGCATTGTGAATGTCGGCACAAATCTATTTCAAAATCCGGTGGTGCCGTACCACGATTATACGGCTGGTAAAGCCGCCTTGCTATCGCTCACACGGACCATGTCGCAGGATCTGGGACCAGACAATATAACGGTTAATATGGTTTCCGGTGGGCTGTTGCGCACAACAGACGCATCCGCCGCCACGCCCGAAGCCGTTTTCGATTTTATCGCTTCAAGTACACCGTTGCGTAGGGTGACTACACCAGCCGAATTTGCCGATGCCACGTTGTTTTTTGCATCGCCCTGGTCCCGGTCAGTGTCCGGGCAGAACTTGATTGTTGACGGTGGGCTCGTAAAAAACTGAGTCTCATTTGAATGACTGTACCAAAATACGCCTGATTCCCCGTGGGGAACCAGGCGCAATAAAGTGAACCTCTACACGTAGAAGTCCAGCTCTTCCTGGGCTTTCAGTAGGTCCCGCATCTTGATGGGATCGTCGCCGAAGAAGAACACTAACCCCCAGTGCGTTCCAAAGGCTGACCGATCAGGAACGGTTTCTTCTACCGGCGCAACCAATTCATGCGACTCAAAGTAGGGGTGATCAATTGTTTCTTTGGGCATTTCCAGCTTGCTAACCACCCGCCGCCGAGGATACACACCGAAGCAACCTGCATATCCCTTCGCGCCTTCAACTTCGCGCGGGAAGAAGGCATCAACTTCCTCTTTGGTGCTCTTAGGGTCAAACACCAACATTGAAGCCTGGTATGCACTGAATCCATAAGCCCGCTCAATTAGCTCAAACGCTTTGAACCCCGGCGGACGATAGGCAACTTCCCCAAAGTACATTTCACCATCTGCCGTGACGAAGTATTCAGGATGAATCAGGCCAAATTGGATATCGAAGGTTTTGATCAGCAGCTCGATCTGCTTGGTGATCGCGGTGCGCCAGCTCTCAAGCTGCTCAGTTGCGGGCACGAACACGGAGTAGCCCAGTGTTACGTACTCAGAAATATTAAGGAATTTGATTTTGCCATCGTGAATCCAGGCCTCAACGGCAAACTCCCAACCATCCAGGTGGCTTTCCATCAAAAGGGGGTACTCTTCGTCCGGAATGGCGTCAATTTCTTCTATTTTCCGAATCATTCGGTGACCAAGGCAGCCGGCCTTGTCGAATGCTTTAACGTGAATCGGGTCATCTGGATCGCCATCAAGGTGAAGCAGCGTCTGGTTAACGCGTTTCATAAAGCGCACGATGTCTTCTTTCTCGTGTGCCTCCTCGAAGATCCCAACACGAATACCTCCAAGCTGAGCGCGACGCTTCATCAATGCCTTGTCGCGAAACAGAATGGATTGCCCGAACATCCGGGGGCTGTTGAGAAGGACGGAGTTAATGGCGCCAGACCACTCGACGGTTTCTTCGAAAAGCGGTATGGCGACATCCACACCCTCCGCTTTAAGCTTTTCGGCAATTTCTAACGAACGATCGTTCAGCCTGAGAAAGTCCCATGGGATGAACGGTATTTTGTTTGCGGTACAAAAATCTGTAGCCCACTCCGGCGCAACGACAATATACCGGCGGTCAAACTTTTGTGCTGCTTTGATGGCGTTGACACTCCAGCCAAGCAGTGCAATGTAGCCTTTATTTGGATCCTTTGGGGTCTCCGTGCCCTTAACTGAATCCATGTTTGGATCGAGCCAGGCGGCGACCTCCTGCGATGATTGAGTTTCTGAGACTGTCGACATTCGTGTTTCTCCTTGGAAATTAACCCAGACAAACTGCGCCGAACTTGGAACGCCCTCAAAATATGAGCGATGTGGCATTGTCGTTCACTTAAACATAGTTCCCTTAGATACAATTAGAAACAAAAACCCCTGAATAGTTTGCTTCCACCAGGTCTTAAGAGCATCTTTGGGCTACCCCAAATCGCTTATAAAATAAGCAAGGAAAGCACGATGACAAGCCCAGGTTCTGATCCAAATACCAACACGTCTATAGCAAGGTTTGATGAAGCCCTGGAGCACCTTACGATTGCCCGGCAGACCGCCCCCATAGCGTCTAACAACGAGGTGCTGAAAGCGGCGCTTACGGTGATGGGTGCTCACGATGGGCTGGATGCGCTCTACACTCGAGTATCCGCAATGGAAGCCAAGGGTGTGTTTGCCAACGGTGATTGGGGCCGACCTGCGATCCTGAGAACCGCGTTGGCCGTGCGAACGTTACGCCAGGGGGCCCCAGACCTCACTGCTATCGAAATATTGAGCGAGCTTCGCTTATTGGCAGTGGCTATGGGTGATTATCTCCACCCTGGAGTTTCCGCAGAGCAAGCCAGGCATTTTCTGACCCAAGTGATGGCATTAAACCTGGATTTACTGTCTGGCCAGATGAGCGAAGCCGATCGGGAGCGGCCGCAGGAACTTGGGAAGATCGTCAATTCGCTTTATCAGTACCTGCTCAGCCAGCTTGGTTATGAGAGTATTCTCGACAGTTTGGTGGATGAAGTGCGCCGCCTGCTGGCCCAGCGCCCGATACAAACAGACAGCATTAAGCAGATGGTCAGCCAGATTGCCAAATGCCTGTTTGATCCGGCAATAGAAACCTCGGGTATGGATAAAGCGGCGCGCCTTGTCAGTGCGGTATTCGGCCCAGCTGCAGGCTGCCGAGATGACCCGGGCTTTGTGATCTACAGCGAACACTTGGCCACTATGGTCGACCCAGCGCTGTCTGAAGAGGCGCAAAGCTTCGCCAGTGCAATGCATGAGACGGGCATGGTTTCTCCCTACCACCCGATGCTGTTGCGACACCTGCGAGGGCACCGGGATGATCTGATCCCACTGGCTTTGGGTTTAAGCATCACCGGCAACGATGTTCTCCAATGTTACCGTGAAATTGTGCTCACACTGATCGACGAGGCCATACACCCGGAAACATCCCAGGCTGTATATGGCTTGGCCATGTTTCTTGAGCGTGGCGGTCTGTTCACCCCGCCATTGGCTTCTGGCCTGTGGCGGCAACTTGAAATGAAATTGTGCCCAGCCGCGTCTGAAAACCTGAGCGCGGTGTTCGGTAGTGCGCACCCCCCAAGGGTGTATTTGTTTGCCGGTGTTTTGAGTCTTCTCGGGCAACCACTAGGTGTTGGTCAGGGTAATAACCCGACGTGTCAGTCGGTCATCGGCCTTTCCATGTGGGCCTTTAACGACGCCGACTTTCTGTTGCAGCTGGTGGCCTGGGCCGCCCGTGATGACGATGTCATCATGCGCTTCGAAGGCCAGCAAATTTCCTCACAACACCTGGAGGCAGGGCTTGCGAAAGAACCTCCAACCGATTTGGATCCAGTGTCATTGATCCTGGTGCCTCACCTTGATCGTTTATATGCAGAAATGGGGCGCTTGTGCGGCGTTCGCGACGACGATCTGCACCGCTGGATCAATCCGGAAATGTATGGCTGGTGGGTTGGGCACGGATTTCTCAGTGTTATTAGTCGGGAAACCGGAAAAATTCACGACTACCCGTACTTCATACGCCTCTTTTATGCCTGTTATCACCCGTATTACAACGGCAACATTCCCGTGATACACCCACAACCAGCTGGTATTGCCGTAACCGACAGTGGAGGGCGGCTCGTTGGCCGCCATGCGATAACAATTATCCGGGTCAACCTGGACCGCCTTGGCGGCATGCGAATTTACTTTTTCAATCCCAACAATGACAGTGGCCAGGATTGGGGCCAAGGTATTCATTGTTCAACGCAAAGTAATGGTGAGCGCCATGGCGAAGCCTCTCTGTCATTCGCCGAATTTGCGTCACGCCTGTGCGTGTTTCATTATGACTTGAGAGAACTCGGAGACACATCGGCGGTTCCTGAAGTAGACGTAACACGCGCCACAGAGCTTGGTCGCGCCAGTTGGGCTGCAAGCTATGAGAAGAATGTATGACGCTCAAAGTCTTACTGCTCTAAATTCCTCACTTGTTGCGCCAGTATAAAAAACTGTAAAGGTAAAAATATGACTGTACGTTCCCTGATTCTTCCCACCTTGTTATTAAGTTTTTCAACCGTAGGGTCCGTTTTTGCGACCGAACAAACTGTGCCGGACGAGTCGCCGGGAATCACCCAGCAGGGAGGGGACACCTACGCCTTCAAAATTGGCGACGTTCGGGTGATAGCGCTGTCAGATGGCACAGTGCCACAGGACCTGCACAAGATTTTGCAAGGCACCACCAATGAGAAGATTGACGAGCAGCTTACCTACGCTTATCAGTCTAATCCCATTGAGACGTCACTCGGCGCGTTCCTTTTTGAGATGGGCGACAGTCTTGTTCTTGTAGATGCGGGCGCAGGTAATATGTTTGGCCCGGGCTTTGGTGGCAAACTGCTCGATAGCTTGCATGCCGCTAGGTACGATGCGAAAGACGTGACTGACATCCTGATCACCCACGCTCACTCGGATCACATAGGCGGGCTCACACGGGATGGCCAGATTGTCTTCGCCAATGCCAGGGTTCATGTCGGCAAGCCCGATATCGACTTCTTTCTGGATCGTGGGAACGCCGAGAAAACCGGCTATGAGAAGCTTTTCTTTGACCAGGCTATCCAGATCCTTGCACCGTATGTTGAAGCTGGAAAAATCAACAGGATCGATGAAACCACCGAGATTCTTCCTGGAGTAACGGCCAGCCTACATCCCGGCCACACGCCGGGCAGTGCGTTTTACACATTAAAGAGCCAGGGCCAGACACTCACGTTTGTTGGCGACATTGTCCACGCCGAAGCTGTGCAGTTTCCGAGCCCATCGGTAACCATTGTCTACGATGTGGATTCGAAGATGGCCGCCAACGTACGCTCCAAGGCTTTTTCGAACTTCGCCAATGATCGCGATGTGGTCGCCGCACCGCATATGCCTTTTCCGGGTGTTGGGCATATACGCAAGGCACAAAAGGGCTATGACTGGGTGCCAGTCAACTATGGCAACCGCGAGGTCAAAAAATCCGAGTAAGATAAGCGTTAAATAGAGATTCCGATTTGTACTTTCAAGCCTCCTTTTGGTCCATTCGAGAAGGCGGCTTGGCCACCATAACGAGCGACTATTTCGCGCACGATAGCAAGACCCAGCCCATGGCCTGGGGTTTGTTCATCTAGCCGTTTTCCTCTCTGGCCCAAGAGCATCCTTTCATCTTCTGCCACCCCGGAGCCATCATCTGTTACGATGATTTGCGCCAAGCCGTTATGCTGCTGCAAAGAGAGTTCAACGCACCCTGAAGACCATTTCCCGGCATTATCGAGCAAATTACCTAAAATTTCGTTCAGGTCATGTTCCTCAATTGGCCAGCGGGATTCGTCGGTGAGTGAGGTTGATAACTCAAACGATTTATCCGGATAAAGCCGGCCCAACATCCATAGCAGGTCGCGCGCCTGCTTTACCGGGTATGCGCTCGTACCAACCTGCGGCCCAGCAAACAGGCTGCGTCGCATTTCTGCTTCCAACTGCCTGTCGATATCACTAAGGCGCGACCCCATCTCATGTCTCAGATCATCATTAAGTGGACGGCTGGTATCTTCGAGAACCTGTCTAACAGCCGCGATGGGCGTTTTGACACTGTGAGACAGGTTTGCAAGCGCTTCCCGGGAGCGCTCAAGCCGTTGATCCAGAGAATCCAGCAGTTGATTGAGTTGTTGCACCAGTGGCCGGAATTCTTCTGGGGCTTGTGCGTTGATCCGCGATATTTCGCCGCTCTGTAACCTTTTAAGAGCCGCTTGGAGCGAGACAACAGGCCGCATTGACAGGTTAATGCCAAACCATATAACTCCCACGAGTAAAAAAATCAGCAAGATCGATACGATTGCCGTCCATGCATGCAGCTCCGCTTGGCTATTTTTCAGAGCGCCCATGTCTTCTGAAACAATGACCGTTATAGGGGTGCCTTTCACAAAAAATGATTTCCGATAAGCCAGAATGTCGGACGGCGCGTTGGATAGCTCCGCATTGTGTACTCGGATGCCTTCCTGTTCATCAGAGCGCAACAATGGACTCAATAGCGGTTCCCAGGATAGGGGAGATATGACCGTTTGATCCGGGGATTGGATAGCAAAGGCATGGTGAAACACCTCCTTGAAATAGTCACCGGTCTGAAGCATATCTATTTTGCCTTCGGCTTGACGAATATGGAGCTCCAGAAAAGCCACTTCGTCTTTGAGGCGGTTTTCAACAAATTCCCGGGACATCCTCTCCAGCAGTAACCCGTGCACAAGCCATGCTATTGCCATCAGGCCAATACCCGCTGGCAATAGCAGGAGCAGAAGCGCGCCTTTTACGGAGACAGGCTTTTTAAACAGCGTCATTAAACAGATATCCCTGGCCGCGCCGCGTGGCGATGGTCTCCGGCCCGACCAGCTTCCTCAGGCGCCGGATATAAGCTTCAATAATGTTTTCATTCGGGCTTTCGTTAAGATTGTAGAGCTGCTCCATAAGCTGCTCCTTGGAAAAAATATGGCCAGGACGGCCCATCAAACACCGAAGCAAGCGGAACTCCGTGCCGGTCAGGCTGCGTTCTGTGCCATCGTCGACCTTCAGGCACTGTCGGTTCTCATCCAGTTCAAACCGCCCCGCCTTTACCGATGACTGCACTCTGCCTTCGCTTCTTCGCATGATGGCATTCAGCCTGGCAATCAGTTCTTCGGTTTGAAAGGGTTTGGCCAGGTAGTCGTCTGCGCCCGCTTTGAGACCGTTTACTTTATCTTGCCAATCCCCTCGTGCAGTCAGGATCAGTACCGGAAAGATGGCTTTGCTCGAACGCCACTTTCTCAGCACGTCCAGGCCATTTCCATCTGGCAAGCCGAGATCCAGCACGCCGGCTTTGTAATCTTCCTGTTCCCCCAAAATGACAGCTTCTTTGGCGGTGCGAGTGACATCCACGCTGAAACCGGCTTTCTCAAGCTGGCTGGCAAGCCCTTCAGCAAGCAGTCGATCGTCCTCTACCAGCAGTAGTCTCATGTGTCGCTTCCTTTTTTAAGCCAAAACAGGCCGAAGCAGTGTCGCTTATCAAACTGAATTGAGCCTGAACTGCAAATAATTCCAGATTTTCAGAAAGAGTTCAGGTTAATGCGCGATGGTACCAAGCGTTTTCGCTAAATGCCCACGCTTCCGGGCAAACACATCCACGTATAAACCTAAGCAATTACACAGGAAAAATTTGATGACCTTATCAAAGTTCGTTGTTGCAGCACTCGCCATGTCAATTTCAGCAGTAGCTCTTGGGGCTGGTGCTCATGGAGGTGGGCACGGTCACGGCGCGAAAAGCGGAGAACCGGGTAAAGCCTCGGATGCCAGCCGCAGTATCACTGTAGAGATGTACGACAACTACTACGAGCCTGAAAAAATCGAGGTAGCGCCTGGGGAAACCGTACGTTTTGTTGTTGAGAACAAAGGCAACTTGGTGCACGAATTTAATATTGGCACCCCCGACATGCACGAGGCGCATCAAGAAGAGATGATGATGATGGTTGAGCACGGCATTATTCAGGGTGGCAAGCTCAATCACGACATGATGGAAATGGACATGGGGAACGGCCAGACCATGAAACATGACGATCCGAACAGCGTGTTGTTAGAGCCTGGCGAGAGTAAGGAAGTTGTCTGGACGTTTTCCGACAAGGGCAATATTGAGTTCGCTTGTAACGTTCCGGGCCACTACCAAGCTGGCATGTACGGTGATGTGAATTTTAACTCAGAAGACGCCAGCGTTCGCTCACTCGCCGGCGAGTTGAAGCCTTCGAAGAAAATACAGTAGTCGCTCGGGAGAGATTTGTCATGAAGAGAACCCTTATTGCAGGCGCTCTAGGCCTGCTCTTGCCGGCTATCGGTTTAGCGGGTGAATGCAACCTGACAGTAGATCGGGTTGAAATCGATACTGGGGAATTTGTAAAAGAGGGGATTGGTTACAATGGCGAATCTCCTGGCCCGGTACTGCGTTTTAAAGAAGGAGAAGAGGTTTCTATCAATGTGACTAACAACCTTGATGAGATGACCTCTATTCATTGGCACGGAATAATCCTTCCTTTTCAGCAGGATGGTGTTCCGGGTATCAGCTTCCCGGGCATTAAACCGGGAGAGACATTCACCTACAAGTTCCCCATTACCCAATCTGGAACCTACTGGTTTCACAGCCACTCAGGTTTTCAGGAGCCGGAGGGCGCTTTTGGCTCTATTATTATCGAGCCAAAAGATCGTGAACCATTTCGATATGACCGGGAATACGTGGTTCAGCTGGCCGACAAACACCCGCATTCCAGCGAGCGAGTTATGCGTAACCTGAAGGTGACACCAGATTACTACAACCGCGACCAGCAAACCGTGGGGGAGTTCTTTTCAGACGCCTCTGAAAACGGCTTTCTGAGCACGGTAAAGGATCGACTGGCTTGGGGCGACATGCGCATGATGAAAGCCGATGTGGAAGACCTTCAGGGCTTTACCGGACTGATCAACGGCAAGGGCCCAAAACAGAACTGGACCGGTATCTTTGAGCCTGGCGAGCGCATTCGACTGCGTTTCATCAATTCATCAGCCATGACCTATTTTGATATCCGGATTCCGGGCCTGAACATGACGGTTGTGCAGGCCGATGGCAATAACGTGCAGCCAGTTAACGTGGATGAGTTTCGCATTGGCGTTGCGGAAACCTACGATGTGATCGTTCGGCCAAAAGACGATCAAGCCTATACGATTTTTGCTGAGTCTATGGGGCGCTCCGGCTATGCCAGAGCAACGCTGGCAACACAAGAGGGAATGGAAGCACCGGTGCCGGGATTGCGTGAACCGGCACGATTGACCATGGCCGACATGGGCGGTATGCCCGGCATGGATCATGGCGATATGCCAGGTATGGATCACGGCGATATGGACAGCACAAACGAGATGGCCGGTATGTCTGGCATGGACCACTCCCAGATGAAGGGTATGGACCAGCCGCAAATGAAGGGCATGGATCATTCGAAGATGGCCGACATGGATCATAGCTCGATGGCGATGTCCGACGGTGGTGCAAGCGATCCGTTTTATGCTCAAGGCAGTGGTCTGGTTCCGGAGGCGGCGAATGGCGGAAAATTCCTGTCCTACGCTGATCTGAAAGCCCAGAAGCCGCTTTATGATGAACGTGAACCAACGCGCGAAATCGAGTTGCGTCTTACCGGCAATATGGAGCGCTACACCTGGAGCATCAACGGCGTTAAATACGAAGACGCTGACGCCATCCGCTTGAAATACGGCGAACGGGTTCGTTTCAAATTTGTGAATGAGACCATGATGACGCACCCCATGCATCTTCACGGTATGTGGTCGATTCTCGATGTAGGTGCGGGCCAGTGGAACCCGATCAAACACACCGTCAGTGTGCAGCCCGGCACCACGGTGTATATGGAAACCGAGGTTGATGCACCGGGACAGTGGGCCTTCCATTGCCACCTGACCTATCACATGGCTGCCGGCATGTTCCGTAAGGTTATTGTTGAGGGTGGGCCCGAATCTACGCAGGCAACGTCTAGCGAGCAATCTGTTGATGTTGGAGGTGACGCATGAAACGTTGGACGCCTTTGATTATAAGTACCTTTTTGGGCCTGGGAGTTATACCCGCTTTAGTGTCCGCGCAAGAGCGGATGCTGGACACCACTGAACGGAAGCAGCCGTTAAACGTGTGGGGCGCGCAGTTCGAGGAATTTGAATACCGCTATAGCGACGATGATGAAGAGATTGGCGTTTGGGATGCTGACTTCTTCTATGGCACCGACAACTTTAAAGCTCGCTGGCTTACCAGTGGCGAGTATTCCTTTGAAGAGCGAGCCTACGAATCACTGGAAAATCAGTTGGTGGGTCAAATCCCGATATCCAAGTTCTTCGACGCAAAAGCCGGCATTCGGATAGACACACCGGAAGGGCCAGACCGAACCTATGCTGTGCTCGGCGTCTCGGGCCTGGCGCCTCAGTGGTTTGAGATTGATGCCAACTTTTACGTCAGTAAGGATGGCGATACGTCTACCGAACTGGATGCGGAGTATGAGTTGCTGTTAACCAACTACTGGATCCTCTCGGCTACCCTGGATGCGACGGTGGCGTTCAGTGAAGATCGGGAAATAGGTGTAGGTAAGGGCCTGGTATCGACAGAAACCGGGTTGCGGTTGAGCTATGATCTTATTGATCGAGCTTTCTCTCCCTATATTGGTGTCGTTCATGAGCGCAAGTATGGCGACACCGCCGACTTCTCTGAGGCTGGTGGCGGCAATGTAGAAGACTGGTTTGCGGTGGTGGGGGCAAGAATCTCCTTCTGATTCGGGTTGGTGACAATTCCTCATAGCTGCTAAGTTCAAAGCCATTCCATAAATGACTGTGTGGCCTAAACCGCAGACCAACGGAGAGACCAATGATCGCCCTGACCATAAACGGAAAACAGCACGAGCTGGACGTTCCCGATAACATGCCGTTGCTTTGGGCCATTCGAGATGTGGTGGGCATGAAAGGCACCAAGTTTGGGTGCGGCATTTCTCAGTGCGGTGCCTGTACTGTTCACCTGAACGGGGTTGCGATACGGTCCTGTGTTACACCGGTCTCTGCCGCCAAGGGTGAGATTACAACCATTGAGGCCATGGCGGAAGATCCTGTTGGCCAGAAAGTCCAACAGGCCTGGCTCGACCTGGGGGTGGCTCAATGCGGTTATTGCCAGAGTGGTCAGATCATGAACGCCACGGCGCTGTTAAAGAAAACCCCAGCACCGGAAACCCAGGAAATTGTTGATGCCATGGCGGGCAACCTATGCCGGTGTGGCACCTACAATCGCATCCTGGCGGCCATTGAACGGGCCGCAGACAAGCAGGAGGCCAGCTCATGAGCCGATCAGACGATACACTGTTACTCGCCAACGTTAGCCGCCGCGGCCTTTTAAAAGGATTGGCCGGGGGCTCTGCGCTCCTGCTGGCTGCGCGCTGGGATCTGGGGCTGGCCAATGAACAGGCCCAGTTTGGCGCTGGCGCCATGCCTGGTGGGTGGATTGATAACCCGAATGTGTTTATCCACATCGATTCCGGCGGATTGGTTACGATTGTCAACAATCGTGCCGAAATGGGGCAGGGTATTCGCACGAGCCTGGTTATGGTTGCTGCCGACGAGCTGGGCGCAGACTGGGATCAGGTTCGGGTGCGGCAGGCAGAAGGGGACCAGGGTAAGTACGGCAACCAGAATACCGATGGCTCTCGCAGCATGCGTCATTGGTATCAGCCCATGCGCCGTGCTGCCGCCGCCGCCAGGCTGATGCTTGAGCAGGCCGCTGCCAATCAATGGGGTGTGCCGGTGCACGAGGTGCGCGCTGAGGTCCACAGGGTGGTTCACCCAGCCACAGACCGAGAGCTCGGCTTTGGAGACCTCGCAGAAGCCGCGCGGGAACTGGATGTCCCTGGTCGCCATGACCTGGTTCTGAAATCCGACAGTGAGCTGCGCTTTATTGGCAAGGAATCCGGGCTGATCAACGGTGAACTGAAATCCGCCCACCCCAAGGCCATTGATGGTGAAGACATTGTCTCCGGAAAGGCAATTTTTGGCGCCGATATAGACCTGGAGAACACGCTCTACGCAGTGGTGGCGCGCCCGCCAGTCTACGGCGCCAAAGTGAAAAACGTCGATGACAGCGATGCGCTGAAAGTTGCCGGCGTCAAAAAAGTGATCCACATTAAAGGCTCTCGCCAGCCAGCGGCATTCAACCCGCTGGGTGGCGTTGCCGTGGTGGCTACCAATACCTGGGCCGCCATGGAAGGTCGCAGAGCCTTGAAGATCGAATGGGACAATGCTCCAGCCGGTAAAAACGCCGATTACACCACCGACGCTTTTCGGGAATCCCTGGAAAAGGCGGCACAATCCCCCGGGAAAGTTATCCGTCAATCTGGCGATGTCGAGGCCGCTCTGCAAGTGGCCGAAACGCGTGTGTCCGCAACTTACTATATGCCCCATATGGCTCAGGCCCCCATGGAGCCCCCAGTCGCGGTGGTGATGATTAAGAACGGTAAGGCCGAGGCTTGGGCTCCAGTTCAACATCCAAAGGCAGCCCGGGATGGCATCGCGGCGATACTAGAGATGGACCTGGAAAATGTAACCCTTCATCAAACACTGCTCGGCGGTGGTTTCGGCCGCAAGTCGAAACCGGATTTTGTGATGGAGGCAGCCTTAGTTGCGAAGGAATTCGAGGGGCAGCCGATCAAACTGCAGTGGTCCCGCGAGGACGATATCAGCCATACTTACTTCCATACGGTCTCCGTTGACCATCTGGAGGCGGGCCTGGATGGAGAGGGCAAGGCGACCAGCTGGCGCCACCGAACTCTGTCTCCCAGCATTACATCGCTCTTTGCTCCGGACCCCAAGCATATAGCGGAATTCGAACAGGGCATGGGCTTCAACACCATGCCATTCAATATCGCCGCTATTCGGCTGGAAAATCCACCCGCACCGGCTCATGTGCGTATCGGCTGGTTCCGTTCGGTTTACAACTTGCCCCACGCTTGGGCCATCCAGAGTTTTGCCCACGAAATGGCAGTGGCGGCCGGTAAAGACCACCGGGATTATGTTCTGGATCTACTTGGGCCAGACCGGGAAATTCATAACCTGACCGTTGGCGATGGCTGGAACTACGGTGAAGATCCGGACAAGCACCCGATAGATGTGGCCCGGATGCGCCGGGTGATTGAGCGCGCCACTAAAGAGGCTGGCTGGGGTCGTGAGACAGCTAAGGGGCGTGGTTTGGGCCTGGCTTTCCACAACAGCTTTGTCTCCTACACCGCCATCGTTTTCGACGTGGAAGTGGGCGACCAGGGTGAATTAACCATTCATCGAGCGGACATTGCGTTCGATTGTGGCCCCCAAGCCAATCCGGAACGAATCCGATCACAAATGGAAGGTTCCTGCGTGATGGGCATCGGTGTCGCCCTGCAAAGCGAGGTGACGTTCAAGGATGGCGTCGCCCAGCAGGATAACTTCGACAGCTACCTGATCCCCCGAATGCCCGATGCGCCAAAGGTGGTCCGGGTGCATTTGATCGACAACCCCAACGATGCCATGGGCGGTGTGGGCGAACCTGGCCTACCGCCGGTTGCTCCAGCATTGTGCAATGCCATCTACGCTGCCACAGGAAAAAGAATCCGGCGTCTTCCTGTCGGTAACCAACTAAGCTGACTTTGAGTAACGTTTGATGAATGTCTGAAATTTGACGCTGGCGGGTAGACTTTATGAACGTAGTTATCATAGGCGCGGGGATTATGGGAACCACTTTTGCCACCCTGGCAAAAGAGATGGCACCAGATCTGGATATCACTATTTTAGAGAGATTGGACAGTGCTGGCGCAGGAAATTCCTCTCCATTCTGGAACGCCGGCACGGGGCATGAAGCAAACTGTGAGCTTAACTATACTCCCGTGGATGGAGAGGCCATTTCTATTGAAAAAGCTTATAAGATTCATGCCCAGTTCAACATTGCCAAGCAATTTTGGGCTCATTTGATCAGAAAAGGGGCAATTAAAGACCCTAAAACGTTTATTAATCAAACCAAACATTGCACCATTGTTTCCGAATTCGCTATTGAAGAACTACGGTTACGGTTCAAGGAAATGTCGGCCCATCATTTTTTTGAGCACATGCGTTACTCAGAAGATTTTGATGAAATCAAAAGCTGGATTCCCTACACCATGGACGAGCGCCCACGCCATGAAAAAATGGCGGCGACCGCGGTTGAGACAGGTACAGACGTTAATTTTGGTGCTTTAACGACGCAAATGGCGGCGTATGCAAACGAGAGCCTGGGCGTGAAGTTTGAGTATGACACCCACGTTAAACGCGTGCACAGGAGCCCAACCGAGCGGTGGGTGATCGAGGCTGAACACAAGGGGAAACCGGTTCAGTACAAAGCGGATGTGCTTTTTGTCGGTGCCGGTGGGGGCGCCTTTCCGCTTTTGAAGAAAAGCCACTTACCGTTTCGGAACCGCTTCACTGGTTTTCCTGTGGGCGGGCGTTTTCTCCGGGCGCCGATCAGTGAAGCGCAAGCCGAGTATTACCGGGCCAAAACCTATGGCAGAGCGAAAGTGGGCGCGCCTCCCATGTCCGTGCCGCATTTAGACTTACGGCTGGTTGACGGTAAGTATTACTTATTGTTTGGTCCTTTCGCCTCATTCAAACCTCTTCTCGAGAGAGGCCGTGGCTTTTTTGACTACCTCAAATCCATTCGCCCGCATGATATCCCGGGCTTGCTGAATGTCGCCTTAGAGAATTTCCCTCTGGTTAAATACCTGGTTTCAGAGACCTTCAAAGGCGAAAAAAGCATGTTCGAGGAGCTTGATAGCTTTGCTCCGGGCTTGAGTAAACGATTTGACTGGAAACCGATTCAAGCCGGCCAGCGAGTGCAAATTATCAAAGACCGTGGTTTGCAGATGGGCACAGAAATCCTTGTATCCAAGGACAAAACTTACGGGACCTTACTTGGGGCATCACCAGGGGCGTCGGTTTCGCCCGAGGTTATGTTGCGCTGCCTAGAACAATTGATACCGTCGATCTTTTCTAAAGAGGAAGCCAAGAACAAGAAAAATGAGATTTTTCCAGAGGATGATCTGGATACATTGATAGGCAATCCTGATCGTTACCGGGAGATTCGCGATGCCGCTAACAGGCAGTTGGGGATAATTCAGCCCTAACTCACGGGCGCAATTTTTGATTCATATCAAATAGCCATTTAAAAACCGGCGTTGCTCACCGATTTTCAGTATCAGTTCAGTTTGGGGTGTTGTGATAGGGGCTGGATAAACCAGCTGAAAGGTGCAAGGCCATGGCCAAAGCCCATAAAGCAACAAACCAAGAGCAATTTCTGCTACGACGCAAACTGGCAGTTGGAGGCCTTACTGAGACTCAGTGGAAGGACTTCATCCAGGAGCTGAATCATCACCCGTGCATCGATTTTGCCGAGGGTAAACCGGGAGGCAAGCTCATTGTCACATTTGATGGTACGCATTGGTCTACCGACGCCCTGATTGAGCTTATTGAAGCACGCGGGGGGCACTTGGAGAGTGGTTGGTGGGCGCGCCGAAAGCTTGCGCACTACCGTTTCAGCGATGAAAACGTTCGGGCAAATGCCAATCTCGATCCCTTTTGCTGTTCGAAAATCCCACCAATGAAAAAATAACAGGAGGTTAAATGAGCAGGGAGCAAGACAGAACTTCTCGCTACAAGGAAGGTAGCCTGACTCTATCCGGAACAGTCATGCTGGGCACCGGTGTGATGATTGGCGCCGGTATATTTGCGCTTACCGGGCAAATGGCTCAAATGGCAGGCGCATTATTTCCGTTGGCCTTTTTGGCTGCTGCAATCGTTGTTTCCTTCAGTTCCTATTCCTATATCAAAATCTCCAACGCCTACCCATCAGCAGGCGGCATTGGCATGTATTTGCATAAGGCGTACGGCGATCGCTTGGCCACGGGATTTAATGCCTTGCTGATGTATTTCTCGATGGTGATTGCCCAGAGCTTCCTGGCCCGCACGTTTGGGTCCTACACCATGCAGCTGTTCGGCGGCGATGAAGGCGGGCGCATGGTGCCTATACTGGGCGTATTGCTTATTTTGGCGGCGTTCGTGATCAACTTAGCTGGCAACCGTTGGATTCAGGGCGTCGCTTCGTTTATTGGAATTCTCAAAATTGGCGGCATTCTGGTTTTTGGGTTGGTGGGCGTATGGCTGGCCGATAGCCTTGCGGTTGATTTTTCCAGCAGTGGTGAGACTGGCGTCTTCGGCAATTTCCTTGGTGCAACGGCTCTGGGCATATTGGCCTTTAAGGGCTTTACCACCATCACCAACAGTGGCTCCGAGGTGAAAGACCCGCACCGCAACGTAGGCCGCGCCATTGTGATCTCCATTGCCGCTTGCGTGGTTCTCTACACACTGGTGGGCTTCGCCGTTGCAAGCAATTTATCCCTCGCCGAAATCATTGAGACCCAAGACTACTCACTGGCTGCTGCAGCGCGCCCGGCATTGGGTGATTACGGTCTGTGGTTCACCGTGGCGATCGCCATGATGGCCACCGCTGGAGGCATCCTCGCCAGTATTTTTGCCGTCTCCCGCATGCTGGCCATGTTGACCGAAATGAAACTGGTCCCCCACAGCCATTTCGGGATGCCTGGCAGTATCCAGAAACACACACTTGTTTACACCGTGGTGCTGGGCTTGGTTTTGACCGCCTTTTTTGACCTCTCAAGAATTGCCGCTCTGGGCATCATCTTTTATCTGGTTATGGATATTTCAATTCATTGGGGCGTACTGCGCTATCTGTACCGGGACGTGAAGGCTACAAGGTGGGTGCCAGTCGTGGCGATTGTTCTGGATCTGGCGATTCTGGGCGGCTTTGTCTGGGTGAAACTGAACACGGACCCATTCGTGATTGGTGTAGCGGTTGTCACCATGATTGTCATTGCGGTTGCCGAGCAGCTATTCCTTAAATCGTCTGCCAGAAGAAAGGCTATGGAAAATGATGAATCCCATGCACACCATCACTAATATTCAACATGTAAATTGGAGGGTAAGTTCATGATGGAAGGGCATATGTTTGGTAACACCATGTGGGCCGGACATTGGCTGTGGATGCTGGTTATTGCCATTGTGGTGGTTATACCTGCGTGGCGAATCTGCCAGCGCACCGGTTTTCCGGGCTGGATGGGAATTCTCATTCTTATTCCAATGGTGAACCTGATTCTTCTGTACTTCGTTGCGTTTGCGAACTGGCCGGCAGATAAAGCAGGAGCACGAAATGAGTGAACATCAGCATGCACATCACGATGAGCACGCGGTAAAAGACCCGGTTTGTGGGATGTCAGTAGACCCTCATACCGCCGAGCATCGCAGTAAGCATGCTGGTAAAACCCAGTATTTCTGCTCCGCTCGATGCCAATCCAAGTTTGATGAGAGCCCAGATAAATACCTCGGGGAGGAGCAAGAGCCTGTTAAACCAGTCGCCCCCGGCACCATGTACACCTGCCCGATGCACCCAGAAATTCGTCAACAGGGCCCTGGCGATTGCCCAATCTGCGGCATGGGGCTGGAGCCGGAACAAGTAACCCTCGACGATGGCCCGTCGGAAGAGCTTACGGACATGACTCGTCGGTTCTGGATTGCCCTGTGTCTTGCACTCCCCGTATTTGTCATCGAAATGACCGGGCACTTCATTGGCCTTGATCACATGGTATCGCCACAAGCCTTGAACTGGATTCAGTTAGTGCTGGCAACACCTGTAGTAGCTTGGTGCGGTTTGCCATTCTTTGTTCGCGGCTGGAAATCAGTCGTCAATCGCCACCTGAATATGTTCACGTTGATTGCCATTGGTACCGGCGTTGCGTTGATTTATAGCCTTGTCGCCACGTTGGCTCCACAGATTTTCCCCGATGCGTTCCGCCAGGCAGATGGTTCAGTAGCCGTGTATTTCGAGGCAGCGGCGGTCATTGTGGTGCTGGTGTTGCTTGGACAAGTGTTAGAACTCCGTGCCAGAGAGAAAACCTCTGGTGCCATAAAAGCTCTGTTGGATCTGGCCCCAGCTACCGCAAGAAAGCTGGACGACGAAGGAGACGAATCTGACGTCTCTCTCGATCAGGTCAAGGTTGGTGATCGTTTGCGCGTACGCCCTGGCGACAAAGTACCCTTGGACGGAGAGATTCTGGAAGGCCGCTCCAACATCGACGAATCTCTGGTAACCGGTGAGCCACTAGCGCTTAGCAAGAAGACCGGCGATCAAGTGATTGGTGGCAGCATGAACCAGCAAGGCAGCTTCATTATGCGAGCTGACAAAGTAGGGCGCGACACCATGCTTTCGCAGATCGTGCAGATGGTGGCCAGTGCCCAGCGCAGCCGTGCACCAATTCAGGGGCTGGCCGACAAAGTGGCCGGCTGGTTTGTTCCGGTAGTCATCGTTATCGCCGTTATTGCCTTTATTGTCTGGTCAGTCGTCGGGCCCACGCCTCCAATGGCCTATGGCCTCATTGCAGCGGTGAGTGTGCTGATTATTGCCTGCCCATGTGCGCTTGGCTTGGCGACGCCCATGTCGATCATGGTTGGCGTAGGGCGGGGCGCTCAGAACGGCGTGTTGATCCGGGACGCAGAAGCGCTTGAGCGTATGGAGAAAGTCGATACGGTGGTGGTCGATAAAACCGGCACGCTGACCGAAGGCAAACCTCAGGTGACGAAGCTGGTTCCCGCAAACGGCTTCAGTGAAGAAGACTTGATGCGCTATGCCGGCGGCCTGGAGAAGGGCAGCGAGCATCCGTTGGCCCATGCCATTCTCGACAAAGCCAAAACCATGGAACTGACGGTGCCAGACGCCGAAGATTTCGACTCGCCTAACGGTAAAGGTGTCACCGGCAAGATCGACGGAAAATCGGTCCTGCTTGGCAATCGGTTGTTGATGGAGTCACAAAACGTCGATACCTCCGCCTTTGAGGAAGACGCTGACCAGCTTCGCCAGGACGGCGCAACGGTAATATTCGCGGCGGTGGAAAACCAGATATGTGGTTTGATCGCTATTGCTGACCCGATCAAAGAAACCACTGAAGCGGCTATTACCGCGCTGCAGAAGGACGGCATTCGTGTGGTCATGCTAACAGGAGACAACCAGACATCCGCCGAAGCCGTTGCCCGCAAACTCCACATTGATGAAGTGGAGGCGGAAGTGCTGCCTGAAGACAAAGCCAAGGTCGTCCAGCGACTTAAAGACGAAGGGCGGGTTGTCGCGATGGCCGGGGATGGTGTGAACGATGCCCCAGCACTGGCTACGGCCGATGTGGGCGTTGCTATGGGCACGGGTACGGATGTGGCCATTGAAAGTGCGGGCATTACCCTCCTACGTGGAGATCTGATGGGCATTGTGGAGGCGCGTCATTTGTCGATCGCCACGATGCGCAACATCCGTCAAAACCTGTTTTTTGCCTTCGTTTATAACGCGGCCGGCATACCCATTGCCGCCGGCGTGCTTTATCCGGTTGCGGGCATTCTTTTATCACCTATTTTTGCAGCTGCGGCGATGTCGCTATCTTCGGTAAGTGTCATTGCTAACGCACTGCGCTTAAGGATGACTAAGCTGAATTAAGCACGGATTGTGGTGTCCAAAAAAACTAAGGTACAAAAAAAATGAAGCAAAGGGTAAAGGTATCACTGGGCGTTCTTTTGATCGGATTGATCGCCGGCTGTAGTGACGGAACGGTGGATGGTCGCTGGTATACCCAGGCGCAAGTCGAGCGTGGATCAAAGGTATTCGACGACAACTGCGCAAGCTGTCACGGCGCCAACGCCCAAGGTGCCTTCAATTGGCGGAAACGGCTAGAGGATGGCTCCTATCCGCCGCCGCCACTTAATGGAACAGGGCATGGCTGGCACCATCCATTCGATATGTTGATGGGCACAATTAATCAAGGTGGTGCTCCCATGGGCGGGCAAATGCCAGCCTTCGGAGATGAACTCTCCAAGGACGACCAGAAAGCCGCCATCGCGTTCTTCCAGAGTAAATGGGATAAGCGCATTTACGATGCCTGGTTTGAAAGGAGTGGGCTGTAGTCACTAATTTCAGTATGAATTCAGGTCGTTGTGATTTAATACGCCTTCAGACAACACTCATCACAGGTGCATCCAAATGGAGATTAAAACATTTAAGGAACTGATCGGCTGGACACGTGATCTTCATGGACACTTGGCGCGCTGCCTCTCCCACTGTGCGACACGGAATGAGGAAGAAAGGGCTCAGGCACTTCTGGACTACCTCGCATCTCACGAGTCTGAAATTGAACGTATTGTGAACGAATTTGAACGCCAGGCCGACACCAATGCCTTGGAAACGAGGGTCTATGACTACCTGTCCCATCATCCCATTAAAACCCACCGAACCTGTAATGAGCCCTATGCAAAACTTGATTTTAACGGGATCTGCCGAGAGGTATTCGACTTTCATGACCAGATTACTGATCTATACCAAACACTGGTCGAGAAAGCCGAAATTCCTAAAGTGAAAGAGTTGATGGAGTCACTATTGGCGATGGAACTAAACGAATCCAAACGCCTGGCTCGTCAGATTGGGCGGATGGACGATTTGTAGGGCCTGTGCCCGGATATTGCGCGATCAATTAATATCGCTAATACACAAACCTACGAATTTTACGCGCAGGAATCGCAAAACCCATGCTTAACTATCCAAAAATCGATCCGATAGCGATTTCATTGGGCCCGTTGCAAATCCATTGGTACGGCCTGATGTATCTGGTTGGCTTTCTAGCTGCTTGGTGGCTGGCACGTCGCCGAGCTCATCGGTTGGGGCTGAGCGCCGATGCAGTTGAAACGTTGATTTTCTACTGTGTGATGGGCGTCATACTGGGAGGTCGGCTGGGGTATGCGCTGTTCTACGGCTTAGACAAGCTGGCCGACAATCCGCTTTGGTTATTCAAAATATGGGAAGGCGGCATGAGTTTTCATGGCGGCTTTGTCGGGGTATTGGTCGCAGCTTTGGTTTTCGCCCGCAAACAACACTTACATTTTTTTCAGCTAACGGACTTTATCGCACCACTGGTGCCAATTGGCCTCGGGGCAGGGCGTATTGGCAACTTTATCAATTACGAGCTTCCGGGGCGAGTCAGCGATGTACCCTGGGCCATGGTGTTCCCGAATATGGGGCCGGCGCCACGCCACCCGTCGTCACTGTACGAATTTGCACTGGAAGGTGTCGTGTTGTTCGGTGTGCTGTGGTGGTTCTCGCGTCGTCCTCACCAAAATGGCACAACGTCCGGCCTGTTCTTGTTGCTCTACGGGGTTTTCCGTTTTTCTGTCGAGTTTGTACGCCTCCCTGACTCGCAGCTAGGGTTCATTGCGTTTGACTGGGTGACCATGGGGCAGTTGTTAACCCTGCCAATGATCATTGGTGGGCTTGCACTGATTGGTTGGTCGAGATGTCAGCCTATTAACACTGTAAACGCGGCGAAAGCTTAATAGAAATTGCCGGCCGGGTAGCCTCGTCTGCAATACAGGTAGATCAAACCATGAATGAATCATTCAACCATGCTGGAGCCTGGGGCATCACACTGATCGTTATCGTATTAGTGTCCTGGTTCTTTTATCGTTATTTCGCGCCGAAGAACTGGCGGGAGTGGGCCGGTGCTGGGGTGGTGCAGGCCTTTATAATTGCACTTTATGCCGAAATGTACGGCTTTCCGCTCACTATCTATCTGTTGGTGCGCTTTTTCGGTTTGGACAGCGAGTATATCAGCGCCAGCTTATGGTCGACCCTGGTCGGGCTCGGCGAAACCGGCATGATGATCTCCATGCTGCTTGGTTATGCGCTTGCCTTTACCGGGATAGGGCTTTTCATTCAAGGGTGGCGCCAGGTTCATAAGGCTCGCGGGGAAAATCGTCTGGTGACAGATGGGTTGTATGCCTATGTGCGGCATCCGCAGTATACGGGACTATTTATTGCTCTGTTCGGCGAAGGTGTGGTGCATTGGCCAACGCTTTTCTCAATCGGTTTGTTTCCCGTGATCGTGCTTGTTTACACATGGCTGGCTCGCCGCGAGGAACAGCAAGTTCTAAAGCAGTTTGGTGAAGAATACCTCGTCTATCAACAGCAGGTACCAATGTTCATCCCTCGCTGGGGACAGTGGCGCAGACTCGCGGCTGCTTCACGGGACAGCCGTGATAACAAAGCGCCATGAACACCCAAGCCAAAGCCACTTTTCATTAGGTTAGTCTGTGAAGGGTAGTGGCGCATTGCGCTGAACAAAATGGCTGTGGGGCGAACCTTTACACCTGGAATACAGGCGCAAAACCACCGCCAGGCGTGCGGAAGTTGGTGGTCTGGCCCTGGTAGACACGCGCAGCGGAAAGCAAAGGTTTTCCGCTGTAGGTGTAAAGGCGAATATCGACTTTTCTGGTGGTCACAGTGCCGTCAACTCTCATGGCTCGTTCGCCCGCAGGAACGAAGTTCTGCGCGATATAGTCGCCGTGCAGAATGTTGTCGAAAACACGCCGGGTCAACTTGTTGCCTCGGTACACGCCCTTGCTTCCATGGCCGGCAACCGGCTTGAAGAAAAGTTCCCGTCGGGCACTCCATAGTTCTGCTGCGTCGCTTGCTGAAACCAGACGGGTTTTCGGTACTGCACTCTTGAGATATCCAGCCTCATCTTCATTCAGCCCCCAGTCGCGCAGGGTCTGGGAGTCTGACAGTAGAATCAGGTTTCGCTTGTCGGCCATGAGCGCATGGGCACGAGGGTTAGGTGTTACTACCACCGCGCCGTCGAGGTAGGCCTGTCTTAGCGCGTCATTAGCCGGGGCGTCTAGCGCGAAGTCCACCAGCCGGTTGTACACCATATCGATGGGCTTACCCTCTGCCGTTAGCGCACCATCGACATACTCCAACTCCGATGGGTCGAGTATCAGGGTATCAATGCCCCGGGCCTGGAGTAGCTGTTGGGCCAACTGGAATTCGGGAAACATAAATTGGGTTTCCGGTGACTCGTCCACAATGGCCAAGCGGCTGGGTATCGAATCAGTGCGTTGCCTTTGCCATTCCTGTTCGAACATGTCAAACACCGCGTCTTCAAATCCATCCAGCGCCTGCTTGGTTTCTGCGGTCTGTTGAGATGGGTCACAGCATCGATGTTGAGCCCGAGCCAGCACCGTGTTCAAAAACGCGCCGCCGGCATTGGTATTGATCTCGATTAACTGAGGGCCATCTGGGCCCAAGTGAAAATCGTAACCCATGAAAGCCCCTATGGGGCCAGGATTGAAGCGCGCAATTTCCGGCGCCCAAGACAGGACGCGTTCCTGATAAGGCGGAACCTCGGCAACTGATTCGATCGCCTGAACAATACGCTCCATCGTCTCGATATCAGCGCGGGGAACGAAAACCGGGGTGTTTGAAAAAAGATGGTGAAGTTCAGGAACCGCCGATAGTTCACTTTCAGCGCTCAAAAATTGAGCCCGGAGGCTCTCAGTGAGAGCTTCGCGGTCAAGGGTGATGCAGTAGCACTGCTGGTTGAGTTGGTCTGCGTGGGTATTGCTTGTTCGTTCGCTGCCCTGGATCACGTCTTGCACTTTGAGCCCTCTGCTAAGGAAGATGTTCAACCTATAGATGTATGTATCAGGTTTCCAAAAGGTAACACGATGAAACATCAAAGACGTAGGCGTTGGCTCGTTGGGCTCGCCACCGGAGCTCGACCCGGAACCCCTCGACATAATTGATGAGATTCCACTGAAAGGCATAAGCCATCAGATGAGGATGATTAAACTGGATTAGAACATGCACCCTCCAATTTGATCCTCAGCACCGCTGTGTTATCTTCAATGCTCTTTGGGGAGTAGCCTGCTTCCGGTATTCGGAAGAGTTCGTATCAACATACCTGGCCACATGCCATGGTGCGAACACCTCTCGGTTGGCGAGACCATCGATATATCCATGCCTATTGGTCAGGCGTGTGGATGTGTCGTGGACTCAGTGCCTGACCGGAGAACACCGAATGAACCCCATAGCCCTTCTGTTATTGGCTTTTTCAATGTCTACTGATGCGTTTGCAGTAGCCATAGGCAAAGGAGCCAGCCTTAAAAACCCCCGTTTTCTCGAAGCCTTAAGAATGGGCCTCATTTTTGGATCCATTGAGGCCATTACGCCTCTCATCGGTTGGTTAATTGGTAATGTCGCCGCCTCTTATGTGGATACTTGGGGGCATTGGATAGCGTTTGCGTTATTGGTGGCTCTGGGCTTACACATGATCTATGAAGGCCTGAATCCAAGTAGGGAAGAGATAGAAAAACCCTCCAGACATTCTTTTCTAAAAATAGCTATAGCGGCATTTGGCACCAGTATTGATGCAATGGCAGTGGGTGTAAGCTTGGCATTTGTAGAGGTGAGTATATTTCTGGCAGCCGGGCTAATCGGCGTCGCCACAACCGTGATGGTTACGTTAGGCGTTATGTTGGGCCGAGCTGTGGGTTCACTGTTCGGCCAGAAGGCCGAGATTATTGGCGGCCTGACATTGATTGCAGTCGGTGGGTGGATCTTATCAGGCAATCTTTAAGCCTGAATTCAGATAATAACCGCAGCACTTTGGCGTAACCGGGTATTGGAAGGAGGGTCACAATACCACCTGCATCTTGTTGGATCATTTGGCTGATTCATCGACGATGGACTCACTAAAGTTCTTCCGGTAGCTTCCGATAACTAGAAGAGTCTTTTGAAGGAGGAACAAGGATGGACATCAGTCACCTATCGCAATCGGCAAGTCAACAAGGGGTGTACTCGAATGGCTCCGCCAGGATCGTCCGCGAAACGCCAATTGATGCGAGGGTTCAGATCAGTGAGGTGCCATCTGTGGTTTACCATGGATCGAAAGAGAACCCTTTGGATACCGGTGGCTTTGTTATTGATAAAATATACAAGATGCCGCAAGAAAGTCATGAGGCGACCAATGCCAGGTTGGATGAGATGATGGTGGCGTTGTCAACTGGTGTCGCCACGGCGTCAGCTGGTCTCAAGCGTACTTATGAGATGGCAATGGAGTCTCTATCACCCGATCTGCAAGAAAAGGATTGGGGGTTTTCGGTGTCAAACGGTTCATTGGAATTCTCGGAAGGCAGCGATGCTCTAACAACTGACGAGCGCACGACGCTCAAAGAGGCATTCTCGGTAGCCGATGTCGAATATCAGGCCAACCAGGTGGCTTCTACGATGATTCGGGCGCTGGAGCTGGATCGAGGGCCAGCCGGTGTGAGTAACGGTATCGGCCGATTCGATGTATCCCAGGGAAATTTTGGGGATATTGTTGATCTTCGTTCCTATCTGCAAGTGCACGAACCAGGCGGAAGCTATGACCTGAACCCGATAGATCCCACTGATTACGAGCGTCACTTCCCTTATGGCGGGCGCGCTTTGTTGGACCAGATCAGTGCGAATGCGCCCATCGGATATGCCAAGCCAGCAGACTTTGGACTGATCACGCTGTAAAAGGAGACAAGGCCCAAGCAATGCGTGTCATTATCTGCCACGCTTAAAAGATGGATGCATACCTTGATGCAAAGGTTCGTTCAAATCACGTATAGGTATTTAGTGGGGACATTGTTGTGATATCTACCATAAGCAGCCAGTCACTTGGAGTGCAAAATAAATACGCTAGTTTGGAAAAAACGGGATCTGGAATCGAAGAGAAACCCATCAAGGACAGTGCTGGCCCTGAAAATAGTAATAACGACGTTACTATTTCAGATGCTGGCAGAAAAGCACTAGAGGCGTCTAGGGGCGGTCAATCCCCTAGCTATTACGAACAGTTTATGCCGACTTATGACGGATTTACAGCTGCTAATATTGCATTAGGTGTCAAAGAGCCTGGTCGTGATACCTTTTCTGCTGGAAAAGATTTTAGCCAGGTTGCGATAGATGCACGCGCTAGTATGGATAATAATTATGAGCGTCTGGAATCGATTGGCAAGTCATATCCGCCAAATAACGCACCTGCAGAAAGCAGAAATTCGTTACTGGGTGAGCTTGATAGGCGAGCACTCTATGCTGTTGCAAGTAATCAAGGCGAAATGTTCACAAAAGATGAGCAGGCCATAGCTCGTAATAAAATGAATCAACAACAGGGGCTTGCCATGGGTCTTTACAGCGGTCCGACGAGCGAAAAGGATCAGTTTTCCGACCCTTTTGTTGGGAATATGGCGTCTAAGTTCAAAGCTGGGATAGAATTTTTAGATGCTGTAGGCAATGAAGAAAAAGGGACCTCTTTTGAATATGCGCACCAGCGCGCGGGCGTTCAGAAAGCATATGAAAGTGCGTCAATCGAAAACGGAGAGATACCAGAGGATTTTATGTCAGATAGTCCTCTTATAATGTTGTTATATGAAGCTATGGATGCAGCAGAGAAGTTTGGATCAAAAAGTATTACAGAAGGTCAAATCCGGAGTGCGGAGGATGTACGAAAACAGTCTTGGTTTAGTGGTTACGAGAATAGGTTGGATGATGCTATAAATTCTACCAGAGAGCAATACGTGCCCAATTTTTCTAAACAAATAGCCGAAACAACATTACCTTATAAATAATCCATTGTGTAATATATATCTAAATTACAAAACCAAGTGATTTAAACCACGTTCTCCTGAACATGGCTGTATTTCATTTTAAGGTTTTATGATAATAGTATTCAATGCTATTTTTTTGACATGTGTTCATGTCGTTTTATCTCAGACTTACTCATTTTCATGTGTATCTGTTTATGCTGCATATTCGACTTGCTCGAATCCACTGTTTTTTCGATTGCTTTGTTAGGATAACTCCGCGCTTCATTTATTCGATCCGCCAAGCCAGAATTAGCATATGCCATAGTAGAAAACAATGTTGTTATTGCTGCCGCGATAATAAATTTTTTCATGGTGAACTCCTTGCTCCGAATTACCGATAATATTACTGTAATTCAGTTTCGTTTCAGGTTTATGTGCTTTGCTACTCGCCACTCAAGGTGTCATCCGTGCGGAATAGCCGTGCCAGTGGACCTTGAGCTTTTGCGAGTTAACTTAGCCGCAGGCGTTATCCTGCGGTGTTTTTTTGCGCCTGCTCCAGCGCTAGATGATAGGCTTTACCTTTTGGCCCCATCATATTACGCCGTGCTTCCATACCAACTTCAGATAACCCGTACAACGTCATTTCCTCATGAAGTCGCTGCATCTCCTTATTTTTTAGTATTCCTGATTGCGTCATCTTTTCGTCCATACCGCTGTGCATCGAGTTCATGTTTTTGTGCATGGATTTCATTTTACTGTGCATTGAGCTCATGTCACTGCCCATCGAAGAGTCACTATTGCTTTCATGCATGTTACCGGCGAACACACCGGAAGATAAAGTGATTGCGGCTAAGAATATAATTGACTTTTTCATAATTCACCTGCTGGTTAGTTTGTTGATGAGGTGATTTAAACATCCCTTCCTGAACTGATCCTGAAATAAATTATAAAATAAAAGTAATGTATTTTTTTGATATTTATCAGCAATTAAGATTAGTTGACTCAGATCAAAATCACATAATAGGCGTTAAAATTTCAGCCTGAGTTCAGATAACAATTCTATGATTCTTCGCTACATATCAAGTTCAGTGGAGAATGCAATTTGAATGATTTTCTTCGTATATATAAGCCAGCTCTAATAGGTGTCTTGCTTTTAACGAGTCTCGGTGTTTCTGCGGAACCGAGGCTTGCCCTTGAAGACGCCATTGATATTGCGATTCGAGGAGACCCCTGGTCAGCCCAAAGCATCCATTTGCAAAACGCGCTACTCGACGAGTCTGTTGCGGCAGGCGCCTTACCAGACCCACGAATCATGTTGGGAGCCGCAAACCTTCCCACGGATACCTTCGATACCGGCCAAGAGGGCATGACCCAAGCCACGATTGGGATCAGCCAGCGATTTCCCCGTGGTGATAGTCGGTCTCTCGCCCGCGGCAAGAAGAAAGAGCTCGCGGAATCTCAGTCGTTTCAGCGGGAGAACCGACAGAAACTGGTGGTTAGATCGGTAACTTACCTGTGGCTTGAGCTTTGGAAAGCTCAAGAGAGTGTTCGATTGATTGAAAGCAATCGGGGGCTGTTTGAGCAGTTGGCAGACGTTGCAGAAGCCGGGTACACCTCAACGATGAACGGTTCACGGCAGCAGGACATCATCCGTGCGTCTTTGGAGTTGACCCGTCTTGATGACCGCTTAACGGCGCTTTATGCCCAGATGGAAACCGCCCAGGAAGAGTTGGGAGAGTGGGTGGGTACTGACACGTTCCGCTTGCGGGTAAGCGAGCGTATTCCCCCGAATCTGTTAGTCAGGCTTCCGAGCACAGCGTTTGGTGTGAGTGATAATTCCGTAATCACTCACTCTTCAATTCGCGCGACAGACCAGTTAATTGATGCTGGCTCTATAGATGTTCAGTTGGCTCGCCAGGCTTACCAGCCGGAATGGACGGTATCCGCGCAGTATGGATATCGGGATCAAGCCCCGAACGGGCAGGATCGGGCGGATCTGTTTTCAATCGGGATCGGGTTCGATCTGCCTATTTTTACCGGCAATCGCCAGGACCGCACCGTGAGTGCGGCAATCGCGCGCGTGGAAGCGGCGAAGTCGGACCGGATGCTGCAGGTTCGGCGCATAAAAGCCGAAGGTCGTGCCGCGGGTGCCCGAATTAACCGGCTCGATGAACGCATCATGCTTTATCAGCAGACGCTGCTTCCACAGATGGCGGAGCAGGCCAATGCAGCACTTTCAGCTTACAACAACGATGACGGCGACTTTGCCGAAGCCGTACGGGCGCGCATCGCGGAGCTGAACACACAAGTCGATTTTATACAGATGACGGCTGAACGCGCCAAAAACCTGGCTACCTATCGCTATCTCATTGCCGGTACCTCTGGCTCCCCCTCGTTTTCACTGAAAAACTCCCAGGATTAACAATCATGGCAAACGTTATGCGCCCATTGGGCTTTTTATTAGTAGGTGGGGTGGCCGGAGCAGTCGCAACCTATTGGCTTGCACCTGAAGCTTCAATGGCTTCGATGGTTGAGACCATAAGCAGTGTCAGTAAAGAACCGATGCATTGGGTAGCGCCCATGGATCCCAATTTCAAAAGTGATAAACCGGGCAAATCGCCCATGGGGATGGACCTGATCCCTGTCTATGAACAAAGCGGATCAGCTAAGGACGCCCCGGGCACGGTTCGTATTTCACCGAGTGTGGTTAACAACCTGGGTGTAAGGACGGGGCCGGTTACCAAAGGCAGGCTGCCTAATGACATAACGACGGTGGGGTACGTTCAATACAGTGAAGACGATATGGCTCATGTTCATCCGCGGGTTGAGGGGTGGATTGAGAAGCTCTATGTGAAGGCAGAGGGCGAACCGGTGCAGAAGGGCAAGCCACTCTACACACTCTATTCGCCCACGCTGGTCAACGCTCAGGATGAGCTAATTCTGGCGTTAAACCGGGGCAATGAGCGTTTGGTCAATGCCGCCAAGGAGCGCCTGGCGGCGCTCAATGTGCCCGTAAGCTTGATTCGCCAGATCACGAAAACCCGGAAATTGCAGCGTACCTTAACGGTGTACGCGCCCACCTCTGGTGTTATCGACAACCTTAATGTTCGCGAAGGGATGTTTATCAAGCCAGGGGATCGAGTTCTCTCCATCGCTGCGCTGGATGAGGTGTGGGTTATTGGGGAAGTATTTGAACGCCAGTTGTCCGCAGTGGCATCCGATAATCGCGTGGTGATGACGCTGGACTATTTACCGGGACGTCAATGGACCGGGAAGGTGGATTATGTGTATCCGGAGGTTAATCCCAAGACCCGTACGGCCCGGGTCAGAATGCGTTTTGACAACGCCGATGGCACCTTGCTGCCGGGCATGTTTGCAGAGTTGAACATTCAGGGCGCCCGTACCAGCCGGCAACTGCTGGTGCCGCGGGAATCGGTTATTCGAACCGGCCAGAGCGATCGACTGGTGCTGGCGTTGGATGGGGGCGCGTTCAAATCCGTCACGGTGAAGGTCGGCCGTGTTGGTGAGCAGTACGCCGAAATTCTTGGCGGTGTTATGCCAGGCGATAGGGTGGTTACCTCTGCCCAGTTCCTGATTGATTCTGAATCCAGCAAGACCTCGGATTTCCTGCGTATGTCGACCATGAGCTCTGATTCGGTGGATCACGCAAACATGGATCACGGAAATATGAACCATGAGGGAGCCAACTGATGATTAAATCGATTATCTATTGGTCCATTCGAAACCGCTTTCTGGTACTGCTGGCGAGTTTATTAATAACCGGGCTGGGCCTGTACTCACTCAGTAAAACCCCGGTCGATGCGCTTCCAGACCTGTCTGATGTGCAAGTTATCATTAAAACCAACTTCCCGGGACAAGCCCCACAAGTAGTCGAAGACCAGGTTACCTACCCCCTAACGACCGCCATGCTGTCGGTTCCCGGTGCGGAAACCGTACGTGGCTATTCGTTTTTCGGGGACTCCTACGTTTATGTGATTTTCGATGAAGATACCGATATGTATTGGGCTCGCTCCAGAGTTCTGGAGTATCTGTCGCAAGTGGCACCCAACCTGCCTGATTCAGCGCGGCCTCAGTTGGGACCGGACGCCACCGGCGTTGGCTGGGTGTATCTCTATGCGTTGGTTGATCGCACAGGGCAGAACGACCTGAGTCAGTTGCGCAGTCTTCAGGACTGGTTTCTGAAGTACGAATTACAAACCGTGCCTGGTGTATCCGAGGTAGCTGCGCTCGGCGGCATGGTGAAGCAATATCAGGTCAAGGTCAGCCCGGAAAAGCTCCGCGCATTGGGAATTCCCCTCTCACTTATCCAAACAGCAATTCAGCAGGGTAATCAGGAAGTCGGGGCATCGGTTATCGAAATGGCCGAAGCAGAATACATGGTGCGTACCTCAGGTTACATTGAGTCCCGGGAAGACCTGATGGTAATTCCGCTGGGCCTGGATGTGAACGGCACACCGGTTCTGCTTCAGGATGTGGCCAGTGTAGAAGTGGGACCTCAGATGCGGCGCGGTATTGCCGAGCTTAACGGGGAAGGGGAGGCCGTTGGTGGCATCGTGGTGATGCGCTTCGGTGAAAACGCTCAGGAAACGATCAATGGTGTTAAAGCTAAGCTAGACGAATTGCAATCGAGCCTGCCCGACGGCGTGGAAGTGGTCACAGTTTACGATCGCTCGGGCTTGATTGAACGAGCCGTCGACAATCTCTTTTTCAAACTGCTGGAAGAGTTTCTGGTCGTCGGCCTGGTGTGTATGGTCTTTCTGTTTCACGTCCGTTCTTCGTTGGTGGCGATTATTAGCCTGCCTGTGGGCATTCTGGCGGCGTTTACGGTCATGTACTGGCAAGGCATCAACGCCAATATTATGTCTCTCGGTGGTATCGCCATTGCGATCGGCGCCATGATCGATGGGGCCATTGTGATGATAGAGAACATGCACAAGCATATGGAGCGAACGCCGCTCACGCCGGAGAATCGATGGGAGATCGTCGCCAAGTCGGCCTCTGAAGTCGGGCCGGCGCTGTTTTTCTCGCTGTTGATCATAACGGTCAGTTTTGTGCCGGTGTTTGCGCTTGAGGCACAAGAAGGGCGAATGTTCGCGCCATTGGCGTTCACCAAAACCTACGCCATGGCTGCCAGTGCCGCCCTTGCGGTAACGCTGGTTCCGGTACTGATGGGCTATTTTATCCGAGGCAAAGTACTGCCCGAGAATAAGAATCCCATAAACCGAGTGTTGGTCGGTGCCTATATGCCGGTCTTGAAACTGGTGCTCAGGTTTCCGCTGTCGACTGTGCTGGGTGCCATATTGATATTGGCTGTTGGCCTATGGCCTGCAACACAAATCGGTAGTGAATTCATACCCCCGCTGGACGAAGGGGACTTGATGTACATGCCGACGACCTATCCCGGAATCTCAATCGGCAAAGCCCGTCAGTTACTTCAGCAGACGGACAAACTGATTGCAACGGTACCGGAAGTGAAAACCGTGTTCGGCAAAGTAGGGCGCGCGGATACGGCAACCGACCCGGCACCTTTGACCATGATTGAGACTTTCATCCAGCTCAAGCCCCGAGATCAGTGGCGCGAGGGCATGACCACAGACAAGCTCAAGCAGGAACTCAACACACTGATTCGCTTTCCTGGTGTCACCAATGCCTGGGTAATGCCGATCATCACCCGCATCGACATGTTGGCAACGGGTATTAAAACCCCCGTAGGCATCAAAATCGCCGGCCCGGATCTGGCCACTATCCAGAATGTCGGAAAACGCCTGGAGGAAATTCTGGCAGACGTGCCCGGCACGGCGTCGGTTTACTCCGAGCGAGTAGCAGGTGGTCGATATATCAAGGTGGATATCAATCGTGAACGCGCTGCGCGCTATGGCTTGAATATCGCGGACGTGCAGCAAGTGGTTGCCTCTGCGATTGGCGGGATCAATGTCTCCAGAACCATCGAGGGCCTTGAGCGTTACCCCATTAACCTTCGCTATCCGGAAGACTATCGGGATTCGCCCGAGAAATTGGAACAGCTCCCATCGTGACGGCCTCAGGCCAGAGGATTGCACTGGCGGATGTTGCCGACATTCGAATAGAAGATGGGCCGCCGGCGATCAAAAGTGAGAACGCTCGTCTTAACGGTTGGTCCTTTGTGGATATAGAGGGTGTTGACGTGGGCACATACGTGGAGCAGGCAATGGCGGTTGTGCAGGAAGAACTGGACTTGCCCGCGGGCTATTCCATCGCCTGGTCGGGCCAATACGAATACATGCTCCGCGCGAAAGAAAAGCTGACCTACGTGGTGCCCTTAACACTGGCGATTATCATCATCCTGTTGTTTCTGAACTTCAGAAATTTTACGGAAGTGGGCATCATCATGGGCACGCTTCCGTTCGCAATGATCGGTGCTGTTTGGCTAATGTATCTGTTGGGTTATAACTTCTCGGTTGCGGTTGGGGTTGGTTTCATTGCATTAGCTGGTGTCGCTGTGGAGATTGGCGTCATCATGCTGGTGTATCTCAACCAGTCTTATCAGGCAATGCTCGAAACCTGTGAGCAGAAAGGCTTGACGCCAAGGCGGGAAACGCTGCGCCATGCGGTACTTCACGGCGCCGGTATGCGAGTGCGGCCAGTGATGATGACTGCGGCCGCGATTATTGGTGGCCTAGTTCCCATAATGCTCGGTACAGGAACGGGCTCTGAGGTGATGGGGCGTATCGCAGCGCCGATGGTGGGTGGCATGATCACTGCGGTAATCTTGGCGCTGTTGGTGATTCCGGTGTTGTTCTATTTGTGGAGGCGCGGGCCGCTCTCAAGCTAAAGCATTCCCTAACGTGCGGGGACTCAAAACTATTGGGTTCTTGCACGTTTAAGCATGCGATAACACAAACACAAGGTTTATTCTAAACGAATCTCTATACTGCATTTAACATAATATACATTAT
>JAKDUK010000116.1 GCA_030457765.1 Marinobacter sp. | reverse complement strand
ACGGCACACACTACAATGGCAATCCGGTTAACAAGGGGGCTTCTAGATTTCATGAAGTCTCGTCTTTGCAGTCACCTGGCTTCGATACCTCCTTGAGGTTAGTCAGTTACCCCAATGGTTGGTATGCCATCATAGTCTTTGACCTGCGTCAGGGCAAAAGCTGAAACTGGAGGATAGCTTATAAAGGTGTTTCTAAGGGTATTGCTTAATGAAGTCAGAGGCGGATCAGGAGGATGAACGGCTGGCATCACTCGCCGTAATTCTGCCGCTTGCCGTGATGGGCTTTGTCATCGCAGCAGGCTGCTGGACGCTATTCGCTGTTGCGGGCATACATCTTAGGAGCGAGTTAAACCTCAGTAACCTGCAATTTGGCCTTCTGCTTGCCATGCCTATGGCCGTTAGTGCCCTGCTAGCTGTGCCTGCCGGGCTTGCCGCCCGAAAATTTGGTGCGCGCCGTATTATGCTCATTTGCCTTGCCGGGCTTGCCGTTTGCATGGTGATCTTGCTGACTACGAATACATTTCACGGGTATCTTTTAGCTGCGGGTGGGCTGGGACTGGCCGGAGGGTTCTACAGCGCAGGACTGCAATTTGTGACCAGTAATTGCCATCACGACCGTCTCGGCCTTGTGCTAGGTGTGTTTGGTGCTGGCGTTACCGGTGCTGGGTTTACCTACTACCTTGTGCCTCTGTTTCATGAGGCCTTCTCCTGGCATGGCGTTCCGCTTGCTTATCTGATTGTTCTTCTACTTGTACTTGCACTGCTTTTGCTGCTCACAGACTCGGAAGATGCGATCGCAGATCCAGAAGCCGAAACCTCCATCAGAGTACTTTTCGAGCACCTTAGAGAGCAGGGTACCTGGCAGCTAGGTGTTTATTTTGGCTTGGTCGCAGGAAGCTTTTTTGCTCTGGCATTGTGGCTTCCGGACTACCTTTCATCACAGTTTGAATTGCAAGTTCAATCCGGAGCCAGACTTGCGCAATGGTTTGTTATTCCTGGTGCTTTGGCTCAGATATTGGGCGGCGGCTTATCGGACCGCTACGGCAGCCCGAAGGTTGTAGGGCGGTCACTGTTTGTTGGTTTAGTCGCGCTGGTAGCGCTGTCCTACCCGCCCATGACGCTATTTATTCAAGGTGTGGAAACAACCGTCAGGGTGGAGTATGCCCTGCCTTTGAGCGTTGAAGGTGTTTTCGTAGTGGTGTTGGGTGTGGCGCTTGGGTGTGCCATGGGTAGTTTGCAGAGAATAGTGATTGTTGAAAGTCGCCAGAATGCAGCATTTGTTGCCGGGCTGTTGCTGGTTAGCGCTTGCACTGTGGCTTTCTTGTTGCCAGTTATTTTTGGCGCAGTGAATCACTGGCTGGGTGTGCGCAGTGCCGTATTCATGATTTTGTTTCTGCTGCTCTTTATTTGCCAGGTTATGTTTGCCCGTTTTAGTCGTCGGTATGAACGCCAGGCGCTTCTCCAGCCAGGGATATAAGTGCTCTACCCCTTCAGTGGTAGAGGTCAGTTATGTGGTAGTAACCATGCAGATTTTGGGGTTGTTCTGCCACACAATGATTCTAATTCGGGAAAAACGATCCGGCAGACGGGTTGATGGAGAGAGAGACCATGAGTCATTTGATCGATAAGCTGAGCTACTTCAGCAAAAAGCGCGAGTCCTTCGCGAACGGCCACGGCGAAACCCACGATGTGAATCGCGACTGGGAAGACAGCTACCGCCAACGCTGGCAACACGACAAAATTGTACGCTCCACTCACGGCGTAAACTGCACCGGTTCTTGTAGCTGGAAAATTTACGTTAAAAATGGACTGGTTACCTGGGAAACCCAGCAAACCGACTACCCCCGCACCCGCCCGGATCTACCCAACCACGAACCCCGTGGCTGTCCTCGGGGTGCCAGCTATTCCTGGTACATGTACAGCGCCAACCGCCTGAAGTACCCGTTGATGCGCAAGCATTTGATGAAGCTTTGGCGCGCAGCCCGTATGCAGTTCAATGACCCGGTTGAAGCCTGGGCCTCCATTGTTGAGGATCCCAAGAAAACTGCCGAGTACAAGCCCCGCCGTGGTATGGGTGGCTTTGTGCGGTCAAGCTGGGATGAAGTGAACGAATTAATTGGCGCGTCTAACGTTTACACCGCCAAAAAGCATGGCCCGGATCGTATTATTGGTTTCTCACCAATCCCTGCCATGTCGATGATTTCTTACGCCTCCGGCAGCCGCTACCTGTCCCTGATCGGTGGGGTATGTCTGAGCTTCTACGACTGGTACTGCGACTTGCCACCGGCCTCCCCGCAAGTATGGGGTGAGCAGACCGACGTTCCCGAATCCGCAGACTGGTATAACTCCAGCTACATCATTGCCTGGGGCTCCAACGTTCCACAAACCCGTACTCCGGACGCCCACTTCTTTACCGAAGTGCGCTACAAAGGCACAAAGACCGTTGCCGTTACACCAGATTTTGCCGAAGTTTCCAAGCTGTCAGACGAATGGTTAAACCCCAAGCAGGGCACAGATGCGGCTATGGGCATGGCTATGGGCCATGTCATCTTGAAAGAGTTCCACGTTAACAATCCCAGCGAATATTTCACCGATTACGTGCGTCGTTATAGCGACATGCCGTATCTGGTAAAGCTGGACAAAATGGAAGACGGCCGATACGTACCTGGCCGATTCCTGCGCGCCAGTGATCTGGTAGACGGTTTGGGTGAAGAGAACAACCCGGAATGGAAAACCATTGCTATTGATGAAACCACCAACCAGCTGACCGCGCCTAATGGCTCCATTGGTTACCGCTGGGGTGAAAAGGGCAAGTGGAACCTGAAGCAGACTGCGAAAGCTGAAGAGGTGAACCTGCAGTTGTCGATGGTTGAAAAACACGACGAAGTGGTCGACGTTGCCTTCCCTTACTTTGGTGGCGTTAAGCACGATCACTTCAAGTCGGTTGAAATCAGCGACACTCTGACTCACAAGCTGGGCAGCCGCAAAGTAGAGCTGGCTGACGGCGGTGAAACGCTTGTGGTCACCGTGTACGACCTGATGATCGCAAACTACGGCATTAGCCGTGGCCTGGGTGACGACGATGGCGCCACTGCCTACGATCAAGTTAAGCCGTACACGCCCGCCTGGCAGGAAAAAATCACCGGTGTGCCTGCTGATAAAGTAACCCGTATTGCCCGTGAGTTTGCCGAAACGGCCCATAAAACCAAGGGTCGCTCCATGATTATTGTGGGTGCCGGTATGAACCACTGGTACCACATGGACATGAACTACCGCGCGCTGATCAACATGCTGGTTATGTGTGGCTGTATTGGCCAAAGCGGTGGCGGCTGGTCTCACTATGTAGGCCAGGAAAAGCTGCGCCCGCAGACAGGCTGGCAGCCGCTGGCGTTTGGTCTGGATTGGCAGCGCCCACCACGGCAGATGAACGGAACCTCGTTCTTCTACGCTAACTCCGGGCAGTGGCGCTATGAGAAGCTGGGTGTTGACGAGCTTCTGTCGCCACTGGCAGATAAATCAAAATTCGGTGGCAGTTTGATTGACTACAACGTGCGCGCAGAGCGCATGGGTTGGTTGCCATCCGCGCCGCAGCTCAACCGCAACCCTCTGGGTATTGCAGCAGAAGCTGAAAAAGCCGGCATGGACGTGCCCGAGTATGTTACTCAGTCTATGAAGGACGGCTCGCTGGCATTTGCCTCGGAAGATCCGGAAGCCCCGGAGAACCACCCACGCAACATGTTTATCTGGCGCTCCAACCTGCTAGGCTCTTCCGGTAAGGGGCATGAGTACATGCTCAAGTACCTGCTGGGCACCACCAGCGGCTTGCAAGGCAAAGATCTGGGACACGCCGGGGAAGCCAAGCCCGAGGAAGTGAAATGGCACGACGAGGCGCCGGAAGGCAAGCTCGACCTGCTGGTGACTCTCGACTTCCGCATGTCCACCACCTGCCTGTATTCAGACATAGTTCTGCCGACCGCTACCTGGTACGAGAAGAACGACTTGAATACGTCAGACATGCACCCGTTCATTCACCCACTCACAGCTGCCACAGACCCCGCGTGGGAATCTCGCAGTGACTGGGAAATCTACAAGGGTATCGCCAAATCCTTCTCGAAAGCGTCGGAAGGTCACCTGGGCGTTGAGAAAGACGTGGTCACCCTGCCGCTGATGCACGACGCACCAGCTGAGTTGGGCCAGCCGTTTGATGTAAAAGACTGGAAAAAAGGCGAATGTGAGCTGATTCCAGGCAAGACAGCCCCGAACTTTTTGACCGTAGAGCGTGATTATCCGAATACTTATGCTCGCTTCACCTCCCTTGGGCCGCTGATGGACAAGTTGGGCAACGGCGGTAAGGGCATTAACTGGAACACCGAAGATGAAGTGAAATTCCTCGGTGATCTGAACTACAAACACATTGATGGCGCTAACGCAGGCCGCCCGAAGATTGAAAGTGCGATTGATGCTGCAGAAGTGATCCTAACTCTGGCGCCAGAAACCAACGGCCACGTAGCGGTAAAAGCCTGGGGTGCGCTGTCGGAGTTCACGGGGCTGGATCACAGCCACCTGGCGGTGGGTAAGGAGCACGAAGCGATTCGCTTCCGCGACATAGTGGAGCAGCCACGCAAGATTATCTCAAGCCCGACTTGGTCTGGCCTGGAAGACGATCACGTGTCTTACAACGCCGGCTACACCAACGTGCACGAGCTGATTCCCTGGCGCACGCTGAC
>JAKDUK010000115.1 GCA_030457765.1 Marinobacter sp. | reverse complement strand
CCGTGGATGGCGAAAAGCGCCAAACCATCGGAGCCGACTGCAGCCAGACCATCGGCGGCACTCTGCACCAGAAATCCGGCAGCGCGACACTTTGCGAAGCTGGGAGTGAAGTGCACCACAAAGCCGGTGCCAAAGTGGTGCTGGATGCCGGCGCCGAGATTACTATTTCTGGTGGCGGTAGCTTTATTAAGCTGGATCCTAGCGGGGTTACGTTGAGTGGGCCGGGGATTAAGATTAATTCTGGGGGGAGTGCTGGGAGTGGTTCGGGGCAAGCGTCGCTGGTATCGGCGTTGCCACAAAGCCTGTTGAAGGATACCGGCGAAACTGTGGCACCGGTTGAGTTGGCTGAGGTGGATGAGCGGCCCATAGGCCATTCAATCAATCCTGCCTCTCAACAGGCGGCTTTGGAAAAAGGAGCTGCGTTAACGCCCGTCTGCGAAGAACCACCTAAAGGCAGCAGGGGCGTATCGTGACAGGCAAACGTTGGTCATTTGAAAAAGGATTGTTTGGTGGAGCCTGGGCATGGCCTGAAGATGGCCAGGTCGCGCTGGTTCTGGATGGTATCGCTATCGATAATCTTCCGGTTAAGGTTTACCAATGGGCGCAGGACAAGTTGGATGCCGATTGGCTATATACCGGCACGTCATGGGAGCAGGTCAAATCTAAGTCACCTTGGTTGGTTTACTTGGACCACCCCAATGATCCAGTTCTTAGTCGCTTTTTAGAAGAGCAGGCTGTACAGGAGGCTGGTTATCTGCTGGTCGGCGCAGATGGCCAAGATCGATCAACACTAGCTGCTGCAATGCGACGCTTGCTGCAGGTCGAGCGCGTCAGCGGTATTCCTGAGCTCTTACGAATCGGTCATCCAGACATCGCGCGGCGTGTAATTGGGCAGCACTTACTACAAGGTGTCGGTGGCCCAGACTGGCCGTTCTCTGCGTTGATTGCCCCAGACGCAGTGAAGGAGCAGTGGGTATATCATGAGCGGAAGAGTGCCGGTTTGATGACGCAGAGTGCCGAAAAACCTGCATTAGTTGTGGACGATAATCTGTTGCAAGGCTTTCGTCAGTTTGACCAGCGACAGTCAGTTATTGCGCACCTTGAGACGGTGGGTGAAGGTGATCTGGCGTGGCTCGGAAGCGGGACTCGGTCTGATCATGTGCAACGAATAACCATCGCTTTCGACCAGGCCCTCCAGTGGGGATTCAACACGCCGAGAAGCCGGGCGTTATTTCTTGAGCTGCTGCAACGATCGGCGACCCGCCCATGGTTGGACGACTCTTTGCCTTCTGCTCTACTCGCCCATCTGAACGGGCAGGGTGCCGTGATGGAGCGACTTGATAATGCGCTACAAGCCGCACAGCCTTTCGTTTCTTTTCCCTCCTCTGTTCAAGGTTGATTCAGAATGTCACGTAAGAAAAGACCCGTTGATGACCGCGAAAATGGGGCTATAAAAGCATGGGAATTGCCGGATACTCCAGAGGAAGAGGGTGTTAGTTGCCCGATTCTCGAAAAAGTCACGCTGTTGCCCCTGCGTTATGGGCGTGTTGAGTCTCTGGTGCCGGGTGTCAGTACACCCTATGAGCTGAATTCCCGGCCCCTCGGTATTCGCATGCTTCGGGATGGGTATATTTACGTGCTGGACGAGAATGCCAACGCGCTTCACGAATATGAATACACGTCGGCTGCTTTATCCGGCCACAACGGAGGTCGTCTCGAATACGATAAAGACAGCACCCTTTACGTTTGCTTTTCAGATATAGCCTGGACCGAACGAAAAAAGGCTCAGGTGCTAGATGACCCTGAAGAACGCATCGGACTGATGCAGTGTATTGATCTGGCGGGTGCCTCCGCCTGCTCCGGCGGCAAAGACCTGCTCACGCTTAAACAAGCCTCGCAATGGGTCGCCGAATTTGCCGAGGATGCCGCACTGGTAGCTGAAGATGGGCACAATCTTCAGGAATCCAGGCCCTACTTCTGGGAAAATCAGCCCTATTACTACAAAACCAGCCCGGGCACACTCATCAAACAACAAAACGTAAGTGACCCATCAGAGTGCCTTTGTCTCGTACTCAATGATGATATCGGCGTGATGCTGGATCTGGCTCAGCATCAGGACGACGTAGTCGGCTGGATCGACGAATGGGCGAAAAGCGGCGAACAGGAGGGAGATACAGAGCGTGATTACGTGCTCGGTTGTTTTATCGAGTCCATGACGGCGGTGACGGACGAGGTGCTCGCTGGCACGGCCGCTGCGACCGGAAGTGAGGAGCTTAAAAACCTGATTGGCGATACCACGCCTGCAGAGCGTCAGATGATCTACCGATACCTTGATGTACGCAAGGATTATCGTGGCCCTATAGTGTTAGGTTCCGAGGAATCTTACCGAGAAAAGTATAACGATAACCCCCTGATTCATGCATTTTTGAATATGCACGACGCGTTGGGCGATGCGCGATATCGAAAGCATCAGGCAACTATCAATACCTTAAACCTGCAGAATTACTACCGCCTTAACGGTGCCAAGCTCGGTGAGCAAGGTATCAATGACCTGGTTGATCGCCCCCGCATGGCGGCCTTTTTAAACGTTCAACGGAAAAAACTGGCCCGCTGGCACGCTCTGTTGAAGGACATTACTGACGACCGCGCGACTCTTCTGTGTGACAGCCGTTTCCACAAAGCTGCCTGGTATTTCGACAATAAAGACGTAGCGCAGATAGAAGCGGCCTTCACGCTGGAATATGCCTGCCTGAAAGACATCTGTCGCAGTGACGAAGCCGCTGAGAGAGTCGACGCCTGGATGCAGGACAACCCTCAGTACACCCGTCCACTGTTCCATACCCTGAGTCTGGCAGAACAAAAGCCCGATAAGGAGCCGGCGGCCACCTACGCGATCATTATGGAAAAGGGCTACGCACTGGTTGAGAAGTCGGTGAAGTGGGCGCAAAAGCTTAAGCAAGCTGAATCGGGCAAGCTGCCCGAGCTCAACAAACTGTCAATGGATATTCAACGTAAGGCTGCCGCAGTGGGCGATACATTGTCACCCGCCGTGTCTATGGGGGTGGCGCGGGCCTTGCGGCCGCTTTATGAGGCCAGTGGTGGTGGTTCCTTGCCGCCGTTGGATGATATTTTCCGCGACCTGCCGTATTTCTTCAAAGGGCAAATGCTGGATGCGATCAATGCGGGCGAAGCCCAGTTCCGGATTGATAGCCCTGATGCACTGAATACCTTCAGGGGTAACTTGCAACGACTGATGGCGCTCACTGACAAACTGAGCGAGCTTTCAAAAGAACATGAAAGAGCCAAGGCTAGCCATGGTCACCGCTCAGCGAAGGCTCAAAGCCTGATTGATGAGTTTAAGGCAACCAGAGAGGAGCATCGAACGCTCGGTCGTCAGGTTGCAGCGGCTCTTAGCCCGGTGGAAGAAACTCATTCTGGATTGAAACTGGAACCTGCCACTACTGGTCGGGCGGGCCTAACGCTCATGCTATCTGCCGAACGAAGTCGGGCGATGGGCAATGCGATGGAGATGGCCCGTTCGGGGAAAATGCCATCGATGCATGTCAATATGATGGGGGATGGGTTCAGTGTGCTGGTGGCCGTGGCGCAGGTTGTAAACTTTCACAATGTGGTATCAGAGTTTGTATCGAATAAGCAGCCTACGCCGTCTATGAAACCAATGATTGAAAGCTCCTTCGCGGCATCAAACGCTGGTTTTTTGGCGGCCCAGGGCATTGCGGACAGCTTGCTCACCGCGCGTGCTAGTGCACTGGCAAATAATTGGCAACTCGGCGCACTTAAAGGAGTACATATCCGGCTGGGGCAACTTCATGTCGTTTTGGGATTCTTTGGCTATGCAGCGGGCATGGTGAGCTACGCCATGAGTACGTATAAACATGGAGCTGAGTGGCTCGACGCGATCAAGCAGGGCAATACTGCAGCGGGAGCCGGGGCTGCAATGGCAATGTCGGGTAGTGCTGGCTTAACGGCCACAAGTGCTTACGGTTTAGGTCGTACTATCAGATCGGCTTTACAAATAGGCTCAGTTACCGGCGAAGCGCGCGTTCAGGCCTGGGCCACTGCTGGAACGCGTCTTTCGGGCCTCTTTGCCCGGTTGAATCTATTTGGATTAGCCTTCACTGTGCTGGAGCTGGCTGGTACCTGGATTTACAATCACTACAATTTGAGCGAGCGGGATAAATGGTTACTCAGCACACCCTGGACTACAGATTCTGCTAAAAACCGCAAAGCATCACTGGTGGAATATGAGGCCTCCCTCGCAAAGCTCAGTGAACCGATTAGCATTACGCCCGCCGCAGAGGCCACGGATGCAGGACAAAAATCCGTCATCCTGAATATTCAGGGGTGGCCCAATAACGCACTGGTGCAACGTTTGGCTTTATCTTCTGACCAGCCTTACCGGTTATCACTGTCTGCTTGGCAGGTACAAATGGCGGTAATGAGCAAATTCATACCAGTGGAGGAAAACTGGGAGCGCTGTACGTTTGATGTAGTTGAATCACTGAAGGTGTTGGATGATGAATCTTGCTTACAGTTGCAATTTACGGTTCCCGCACCGATAAAAACTCGCTTGGGGCGTAAAGCAGACCAGTTGATGTTGATGGTTCGGCTCGAAACACGCCAATCTGATGATCAGTACCGCACAGATGACTACTTGTTAAAGCTATCGCCAGACAGTGTCTTTCCGGTAACACCCGTAGACGAAACGCCGAACGAAAAGCCAGTTTGGCGCCCC
>JAKDUK010000045.1 GCA_030457765.1 Marinobacter sp. | reverse complement strand
ACCAGTATGTCGTCCAGCACCACAATCATCACCATCAGGAACACGCCCGCCGTGAGCGTGGATAGCCGGGTACGACCACCGGATTTGATATTGATAACCGACTGACCAATCATTGCGCAGCCTGCCATTCCACCAAACAAGCCAGACCCTATGTTGGCAATGCCCTGCCCGCGACACTCGCGGTTACGGTCACTTTCGGTATCAGTTAGGTCGTCCACAATGGTGGCGGTCATCATGGATTCCAGCAAACCAACCACCGCAAGCGGAATGGAATACGGCAGAATAATCATCAGGGTTTCTAGATTCAGTGGCACATCTGGCCAGAGGAAGATGGGCAGAGTGTCGGGCAGCTCGCCCATATCGCCCACGGTGCGCACGTCGATATTGAACAACACAGCCACAATGGTGAGCGCGACAATACAAATCAGAGGCGATGGCAACACCTTGCCCAGTACTGGCACATACGGGAACAAATAAATAATACCCAGCCCGGCAGCGGTCAGGGCGTATACGTGCCAGGTTACGTTGGTAAGCTCCGGCAACTGGGCCATAAAGATCAGAATGGCGAGCGCATTCACAAAGCCGGTCACAACCGATCGCGAAACAAACCGCATTAGGCCACCCAGCTTCAGCCAGCCCGCTAAAATCTGGATCACACCAGTTAGCAGCGTGGCCGCCATCAGGTACTCCAGACCATGCTCTTTGACCAGCGTAACCATCAGCAGCGCCATAGCGCCGGTTGCAGCAGAGATCATGCCTGGGCGACCGCCTACAAATGCAATGATTACGGCGATGCAAAATGAGGCGTAAAGCCCTACTTTCGGATCCACTCCGGCGATAATCGAGAAAGCAATCGCCTCTGGAATCAACGCAAGGGCAACCACAATGCCGGCAAGCAAGTCGCCTTTGGTGTTGGAAAACCAGTTGGCTTTCAAAGTATTTACCATAGTTTTGAGTACCCGCGTAGCGACACTGTTTAATGAAAGTAGGGCTGCCGGAAGAAAAATCTCGGCAAAATAAAGGGCGCGAATTCTACCAAAATGCGGGTGCTGGCGTAAGAGCAGCTGGCTGCGCTAGCGGGCGAAACGAAAGGTCAGGTTGTAACGGTAGGGACCAGCCAGCGGGTGTGTTCCGGCTTTAAGTGTGAGAACACCATGGTAGCGCAATCGTGAAGGCCCGCCCCAAACCACTGTATCGCCGTGGCCCAGCGGAACGTTCAAGGGCCGTTCGCCCCGCGTTAATCCGCCAAACTGGAACACTTGGGGCAACCCGAGAGACACAGATACAATCGGCTGCGAAAAATCGCGTTCATTTTTGTCTTGGTGCAAACTCATTTTTGCACCGGGTTCATATCGGTTGATAAGACAGGCGTCCGGCATAAAATCTTGATACCCAGCAGCCAGTGCGGCCGCTGTAGCCAGTTGCGAGAACACAACCGGCATGGCTGGCCAAGGCTCGCCAGTACACGGATCTTGCGGCTGGTAACGGTACCCTCGCGTATCGGTTACCCACCCCCAACTTCCACAACAACTCATGGCAACGGACATACTGTGCCCGCCGGGTGTCTTCATGTGTCTGAATGGAGCATCTGCCGTTATTTTTCTGATTTCACTCAGTAAGCCCTGTTCTTGCGCGCAAGCAAAATTCCGGAGCACAATGGCGCCCTTCAACACGGTTTCAGTCGTTATTTCAGCGGGCTGATCGGCAAACAAATCGAGCGTCATGGTTGATAGTTTTAACATGAAAAACCTGGATACTCACACATCCAGAAAAAAACAAATGAACCGAATGAAAGCCTGTCCATGAAGATCAAATAAAAAACACGTATATTCCATGGTCTGATTCATTATCCCGTAAGGACGTTTTAATGCTGTTTGCAATCATCGTTGGCGGTTTGATTGGTTACGCCTTTGGCAAATTCCCCGGTTTTCTTATCGGGGCCGCTATTGGTGCGTTTCTGCTGAACCGTGCAAAAAGCCGCTTGGTCGGCAAACTCCAGAACATTCAAGCGGGCTTCGTTGACTCTGTCTTTGCGGTTATGGGAGCCCTGTGCAAAGCCGATGGCGTGGTCTCAAAAGATGAGATAGAAATGGCCGAGGCCATGTTTGTGCGCTTTCGTTTAAATGATGCCCAAAAAGCAAACGCCAAGGCCGCGTTCAGCCGTGGTAAAGAAGCAGGCTTCGATCTGGATGCAGAACTGGACCACTTCCTGCGTATCAGCGGTCGTCAGCCGGCGTTTCTGCAAATGTTTCTTCAAGTGCAGTTTTCTGCGGTTGCCGCAGATGGCGTAGTGCATCCGAAAGAGCGGGAAATGCTAATGCGCATTGCCCGGCGCTTGGGCCTGCCTGAGAGCCAGGTGGACCAACTGGAGGCCATGCTACGAGGCGCCCATGCTGGTCAGGCGGGCAACCAGCGCTCTACCGCTCAACAAAACGAAGATGCTTACAAGGTTCTTGGCGTTTCCCCCTCAATCAGTGATGCCGAACTCAAAAAGGTGTATCGCAAGCTAATGAGTGAGAACCATCCAGACAAACTGGCAGGGCGCGGCCTGCCTGAGAGCATGCGCGAAATGGCAGAGGAACGAACCCAGGAGATCGCCCACGCTTACGATGTAATCAAAGAGTCCCGCAAAAACAGCGCTTAATCCCCTTCCCTTTATCACGCCTGGTTAACTTAACAGGCGTGAGAATTCATACCCGAAATGACATGTCGCCCGGTTTTACGTTCGAGTAGAGTGGCTGCAACGAATGCCGCCCCAACAAAAAGAGCCGCATACAATAGTTATGGAGTACCCTCGGATGTCCGCCCCTGATTCCCCACAAACCGCCAATGTGTTCACCAACGATGCCTTGGGCAATGACGATGCCACCGCCCTGGCGGAGCGTATTCGCCGCAAAGATGTATCGGTAACCGAACTGACCCAGGCCGCCATTGACCGGTTACACAAGGCAGAACCTCTGGTTCACGGCGTTATCGCAGAGCGTTATGACCAAATGCTTGAGGCGGCAGCAAAGCTGGATCGAGAAAAAAGCCTGGCGAACGCGCCCTTTTTTACCGGGGTGCCTACCTTTATCAAAGACAATACAGATGTGGCTGGAATGGCTACGCGCCATGGTTCAGACGCTGTGCCTGCGGGCCACCCCGCAAACAGGACAAGCCCATTTGCACAGCAAATGCTGGCCCAGGGTTTTCTCTGCCTTGGCAAAAGTACGTTGCCGGAATTCGGATTTAACGCCAGCACCGAGCCACTCCATGATGCGCCTAGTCGCAACCCCTGGAACCTGGCCTACTCCACCGGTGCCTCCTCCGGTGGATCGGCCGCACTGGTTGCCAGTGGCGCAGTGCCCATTGCCCATGCCAACGACGGTGGCGGCTCAATACGTATTCCGGCAGCCTGCTGTGGACTTGTAGGCCTTAAGCCAACCCGTGGCCGCGTTATCGACAACGACGCCGCCAAATCTTTGCCTATCAATATTGTAAGTGACGGTGTGGTGACCCGATCGGTGCGGGATACTGCCAACTTTATGCATCAGGCCGATCAGTATTTCCGCAATCCCAAATTGCCGGCGATTGGCAAAGTGGAAGGCCCGCCTGAACGGCCGCTGAAGATTGGCATAGTGATAGACTCCATCAACGGCCACGCAACGGATAGCGTTACCCGTGAGACCGTTGAAGCCACCGCGCGATTGCTTGAAGCACAAGGACACCGCATAGAGCCCGTTCCCATACCCGTGAATTCGTCTTTTCCTGATGACTTTGCGATGTACTGGGGGTTGCTCGCCTTTGGCATGAAACTCAACGGCCGCAAGATGACTCACCCGGATTTTGATAAGCGACGGGTAGATGGCCTTACTGAAGGCATGAGCCGAATGTTCCTGCGCGGGGCTTGGCGCATGCCAGCTATCCTCTGGCGCTTGCGCCGGGCCAGATTCGACTATGCCACGGCAATGGCAGATTTTGATGCGGTACTAACCCCGGTGCTTGGGCACACCACTCCAAAACTTGGTCACCTCAGTCCAGAGGTGCCTTTTGACGCCTTGTTTGACCGACTAACCCGATACGCTAATTTTACGCCCCTGGCCAATGTAACCGGTGCCCCGGCTATCTCGCTACCCAGGGGCCAAACTGCAGATAACCTTCCGGTTTCAATCCAGCTTATGGGCAAAAATGGCGACGAACGCACCCTGCTACAGCTTGCGTTTGCATTGGAATCCGACTACTCCCCCTGGGCACTGCAAAACCGCGCACAGACGCACAATCAAACCAGTGCAACAGAAGGCGTGGCATCCTGACTGGGTGGCGCCACCACCACTGACTCGTCACCCCCGTTTTTCTGTATCACTCTGCTGGCCTGATTCGACTGACCTTCCTGCAAACGGCCAACCCAACTCGGTCACCCAACACAAGCATGGCCGGCGTTAGCAGCAGTGTCAGAATGGTGGCAAAGGCCAACCCACCTGCAATGGCACTGGAAAGCTGCGCCCACCATTGTGTTGACGGCGCACCCAGCCCAAGGGATGGGGTCAGCAGATCTACGTTGATACTTAGCACCATGGGCATCAACCCCAGCACGGTAGTAACGGCAGTCAACAACACAGGGCGCAGGCGCAAGCAGCTGGTTTCCAGCGCCGCTTCATAAGCTGCCAGCCCGTCTTTTTTCATCTGGTTGTAGGTATCAATCAGAATGATGTTGTTGTTCACCACGATGCCCGCCAGCGCAATAATGCCCATACCCACCATGACAATTCCGAACGATTGACCATTCAGCAGCAATCCCAGAAGAACGCCAGCAGTAGAAAGAACAATCGCCGACAGAATCAGAAAGCTCTGGTATAACGAGTTGAACTGGGTAACCAGAATGAGCAACATCATGGCAAGCGCAATCAAAAACGCCGTGAACAGAAAAGTAGAAGCCTGCTGCTGATCTTCGTTTTCGCCGGCAAACTTAACCGACACACCTTCTGGTGCTTCGGGAAGCTCCGCCTGTAGTGCTTTCAGCAATGCATCTACCCGCTCGCCCGGCCGTATGTCTGATTTAATTGTGACCGCTCTCTGGCCATCTACCCGAACAATGTTGCCGGTTTTCTCCCCCGGCTGCAGGGTCACAAATTGCGACAACGGAACCTGCCCTCGGGCTGTGTTAATAGTCTGGCGCTGCAGCTGATCAAGCTCTCGCCAGTTATTGGGCACCCGCACCGCAATGTCCACCTCGTCGCGCACATCTTCCGGGCGGTAAGTGGCTAGCACCAGACCATTGGTCACCAGACGCACCGCACTGCCAATACTGAGCACGTCGGTTCCGAAGCGTGCGGCGGCCTCACGATCAACCTCTAGCCGCCATTCAATTCCCGGCAGACTGCGATCATCTTCAATATCCACAAAGCCACCCTGAGCACGCATTTGGGCTTCAATTTGATCCACAAACCCACTCAGTTTGCTGCTGTCACGGCTGCTGACCTGCAACTCAATGGGCTTACCGCCAGCCGGGCCATTTTCCTGCTTTCGGAACTCCAGTTTAATACCCGGAATATCGTCAGTGCGGGCCAGAAAATCATCAAGAATTGCGCTCGCCGGGCGACGAGTAAACCAGTCGGTAAACTGGAACTGGAGCACCCCGATCACATCCGGCGCCAGCTGGGTACTGGCACTCAACATAGATCGCGCATAAAGAGCTTTTACTTCAGGCATTCCCTGCAAACGGCCCTCTACTTTCTGCACAATGGCATCCCGCTCCATCACAGACAGATCGCCCCTTGCACGAACCTGCACTTGCGCAGAATCCGGTTCCACACTTGGAAAAAACTCAATGCCATAATTGAATTTGCCATAGGCGACGTAAACCACCACAACCAGCGCCAGCACACCTATCAGGGTATACCCGGGATACGACAAGAGTGCAGAAAGCAAACGACGGTAACCCTGCATCATTCGCCCGCTGGTATCGGCTGTGCGAGCGCGGCGCCCTCCGCTCACCCCACCCAACACGGGCAGAAAAACCAGCGCCATGGCCAGAGAAGCCACAAGACAGACAATCACTGTAATCGGCAGAAATTTCATAAATTCGCCCACCACGCCGGGCCAGAATAGCAGCGGCACAAACACCGCCAGCGTGGTTGCCGTAGACGCGATGATGGGCCAAGCCATGCGGCTTGCCGCTTCTGCCCACGCGCCTTTCACCGTTTGCCCTTCAGACAGGTTCCGATCTGCCAGTTCGGATACCACAATGGCGCCATCTACCAGCATGCCAGCTACTAAAATAAGGCTGAAAAGAACCACGATATTAAGAGTGAGACCCATGCCCCAGATCACCAGAATACCGGTAAGGAATGCTCCGGGAATGGTCAGTCCCACCAGCATGGCCGAGCGCGGCCCCATGGCAGCAATGATGACGATGATGACCAGTACAATGGCCGTCAGTACGTTATTGAGCAGATCGCTTAATATGTCGCGGACTTCGTCGGACTGATCCATGATATAGCGAATATCCAGCGAATCCGGCAGTTGCGGCTGAGCCTGGGTAATCAACTCGCGCACTTGGGCCACGGTTTCAATGATGTTGGCCCCGGTACGCTTGGAAACTTCCAACACCACCGCCGGCTCACCGTTAATGCGGGCAAACCCCCGTGGATCTTTGAAGGTGCGCTGCAGCATGGCGACGTCGCCAAACGTCACCACTGTGTCGCCATCCACCTTAATCGGCATGGACATGACGTCTTCGATGTTCTCGATAACGCCCGGCACTTTTAGTGTCATCCGGCCGTTACCGGTATCCAGAGACCCAGCTGCCACCAGCTGGTTATTACGGGTGACCAAAGAACTGAGCCGATCGAAGTCTATGCCATAGCTTTCTAATACCTGCGGATCCACAACAATCTCGAGCAGGTCTTCCCGATCACCACCGATCTCTACCTCCAACACCTCGGGAATCGCTTCGATAGCGTCCTGAAGCCCGCGAGCAAAGGTAATGAGCTCACGTTCGGACAAGGGCCCCGACAGGCCAATGGAAAGCACCGGGAATAACGACACGTTGATCTCATTCACCCGTGGTTCATCGGCTTCCTGAGGGAGTTTGCTGCGAGCCGTATCCACTTTTTCCCGAACGTCTTGTAGCGCGGTGTCCGGATCAAAACCGGCATCGAATTCCAGCATTACCGAGGCATGCCCCTCAGAGGCTGTGCCGCGCATTTCCTTGATGCCTTCTATCGCGCGCAGCTCTTGTTCCATGGGGCGAACCAACAGTCGCTCTGCATCTTCCGGGCTGACACCTTCCAGTGTCATGGAGATATAAACCATAGGAATAGTAATGTCGGGGTTCGCCTCCCGAGGGATAGCCTGGAACGCGGCCAGGCCGCCCAGAGTTAAAAATAATAGGGCAAGTAGTGTGGTACGGCTGCGGTCTATGGCAGCAAAAATAAGTGCACGCATGTTGCTCAGCCTCGCTCTTCGGAGGCGTCAACAGGCTTGACTTGATCACCCTCACTGACAAAACCACTGCCACGGGTAATCAGGCGGATTTCATCCGGCAAACCAGTCACCCATGTGCCTTCGGTGGAAACACTGAGCAATGTCACCGTGCGAAAAACAACCTTATTTTGTTCATCAACGTACTTCACACCTGGGCGACCATCGTCACCCAGGATCAGGTACGCTGGGGAAATAAACGTGGCCTGAACATCTGCCAAAGCAATACGCAGGTTTGCACTGCCTCCGGCTATACGTTTTTGCTCCGGGTTTTCAATGGCTATCTCTACCGCAAAACTCCGGGTCTCAGGATTCGCAGCACTGGCCACAAAGGTGACCATTCCTTCCAACACGTCACCATCTAGCAGTCGCACCCGCACCTTTTGGCCCGGCACCACTTGCGCAACGGATTGCTGGGGCACCTGCCCTCTGGCCTTAATTCGATCTGTGCGAACCAGGTCATACAAAGCCGTGCTCACCTGAACCAGGCTACCCGCGTCAACGTGCTTGCGGTTTATTACACCCTCAAACGGAGCCCTGGGCCGAAGATGAGAAACGGCAAGCTGAGAGCTCTTCAGTTCCGCGCGGGCCGCCGCCAGTTCGCTTTCCACATCAAGAATTTCGGATTGCGATGCCAGGTTACGCGCATGCAGTTTGCGCGCTGCTGCCAGATCTGCTTCCAGCTTTTTAGCTCGTGCCTGCCAGCGCTTAACCCCGGCTCTGCGACCATCTTCGGACAGTGTTAAAAGTATCTCACCGGTTTTTACGGAGTCACCAAGGTGTGCCTTAATGGTTTCAACAGTGCCCGCAACACGGGCGCTCACGGTAACAGCACTCCATGGTTCCAGCTGGCCTTGGAGCAAAAGGCCAGGCTCATATAATTGGGTGTTAAGCGTTGTCACCTGTACCCGTGTCAGCTCTTTTTTGGCGGCGTCCTGTTGTGCGGGGGCCTTGGTGTTGGCAACCTTGATCTCGCCTGTCGCCATCCAAATTACCAAAGCAATCACAACCACTACAGACAGGCCCAGCGAACTCCATTTTACTTTACTCATTAAGTACCTACACAGCTTGAACTAGGTGGATGGCAACCCGAAAAACAACGCAGCCTGAAACAGTTTTGATAAAAAAGTTGCAACTGACTTAAAACGTGGGGTAGATTCTACACAGAATCCTTTTACGAATTCAGAGCAGATTGTCCGTTTTATGAATCTCAACCAAATTGTCGTCCTAGCAAAGCTAATTCTGGTGGTCGTGGTACCGTCCGGGGGCTTTTGCGTGGATAGCAGGTGAGATAAAGACAAACCTGACAAAAACACCAGAAGCCCCCGGCACCGCAAGGTCCCGGGGGTTTCTTTTTTGCGGAAGATAAAACAGGAAATACGACAATGAACGGCGCACAGCACATTCTCGACACGTTTCATCGCCACAGCATCCAAACGGTTTTTGGTTACCCGGGTGGCTGCATCATGCCGCTATACGATGCCCTGGTGGATGATGTGCGTGTGGAGCATGTGCTGTGCCGCCACGAACAAGCCTGTGCCCTGGCCGCAGACGGCTATGCAAGGGCCAGTGGCGAACTGGGCGTTTGCATTGCCACCTCTGGCCCCGGCGCCACCAATTTGATTACCGGCGTTGCCAATGCACACAGGGATTCCATTCCCATGCTGGTCATTACCGGCCAGGTGCCCTCCGGGCTGATTGGCACCGATGCCTTTCAGGAAACCGACGTTCTTGGCATGACCCTGGGAATCGTTAAGCACAGCTATCTGATTGGGAATGCAAACGAACTGCCCGCAATCCTGGAAGAAGCCATGGCACTGGCTCAAAGCGGCCGGCCCGGGCCGGTGTGGATTGATATCCCCAAGGATGTATTGCTGGCAGGTACCACGCCAACGCCCATGCGCCAATCGACGCCACAGGATCATTCCTGCCCCAACCTGTCCGGCGCACTAGCCATGTTGCGCGCAGCCAAAAAGCCACTGCTTTACAGTGGCGGCGGCATAAGTTTGGCCCATGCGGAGAAGAACTTTCGTGAGTTTGCCCAATGCTCGGGCCTGCCAGCGGTAGTCACCCTGAAAGGAATCGGGAATGCAGGCAAACACAGTGCTTACAACCTGGGCATGCTGGGCATGCACGGCTCCCGTGCAGCCAACCGGGCGGTTGACGAATGCGACCTTCTTTTGGTTATCGGCGCACGTCTGGACGACCGCGCAACCGGCAAGCTGGACGGCTTCGCACCCAATGCCCGAACGATCCATATTGACGCAGATGCTGCAGAATTCAACAAGCTGCGTGATGCTGACCTCGCGCTGCGCGGTGACTTGAATGCCATTCTTAGCGGCCTGAGTGCCGCACTTCAGGAAGCACCTTTGGCAATCAGTGAGTGGCAGAAACAGTGCCAGACTTCGCGCACGACCGGTGGGTTCCAGGCAGCAGATAACGAAGAGCCATTGGCGCCCATTACTGGCCCGGCGTTCATCCGCCAGCTATCCCGCGTGACACCAGATGACACGGTGATTGCCTGCGACGTTGGCCAGCATCAAATGTGGGTGGCTCAGCAATACCAGTTTGATCACCCCCGCCATCATCTTACCAGCGGCGGCCTGGGCACCATGGGCTTCGGCTTGCCAGCAGCGATTGGCGCTCAGTTTGCCAACCGTCAAAGCACCGTTATCAACGTAACTGGCGACGGCTCCTTCATGATGAACGCACAGGAACTGGCCACCATTCGCCGCTACAACCTGCCGTTAAAGTTGATCATTATGGATAACCAATGCCTGGGCATGGTGCGCCAGCAACAGGAGCTGTTTTACAGCAATCGGGAAAGCCAGATTGATTTAAACGACAACCCGGATTTTGTCGCCATGGCCCGGGCGTTCGATATACCTGCCCTGAAAATTGAGCGCACAGACCAGATCCGCCGGGGTGTCGAAACCATACTGGCCTACAACGGCCCCATGCTGTTGCACGTAGCTATCGCCCGGGAAGAAAACGTTTGGCCAGTAGTTCAGCCAGGTGGCAGTAACACAGACATGATTGATGAAACCCGCCGCACGCCAGCGGATAACAAGGAGCAGGTTGCATGAGCACTCAAAGCCACCCCCAACAAACACCAAGCTACACCCTTACCTGCCGCATGAGCCATGAAGCAGCAGCCCTTGAACGCCTGTGCCAGGTGGTGCGTATCCGCGGTTTTCGGATTGCAAAGATGGCGGTAGAGAGTGTGCTGGAGGGAACAGACGAGACACTGGATATCGCACTGACTATTCAAGGTGCGCGGCCTGTAGCCGTGCTTCAATCGCAACTGGAAAAACTGCATACCGTAGCGGAAGTTAAGCTTGCTTCGCCTGCGCTGGCCCACGCGGCAAGCCGTATAGCGTGAAGCGGTTGCGCAGGGCCGGGAAAAACCTGCCCTGCGCATAAGTCATTATTAAATCAGCTCTATAGCAACAGCTGTTGCCTCACCACCGCCAATACACAGAGAAGCCACACCTCGCTTCAAACCTTTCTGTTTCAGGGCGTTGATCAGTGTAACCAGTATCCGAGAGCCGGATGAGCCAATCGGATGGCCCAGAGCACAGGCACCGCCATACACGTTAACCTTCTCTGCAGGCAGTTTCAGTTCATTGATGGCCAACAGGCTGACAACTGCAAAGGCTTCGTTGATCTCGAACAGGTCTACGTCGTCTTTGCTCCAACTGGCCTTCTCCAGCACTTTTCCGATGGCACTGATGGGCGCCTCAGAGAAGTCGGCTGGTAACCCGGCGTAGGTTGCATGGGCCACAATACGGGCCTGCGGTGCTAAACCACGGGCTTCAGCTTCAGCCGCTGAAGCCAACACCAGTGCAGACGCGCCATCGCTTATGGAGCTAGCGTTAGCGGCCGTTACCGTGCCATCTTTCGCAAACGCAGGTTTAAGCGTGGGAATTTTCTCCGGTTTGGCATTGCCTGGCTGTTCGTCCGTATCCACCTGGGTTTCAACACCACGGCCGGGAACAGTCACTGCCGCAATTTCGGGCTCAAACCAACCGTTCTCTATCGCCGCCTGCGCTTTATTCAGGGAACTTATGGCGAACTCATCCATCGCTTGCCGGGTAACCTTGTATTTATCGGCTGTGCGCTGAGCAAATACACCCATCAGGCCGCCTTCGTAGGCATCTTCAAGACCATCGAGAAACATACTGTCCATCACCTGACCGTGCCCCATACGCATGCCGCCGCGAGCTTTTGGCAACAGGTAAGGCGCCTGGCTCATGTTCTCCATGCCGCCAGCAATCATGACGTTGTTGGTACCTGCCTTGATCTGGTCGTGGGCCATGATCACCGCTTGCATCCCAGAACCACACATTTTGTTTACCGTGGTGCAGCCAGAGCTATCGAGAATGCCAGAGGCGCGAGACGCTTGGCGCGCAGGTGCCTGACCAAGGCCTGCAGGTAACACGCAGCCCATAATAACTTCCTGAATATCCGCCGGCTTCAGGCCACTGCGCTCAATGGCGGCCTTAATGGATGCGGCTCCCAAATCCGGAGAGCGCACCGAACTCAGGGAGCCCATCATGCTGCCCATAGGCGTGCGGGCAGAACCCGCAATCACAACGCTGTTATCGCTCATATTCAAACCTCATTAATATCAGACTCTACCCAGAACAGAGCGGGCAATAATCTCTTTCATGACTTCCGACGTGCCGCCATAAATGCGCTGAACCCGGGCATCCATAAACGCACGGGAGATGGGGTATTCGGTAGTGTAGCCATAACCACCAAACAGCTGCAGACAACCATCCGCCACACGACACTGCATTTCAGTAGCACTGTACTTGGCCATGGATGCCGTAGGCGCATCCAGTTCGCCGGCTTCGTACTGGCTTATGCATTGGGACACGAACGCCTTGTTAACCTGATAGTCGGTTTCCATGCGGGCAATTTCGAAGCGGGTGTTCTGGATCTGCGCCAGCTTCTGGCCAAACAGTTCTCTTTCGTGGGTGTAGGCTATGGTCAAATCCAGTGCGCCTCTGGCCGCTGCCACGCCCAAGGCGCCGATAACCAGCCGCTCACGTGGCAATTCCTGCATCAGGTAAATAAAGCCCTTACCCTCTTCGCCTACCAGAGCCGATGCGTGTACACGCATATCCGAAAAGAACAGTTCTGAGGTATCGCCGCTGTGCTGGCCTATTTTGTCGAGGTTCCGCCCTTTGCTATAGCCCGGCAAGGTGGTGTCTACCAGAAACAGGCTGATGCCTTTCGCACCCGCCGAAGGGTCGGTTTTTGCCGCCACAATCACCATATCGGCATGCTGGCCGTTGGTAATGAAGGTTTTTGAGCCGTTCAGAATATAATCGTCGCCGTCTCGCACCGCGCTGGTACGCATCGCCTGCAAGTCACTACCTGCACCAGGTTCGGTCATGGCGATAGCGCCAACCACTTCACCCGACACCATTTTGGGAAGCCACTGCTGCTTCTGGGCCTCATTACCCAAGTGACTTATGTAGGGAGCCACTATGTCTGAATGCACCATTACGTTGGTTGAAAGTGCGCCAAACCCCATGCGAGCCAGCTCTTCACCGACAACCACGGAGTATTGGAATGGCGCCTCACACCCACCGCTATCCTCCGGAATGTCCACGCACAACATGCCGGCATCGCCAAGCGTGTTCCAAAGCTCACGGGGTACAACCCCGGACTTCTCCCAGGCCTCGTAATGCGGCGCAACTTCCGTTTCCAGAGCTTTGATGACAGACGCCCGGAACAGTGCGAGCTCTTCTTGATCCACAAAATTGGTCATTACGCTCTCCTACCGATAAGCGAATTCACTTGGGCGCCATGCGCAAGGCACTATCCAACCGAATGGTTTCTCCGTTCAGGATCGGGTTGCGCACCATCTGCTCCACCATCATGCCAAACTCCTCGGGCTTACCCAGGCGTTTAGGGAACGGCAGTGTGGCGGCCAAGCTGTTCTGCACTTCTTGCGGCATGCCAGACATCATGGGCGTCATAAACAGCCCTGGGGCGATGGTGTTTACGCGAATGCCTTCGCGGGCCAATTCCCTGGCCGACTGAATAGTCAGGGCAACCACACCACCTTTAGAGGCGCTGTATGCGGCCTGGCCAATCTGCCCTTCGTATGCAGCTACGGAAGCCGTGTTAATAATAACACCGCGTTCGCCGTCTGCGTTTGGCTCACGCTGTGCCATATCGGCGGCGGCCAGTCTCAGAATATTGAAGGTTCCGATCAGGTTCACCTCGATTACCTTGCTGAACGTCTCCAACGGCATAACGCCATCGCGGCCCAGGATTTTGGCGGCCGGACCAATGCCAGCACAGCTCACAGCAACACCGCAAAAACCATGGGCTTCACGCGCGGTGGCCAACGCTGCTTCCGCGCTTTCGGGTGAACTCACATCGCAGTGCACGAAGATGCCGCCAATGTCGGCAGCCACCTTCTCGCCCTGCTCTTTTTGCAGATCGAGGATGGCGACTTTACAGCCAGCTGCAGCCAGTGCTCGGGCTGCGCCCTCGCCTAATCCGGATGCGCCACCTGTCACAATGGCTGGTACGTTGTTGAAGTCCATCGTCTTCTCCCTTCGCCTCAAATGATGTTCGCTGAATCGGAAACAAAACAATCTTTACGTTAACGTAAACTTTAACCAATCCAGCCTTAAAAATAAATCAGTCTGTCAAATCAGCCGATGCGCTCAACAATCAGCGCAATGCCCTGGCCACCGCCAATACACATGGTGATCAAACCATAGCGCCCACCTGTACGTTCAAGCTCTGCCAGGGCTTTAATAATCAGGATAGAGCCGGTCGCGCCTACCGGATGACCCATCGCCACCGCACCGCCATTCGGGTTCACCTTATCGGCAGGCAGGCCAAGTTCCTTGCTGACAGCCAACGCCTGAGCCGCAAAGGCCTCATTGGATTCGATCACATCCAGATCTGCCACATTCAGGCCAGTCCGCTCCAGCACCCGACGCACCGCCCGAATCGGGCCAAGACCCATCACGCTCGGATCTACTCCGGCAAAGGCATAGCCGACAATTTTTGCACGCGCTTTCAAGCCGCGCTTTTCGGCTTCTGCAGCGCTAGTAAGTACCATGGCGGCCGCGCCGTCGTTAAGGCCAGAGGCATTGCCCGGCGTTACTATGCCGTCCTTGGTAAAGGCCGGTTTCAAGCCAGCAAGGCTTTCGGCGGTGGTTCCGGCGCGCACATGTTCATCCTGCTCGAAGACGAACTCCTTGCGGCCCTGCTTTACCGTTACCGGTACAATCTGCTCTTTAAAATAGCCGCTTTCGATAGCCTGACTGGCACGGCGATGACTTTCTGCAGAAAACGCATCCAGATCCTCACGGGTAAGACCGTGCTTTTGTGCAATCCGCTCAGCTGTCATACCCATGTGGCCACTGCCAAACGGATCACTGAGGGTGCCTATGGTCATATCAATCATTTTGCCATCCCCCATCCGCAAACCCTTGCGAACGTTGGGCAGCACATAGGCGCCCTGGCTCATGCTCTCGGCCCCACCGGCCAGAGCGATGTGGCTGTCACCCATCACAATCATTTGCGCCGCACTGATAACCGATTGCACGCCAGAACCGCACAAACGGTTCACGTTAAACGCCGCAGAGCCTTTCTGCAGACCAGAGTTCAGGCCAATATGGCGAGCTACGTAGGCATCTGCCGGGCCGGTTGGAATAATATGACCAAATACAGAATGGTCGATGTCTTCAGCCGGTACGCCTGAACGGGTAATCGCTTCTTTTGCAGCAAAGGTGCCCAGATCAGCCGGGCCTAGCGAGCTAAGGCTGCCGCCAAAACCACCAATAGCAGTACGTGCGCCGTCGAGAATGACAACATCGGTTAACTTCATCGTGTTTTCCTTTAATGTTCAGTTCAATATAAATCCGGAGAACGGGCTATCTACTTGCCCAGCATGGAGCGAGCAATCACCTCTTTCATGATTTCAGATGTTCCGGCATAAATGGTCTGCACCCGAGCGTCTACAAAGAATCGCGATACAGGATACTCCAGGGTATACCCATAACCACCAAAGAGCTGCAGGCAGTCGTTGGCTATATCGCACTGCATTTCAGTGAGCATCAACTTCAGAATGGCCGCCTCTGTTGACCCCATTTCGCCTTTATGGTAACTCGCAATGCACTGTTTCAAATAGGCTTTCGCCACTTCCAGCCTGGCCCGGGCCTCCGCAAGCTTAAACCGGGTATTCTGGAAATCAGCCACTCGCTGACCAAACGCCTGGCGTTGCTGCACGTATTCCAACGTAATTTCAAGTACGCCTTCGGTAGCGCCCACAGCCTGAGCACCAACACCCAAACGCTCTCGTGGAAGCTCTTGCATCAGGTAAGCAAACCCCTTGCCTTCTTCGCCCAGCAGTGCGCCGTGCGGAACCACGAGATCTGAGAAAAACAGCTCAGCGGTATCGCTGGCGTGCTGACCAATTTTGCGAATGCCTTTGCCCCGAGAGAATCCCGGCAAACTGGTATCCACCAAAAATAGCGATACGCCCTTGGCACCAGCTGCCGGATCTGTTTTAGCGCATACGACTACCAACTCAGCCTGCAAGCCGTTGGTTATAAATACCTTGGCACCGTTAATCACATAGCCTTCATCGGTGCGCTGGGCTGTGGTGCGCATCGCCGCCAGATCGCTACCGGCACCCGGCTCGGTCATTGCGATTGCACTAAGCACATCGCCGCTAATCATATCCGGTAGATACCGCTGCTTTTGAGCATCCGTACCAATGTGCAGAATATAGGGCATCACAATGTTGGCATGAATGTTATAGCCACCGGCCAGGCCAGCAAAGCCTTTGCGTGCCATTTCCTCAATGGCCAACTGCGAAATTTCAAAACTCGCCTGCGCGCCGCCATACTCTTCGGGCATGTCGATACCCAACATGCCCGCCTGCCCCAGAGTATTCCAGAGGCTGCGAGGGATGGCAGATTGCTCTTCCCACTGCTCATAAAAGGGCGCAACCTCTTTCTCTAACACCCGGTTGATCATAGAGTGAAATAGCTCAGCATCTTCTTGATGTTCAGACATGCACAACCCCATTTTTAATTTGATTCATCAGCAGACAACCATTTAAAGGGTTATTCTGTTCACCGAGAATGGCCGCATAAGCCGAAAAAATTGACACGTTAGGCAACCGAACCTTTATAGACATGCCCAATTCCCAGCGCAAACCCCATATTGCAAACCATTATCTGCAGGCCACTATAAGAGGGGCTGAAAGACAGGGGGCTCAACGCGAAGCACTTTTAAAAAACGCGGGCATACCACCAGCCTGGCTTAACAAGCCTGAACAACTGATCACCGAGGAGCAACTTACCCGGCTTATTAAGAGTGTATGGCGAGCAACCCAAGACGAGTTTATGGGGCTGTCTACCAGGCGCTGTAAAAACGGCACGTTTGCGCTGATGACTGACTATTGTCTTGGCTCTGCCACACTTGGCGCTGTACTCCGAAAAAGCGCGCGCTTTTTCAACATAGCCTGTGACAACGTTGATATTGGCCTGGGACAAAGTAATCGCAACAAACTGGTGTTTTTCTGCCTGAGCCTTGAAGACGCCAGCCAAGATACAGATCACCTGCTGCAGGAATTCTTGATGCTTATGTGGCAAAGGTTTTCGTGCTGGCTGGTGGATCAACAAATTCCGTTTGCCACAACCCAGTTTAGCTACCCACCGCCTCCCCACGTTGCAGAATACCGCGCCATGTATCCCGGCGAACTGCAGTTTAATCAATCTGTGTGTGGATTTTATTTGCACGAACGACACCTGCAACTGCCCATTATCCGCAGTGAGGCTGAGCTGGCCGTTTTTTTAAAAGAAGCGCCTGCTTATATTCTGCACCGTCCGAATCATGACGACAGTCTGCGCAGCCGGGTTCGTACATTACTTGCCCAACAAAGTCTCAAAGACATGCCAAGCCTGGATCAGATTGCGCAACACCTACACATGACACCCAGAAGCATCGGGCGAAAACTACAGGAAGAAGGCACCTCTCTGCGCAATATCAAAACATCTTTACGGCGCGAGTATGCCACCAAGCTGATGAGCACAGAAAACCTCAGCATCGCCGACATCAGCGAGCGCGTGGGCTTTTCAGAAACCGCATCGTTTTGCAGAGCATTCAAACGTTGGACTGGCAAATCCCCTTCGCAGTGGCCAGGGTAGTGGGTAGGCTAAAAGCACCACATTGTCTGATTGGGTCAATTTTTTCGACCTGACTGATCATTCACGAGGACTCCACTCCTCTGAGTTAATGCCGGTATGCAATACATAAAAACAGCTAAGAGGTAACTGCATGAACAACTCCTGTACACCCGCTTCTTCCTCCGTATCGGCAGATATCCATCGGGCTCTGCGCAACACCATCGGAGATGCCGTTGCCCGTGCCGCAGGCACCCATAGAACCCGCACTGCACTGGCGTTTGATGATCGAAACTGGACATTCTCAGAGCTTCACACAGCCTCAAACCGGCTCGCCCACCGCTTGATCGAGCTGGGCCTGGAACAAGGTGACCGTGTGGGCGCCTATGGTAAAAACTCAGATGCCTATGTTCTGCTCTGGCTGGCTTGCGCAAAGGCTGGCCTGATTCACGTACCGATCAACTATGCTCTGGTTGAAAATGAGCTTACCTACGTACTCAATCAGTCTGGCTGCAAAGCTCTGTTTGCCGACCTGGACCTACAACCCCAGATAAACGCTGTGGCAGACAAAACCGAGGTGGGTATTAATGGTAGTTTCCACGGCGGTAGCAAACTGGACGCACTGCAATTAGCGCTCGAGGCTGGCAAAGACACTGCTCCCGAACTAGAACTCGCCGACACAGACGTGGTACAGATTCTCTACACCTCTGGCACCACCTCCGATCCGAAAGGTGCCATGCATACGCACCGCTCGCTCATGACTCACTATAGCGCCTGCCAATATCATCTGGAGATCCGGCCTACCGACCGATCCCTGGCTGCACTGCCGCTGTACCACTCGGCACAGATGCATGTATTCACCATGCCCATACTACTGAGCGGCGGCTACAGCCGAATGATCAACACTCCAACCCCAGATGCGATCCTCGGGCTACTGGCAAGCGAGCAACTTAACGCCTTTTTTGCGCCACCTACCGTCTGGATCGCACTGTTGCGCCACCCCGAGTTCAATCCAGACAAACTGCAGCACATGGATAAACTTTACTACGGCGCATCCATCATGCCCGTTCAAGTAGTGAAAGAGCTTGGTGAAAAACTGCCGGGCGCTGGTTTGTATAACTGTTATGGCCAAAGCGAAATCGCGCCGCTGGCAACCGTTCTGCTGCCAGAAGAACACGCCGATCGGCCTTCCTCAGCTGGCCGCCCCATGCAAACCGTTAGAACCCGCATTGTGGACCCGGTTACGGGCAAAGACTGCAACCCTGGGGAACAGGGTGAGTTGGTGCACCAGTCACCGCAGTTAATGGTGGGCTACTGGGGCAAGCCAGAGGCAACCGAAGAAGCCTTCAAACACGGCTGGTTCCACTCTGGAGATCTGGGTTACCAAGACGAAGAGGGTTATATATTCATCGTCGACCGCATCAAAGATGTGGTGAACACCGGCGGCGTACTCGTGGCCAGCCGCGATGTGGAAGAGGCGCTTTACGAACACGAATCCGTTGCAGAAGTTGCGGTTATTGGAGTGCCAGACGAAAAATGGATCGAGGCAATCTGCGCCATCGTGGTTCTTAAAGAAGGCTACCCGGAAGATGCAGAAACATTGATGAGCCACGCCCGAGCCAAGTTAGCCAGCTTCAAAGTGCCCAAGCAGATTCTGTTTGAACAGCAACTGCCTAAAAACACTGCCGGCAAGCTCTTGAAGCGCAAACTTAGAGAAAATTTAGCCTGAAATCTGCCCACTGCCCGACGAACACACGCTGCTTTGCGAAAAGGCCGGAGTGCTAAGGGTCTAGCCACCCTGGCGCCCCGGTGCTATCCGGCCCCCATACACCTTCTGTTACAATTCGTCGCTACCTAATAATAACTTGACTTATTTCTTTGGCGGCACAAATCATCTGCAACTTCAGACAGAAAACGGCTTTACGTTTACGTAAACTTCAACTAACCTGACTCAAAAAGGACATCGCCATGACCGAAAAGAGAACGTTCAGTATTAGCGAGCTCTCAAGTGAGTTTGACGTTACCACCCGTAGTATCCGTTTTTATGAAGACCAGGGTTTACTAAAACCGGCAAGGCGCGGACAAACAAGAATCTTCAGCACCATAGACAGAGTGCGCCTGAAACTGATTCTCCGGGGCAAACGCATGGGCTTTTCCCTCGCTGAAACAAAAGAGCTTTTCGATCTTTGGGACCAAACCCTCACTGGCAACGAAAAGCAACTGTTGAAAATGCTGACCATCCTGAACAACAAACGCGCTCATATGGAACAGCAGAAAAATGATATAGCCATGGCAGAAATGGAAATCGACACAGCAGAGTCCCGATGCCTGGAAGCGCTTACAGACTTGCAGGAAAAGAAAAAACAACAAGCCTCGGCTGACAACGAAACGAAAAGCGTCACCGAACAGAACTGAAAGCAGTTGGTGACCAGCTAAGACCCGGTTTCAACACATGCCCTTGGCAGAACGAAAGGCAAACAAACATGAAATCACAGTACTCAGAACTCAATTTCGGCCATGGTGAAACCCTCGACATGCTACGCGAGCAGGTCAACAGCTTCGCAGCCACCGAGATAGCGCCCCGTGCCGAGGAAATCGACCGCAACAACGAATTCCCCAACGAACTGTGGAAAAAATTCGGCGACATGGGCCTGCTGGGTATTACTGTAGATGAAGCTTATGGTGGTTCTGGCCTGGGCTACCTGGCGCATGTAATTGCCATGGAAGAAATCAGCCGCGCCTCTGCCTCGGTGGGCTTGTCTTACGGTGCCCACTCCAACCTGTGTGTGAACCAGATTCACCGCAACGGCAGCGAAGAGCAGAAGCAGAAATACCTGCCTAAACTTGTCAGCGGCGACCATATCGGCGCCCTGGCCATGTCTGAGCCCAACGCCGGCTCTGATGTTATTTCCATGAAACTCAGCGCCAAAGACGCCGGTGACCACTATGTGCTGAACGGCAGCAAAATGTGGATCACTAACGGCCCAGACGCCAACGTATACGTGATCTACGCCAAAACCGACGTGAAAGCCGGCTCCAAAGGTATCACCGCCTTTATTGTAGAGCGCGATTCCGAAGGCTTCAGCCGCCACCAGAAACTCGACAAGCTCGGCATGCGCGGCTCCAACACCTGCGAACTGGTATTCGAAGACTGCAAAGTACCCAAAGAAAACGTGCTTGGCAGCATAGGCGGCGGTGCACGCGTGCTCATGAGCGGCCTCGACTACGAACGCCTGGTACTCTCGGGCGGCCCACTGGGCATCATGCAGGCAGCCATGGATATTGTGGTTCCCTATATTCGCGAACGGAAACAATTTGAACAGGCGATTGGCGAATTCCAACTGGTGCAAGGCAAGGTTGCCGACATGTACACCTTCATGAACACCGCCAAATCCTACGTTTACATGGTGGCGCAATCCGCTGACCGCGGTGAAACCACCCGCAAAGACTCCGCCGGCGCAATCCTCTACTCCGCCGAAATGGCCACCAAACTGGCGCTGGACTCCATCCAGCTTCTGGGCGGCAACGGCTACATCAACGAATATGCCACCGGCCGCCTGCTGCGCGACGCCAAGCTGTATGAAATCGGTGCGGGTACATCCGAAATCCGCCGCATGCTGATCGGTCGGGAACTGTTTCTGAACAACTAAGCCGTAGCTTCAACTTATCGGCTTTAATAGGCCGGCACTCAAAGTATGACGAGGGGCTGGCGGGGTGTCTTTCCGGGAACCGCTACGAGCACATCCATGTGCGCTTGTCTGTGGCCAT
>JAKDUK010000044.1 GCA_030457765.1 Marinobacter sp. | reverse complement strand
TTGCACCCAAATACAACGCCCACCTCAGCCGGAAAACTCAGTCACTCAAAGAAACATCATCACTATGCTGCTGCAGCCACAACCTGGCGTAGTAACCGTTTTTAGCCAGCAACTCACTGTGCCCGCCACTCTCCACAATCTGACCATGATCCATCACCAAAATAGAATCTGCATCACGCACGGTAGATAAGCGGTGCGCGATAACCAACGTAGTCCGGTGGCTGCTGACTTCGTTGAGCGCCCCCAAAATAGCCTGCTCGGAAATAGAATCCAGTGACGACGTAGCTTCATCTAAAATCAACAGCGGCGGATTTTTCAGCAACACGCGGGCAATAGCCACACGCTGCTTTTCACCGCCGGAAAGCTTCAAACCGCGCTCGCCTACTTTGGTGTCGTAGCCTTCCGGCAGGCTGCGGATAAAATTATCCAACCGTGCCTGCCGGGCAGCGTGGTGTACCTCGGCTTCTGTGGCCTCAGGGCGGCCGTAGGCCAGGTTGCGGTACAGGGTGTCGTTGAATAGCACAGTGTCTTGGGGTACCACGCCTATGGCTGCGCGCAGGCTGTTCTGGTCAACCTCGCGAATATCCTGGCCATCAATGGTAATACGGCCTTTATCCACATCAAAGAAACGGAACAGCAAACGGGCAAGGGTAGATTTACCAGCACCGCTGGCGCCCACAATCGCTATTGTGTGCCCGGCGGGTATGGAGAAATCCACATCCTGCAGAATTTGGCGATCCGCACGGTAGGCAAAATGCACGTTGTGAAAGCCAACCTCAGCTTTATCCACAGCCAGCGCCGGTGCCGTATCCACATCTTCAATGGCTGGTTTTTCGCCAAGCAAGCCAAACAGGCGTTCCACATTCACCAAAGATTGCCGGATTTCCCGGTACACAAAACCCAGAGCGTTTAGAGGGATGAATAGCTGAAGCAGGTAGGCGTTTACCATGGTGAAATCACCCAGAGTAATCGCGCCACTGGCTACTTCCCGCACGGCCATTACCATGATGGTAATCATCGCCGCGCCGATAATCAGGGCCTGGCCGGAGTTGAGTGCCGCCAGGGACAAGCGATTCTTCAGGCGCGCCTGCTCCCAGCCGGCAAGGTCCTGATCGTAAAGCTTGGCTTCAAAGGTTTCGTTATTGAAGTACTTCACGGTCTCGTAATTGAGCAGGCTGTCGATTGCGCGGGAGTTTGACTGGTTGTCCCGGGCGTTGGCTTCGCGCACAAACCTGGTTCGCCACTCGGTAACCACAATGGAAAACGCGATATACACCACCACGGCGATGAGAATGGCCAATACATAGCTGACGCTAAACGCTACCAGTAAAATGCCCGCTACCATTACGATTTCCAACAGAGTGGGAACAATGTTGAACAGGGTGAAGCGCAGCAGAAAGCTGATGCCGGTAGTGCCCCGTTCAATGTCCCGGGCCAGCCCGCCGGTTTTCCGATCCAGATGAAATGCCAGTTCCCGATCATGAAGATGCCGGAACACCCGCAGTGACACCCGCCGCATGGCGCGCTCGGCGACCCGTGCAAACACCGCATCCCGCAACTCGCTGAACAGCGTGCTGCCGAATCGCAGCACGCCATAGGCCACTACCAAGGCTACCGGTATCCAAAGCAGCAGTTCGCCGCTTTCCCGGCCCTGATCCAGGTAATCGACAATGTATTTCAACGCTATGGGGGTTGCCACCGTGGCCAACTTTGCCAAGATCAGAAAGGCAACGGAAAAAATCACCCGCCCGCGGAACTCGGCTAAATAGGGCCAGAGCCCAGCGATCACTTTCCAGTTAGGTTTGTGGTTAGCAGCGTAATCACTATCAGCGTAGGCGCGCACTCGGGTTCCTTTTTTATGGTGGGGTTATCGGTTAATACGGAATTACGAGCATGCGGGCAGGTTCCTCCGGCCAGAACACGCTGTAAATACTTCCCTGCACGCTCGTCAAAAGCCATCCTTGGCTTTTGACGGTTCTGGCCGGAGGAACCTGCCCACATGCTCTTGTCTGACTGTATGATAAGTCTTCTACTTCAAGCATAACCGTATAGCCGGCCAAGTTTACAGCAGCAGGCCCTCAGGAGGCACACCATCAACATCCATCACCGCAAGGCCCTGGAACTGGTCGTGGGCTTTATAAACCCTTATCGTAAAGCAGTTGCAGGTGCGCTTGTCGCGCTGGTTATTACCGCAGGGATCACTCTAGGCTTAGGGCAGGGGTTGAGGATTCTGGTGGATCAAGGTTTGGCTACCCAATCCCCCGACAATCTAGCCCGGGCCGTTGGATTATTTTTCATTCTTGTGCTGGGACTGGCTTTCGGCTCCTTCGCGCGCTTCTATCTGGTGTCCTGGATCGGCGAGCGGGTGGTGGCGGATATTCGCAAACAGGTCTTCAATCATCTGATTGATCTGCACCCGGGATTTTTCGAGCAAAACCGGGCACTGGAAATTCAATCACGCTTTACCGCCGACACCACGGTGCTGCAATCGGTGATCGGCTCCACGGTTTCCATTGCCTTGCGCAATGCACTGATGCTGGTGGGCGGGCTTTTACTACTGTTCATCACCAACGCCAAGCTGGCGGGAATCATTCTGCTGGGTTTTCCGCTGGTGATCGTGCCCATTCTGTTTTTCGGCAGGCGGGTGCGGCAGTTGTCACGGCTGAGCCAGGACAGGGTGGCCGATGTAGGCAGCTACGTGGGCGAGAACCTCACACAGATAAAAACCGTACAGGCTTTCAATCACCAACCCCATGATCGGCGATTTTTTGCAGAGGTGTCTGAAAAGGCTTTCGACATTGCCCGGGAGCGCATCAGGCAGCGCGCCTGGCTGACCACTCTGGCTATCTCGTTGGTTATGGGTGCGGTTGGCATTGTGATCTGGATTGGCGGCCTGGATGTTATTCACGGGCGAATTACGCCGGGGGAACTGGCGGCGTTTGTGTTTTACAGTCTGCTTGTGGGCGTAGCGGCAGGGGCTATCAGTGAGGTGATTGGTGAGCTACAGCGGGCGGCTGGCTCCGCGGCGCGGCTATTCGAGTTGTTGCAAACAAAACCGGCATTTGATCGGCCACTTGTGGAACAGGCCAATGAATTCCCCCGTGCCATTAGCGGAGATATTCGTATCAAAAATCTCACATTTCACTATCCCGGTCGCAGCGACCACCCGGCACTGTCCGATATCTGCCTGCATGTTCAGGCAGGGGAAACCCTGGCATTGGTGGGTCCTTCCGGGGCCGGAAAATCCACGCTGTTTGATCTGTTACTGCACTTCTACGAGCCCGACAGTGGCAGCATTCATATCGACAGCACAGACACTGCAACCGCCTCCCTGGAGGCCCTTCGCAGCTGTTTTGCGCTGGTCCCTCAAAACCCGGCACTGTTCCACGGCACAGTGGCTGACAACATTCGCTACGCGCGGCCAAACGCCAGCCAGGCCGATGTTGAGGAAGCCGCCCGTATTGCCCACGCCCATGAATTTATCCAAAACCTGCCCGGGGGGTATCTCACGCGCCTGGGAGATGCCGGGCTGGGGCTCTCCGGAGGCCAAAAGCAACGGCTCGCCATTGCCCGGGCGTTGCTGGCCGATGCACCTATTCTCTTGCTGGATGAAGCGACCAGTGCTCTGGACGCAGAAAGTGAGAATCTTATCCAGCAAGCCATGCCGGCGCTCACCTCTGGCAGAACGACTCTGGTAATTGCTCACAGGCTTGCCACTGTGCGCGATGCCGATCGCATTGCGGTTTTGGATCAGGGCCGTTTGCTGGCGGTGGGCAGCCATGAGGAGCTGATACAAGCAAGCCCGTTATACCGGCGCCTGGCGGCCTTACAGTTCCGGGAACAGCCGGCATAATATTGCTGCTGGTTAGTTTGTGTCCTTAACGAGTACTCCCTACACTGGTTATGACACGCTACACTGTTAGTGAAACTGTTTTATTAAAGACACAGGGAGAATGGCAAAGTGAGCAACAAAGAATTGCAAGCACTCAAAGAACGCTATGTTGCGGCAGGCGCGGCAAGTCCCAATGAGCAATTTGCTGACCACGCAACCAATTCAGAACTGTGGGACGCAGACGGCAAACGCATGATCGACTTTGCCGGCGGTATTGGTGTGCTCAACATCGGCCACCGGCACCCGAAGGTGGTGAACGCAATAAAAGCTCAGCTGGACAAGCTGATGCACACTTGCCAGACGGTTATGTCCTATGAGGGCTACGTACGTCTGGCGGAAAAATTGAGCGAAGTGGCACCGGTGAAAGGCCACGCTAAAGTGATGTTGGCCAACTCAGGCGCTGAAGCGCTGGAAAATGCGGTCAAGATTGCCCGTTCAGCCACTGGTCGCAACAACGTCATCTGCTTCGATGGCGCATTTCATGGCCGCACTTTCATGACCATGGCAATGAATGGCAAGGCGGCGCCCTATCAGACAGACTTCGGCACCATGCCAGGCTCGGTTTTCCGGGCACCTTATCCAGTGCCTTATCACGGTATCACTGAGGAAGAGGCGCTGCGTGGACTGCGCATGACAATGAAGGCTGACTCTCCGGCGAATGACACGGCAGCCATAGTGCTCGAAACCGTACTCGGTGAGGGCGGTTTTTACCCGGCACCTACCAGCTTTTTGAAAGAGATCCGCAAGATCTGTGACGAGAACGGCATTCTGATGATTGTCGACGAAGTCCAGTGTGGTTTTGGTCGTACGGGCAAGATGTTCGCCATTGAACACAGTGGTATTGAACCTGACCTTATGACCGTTGCAAAGAGTATGGCCGATGGCATGCCGATCTCTGCCATTGTCGGTACCGACAAGCACATGGATTCATCAGGGCCCAACTCTCTGGGCGGTACCTACACGGGTAACCCGGCCGCCTGTGCCGCAGCGTTGGCTGTGTTCGATGTGTTCAAGGAAGAAGACATTCTGGGCAAGAGCCAGCGTCTGGGTGAGGCCCTGAACCAACGTTTCACTCAATGGCAGGAGCAGTTCACTCATGTGGACAACGTTCGCTGCTTGGGTTCCATGGCGGCATTCGAGATGGTTGAGAGCAAAGATAGCCGCAAACCCATGCCGGAACTGGCTGCTGCAATTACCAAGAAAGCCAAAGAAAAGGGACTTATCCTTCTTAGTTGTGGCATGTACGGCAACACCTTGCGTTTTCTGATGCCGGTCACTATTGAGGATAATATCCTTGAGGAAGGCCTGGCGATAGTTGAGGAGAGCCTTAAAGAAGCCGGCGCCTGATAGCAGAGCGAAGGTTGAAGAAGAGTAAAAAACCGAACCTCCGGGTTCGGTTTTTTTATGGGGTTCGTCGTATACTGCGGATAGTTGTTACACCGACCAGGCAGAGCCATGACTTCACCGAACACCACATCTGTACCCGAGCATAAGCCCAGACCATGGGTTGATCTGCTCGTTAGTATCATCATCCCATCCGTTATTTTGATGAAGTTCAGCGGCGACCAGCATCTGGGCAGTGTGAATGCCCTGATTCTGGGTTTGGCCTTCCCCCTTGGCTGGGGCTTGTTCGAGCTGATCCGCTATCACAAGAAAAATTTTATCGCCGTGCTTGGCTTAATCAGCGTAGGGCTCACCGGTGGTATTGGCTTACTGGAACTGGATGCTGGCTGGTTGGCGATAAAGGAAGCGGCCATTCCCGCCATTATTGGCCTGGCTGTGCTCGCCTCTACCCGCACAAAGTATCCTCTGGTTCGCACACTCCTGTATAACCCTAATGTGCTCGACGTAGAAAAGATTCAAAAAAAGTTACAGGAAAACAATCATGTAGATGAGTTTGAGGCGCGTTTACTAAAAGCGAGTTACTTTTTTTCGGGCACTTTTTTGTTTTCTTCCATCATGAACTACGCCATCGCCCGTTGGATTGTGGTCAGTCCCTCCGGTACCCAAGCCTTCAATGAAGAGCTCGGCAGGATGACATTGGTTAGTTATCCAATGATCGCCATCCCCTCCATGATTATGATGATGCTTATTTTTTATTATCTGTGGAGAACTATCAGGCGGCTGACGGGATATACCCTGGAAGAAGTGATGGCTCCTCACCTGGCGGAAAAAGAGAAGGAGAAAGCCAACTCGTCAGGCTCCGCTTCAGGTAAATAACCAGATACTCTAAAGGCATACGCTGTTTTTCGGAATAAAAAAACGGCCAGAGCATCACTGCTCTGGCCGTTTTTTGTTACCTACTGAATAATATCAGATATCCAGGTTGGTCACTTCCAGCGCGTTGGTCTGGATAAAATCACGACGGGGTTCCACATCGTCGCCCATCAGGGTGGTAAAGATCTGGTCTGCCGCGATGGCATCTTCAATCTTCACTTTCATCATCCGGCGAGAATCCGGGTCCATCGTGGTTTCCCAGAGTTGTTCAGGGTTCATTTCACCCAGCCCTTTGTAGCGTTGGATATTCAGACCGCGCTGGGCTTCTTTCATCAGCCACTGCAACGCACCTTCAAACGACAACACCATTTGCTTACGTTCGCCACGTTGAATGTATGCGCCTTCTTCTATGAGCCCGTTCAGAGTTTCGCCAAGACGTGCGATGGCACCATAGGATGGCGAATCGAAGAAATCATGGCTAAACGTGTGCTCGTGCGGTATCCCGTGTACATAGATGGTGACCTTAGGCAGGTAAAGCTCTCGCTCAGTGTCCTTAGCGACGGAGAAGATGTACTTGGTACCTGTGCGGGTATCGACATCTAGCCCGTCACCCAAACGAGTCGTCCAGGCAGCAACCGTGTCTTCATCTTTCAGATGTTCTGCCTTCAACGTATCGTTGTGCAGCATTTGCTCCAGTACTTTTGTGGGGTAGGCACGAGATAGACGATCAATCATTGCCATAACCGTCTGATAATCCTGAACCATTGTCTCAAGGGCGGAATCCTTGATGGGCGGTGCTTCTGCGTTTACGTACAGTTGCGCGCCTTCCAGAGAGGTCTGGGTGAGGTAAGCTTCCTTCGCCTTCTCATCCTTCAAGTACTGCTCTTGCTTACCACGCTTAACCTTGTAAAGCGGCGGCATAGCAATAAACACATGACCACGCTCAATAATCTCGCGCATCTGACGGAACAGGAACGTTAGCAGCAGAGTCCGAATGTGGGAGCCGTCCACATCGGCGTCGGTCATGATAATAATGGAGTGATAACGCAGTTTGTCCGGGTTGAACTCCTCACGGCCGATACCACAACCCAATGCAGTGATCAGAGTGCCAACTTCGGCGGAGGACAACATTTTGTCGAAGCGTGCTTTCTCTACGTTCAGAATCTTACCTTTGAGCGGCAGAATAGCCTGGGTTTTACGATCCCGGCCTTGTTTGGCACTGCCACCCGCGGAATCACCCTCCACTATGTATAATTCGGAGAGGGCGGGGTCCTTTTCCTGACAGTCGGCCAATTTACCTGGCAGACCAGCAATATCCAACGCGCCTTTGCGGCGGGTCATGTCCCTCGCTTTACGAGCAGCCTCGCGGGCACGGGCAGCTTCAATCATTTTATTAACGATGAGTCGGGCTTCGTTTGGCTGCTCCTGCAGATACTCAGCAAGGCTATGATAAAGCTCTTGCTCCACAGCCGTTTTCACCTCCGAAGACACCAATTTATCTTTGGTTTGGGAGGAAAATTTGGGATCAGGCACTTTTACGCTAACAATCGCTGTCAGACCTTCGCGGGCATCATCACCTGAGGTGCTTACTTTGGCCTTCTTGCCCAAGCCCTCATGCTCGATGTAAGTGTTCAGTGATCGGGTAAGAGCCGAACGAAAACCAGCCAAGTGTGTACCGCCATCGCGCTGGGGTATGTTGTTGGTAAAACAGTAAATATTTTCCTGGAAGGCGTCGTTCCACTGCATGGACACCTCCACCACAATGCCGTCTTCACGCTCACGGGTGAAGTGAAAAACCCGGTTGATGGGTGTTTTGTTGATATTCAGATGCTCAACAAACGCTCTCAGGCCGCCTTCGTATTCGAAAACTTCTTCTTTACCACTGCGCTCATCCGTCAGGCGAATACGCACACCGCTGTTCAAAAATGCCAGTTCCCGGATGCGTTTTGCGAGGATATCGTAGTGAAACTCTATGTGACTAAAGGTTTCCGGCGAGGGTATAAAATGAACACGGGTACCAGAGGCATCTGTCTCACCAACCGGCGCCAATGGTGCATTTGGCACACCGTGAGAATAAACCTGCTCGTACACCTTACCATCGCGACGTATGGTTAGCGTGAGAGTAGAGGAGAGTGCGTTGACAACAGAAACGCCCACACCGTGAAGACCACCGGAAACTTTATAAGAGTTATCGTCAAATTTACCACCCGCGTGAAGCACGGTCATGATAACTTCAGCGGCAGATACACCTTCTTCCTCGTGAATACCTACCGGAATGCCGCGACCGTTATCCTGAACAGTTATAGACTCATCCGGGTGAATAATAATACCGATTTCGGAGCAATAACCCGCCAGAGCCTCATCGATGGAGTTATCCACCAGTTCAAATACCATGTGATGCAGGCCGGTACCGTCGTCCGTGTCGCCAATGTACATTCCTGGTCGTTTTCGCACCGCATCCAGTCCCTTCAGGACTTTGATACTGGCGGAATTGTAACTCGATTCACTCATTAGGAAACTCCTGAAGCGTAAGGTCCGGCGCGTTCCTTAAAACCGCATTCTGCAGGCTAAGGGGTTGGTAAGCCGATTTTATTCTTCCTTCAATTTGCCATGTTCCACGTGGAACATTCGATAGTCAGGCATCTCCCTACCTTGCCACAGCGACCCCGGTTTCGGATGCTCGATGGAGGTAATGAACACCTGACAACGTAACTCCTGTAATTTGCCAGCCAGCATGGTTCTGTGGCTCTGGTCCAGTTCTGCATTAATATCATCAATCAGAAAGCTGACCTGCTTTCCAAGGCTATTCAACACCATGCTTTGTGCAATTTTCATCAAAATAACGAGGGTTTTCTGCTGGCCGCGGGAAAAGGTTTCCGCCACCGGTCGTCCCTGAAATCTGATTCGGATGTCTGCCCGGTTTGGTCCATAAAGGGTGTGGCCCATGCGGACTTCCTGCTCCCGGTGGCGAACAAGCACATCTGACAGTGATTGGCTGGTGTCCCACCCGGGATAAAAATCCAACTTCAGCCCTTGTGCCCAACTTATGTCCACCTCATGAACCAGGCTATTAAACGCGCTTTTGATTTGATCAAAGGCGAGTTTTCGGGCTTCGCTAATTCTCTCGCTCAGTGCTGTGTACTGGGCATCCCAGATACGCAACATGGCTTCGTCTAGTCTACCATTTCTCAGCGTTTGATTCCGCTGCGATGTCACTCTCTGGCATTGTTGCCAGCTAGATGCAAAGGAAGGTTCCACGTGGAACACTGCCCAATCAAGAAACTGCCGGCGCTTCCCGGGACCTCCTGCCACAATATCGAACACACCTGGATCAATCACAGATACGGGTAAATGTTTTGCTAAAGATGAAAGGCTTCGCACACCTTCCCCATCTACGCGGAGCATCGTTTCCTTCTGGGCTATATCGCGTGAAATGCCTAATCGATGAGCAAGAGAATCTGAAGCGGGGGTATTCCGCTCTTCCTCAAAGCCTCGATCCAACCCACCAAACACCGTAAATCGTTGTTGGCCATGTTGAACCACCGCTTGATGTCTGTTTATTCGGAAGGATCGACCAAGCCCAAGATAGCCAATAGCTTCAAGTATACTGGTCTTACCGCTGCCATTGGCACCATATAGCAGGTTAAAAGAAGGTGAAAACGACGTAGGTCCGGTTGGGGACAGGTTGCGAAAAAATTCGGTATGAAGTTTTACCAGCGCCATAGAAAGGACAGCTCGTCGCGGCAACAAGAGAGATGGAACGTATCCAGGAAAAAAGGCAGCATCTCACATTTTACGTGACATGCAGCCCTTAGTGTACAAAACAGAGCAGATGAAGGCGACCGCCTCAGTGAAGCATGTTCAAACGCTCATCCATAAACACATCCATTTCTGGCGCAAGGATATGTACGTATCGGTCAAAATACAGGAACTGTTTTAATAACAGGGCAAATTCTCTGGGAAAATGCAGGCCATGACTTTCTCCCACTTTAACCATATCCATCAGAATGTTATTCACATCATCTTCTGCCTGGTCCGCCTGATAAGGCACCTCATCCGGTACCATTTTATCCATTTGCTGGTACAACTTACGTAAATCATTGGCCAGACTATCTGCCTGAACCGTATGACTGGTTATACCGATACGGATCATCGACTCGGCCATGCCGTCGAAATTCCCTACCATCACGGCAGAAATAAAGTCGCTTACGGCTTCCCAGGTATCGGGCCGGATACGTCCGACAATTCCAAAATCAATAAATCCAACACGCCCATCTTTCAACACCATCAGGTTACCGGCGTGAACATCGGCATGAAAAAATTCGCACTGGGTGAGGCTGGCAAACCAGGTATTCATGGCAGTGATTAATGTGCGCTCTGGGTCTTTGGCGTAACCGCGAATACTTTCGAGGTCTGTTAAGGGTACACCGTGAAAACGTGCCATTGTGAGAATCCGCCGAGTGCTCGCATGTTCATAAACCTCGGGGACCGTCGCTTCTTCATTATGCGTGTCGTGGAGAAACCTCCGGAACACTTTGAGGTTGTTCGCCTCTTTAATGAAATCGCATTCTTCCATCATGGTGCGCTGAATTTCATCGACAATACCGGAAAGCGAGGTCCAGGACATTTTGGGCGCCAAAGTTTCAAGAATCCTGGCAGAAAGATACAAAAAATTCAGATCGGTCAGTAAAATGTTTTCAACGCCCGGTTTCTGCACCTTAATTACCACATCTTCGCCGGTAACCAATCGGGCCGCATGTACCTGCGCTATAGATGCCGAAGCCAAAGCGACCGGGTCGATCTGTGAAAACACCTGATCGATCGGTTGATCCAGTTCTTCTCGAATAATACGTTTAATGACACCAAACGGTAGATTGGGCGTACGATCCAAACAGTGTTGAAATTCTTCCACATACTCCTTGGGGAAGAAGGTGGGAGAACTGGCAATGAACTGCCCAAGCTTTATGTAAGTTGCACCGAGGGATTCGAACGTTTGGCGCAACAAGCGCGGGGCAGGGGGTCGTTCTCCCCCTACCCATTTGACACCGGTTCGGCCTAAAACAGAAAGTGTTTGTCCAATTCTGAATGCGCCTTTGATTCCGTTCGTTACGGTGCCCATTATCAATGTCTTCTCCTATAGTCTCATCGGCATAACCACATAAAGGCAGCGGTTATCAATTTGCGATTCGATCAAAGCGCTACTGTTCGGATTGGAGAGCGTAATTTTCACCTGCTCATCATCCAGCGCGTTCATAACGTCCACCAGATAGCCTACATTAAAGCCAATCTGTAAGGATTCGCCCTGGTAGTCTACCGGTAATGCGTCTTCAGCCTGTTCCTGATCCGGGTTGTTCGCAAAAACCTGGAGCTCATTCGTAGCCAGGTTCAGGCGTACACCTCGAATATTTTCATGGGACAGAATGCCGGCCCGTTGAAGCGTATTTTTCAGGGTGGCCCTGTCCGCCAACACAACCTTGTCGCCACCACGGGGAACTACCCGGTTATAATCCGGGAACTTGCCCTCAATCAGTTTGGAAGTGAACGTATAAGAGCCTACGGTTGCCCGCAAGTGGTTATCTCCAATCACCAAGGTAACCGGTGTATCTACGTCGTCCAACAGCCTTGAAAGCTCCAGAACGCCTTTGCGAGGCACAATCACTTGCTTCGGCTCCGCGCAGCCGGTATCTAGCTCAACGTGGGCCATGGCCAGACGGTGGCCGTCGGTAGCCACTGTGCGCACCTGGTCTTTATCGACTTCCAGTAACAGGCCATTGAGATAATAGCGAACGTCCTGCTGTGCCATGGCAAAAGCCGTGGCATCGAACATACGTTCCAACTCTTTTTGTGGCAATTCAAGACGGAAGCTTTCCGGCTCGTCCTCCACATTTGGAAAGTGCTCTGCAGGCAGTGTCGACAACGTGAAATGGCTGGCGCCGCATCGTATATGCAGCCGATCGCCTTCAAGCACTAATTCAATAGGTGCGTCATCGCCCAGCGCCCGGCAAATATCTGAAAGCTTGCGGGCAGGAACGGTAATTCGCCCTGGCTGGTCAACGTGAACAGGCGTTACCCGTCCTACCAGCTCCACCTCCATATTGGTCCCGGTCAGGATCAATGTATTATCTTCGGCCACCAGCAGCACATTGGACAGTACCGGCATGGTCTGTTTTTTTTCCACCACACCGGCAATACTTTGCAAGGGTGTGAGCAGGGATTCACGGCTGATCGTCAGTTTCATGTCACTCAGCTTTCTGTTGTTGGAAGGATGAATGTTGTCTTTAAGTGGTTAGTAATCTCATAAAGTTTTTATAGTCATCACGGATTCCAGGATCCGTCTCCTGAAGCTCCAGGATTTTTTTGCACGCATGCAAAACGGTCGTGTGGTCTCGACCACCAAATGCATCTCCAATTTCTGGCAGGCTGTGATTAGTCAACTCTTTCGAGAGAGACATAGCCACCTGCCGGGGGCGGGTCACCACACGGGTACGCCGCTTGGAGTGAAGATCGGCTACCTTGATCTTATAATACTCGGCAACCGTGCGCTGAATGTTATCGATACTTACCTGCTTTTCGTGCAGAGCGAGCAGATCTTTCAGACTTTCCCGGATGAATGGCGGCGTGATTTCTGACCCGGTGAAGTGAGCATTCGCTATCACCAAACGCAGTGCCCCTTCGAGTTCTCTCACGTTAGAGCGGATTTTTTGCGCAATAAAAAACGCGGCTTCGCTGCTCAGCTTAACATTCGTCTGCTCGGCCTTTTTCATCAAAATTGCCACCCGCGTTTCCAGCTCTGGTGGCTCCACCATCACAGTGAGCCCCCAACCAAAACGGGACTTCAAACGCTCTTCCATATCGACGATTTCTTTTGGGAACCGGTCACAGGTTACGATTACCTGTTGTCCGCCCTCAAGTAGCGCATTAAAGGTGTGGAAAAACTCTTCCTGGGAACGCTCTTTACGGGCAAAAAACTGGATATCATCAATCAACAGTGCGTCTACTGAACGGTAATACCGCTTAAATTCATTGATTGCGTTCAGTTGCAGTGCTTTAACCATATCCGCCACAAAACGTTCGGAGCGCAGATATGCCACCTTTGCATTGGGATTGCGTCGAACAATCTCATTACCAATGGCGTGCATAAGGTGTGTTTTACCCAAACCCACACCGCCGTATAAAAACAACGGATTGTAGGCACCACCCGGATTTTCAGCTACCTGCATAGAGGCAGCTCTAGCTAACTGGTTCGACTTACCTTCCACAAAGGTGTCAAAAGTGAAACCTTCGTTTAGAAAGCTCTGATGTTTGATATCACCTTCTACCTGCACCGATCGACGGTTTGTTGCGGCTCCATACCCTGTACTTTGTACAGGCCGGCTAGCTGCCACGCCTTTTTCCTCTTCCGTCACCTTGCCGCCGGTCTCTTCTTGCACACGCTGGGCCGAACCCTGCTGTACGGTTTCTGAGCGCACCACCGGATCACCTTCCCGGGGTGCCGACCCTACTTTCATTCCCACCCTTGGCGACTGCCCGCCATTCAGGTCTTTAAGCACTTCTTCTATACGTCGTAAATACTTTTCATTCACCCAGTCCATAACAAACCGATTGGGTGCAAATAGCGTCAGTTGTCCTTCCCGGTGCTCAGACTGAAGAGGTCGGAGCCAGGTATTGAATTGTTGTGCGGGAAACTCATCCCGGAGTACTTCAAGACATTGATGCCACATACCGTTCGGCACGACAGTCCGCTCCTGATAGACCATAAATTTCTCGAACCGAACCTGTAAGGTCCGATCCCGAAAGATGACCACGGATTCTAACCCGCCGGCACTCCCAGTGAAAGAGCAAACACAAAGTCATAAACAGCCTGTGGAAATTTATATTTTTATTTATCAATCACTTATAGACTTACATACAACCTTGTGTACAGAAAACTCATACAAATAAGTTATCAACAGCCCCGTGTGTGTAACCGACCGTAGACTCTGTGTGTAACCCTCAGGTCTCCTGGTGGATAACTCGTAAGTTTTATCACGCCGCAACTTACCCACAATCGGTCATCACCTCATCCACAGAGCTCAGCCCGGCTTATCCTGAGCCTTATAAATACCACAATTAACTGATTCAATTGATTTAAAACAGCTTATCAACAGAAAATGGCCTACGTAATAACAGTAGTAATAGAATTCTTTAAAGAATACTAAAAAGACCTATAGATACTGTTATTCAGCGGGTAAGTTGCAAAACTGGCAAGCTCCTTGGATTCCTTCACACAATCACGATTTTGCATCGGCACAACCTCGTACCAATAAACATTGAATCCGCGTCGAAAGTTGCATAGAATGCCGCTCCTGTTTTGGCTATTATTTTTTCCAGCCAATATCTGAATATCAACACACGAATTGTGAGACAGTCCCCATGAAAAGAACGTTTCAACCAAGCGTCCTGAAGCGTAAGCGCAATCACGGTTTCCGTGCTCGTATGGCAACAGCCAACGGACGCAAGGTCATTTCTCGTCGCCGCGCCAAAGGCCGTGCACGTCTGTCTGCGTAATCTGTCGTTCGCCTCATGAAGGCTTTGAATTTTCCGAAGTCGCACCGCCTGTTACGGCCTGCCGATTACGGCAAAGTCTTCGACGACGTGCAATTAAAGGTTCCGCACAGAAATTTTCTGATCCTGGCAACCCCGAATGACCTCGGACATGCCAGGGTCGGTCTTATTTTTGCGAAAAAAAACCTGAAACTTGCCGTACAGCGAAACCGAATCAAACGTCAGGTTCGGGAAACCTTCAGGCACCAGTCTGAGCTTCCCGCTATGGATATCATCGTTCTTGGACGCCAAGGGCTTGCAGCTATGGATTGCCAGACAGTACGTTCGTCTTTAAACGGCCTCTGGCATCGGCTAGCGAAAAAGTATTCTCAGTTACCGTCATCTCAAGCAGCAGAATTCTCACCTGCCGGTAAGGGAACAGGTTAATGCGTAAATTACTGCTTTTCCCTATTCGCTTTTACCAATATGCCATCAGCCCGCTAATGGCCAGCCATTGCCGTCACTATCCAACCTGTTCACAATACGCCGTGGAAGCCATTTCCCATCACGGTTCACTGAAAGGCTCGCTGCTCTCAGTGAAGCGCCTGTTGCGATGCCACCCGTGGGCTGAAGGCGGTTACGATCCGGTGCCCGGTACCGTACAATCGCGGCAGGAACATTCAACGCCCTGTTGCCCCGAGGCTGACCATTCCCCAATAACAACCCAGACCAGACAGTAACTCTATGGATATTCAACGCATCGTATTATTTGCAGGCCTGGCTATTGTCAGTTATTTGATGGTGCTTGCCTGGAATGACGATTATCACCAGCCAGTCCCTACTGAGCAGGTTGTAGAATCTGCGCGCGTTCAGTCAGATAACAGTTCTGCAGGGTCGGATGCCATGGTGCTTCCGGGGGAAACATCCAACAAATCAGTTCCTGCAAAGGGTAGCGCGAATGAAGAATTCGCCACACCTGATAACAGGCAGTCTATTTCCAGCCCGACTACTACCAGCCCAAACGTGAATAATCAGTACATAACGGTGCGCACTGACGTGCTGGATCTTGTTATTGATCGTGTTAGCGGTAATCTGGTTAAAACATCGCTGCTTGATTACGACAAATCACTGAATAGCGACCGTTCACTAAGCGTTCTGAACAACACTCAAGAACGTTTTTATGTGATGGAAAGTGGGCTTATAGGGCAAAATGGACCAGATAGCGCAAAAAATGGTGAAGCACCTGTTTATGAAACAGACGCCACCAGCTACGAACTAACAGATGGCGAAAATGAACTGACCGTCAATCTGGTCTACACCACGGATACGGGCGTTCGTATAACCAAGCAATATCAGTTTCAACGTGACGACTACGAAATAAGCGTGCGTTACCTGATCGATAACCAGTCAAACGAAAGCTGGCAAGCCAATTTCACTGGTAAAATCGTTCGTGATGAGGCTCCAGACCCTACCTCCGGGCCTAGTATGGGGATCAAAGCGTTCCTCGGTTTGGTAACCAGTTCACCAGAAGACCCTTATCAGAAGTTTGATTTTGGTGATTTGGAAGACGAAAAAATCAACAAAACCGTCACCAATGGTTGGATGGCGTTCCTGCAGCATTACTTCCTTGCAGCTTGGGTGCCTGAGCGGGATCAACCTGCACAGTTTCAAACCACACGCCGTGGTCCGCTTCATGTGATGGGTTTTGTATACCCTACAACCACCGTTGCACCTGGAGACACTACAGAAGTTGGCGCCCGCGCCTACGTAGGCCCCAAGATTATCGACCGTCTTGAAACCGTTGCACCCAACCTTGACCGCACCGTAGATTTCGGTTGGTTGTTCTTTATCTCACTGCCGTTGTTCATTGTTCTGGATTGGTTCCACAGTATTGTAGGAAACTGGGGCGTTTCCATCATTCTGCTGACCGTGTTGGTTAAAGGCCTGTTCTTTAAACTCTCTGCTACCAGCTATCGTTCTATGGGTCGTATGCGCGCTGTTGCGCCTCAGCTAACCAGGCTGAAAGAACTTTACGGCGACGATCGCCAGCGCATGTCACAGGAAATGATGGCTCTGTACAAGAAGGAAAAAATCAATCCACTTGGTGGTTGTTTGCCGATCCTGGTTCAGATGCCTGTATTTATTTCGCTTTATTGGGTGCTGTTTGAAAGCGTACAGCTACGCCATGCACCGTTCATGCTGTGGATTCACGACCTTTCGGTTATGGACCCTTACTTCATACTGCCGATCCTGATGGGCGCCAGTATGATGCTGCAGATGAGTTTGAACCCAACTCCGCCAGACCCCATGCAAGCCAAGATCATGAAGTTGATGCCCGTGGTATTCACCATTTTCTTCCTGTGGTTCCCGGCGGGTCTGGTACTGTACTGGTTGGTGAACAACATTCTGTCTATCAGTCAGCAGTGGTACATTACCCGCAAGATTGAAGCGGAAATGGCGACTAAAAAGCATTAACCGAATGACGGTTAAACCACCAGTAAAGGCTCCGTAAAGGGGCCTTTACTGTTTCAGGCATCGAAAAAACTGTGTATAGAGGCACACGTAATGAACAACAGCCCCCACAACCCTGAAACCATTGCAGCCATAGCCACGGCCCCTGGCCAGGCAGGGGTAGGCATTGTTCGGGTATCCGGTCCCCAGGCCAAAGCCATTGCCGCCAAGGTACTGGGGTATGCGCCTAAGCCCAGGTACGCCCATTACGGCACATTTCTGGATCAGCAGGATCAGATTATTGATGAGGGCATTGGCCTGTTTTTCCCCAACCCATACTCGTTCACCGGCGAAGATGTCTTTGAGCTGCAGGGCCACGGCGGAACTGTCATCCTGGACCTGCTGTTGCGGGAAGTGTGTAGTCTTGGGGCGCGGTTAGCGCGCCCTGGCGAGTTTTCGGAACGAGCATTTTTGAACGACAAGCTGGATTTGGCTCAAGCTGAAGCGATTGCTGACCTGATTGAAAGCAGTTCGGAACAAGCTGCCCGTTGTGCCGTGCGATCCATGCAAGGCGTGTTTTCCCGGCGTATCGAAACGCTGGTGGAGGCTGTCACGCATCTGCGGATTTATGTGGAAGCAGCTATTGATTTCCCCGAAGAGGAAATCGATTTTCTTGCAGACGGCAAAGTTGCGACAGATTTGCAGGCTTTACTGGAGCAGCTTCGAGAGATACTGGGTAAAGCCCAACAGGGCACGATTCTTCGGGATGGTATGAAAGTGGTGATAGCCGGCCGCCCCAATGCCGGCAAATCCAGCCTTCTTAACGCTCTCGCCGGGCGGGAAGCCGCCATAGTAACGGCTATTGAGGGCACCACCCGGGATGTCCTGCGGGAACACATTCATATTGATGGTATGCCTTTGCATATTATCGACACCGCCGGCCTGCGGGAAAGCCTGGACGAAGTGGAGCAGATTGGTATTGCTCGAGCCTGGGATGAGATTCGGCAGGCTGATCGCATTTTGCTGATGGTGGATGCCACCACTACGGATAAAACCACGCCTCACGAAATCTGGCCGGATTTTATCGACCAATTGCCTCCCTCGGCACCGGTGACGGTTATTCGTAACAAAGTGGATCTGAGCGGCGAAATTGTGGGCGTTTCAGAGTTATCCACAGATCAGGCCCCGGTCATACGCCTTGCTGCCAAATCCACAGATGGCGTGGAGGTGCTGCGGGATCACCTTAAAGACTGTATGGGGTTTGCCAGCACTACTGAAGGTGGTTTTCTGGCGCGTCGCCGCCACCTGGACGCATTGGAACGGGCCCTGGAGTCATTGTTACAGGGACAATCCCAACTGGAAGGCTACGGCGCCGGTGAATTACTGGCGGAGGATATGCGTACCGCTCAGGATGCGTTGGGTGAAATCACCGGGCAAATCACTCCGGATGAGCTTTTGGGCAAGATTTTCGGGTCTTTTTGTATCGGTAAGTGAAACGCTCCCGCAGACCGGTGGTGCAGGAAAACAAAATGCCCGGCGCAGCACGTCATACCGACTAGCCGGATGACTTTCACATGTGAAAGTCTCTTCTTCTCCAGGAGCAGCCATTTGCAAACTGATGAAATGGGCCGTCAGTTATCCAAATCAGATAGGTGTGTGTAGCGATTGGAAAGTGCTCCAGGGCGGTTATGCGGTTGCCTTGGAGAAGTACCGGTGCTGATTCGCTATGTAACCCCACCAAGGTTCCATCAGTACAGGCTTACACGGCCCGCAGCTCTTCAAACTCGCTTTTAAGTAACCACTCGATTGTTATGTCGTTACCGCGTATTTTCACAACGCCCTGACCAGCGTTTGGTTTATTGTGTTTGGTGCGATACACCAGCAAGATATCCAGCAATTCCATTAAATGCGTTTTGAAACCGGAGTTTTTCAAGGCATCGTGATCGGCTTCCTCGAACAGCCAACGAGCATGATCAAGACGGTTATCATCGGAGTCACTCAGAAAAAACACCTGCCCCTCAGCGCTGCTCCCTGTCAGGTACTGTTCCGCGAGTTGGTTGAGTCGGGCTTGGTCAAAACTGGCGTGTATGCCTGGTAGTTCTTTGGTCAGCTGGAGTGCCTGCTCGTGGTGTCGCTTTCCTTGGGCAATGCCCAGGCGATATGAGACTGTGGATCGACGGCATAAGCGCATGACTCCAGCCAGGTGTGAATACTGTTTTGTTGGGTGTGTCTTCGGTAACTGAGATTTTGATAGTGAGCAACGGGCGCTTTATTGGCGTCGAGCAAACGCCAAGTCTGCTGGCAAACCGACAGCTCGCCCAAACCGAAGGCTGAAGGGCTCTGTCGATTCTTGGTCAGGTAGATAAACAGCGTGTCGTCTGCCGGTGCTGAATCCGTGGCACCAACAGCCTCAAGGTAGCGCGCTACCTGTCGTTTTTGATCCTGCGCGTTGAGCTTGTTTTCGATAACAATCTGACGCTTGCCATCCGTTATCCACAGATCAATCTGGTCTTTTTGACCATTCGGGCAATGTTCTTTCAGCACAGTGACGGATGACAAATTCAGCAGCCAGCCCTGTCGTCCGATAGCCTCCAGAAAGAGTTCCAGAAATCGCGTTCCCTGGTAATGCTTCCCCTTGGGGTTCAACAATGAATAAATAAACCGGGTATGCAGCCGAACTTCGTCGTTTACCGGGCAGCACTGAGCTGAGCAGATTGAAGTCGTTCAATCCCTGTTGTTTTTGTGCTGCTTGTTTCTCGCCAAACGCCTCCAGCGTAGCGAAGAGCTCTTTCCATGAATCCATCTTGCGCCTTACCCTACTTTAACGTCTGATTTGAATTGGTCTTTTATCAAACCTTGCCCCCTACACCTTTGAACTTTTCAATAAAGGCGGCGATTTTCTGAACAATTACTTGATCAATGGAAGGAGCGTTTGGAAACCTTCATTGAAGGTACATCCGTAGGAGTGATTGGCGGTGGCAAGAAGAAACCTACCGGTCAAATCGATGTTGCCACCTATCAGAGTCTGATCAATAAGAATGACAATACAGTCTCAAACCTGATCCGGGAATATGGTCAGGTCATCATCGATGAATGTCATCATATCTCAGCTCCCCGTTATGAGATGCTGCTTAACGAAGTCAGTGCTCGATACGTTGTAGGCCTGACCGCCAGGATGGCCACCAGAAAATTATGTTTATGGTTGCGGGGCCGGTTCGCCACAAAGTTCGGGCTGAACCAGGTTCCAAATTTGTCCAACGTGTCATCGTGCGGGAGCGTCATGAAATACCATCTACCGATCTTTCGCAGGGTGGCGAACGGCCTCACATAGCATCAGTTTACCGTTGGCTTTCCGAAAGTAGCACCCGGAATCAGGACATTGTTCAGGATGTCGAGGGCAAGCAGGAAGTTAGTATTTATGATTACCTCGACACTGGCCTACCCATGCTTGAACGCATGTTTCGAAAGCGCGAGAAAGGCTACAAGGCGATGGGGTATCAGCTTGCCCGTTCTGAGCAGCAAACCCGGCTACTGTAAGAGCCGAGCTGCTCTTTAGGCTTGCTTCAGCGGCAGAACGTGAGGCTTTACAGGTTTTACGTTCTTGGCTTCGTGCTCATAGGCCCGATGACGAACATCCCATAACTCAACCGCGTGTTGAATGTTCAGCCAGAACTCCGGTGTGTTTCCCAGAGCCGCTGCCAGCTTGATGGCCATAGGCGCGGTCAGGGTGCCTTTGTCGTGAACAATCCGACTGAGTGTGTTTCTGTGAACCCCCATGGCTTCGGCCAACTCACTGATTTCAATGTTCATCGGTTCCAGGAACTCAGTGACCAGCATTTGGCCCACGGTCACCGGACGACGTTTTGTAGTTCTCATAACTATAATCTCCACTAACCCATGTACGCATGCGGGTCCAGGTAAGTATCCAGGGCGGTGCTGTCTTCCCAACGAAAGATCAGGCGATACTGTTTGTTTACCCGGATGGAACACCAGCCCGACAGGTTTCCCTGCAAATGTTCAAACCGGTTACCCGGCGGAATCCTCAAGTCTGACTCCTGCGTTGCGGCATCCAGAATCTGGATCTTCCTAAAGAGGGCACCTTCAATGGTGCTGGGTATTTTCTTATGGCTCCGGTCTTGCTCGTAGAAAGCTTCCAGCCACGCATCCCTGAATTCAACCGCCATAATTACCTGATCACTTTTTATTCATTTTATGCACAATACTGTTGTGCGTCAATGTCGTTTAAATGAGAACGAATCTGTTTGGAGAGTGATGTTACTATAGCTAAGGTTAACATGAAGGGGCTACGAGGCAGCCGCAACAGCCGGATATTACAATTGAAGCATATGCAGGGATCCCAGTTTCCCACTTATCCCAGTTTGGAATTGAGTGATCAG
>JAKDUK010000043.1 GCA_030457765.1 Marinobacter sp. | reverse complement strand
AACGCCACGAAACCTGGTCTGCCATCGCCATTGTGCTGATTCTTGGCGGCGCCCTGGGTAACGTATACGATCGGGTTGTGCACGGCTATGTGGTCGACTTTCTGCATTTTTACTGGCAGGACTGGCACTTTCCCGCATTTAATCTGGCCGACACTGCTATTACCATAGGTGCAGCCATGATGATTCTTGATATGTTCCGCAAGCCTGCTGATTCCGGCACGCCTGAGAACGGGAGCGAATAAAGCCCATGAAAGAACTGCCAATAGACAAAGACACCCGTGTAACCCTGCACTTTGCGCTGAAGTTTGAGAGCGGCGAAGTGATTGATAGTACCTTTGATAAAGACGCAGCCACTCTGGAAATCGGCGATGAAAGCCTGCCAGAGGGGTTCGAAGCTTATCTGATAGGCATGAAGGCCGGTGATAAAGCGAGCTACCAGGTAACACCTGAAAAGGCGTTTGGCCAGCACAACCCCAGCAACGTACAAACCTTTAAGCGGCACGAATTCAGCGCCGATATGGTGCTGGACCCGGGCGTGATGATCTCCTTTGCCGATGCGCGCCAGCAAGAGTTGCCAGGCGTGGTTAGCCGTGTGGAAGGAGACGAAGTAGAAGTAGACTTCAACCACCCGCTATCCGGGCGTACACTGACATTTGATGTCGAAATTGTTGACGTAGAACCGGCAGGACAGACGCACTGACTATGGAAATCAGACTGGCAAACCCCCGTGGATTTTGTGCCGGCGTGGATCGCGCCATCGAGATAGTGAACCGCGCTCTGGACGTATTCGGTGCGCCGATTTACGTGCGCCACGAAGTTGTTCACAACAAGTTTGTTGTAAATAATCTCCGCAACCGCGGCGCAGTCTTTGTGGACGAATTGGATGAAGTGCCAGACGACAAACTGGTTATCTTCAGCGCCCACGGCGTTTCTCAGGCGGTACAGGATGAAGCCGCCCGCCGTGGCCTCAAAGTATTCGACGCCACCTGCCCACTGGTCACCAAAGTGCATCTGGAAGTGATGCGTTACAGCCGCGATGGCCGCGAGTGCGTGTTAATTGGCCACCATGGCCACCCGGAAGTGGAAGGCACCATGGGCCAGTACGATCACAACACCGGCGGCAATATTTACCTGGTTGAAAACGAAGAAGACGTGTCAAAGCTGGAAGTGAACGACCCGGCCCATGTCTCCTACGTTACCCAAACCACCCTCTCCATGGACGACACCGCCCGCGTGATCGACGCCCTGCGGGAGAGATTCCCCGAAATAGAAGGCCCACGTAAAGACGACATCTGCTACGCCACGCAAAACCGCCAGGATGCCGTAAAGCAACTGGCTGGCGACTGCGACCTGATGTTGGTTGTGGGCTCCCCAAACAGCTCCAATTCCAACCGCCTGCGCGAGCTGGCGGAACGCATGGGCACACCAGCTTACTTGATTGACGAGGCTTCTCAGATTGACCCGCAATGGCTGGAAGGCAAAGAGTCCGTTGGCGTAACCGCCGGTGCGTCTGCCCCGGAAGTGTTGGTTAATGACGTAATTGCCCGCCTGCGGGACCTTGGGGGCACTGTGCCTGAAGAGATTGCAGGGCGTGAGGAGAATATTGTGTTTTCCATGCCTAAGGAATTGCGGATTGATGTAGTAAATGTTCAGTAACCTTCAGGTTGCTTGTCGGCTGCCCGGAACGCCCTCACTTGTGAGTTAGTTCACGAACTCCCACCCACTAAAACCGCTCGTCAGTATCATTGCTCCGCTTGTCGCATTCCCTTGGCTCCGGTTTCATCCGGAGCGTAGTCTATCGATATGACAAGATGAGATAGGCCTATGTTCAAAGTGCAGAAAAATTCCGGTTTCACTCTGATCGAGTTGATGGTTACAGTCGCGATACTGGCAATAACGGTCATGATAGCAGTGCCTTCTTTCAAAGGTGTGATTGCCAGTAATCAGCTACAGGGAGCCAGGGACTCTCTCCGGTCCGCTATACAGTACGCTAAGGGCGAGGCAGTGGCCCGTAATCGCCCCGTTTCCATCTGTCCTTCCGCTGATGGCAGCACTTGCGGCGATAACAGCAATTGGGTGGATGGCTGGATTGTTGTTTCTGATGACAAACAGGCTGGATCTGTCTCTGTCAATACGCTATTGCGAGTCATTGAGGGACCGAAAGTAACGGCCGTAACGCTGACCGGTGGTGGCTCTTTGGATTACCTGCGCTTCTTGCCTGATGGTCTTGCCGATGTCCCCGCAAGTGCGCCTGCAACAAGCGTATTTGGCATTTGCGATCCAGATGGCGATGTGTCGCCATATTCCTTGTTAGTAATTACAAGGACTGGATCTATTTCCACTGGCACCGAAGCACAGGCGAATTGCCCATGAGAACAATGACACTCCCCCCGGGCCTGCAAGCCGGCACTACCATGATTGAAGTTCTGGTTGCAGTGTTGATTTTGGCGGTGGGTTTGCTGGGTGTGGCCGGCTTGCAATCCATGAGCCTTAAAAACACCTCTGATGTTTTCTTTGAGCAACAGGCCATGAGTTATAGTCAGGACTTAATCAACCGGATTATGGCGAACAGAAATGCGGCTGATGATGGGGATTACGCCGCTACATCCCCAACAACTGAACCAGCGGATGACTGTTCAGCCTCGGATTGCACGTCCGCACAAATGGCAACCTGGGATCTGTGGCAATGGAATGAAGCATTGATCAATGGGTTTGCATCACCTCCATCCGCTGCGACAACCGTTAGCTGGGACGGTGCTTTAGGGGAGTATACGGTCTCAATAACTTGGGATGCCGCCGGCTCCGGTTCGGTTTATACAGCTCCCACGTGCACCTCGGCAGACAATAATTCAGCGGGATGCTTTTTTGCGGCTTACCGGGTGATGAGGTAGTGATTATGTGGAATCAAAAAGGCTTGTCGCTAGTTGAGTTAATGATCGCCATGGCTTTGGGGCTTATTCTCATCCTTGGAGTAACCCAAATTTTTCTTGGTAGCAAGCAAACATACACGGTTGTAAACGCACAATCACAGACTCAGGAAAACGCCAGAGTTGTGAGGCACTTTCTCGGTCGTGGGTTGCGGCATGCCGGTTATTGGGACGATTCAGCAGTACCTAGGCTTTTTCCGGAGATAGGCGCGTTTGCTGAAAATCAGATTGTCCTGGCTGCCAATAACGATAGTGCTGACGCCGCCGTTCTGGATGGCACAGATACAATCACAGTTCGGTTTAATGGGACGTTGGATCGCCAACTCCGTGGCTGCACAGGAACGGTTCCGACGGAAAATCAGATCGTGGTTGATCGCTACTATGTTGCTCCGGCTGCGGCTACTGATTTGGTGCCGAGGCTGATGTGCGAAAGTCAGTTACAGACTATGACCGGTGCAGCTGTTTCCACATCTACGCAGCCCCTAATTGTAGGAATAGAAAATCTTCAGATTGAGTTTGGGCTGGCGGGTTCCGGGGGCATTATTCGTTACGTTACCGCAGATGCCGTTACCAATTGGTCGACAGTACGTTCGGTGCGTTACGCTCTGTTGGCAACATCGAACCAGAATATGGCCGGCGAGGAAAATACAAGAACTTACGACCTGATTGGAGGGGAAACAGCGACAGCCTCTGGCGATAGTCGACTGCGTCAAGTTCAAAGGGACACTGTTTTCCTGCGTAATTATAGAGGGTAAAAGGTATGAAAATGACCTACAAGGTGGCGAAACTTTCAGGCCTTCAGCGGCAGTCTGGAGCAGTTTTGATTATCAGCCTCGTGATGTTGTTACTACTAACCATCATAGGTATGAGCGCTGTAGATATTACAACACTCGGCACGCGAATCAGCGCTAATACAAAGGATCGGGCGCTAGCTTTTGATGCTGCCGAGACAGCGCTAAACATAGCAGGGCGTCGGTTGTCGCCGAGTGAAGCGTTGCCAACGTCGTCTACGCCAGGTTTTCTTGCCGGAGGCATGAGTGATAACTGGTGGCATTCTGAGACAGAAACCTGGTGGACCAATAATGCCGAATTTATTACGGATTATGCCGGAGTTTATAACGGTAGTAACGGGATCGGGTATGTGATCGAGCAACCAGTAGAAGAGCGGACAAACGGGGCAGGTCAACTTGTGGCCGATGTGGCGCTGGGCGAGCCCCGCCCAGTAACACGCTTTTATCGCACCACTGCACGAGGAGAGGGGCCAGGTGGAACCGAAGTATTTGTCCAGTCGGTATTTGCACGCAAGTCTTACCTGAACACGGTCGAATAATTATCAGTGCTGGTTTCAGCACAAAGGAAAATTTATGGTTTTCAATCGACGGATGACGTTTTTTGCATCGATGCTGATAACGCTCTGCAGTTCGGGGTACAGTTCTGCTGCTCCGCTCAATATTGCTAACAAGCCTCTATTTCTCGGATCCACCGCACCTCCTATGGTAATGCTTACAGTTGGTAAAGATCACAAACTTTACTATGAAGCTTACAACGATGCCTCAGATCTCAATAACGATGGTGTTATAGATGTCCGCTATTCTCCAGACATAGATTATTACGGTTATTTCAATAGTTATGCGTGTTATGACTACGACTCAGCCCAAAAAAGGTTTGTGCCCAAGAGTGTCAAGTCTGCTGGTGAAAAGGCCGAAGGAGTAAAGACGTGTAATGCAGCAGGGGCGGGCTCAAGTGGCGATTACAGCGGAAGCTGGAGTGGCGATTTTCTAAACTACGCCACCACAGCGCGGCTTGATGCTTTGCGGAAAGTGTTTTTTGGCGGGAAACGATCGGTAGACGAAGCAGGGCAAACGGTTCTTGAACGTGCCCACATCCCGCAGGATGCCCACACATGGGCAAAGGAATACCGCAGTTATGACATTGATGGGTATTACATTAGCGAAGTGACTCCATTCCCTCAACCGCCGATAGGTCGAGGGCATCTGTTTGGTAATGTTTCGTTCTCTGTAGATGGCGACCCCTTGATGAGGGTTCTTCCGAATACGGTTTTCCGTGCGTGGGAATGGGCCTCAAAAGAACAGCCAGTACTTGGAAATAAATGTATAGCTGGAATAGGCGGCCCATCTATAAATTGTGAGGTTGATTCGAGCGGGCAAAAATGGGTTATCGCTGAGAGCTTGTTCTTCCAGAATCTTGAGGTGGGTTACTATAACGTGCCTGCCGGGACGGAGTCGCCGAATAGTGCGTCTGAGTTTGACGCTTTACTGACGAACTATGAGAAGCCAGGCGAACTGATCGGTGGCAAGCAAAGCTTGTCCACTATTCAAGGAGGGGCGGGGCGGGATAACTACCTCTCAGTAGTGCGTGGCGAGATGATAATCCCCAAAACTGGGCAATACGAGTTCGCCGTTAATGGCGATGATGCGGTAGATTTTACTATTACCTCTCCGGGAGGAATTGATTCCGAGCCTTTGGGCTGGTATAGGGGGCATGGCGCATGTAAAGCGGATGATTGTAAAGGTGACTATTCTAAAAATTATACACTGACGGCCGGTACCTATAAGGTCATGTTCCGCCATCATGAAAAGACCGGTGGGGATAGTTTTGTATTATACCGAAATGCCGAAACCTCGGCTTCTAAGTTTTCAGAATACTCTGTAAAAGTGGAAGTGTGTAAATCCGCGTCGCTACTTGAAGATAACTGTAAGACTTACAGTGATGGGGACGATAACACGAGCTATAAGCCGACAGGGTTGATTCACGATTATGGAGAAAACAATAGTATTCTTTTTGGGCTGCTGACAGGTTCTTATGAAAACAACCTTGATGGGGGGGTGTTGAGAAAGGTGGTGAGTTCCTTCCAGGATGAGGTGAACAGTGCCAATGGAACCTTTGTGAATAGCACTAATGGTATCGTGGCAACACTGAGCAGATTGAGAACAGTTGATTTCAATAGTTCAAGCCGAAAGTACGACTGCGGGTGGATAACTACGAGAGCAATAAGCAATGGCGAATGTCAAATGTGGGGCAACCCCATAGCTGAAATGATGTACGAGGTGGTGCGCTACTTCAATGGTAAAGGCGAGCCGACAGATGCTTTTGATATTGCGAGTTCCGGGAACAATGATGCAGCTTTGAAGCTCCCAAAACCGAGTTGGGACAACCCGTACGATGAAAGTTCAGGGCAGCCATATTGTTCGGCACCCTATCAGGTGGTGGTGTCTGATGTTAACGTCAGCTACGATTCAGATAGCGTACCAGGTTCTGCGTTTTCCAGTTTTTCTGGAGATATCACCGGGCTGGATGTTAGTGCGCTTTCCAAAAGTATTTCCTCTAATGAGCCAGAAGTTCCTGGACTCCACTATATAGGTGAGTCTGGAGATGCGGTAGACAGTGCGCCGACTGCAAAGAGCGTGACCAGCTTAGCTAATATTCGCGGTTTGGCACCTGAAGAACCTACAAAGCAAGGAAGTTATTACTCGGCGGCAGTTGCATACTACGGGTGGCTTACGGATCTATTTCCAGATAAGGGTTCTGAAAGTAATTCGACTAACATCAATACTTTTGCGGTCGCATTGGCCTCACCTCTTCCAAGAATCACTATTCCTCTGTCGACAGGTGAAGTGATTTCTTTGGTGCCATTCGGCAAATCTCCATCTGGTGCTCCACAGTGGAATATCGATTCAGCAGAGGGCAAGTTTCAGCCAACTAACACTATTGTAGACTTCTACGTGGAGAACATTACCCCGACTGAAGGCAGTTTCCTGATTAATTTCGAAGATGTTGAGCAAGGGGCCGACCATGACATGGATGCTATTGCTCGTTACCAGTACAAATTGAACAGTGATGACTCGGTAACTATAACGGTAGATTCCTTGTATGCTGCGGGCTCAATTGATCAGCACATGGGGTATATCATTTCGGGTACTGACAAGGATGGTGTCTACCTGGTTGTAAGAGATCGTGATAATAGTAACCCGGTATCCTACTACCTTGACACCCCGGAAGGGGTGTGGCCCACGGGTGACCGTGGCGACAACAAGTTGGGGTTCAGTAGCTCCCGGACTTTTAGCGCCAGTGGCGATGCTGCGGCGACGTTGCTGAAGGATCCTTTGTACTATGCGGCCAAGTGGGGAGGGTTTGTTGACAAAAATGGCAATAACATCCCCGATCTTGAAGAAGAATGGGATGCAAAAAACAATATTACTCAAGAAAGCGGTCCAGATGGTGTTCCAGATAACTATTTTCAAGTTACAAACGCATTGGGTCTGAAGGATCAGCTCAGTTCTGCGTTTAACACGATTCTGGAGCGGGAGGCATCGTCTTCAACTGTAACTGTAAACTCGGGTGCCTTGAATACGGACACGATCTTGTTCCAGGCCGTTTTCAATGCCGAAGATTGGTCAGGCAACGTCTTTGCTTATCCTGTTGATTCCGATGGCATTGGTACGCCGGTCTGGAATTTCCAATCCAAGCTTGGCGCTAAAGTGGCGTCAGCGTCTGGTTATAGTGCAAATCGTGAGATCATCACCTATAACGCCGAGTCTGCAGAAGGGGTTCCATTCCGTTGGCCCGCGGATGCAAATAGTCCGGAAACCGACGAACTGAGTGCCGTGCAGGTTGCGGCCTTGCGCGGAAGTGTCGCGGACGACCCTGATAGTTACGGTGAAGCATTGTTGAATTTCGTCCGTGGTGACCAGAGCAATGAAAGCTTAGGTTCGACCTACAAATTTCGCGAGCGCAAGACGGTTCTAGGAGATATCGTAAACTCGGACCCACTGTTTGTGCCGCAACCAGGCTTCTTCTACCCGGATACTTGGGAAGGCTCCGCTGGAGAGAATGCTGTCCCCTACTCGGAGTTTCGCGCTGCATTCAAGGACCGGGACCCTGTCCTGTACTTTGGAGCCAACGATGGAATGCTCCACGCAGTCAACGCGTACTCAGATAACCTGGATGCGGCTGCAGGTGAAATCAGGACCGGCGGCGGTGATGAAATACTCGCCTATGTCCCCTCTATGCTTTACGGCAGGCTGAATGAGCTAGCTACTTTGAATTACACCCATGAGTATTATGTGGACGGTCCTTCCACGTATGGCGATGTTTTCTTTGATAGCAAGTGGCATACGGCTCTGGTTGGTACGCTGCGCTCAGGCGGGCAAGGTGTGTTTGCCTTGGATATAACTGACCCCAAGGGCATCAAGCCTGCGTTAGGCTACCCCTCATTTGATGAAAACGACGCCTCTGATCTTGTGTTGTGGGAGTTCTCTGACGCTGACGATGCTGATTTGGGTTACACCTTTGGCAAGCCGGTCATTGTCAGAATGAATAACGGCAAATGGGCTGCGGTTTTTGGTAACGGCTATAACAATACAGCGAGTGATGGTTCGGTAAGCACTACCGGAAATGCAGTACTATTCATTGTTGATATTGAAACAGGCAATGTAATTCGGAAACTGGATACTGGTGCCGGCCTGGACGACGACCCTTTGACATCTTCCCGTCCTAACGGCCTTAGCTCTCCGGCCGTTGTCGATATCGACGGCGACTACATTGCCGATGCTATATACGCTGGCGACCTGTTTGGCAACATGTGGAAGTTTGACGTATCAGGGACAGATTCAGACACTTGGGGAATTGCATTTGGTTCAGGCTCCGATCCGGTGCCACTATACGTTGCCCAGGATTCTGCCGGTAATCGCTTACCGATTACCTCTCGCCCAGCCGTTGGGTCTCATCCGGACCGGGTGGTTGCACCTTCAGATGTTTTGGTTTATTTCGGAACGGGGAAATATTTTGAAGCAAATGATAATGATCCTTCCGGTCAAGATACCCAAGCCTTCTTCGCAATTTGGGACGATGGATCCAATGGCGCTGTTCGTGATGACTTGCTTCAGCAAAGCATCCTTGCGGAAGCTTCGAGCGGTGGTTATGACTTCCGAATGGTCAGTGAAAACACCATTCGCTGGAAGAAAGATGAGGATGACTCGAGTCTCAAGAGACATCGTGGCTGGTTCATCGATTTGGTGAACACTCAAGACAGTAATACTGACAATAAGGGCGAACGGGTCATATATGAGCCGATTATCCGGAATGACAGGATTATTTTCACCACATTGATACCGAGCCTTGATGTGTGTGCCGCCGGTGGCTCTGGCTGGCTCATGGAATTGAGCGCAATCAGCGGTGCCAGACTGCCCGAGTCTCCATTTGATACTAACGGAGACGGTTTCTTCAACGATGACGATCTTGTTGATTTCGGTGGTGATGAGGAATTCCCGGCCAGCGGCCTCCGGCCCGGCGGAGGAGGTGATGACTCTGGTATCCCGACACCTCCTGCAATACTTGATGACCCCGAGTGTCCTGACGGTGTCTGTAGTGAGAAGAAATATACAGGCACTTCGAAAGCGACCATTGAGTCCATCACAGAGTCCTCAGGACCTGCTGTTCAGGGAAGACAGAATTGGCGAGAGGTGAATTAATGAATGCTATAGAGCGTATGCACGTAGGGAAAAGCGATCAGCGTGGTTTCACGCTGATCGAGTTGATGATTGTTGTTGCAATCATCGGTATTCTTGCAGCGATTGCGTTTCCGTCTTACCAGGCCTACGTGCAGAAAACGCATAGAGTGGACGCCCAGGCGTCGCTAGTAACGATGGCGCAGGACATGGAAAAGTCCTATGCGCGAAACTATACCTATCTTGGACTAGCTGCTGGCGCCGCAAACACTGGTGCCCTCGGTTCGTCTATAGGGGGCGGGGTCTCCAGTGATTTCTATAGTTTTACAATCAGCGCTGCCACAGCCAATACCTACACGTTAACAGCCACACCATCGGGTGTGCAGGCGGGGGATCGGTGTGGGACGCTCACCGTAAACGTTGCGGGGACAAAGACAGCGAAGAAGTCTGGTTCGACCGTGGCCGATTGCTGGTGATATATTTCAACAACCTACGGCTGCCCCGGGGTTTCGCTCTGGGACACCGTCACCATCAAAGTCATGAGATACTCTTATTCGCCCTGAGAATGAAATAATCACTGCAAATCTGCTCGCCTCATTGCTTGGATGACAAAATTCGATCGAGCCAGCAGTTCCGTTGGAAACCCCAAGTGAATTCCATTGGAAGAAGCGACGGTTCGAAGGCCGGTATTTATGCAGCCAGTTGGCAGGTTTGAATAAGTGGTTTCTTAGAAGAACATCGTTAATGTCTTTCGTGCCGTTGCCATTGGCGTCGGTAAAAACGCTAAGTGATGTACCCCAGGGAAGTTGACACACATCTGTTGTGTCCAGAGAGCAGGCCGTAACTGGCATCCGATGCTCAATGGCAGAAGATCTTGCAAACGCTAACAGGCTGGCCGTGTCCTGTTTTGCAACTTGGGTGCGGTTTTTCTGAACAAGGCCCGCCATATCGGGTAACACGATACTGACAGATATGGCTATTATGGCTAAAGTTAAGGCCAGCTCAATCAGTGTAAATCCGCGTTTTGATGTAAAACTTTCCATTTTCAACTCCTTTTGAAAAATATCAATCCGTCCTGGATTAGACTCCATTCTAGCAATAATCTAAGAGTTTACTCCATCCCCAACTTCTTCAACCTATACCGCAGCGCCCGAAAACTAATCCCCAGTTTCTTCGCCGCCGCCGTCTTGTTCCAACGGGTCGCCTCCAGGGCCTTCTCAATAGCTTGGCGCTCGATAGATTCCAGGTAACCCTCAAGGTCAATATCGCCGTCCGGCACCAAAGATGGGCAGGCATCTGAAATGGCGTTACCGCTGGCACTCCCCGGCCCGTCTAAGCCATTGCCTAAGTGCAAGTCGGTAGCGCTAATCTGTTCTGCATCACACAGGGTGAAAGCACGTTCAAGAATGTTTTCCAGTTCCCGTACGTTACCCGGGAAGTCGTGCTCTTTTAGCCGATCAACGGCATCCCGGGTGAGTGTTGCGGGGTCGCATTCATACTCTCGGGCAATTCGCTCCAGTATGTGGTTTGCCAGTAGAGCGATATCATCAGTGCGATCCCGTAACGGCGGTACGGTCAACTCAATCACGTTAATCCGATAAAACAGATCCTGTCGGAAGCTGCCGTCTTGAACCAACTCCGCCAAGTTTCTGTGGGTAGCGCTTAGCAGTCTTATGTCGACCGGCAACTCTTTGGTGTCGCCCACAGGCCTTACCGCTTTTTCCTGAATGGCTCGCAGCAGTTTTACCTGCATGGCAAGGGGCAGGTCGGCGACCTCATCCAGAAACAGAGTGCCGCCGTTGGCTGAACGGAAAAGACCATCCTTGTTTTCAACCGCGCCTGTGAAGCTGCCTTTCTTGTGCCCAAAAAATTCGCTCTCCATCAATTCAGACGGAATGGCACCACAGTTAACCGCGATAAAAGGCCCGTCACTGCGAGGACCCTGCAGATGAATCATCCGTGCTACCAACTCTTTGCCGCTACCGGATTCACCGCTGATAAATACCGGTGCTTGGCTTCTGGCGAGTTTGCGAGTTTGGTTGCGTAGTTTTTTGATTTGCACTGAGTTGCCGAGCAGGAGGCCGGGCTCGTCAGTTACATCATCTGTGTCGGGGGCAGGTTCCGAGAGCTTCAGTGCACTGTTTACCAGTTCTCTAAGCCTGGTGAGCTCCACCGGTTTGGAAACAAAATCAAACGCGCCAGCTTTCAGTGATTCAATCGCCGTATCCATGCTGCCATACGCGGTTATAACAGCAATCGGGGTAGATGGACGGTGTTTTTGCATCCATTGCACCAGCTCAATGCCGCTGCCATCTGGCAGGTTCATGTCGGTTAGGCAGAGCTGTGGTGTATGGGTTTCGAGCAGCTTGAATGCGCTGGTAAGGTCTGGGGCTGTGAGCGTTTCAATACCCATGCGTGTAAGGGTAATTTCAAGAAGATCCCGGATATCCGGTTCATCATCAACAATCAGCGCTGTGGGAGTGGTCATCTTGTTGTGTCGGTTCCATTTCGGGTCAATCGTCAGATCATTCGCCCTGGGTGGGCAAAGGTAATGCGAAAGCAGCAGCCAGGTTGGTCGTCTTCCACCAGGGATAGGTGAGCTTGATTAGCCTCGCACAGTTCCCTTGCTAGATAAAGCCCGAGGCCGGTGCCGCCCTTGTCGGTGGTGTAAAACGGCTCAAAAATTGAGTGGCTAGAGTCGGTGTCGACTCCTGGGCCGAAGTCCCTTACATCCACATAGGCGCGCTCGCCATCGGCGGTGGCACCTGCACGCAGTTCGATTTTGCGTTCGCCTGATTGCTGCTGGCTATAGCGCAAGCCATTGTCGCACAGGTTTACCAGCACTTGTTCAATTTGGCTTTTATCGAATCGCGCCTCTGGCACTTCAGATTCAATCTCTAAAGTCACCTTCGTGGGGGGGCTGGTACTTTCCTGAGTTTGCAGGAAGTCACCCCGGAACTCTTTTAGCCAGCATGCCAAATCGACCAAGTCAGCGTTAGCCTGCCTGCGCCGAGAAAGGGTGAGCACGTTCTCTACAATACCGTTCACGCGCCGGGAATGGCGCCGGATAATGTCCAGCATCTGCAGATCACTGGCATCAATATGAGGAGATTCTTCCATCAGCTGGGCCGCATGGCTTATGGCTCCAAGCGGGTTGCGTATTTCGTGGGCGATGCCGGCAGTCAGTCGCCCCAGAGAGGCCAGCTTCATTTGCTGGGCTTGCTGGGTTACTTTGCTCATGTCCTCGATAAACACGAGAATTTGGTCGCCGCGTTCTTGGTCAAGCTGGGTAAAGTTAGCCTGCAGCAGTGGCGAGGTGGATGCTGGTTGAAACGGCTCTGTGCGCCTTTCAGGATTCTTCAGCCAGGCTTCCAGCCCCAGCTTTAAGGGTTGAGGGAGGGTGCGAGATCGGGTTGCGGGTATGCTTGTGTCTGTTGACGTGCCAAACAGCAGTTCCTCCGCAGCGGCGTTTGCCAAACGTACCTGGCCATATCGATCAAGCACAAGAATGCCAGTGCGCATGCGCTGGATAATCTGCTGGTTGATTTGCTCAAGCTCTGCAAGGCTCTGCGCACGGCTGGTTGCGAGGGCGTCGCTGCGCATCATCCGCCGGGAAATATTCTGTAGGATAAAGGCTGCTGCAAAATACAGAATGCCGAGCGAGCCGGCGCGCACAATGTCATCACCCGGGGCGTTAAGGGTTAGCACGGCCCAGCCGGAGATACTGAGTGAGCAGATGGCGGCGAGTGCCGCATAGAAAGTACCCATGCGGCTCGGGTTAAGGATGTTACCCGCCGCAACGGAAATAATAACCAGGTTGGCCAACCCGTTGGTGATGCCGGTGCTGGTGAACAGCAGCCCATGCATAACGAGAATGTCTAAGAGTATGGAGAGGGTGATATGTCGCGGCTTCAGTTTAAAGCCTGCGAGCATAGTGAGCGCAACAAAGCTGTTCAGTGCCAGGTAACCCACTACGCCAAACTGGTAGTAGTCCAAGAGCCGGAAGCTGGTGTCAAAATTTACCGGGTCAACAAACAACAGGCCCACCAGCATCAGGCTGATAACAAGCCGGTAGTGGTTGTAAATGCGGAACAGTTTGGCCTGCTGTAAGCCAGTTGTTTTTTTGCCGGTACTGACTGCTGATACCGTATCTGTCGCCATGGTTTTCGAAAATCCGTTGTTGAGCGGAAGAAATCAGGGTCTGTGCGGGGTTATAATAGCCTTTTCGTGGCAATGAGTTACAGGAGCCTAGTTATGTCCGTTCCCGGGAGCACTCCGCTTTCCAGTCCATCACCTCGCACGTTAAGGGTTGTGATGGCGCAGTTGGATTTTCTTGTGGGGGATATTCCCGGCAATACTGATCGAGTGATTGAAACTGCGAAGCGTGCCTACTCCGAGCACAACGCAGATATCGTTGTGTTCCCAGAGCTTTGCATTACCGGGTATCCGCCGGAAGACTTGTTGCTGCGCCCCAGTATGGATATCAGAGTAAATGAGGCATTGGAGCAACTGCAAGCGGCCCATCTTGATGCGGCGATCGTTATAGGCGCGCCTGTTCGAAGCGATGGCTCTCTCCACAATGCTGCCTTAGTAATTGAAAGCGGAAAAATCACCGGCCGTTACTTCAAGCGGTTTCCACCTAATTACCAAGTGTTTGATGAAAAGCGTTATTTCGCCGACGGAGCGGATGCGGCAGTGGTCGACATTTGTGGCGTGCCGGTAGGCTTAATGGTTTGTGAAGATATCTGGGCAGATGGCCCCGTTGAAGATTCTGTGGTCGCAGGTGCGCGGCTGATCATCAACTTGAACGCGTCGCCCTATGATATCCATAAACAAACGCGAAGAAAGACGCTACTTGAGCGCAAATCTCGCGAGAATCAGGTGAGCATTGTCTACGCCAATCTGGTTGGGGCCCAGGACGAGCTGGTATTCGACGGAGGCTCTATGGTCTACGACTCTACAGGCACCCTCGCTGTCGAAGCGCCGCAGTTCACCAGTGGCCTGTTCCCGGTAGAGTTTCTCTGTGACCGACACTGTCAGCCAACTTCTCAGCCATTGCCGGCGGAACCGTCGTTGGAGGCGAGCATTTACAGTGCGCTCGTTGCCGGCGTTCGTGATTATGTAAATAAAAATGGTTTCAAATCTGTAGTGCTTGGGCTTTCTGGAGGTATTGATTCTGCCGTAGCCTTGGCTGTGGCGGCGGATGCGCTGGGCCCCGAGCGGGTTCGTGCTGTAATGATGCCGTTCAGGTATACCCTAGGTATCAGTTTGGAAGACGCTGAGGCCCAAGCTGCTGCCATGAAGGTTCAGTACGATGTGTACTCAATAGAGCCGATGTACGAGTCGTTCATGGCGACCCTCGCCGCACCGTTTGAGGGCATGACCCTCGATACCACCGAACAGAATCTGCAAGCTCGTATTCGTGGCGTTTTGCTTATGTCGCTTTCTAACAAGTTTGGTTCGCTGGTGCTTACAACGGGCAATAAAAGCGAAGTGGCCGTGGGGTACTCGACCTTGTATGGAGATATGGCTGGTGGCTTTGATGTGTTGAAGGATGTGTCAAAAACCATGGTGTTCCGGCTGGCTTGGTACCGCAATTCATTGTCCCCAGTGATTCCCGAGCGAGTGATAACGCGGCCGCCATCTGCAGAGCTGGCCCCAGATCAGAAAGATGAAGACAGCCTTCCAGGTTACGATGTGTTGGATCAAATTCTTAGCTTGTACGTAGAGCAAGACGTTAGCGCGGATGCGATTGTTGCGAAGGGGTTCGATGAGGCAGACGTTAAACGTGTGATTCGCCTAGTGGATATCAACGAATACAAGCGTCGGCAAGCGCCTATAGGTGTACGCATTACCGAACGTGGCTTTGGTAAAGATCGCCGCTATCCCATTACCAGTGGCTGGAAGAGCGGCAAGTAGCAGAGTTTGGGTTACTCGTCGCTCATCAGTCCGAAGGTAATCACGCTGGAGAGTGAGCGGTTCTCGCGCTTCAGCAGGTTTGCCTCAAACTCGCCATCGCTGTTGAACGCATCACTCTTTGGGAAGTTCTGACGCAACAGAGCCACCGCATCCTGGGAACCTTTGTTGAATTCCAAAAAATCAAAGGTTTCCGCCAAAATAATTAGTGCTTCTTCAACCGCAGGTGACGTGGGGTAGTTTTCCGCAATGTAGCGCGCTCGGTTGTTGGCGGCCACATAGGCTTCGCGTTTAATGTAATAGCGTGCAGCATGAAGCTCCAGTTCCGCCATACGGTTGCGCACGGCGATCATGCGCTGGCGGGCATCGGCTGCATATTCACTTTCTGGGTATCGATTCAGCAGTTCGCTGAAATCACGGAATGCCTGCTGTTGCTCCCCGGCATCCCGGGCGGCGACATCAATCGGGAAATAGCGCGCAGCCAAACCGATGTCTAGGTTATAGGAAGCGAGCCCGCGCATGTATAGTGCGTAATCAGCGTGATCGCTTTGGGGGTTCAGGCGCAGGAAGCGGTCGGCTGCTCCTCTGGAACCCTCAAGATCCAGGTTTTGGTAGCGGGCATAAATAAGATCAAGCTGCGCTTGCTCGGCGTAGCGGCCGAACGGATAGTAGGTTTCCAAGGAATCGAGGTTCTGTTCGGCTTCATTAAAGTTGCCGGAATTCATCGCCTGTCGCGCATTGTCGTAATAGGTTTTTTCCGGAAGCACTTCCTCCTGCTTGTTGGAAGCGCAGGCACTGATCAAAACAACCAGTGTAGAAAGCAGCAGTAAACGAAAACCTGATCTCATGCCAAAATCCCGTATAATGTCGATAAATTCGAGAGCGAAATAATATCACACACAGGCCCCGGGGGCTTAATGTCATCTGAGAACCGAATAACTGCCAGTTTTGATGTGCCGCCAAGCTTGAGTGACCGGCGGTTGGATCAAGCGGCGTCTGAGCTCATGCCAGAGCACTCGCGTTCGCGTCTGCAATCCTGGATTCGCAGCGGCGCGTTAACTGTGAACGGAGAAGCTCGTCGACCAAAAGACAAGGTAATGCTGAGCGATCGGCTTGAGCTTGATGCCGAGCCAGAAGCCCAAGTAACTTGGCAGGCAGAAGCCATAAGCTTAGACGTAGTTTATGAGGATGAACATTTACTTGTGATCAATAAGCCCGCAGGCTTGGTTGTTCACCCGGCGGCTGGCCATGCGGATGGAACCTTAGTAAATGCCCTACTGAACTACGCGCCGGAGGTGGAGAACCTGCCCCGCGCGGGTATCGTTCATCGTCTCGATAAAGATACCTCCGGTGTTATGGTGGTTGCCCGCAGCCTGATTGCTCACACATCTCTGGTGGATCAGCTGCAAACTCGCAGCATGGGCCGGGAGTACGAGGCGGTTGTGGTTGGCACGCTCACCGGAGGCGCCACCGTAGACGCACCTATCGGTCGTCACCCCCATGAACGCAAAAAAATGGGTGTGGTTAAAAGTGGCAAGCCAGCCGTCACTCATTATCGTTTGATTGAGCGTTTCGCAGCCCACACCCATGTGCGCTGCATATTGGAAAGCGGCCGTACCCACCAGATTCGTGTGCACATGGCGCACGTAAAGCATCCGTTGGTTGGCGACCCTCTTTATGGCGGTAGGCTACGTTTGCCCAAAGGCACAACGGAAGCGCTGCGTGAAGTGCTGGCAGCCTTTAATCGACAGGCGTTGCATGCGCGTAAGCTCACCCTAGAGCACCCGGAAACCGGCGAAGTTTTGAGCTGGGAAGTGCCACTGCCAGAGGATTTCATGGGTTTGCTTGCAGCCTTGCGCAAGCATGTTCAGGACCTAGAGAGCAATGAGCTCTGATACCGTATCGGAGCTGTCGCTTATCCGCCCGGATTGGCCAGCTCCAGCAAACATCCGTGCCGTGTGCACAACTCGGCTGGGTGGCGTTAGCCAGCCTCCTTGGGCGAGCTTGAATCTGGGTGATCATGTCGGGGATGCTCCAGGCCATGTGCGAGACAATCGCATAAAATTGGCCGATGCCTGTGGTCTTTCGGTGGATGCTTTTGGCTGGCTTAATCAGGTTCACGGTACGGATATCGTCAGCTTGGCCGCAGACCCTGCGGGCGATATTCCGGAAGCGGACGCAAGCTTTAGTCGCTTCACCGGTAAGGCCTGTACGATTCTTACGGCGGATTGTTTGCCCGTCATTCTTTGTGATCACAATGGAACAACCGTAGCCGCTGCTCATGCTGGCTGGCGCAGCCTTTGTGGCGGGGTTCTGGAAAACTTGCTGGCCAGCATGGGGTTGCCAGGGAATGCACTGATGGCGTGGCTTGGGCCGGCAATAGGCCCGCAGGCCTTTGAGGTTGGGCCAGAAGTAAGAGCGGCATTTTTGGCGCAAGATCCACAAGCTGAGGTTGCCTTCAGTTCAGTGGGCGCTCGTAAGGGGCATTACATGGCGGATATATACCTGCTTGCCCGGCAGCGCTTGGAAAATCTGGGCGTCAAAAATACATACGGTGGTGACTTCTGCACGGTTACCGGCAGTGCGAAATTCTACTCCTATCGCCGCGATGGCCAGACAGGTCGCATGGCAACCGTCATCTGGAAAAACTGAGCCCCGTCAATTTTCTGACGTTTACCCTTCGTGTCGACCTTGAACTTCCCTCGTTTGCCCCTACATTAGTTGTCAAAGCAAGCCGAATGCGTGCCAGCTGACCGTATTCACCGAACAAATTGGGGAAACGAATCCATGAGAATCGATAAGCTCACCAGCCTTCTACAAACCGCACTGTCCGATGCGCAGTCACTGGCGGTTGGCAAGGATCATAATTTTATTGAGCCTCTGCACCTGATGCAGGCCATGCTTGATCAGCAGGGCGGCTCCATCAACCCGCTCCTCAAACAGGCCGGCGCTGAGCCGGGTCGCGTGCGCCAAGCTGTTGCCCAGGAAATTGAAAACCTGCCAGAGGTAAGTGGCAGCGCGGGTGATGTGGCCATGTCTAACGATATGGGGCGCCTGTTCAATATCGCCGACAAATTGGCACAGAAGCGAAAAGACCAATTTATATCCAGCGAGTTAATGCTGCTGGCAGCTCTTGAAGATCGTGGCACACTCGGCCGTGTGTTGCGCGAGCAGGGCGTGGATAAGGCAGCGTTAGAAAAGGCAATTGATTCTGTGCGAGGAGGCGAAACCGTGGATGATGCAGGTGCTGAGGAAAACCGACAGGCTCTTTCGAAATACACCATCGATCTAACAGAGCTGGCTGAGGCAGGCAAGCTAGACCCGGTGATTGGCCGTGATGACGAGATCCGTCGCACCATTCAGGTTTTGCAGCGTCGCCGCAAAAACAACCCAGTACTGATTGGCGAGCCTGGGGTGGGTAAAACCGCCATAGTGGAAGGTTTGGCTCAGCGGATCGTGAACGGCGAGGTGCCCGAAGGATTGAAAAACAAGCGGGTTTTGTCGCTGGATATGGGCTCTTTGATTGCCGGTGCTAAGTTTCGCGGTGAATTTGAAGAGCGCCTGAAAGCGGTACTGAATGAGCTTTCAAAACAGGAAGGCCAGATCATTCTGTTTATTGATGAGATCCACACCATGGTCGGCGCGGGCAAAGCCGAAGGCTCTATGGATGCAGGCAATATGCTCAAGCCGGCGTTGGCCCGGGGCGAGCTGCATTGCGTAGGTGCCACCACGCTGGATGAATACCGCGAAAATATTGAAAAAGATGCGGCTCTGGAGCGCCGTTTCCAGAAAGTACTGGTGACCGAACCGAGCGTAGAAGACACCATCGCAATTCTGCGTGGCTTGAAAGAACGTTATGAGGTTCACCACGGCGTAGAGATAACGGATGGCGCCATTATCGCGGCCGCCAAGCTCTCCCATCGTTATATTGCGGATCGCCAGCTGCCGGATAAGGCTATTGACCTAGTGGATGAGGCAGGGAGCCAAATCCGCATGGAAATGGATTCCAAACCGGAGCCCCTGGATCGTTTGGAGCGCCGCCTGATTCAGCTCAAAATTGAACGCGAGGCGTTAAAGAAGGAAACGGATGTTGCGTCGAAGAAGCGCCTAGAAGAGTTGTCTGACGTGATACAGGGCGTTGAGCGTGAGTATGCAGATCTTGAAGAAGTCTGGAATGCTGAGAAAGCCGCCCTGCATGGTTCTCAGAATATAAAAAGTCAGCTCGAGCAGGCCCGTATTGATTTGGAAAGTGCCCGCCGGGCAGGCGATCTGGGTAAAATGTCCGAGCTGCAGTATGGCCGTATTCCAGAGCTGGAGCGCCAGCTAGATATGGCGGGCCAAGCTGAAATGATGGAAATGACTCTTCTGCGTAATCGGGTTACAGATGAAGAGATCGCTGAGGTTGTTTCCAAGTGGACAGGCATTCCGGTATCCAAGATGCTGGAAGGCGAGCGCGGCAAGCTGATGCGTATGGAAGACGAGCTACACACTCGCGTTATTGGCCAGAACGAGGCTGTAGAGGCAGTATCGAACGCCGTTCGTCGTTCTCGATCGGGCTTGGCAGACCCACACCGGCCTAACGGTTCGTTCTTGTTCCTCGGGCCCACGGGTGTTGGTAAAACAGAGCTGTGTAAGGCCCTGGCCGCATTCCTTTTCGATACCGAAGAGGCCATGGTGCGCATTGATATGTCTGAGTTTATGGAAAAGCACTCCGTTGCCCGTTTGATAGGTGCACCCCCTGGGTATGTGGGCTACGAAGAGGGCGGGTATCTGACTGAAGCAATTCGCCGTCGCCCTTATTCCGTGCTGTTGCTAGATGAAGTCGAAAAAGCGCACCCGGATGTGTTCAATATATTGCTTCAGGTGCTAGATGATGGCCGCCTTACAGATGGCCAGGGACGCACCGTCGATTTCCGTAATACGGTTATCGTGATGACCTCGAATTTAGGCTCAGGAATTATTCAGCAGAAGGCTGGGGAAGAGAATTACGAGGCTATGAAAAGTGCCGTGATGGAGGAGGTAGGAACGCACTTTCGCCCTGAGTTTATTAACCGTGTGGATGAAGTGGTTGTGTTCCATCCGCTGGCGGGCAGCCAGATTCACGGTATCGCAAAGATTCAGATAGAGATTCTCAACAAACGTCTGCAGGAGCAGGATCTGGAGCTTGAACTGGATGAAGCTGCGATGGATTTGCTGGCGGAGGTCGGGTACGACCCAGTATACGGCGCGCGGCCGCTCAAGCGGGCGATTCAGAGAATGATCGAAAACCCGCTGGCACAGAGGCTATTGCAGGGTGATTTCATGCCTGACGATATAATTCGGGCAACTGTAGATGGAAGCCAATTGGTCTTTGAGAAGGCCTAGCCGAAGCGGAAAAAAGGGGTGAAACTTTTGGTTTTCACCCCTTTTTTAACGAGACTTAGAGCTTATTGTTGGGCATCAGGTTCGCAGTTTTCAGCGGCGACTTCTTCCAGCTTGCTGCGCTTTTCAGCGATCTCGTCTGGGGTTAGGTATCGCAGTTCGCCGTTTTCCTCAATCTGGATGCGGGCGTTGTCTTGTATGATTTTTAGGTTAGAACGAGCAGTCTCACAGTTAGCTTCACGTTGCTTTCTGCGGGCGGTCTCTACCGTTGTTTCCTGCTCTTTTTTAGCGTCGGCCTGTTGCCGCTCTTGAAGCTCACCCAAGCGCTGCTGAGCGCTAGGCCGGTCGCTTCCTCTGGTAGAGGTGCCTGAGCGAACGTTGACAGTTTCAGAGTTGGCTCCCACGGGTTGGCGATCGCCAAAATGGGTTATGCCGTTTTCGTCCGTCCATTTATATACGGAGGCGCTCGTTGCCATACCGGGTGCTACGGCGATCAGTAGGGTCAGCATCAGGGTCGTTTTGTTCATGGCTCTACTCGTGGTGTGTTCTGTTTTACGTGTGTTTATCATGCCATTTATGCGAAGTGTTTTCTTCCGCCTGGTTCAAAACTCCGCACCCTTATTATGAATAGTTGTGAATAATAGTTGCAGGTAATTATGCCAGACCTTGCTCCAGTATGAACACAGAAAGCAACAGAGGCTATTGACAGGGAGTTTAGCGCTGTCAGAATTACAAATTGCCTGAAGACTGGGGTTAATGCGGCCGGCAATCCCGTGCAAGTATTCCCCCGTTATTTACCACACTGAGCGTGCCGCGTATCTGTCGCGGAATGGTTGTTG
>JAKDUK010000114.1 GCA_030457765.1 Marinobacter sp. | reverse complement strand
TGGCGCTCGGAGTGAACGTCCAGGGCGGTGTTGGCCGGATGATTCCGGAGTAGTTCCAGAATTTTGCCGCCTGCTGCAGCATGGTCAGCCATCTCGAATCTGTGTGCGTACCGAACCAGTTTATCGGTGGCTGCTGTAAACTCCTCACGATGCGCGGTAAACGAATCGCTATTGCCATGAATCTTCTGCCATGTATCCAGAACAACCCGTGCCTGGGTTGTAACCCGGCGTGCAAAATGCTGCCTGAGTTTTTCTTGCTGGCTTGGGTCGCTCATTATGCTCCGGCCTGTCTTTTTTCATTATGGGCCGTCCTTTACGGTGTGGACGATTTTCCCAACTTTAGTCTGTTTTCGGAGTCTATAGTGTTTTGAGTTGCCGGCGTAGGTTGCACCGTGTAAATGTTTGTGAATTCTGCGGTGTGTATATAGAGCGCGCCATAGGTTAGGATCCATACAGACCGTTTGCACAGTCAATATACAGACAAGGGGCTTTACGTAATATGCCAGGTAAAATCAGACAGTATTTCCGAGACAAAAAAGAAGATGTACAGGATTACTCCGGCAACAGCGGTGTAATTGGCAAGTTTGTAATCATTGTTCTTCTGGTCTATTTGCTGGTAACAGTCGTGTTGGGCATATACTGGAGCAGTGAGCCGGACTCCTTCTCGGTGCGTGAACACACCCGCACCGTTGCCAACGAAATGCAGCGGGAACCAATAACCGGTTTTGCGACAACCGTCACAATGATCCGTATAGCGGAAACCCTTCTGGACAAGCCTGGCGGCTATATTGCCAATGATGTTTTTCCTCCCGGCCTGTGGATGGACAATGTGCCGAGGTGGGAATACGGTGCGCTGGTGCAGTTGCGTGATCTTTCCCGCGCTATGCGCAAGGACATCAGTCGTTCCCAGAGTCAGTCTGCAGAAGACCCGGATTTGATCATTGCCGAGCCGCAATTCCACTTTGACAGTGGAAGCTGGGCAATCCCTTCTACAGAAAAAGAGTATCGCCGTGGTATCAAAGCGCTCAAGCGCTATCTTAACCGTCTTTCCAGCCCTGAACAGGCCAATGCCCAGTTCTTTGCCCGAGCTGACAACCTGAACAACTGGCTGGGCGATCTGGAAACCCGTCTGGGCAGTCTTTCGCGCACGCTGGGTGAGAGTGTTGGTAAGGCTTCGGTATCAGAGGCGGTGGCTAACGTTGATGCAGACAACCCACTGAATGAAGAAACCGGTGGGACGGAAATCAAAACTGACTGGACGAAAGTAGACGATGTGTTTTACGAAGCCCGCGGCAGTGCCTGGGCGTTGCTGCATATCTTCCGCGCGGTCGAAGTGGATTTTCGTAAGGTGCTTCAGGATAAAAATGCTATGGCCAGCGTGAAGCAGGTGATCATCGAGCTGGAAGGTGCCGAAGGCGAGATGTGGAGCCCGGTTATCCTGAATGGCAGCGGGTTCGGTGTTCTGGCCAACCACTCACTGACAATGGCTGCCTATCTCTCCCGCGCCAGTGCGGCGATCAGCGATATGCGGGACCTGCTATCCCGGGGCTGAGGGTGTTCGTTCAGGCATAAAAAAACCGGGCCAGGCCCGGTTTTTTTATGTTCAAGGCAGATCAGTTGGCGTAGGCCTTGATTGAATCTGCAATCGCTTTTCTGGCCTCATCGGCGCTGCCCCAGCCTTGTACTTTTACCCACTTGCCTGGTTCCAGGGTTTTATAGTTCTCAAAGAAGTGTTTGATCTGGTCACGCAGCATAACCGGCAGGTCTTCGAGTTCTTTGACGTGATCATAAGCGGTGGTCAATTTACCATGTGGCACGGCAAGTAGCTTAACGTCACCACCGGCTTCGTCTTCCATGTTCAGCACGCCCACTGGGCGGCACCGGATAATGGAGCCTGGCTCAACCGGATGGGGGGTAACAACCAGCACATCGATTGGGTCGCCGTCGTCAGCCAGAGTGTGGGGGATAAACCCGTAGTTTGCCGGATAGAACATGGGGGTGGCCATAAACCGGTCTACCAGTAGCGCGCCCATGTCTTTGTCTAGCTCATACTTAACCGGGGAGCTGAAGGCCGGAATTTCAATGGCAACGTAGATGTCTTCAGGCGGATTTTTGCCTGCGGGGATGTTGTCGAATTGCATGTGCGATCCTTCCTGGTAGGTCTCGAGTGAGCGTTTAACTGCGGTTAAAATTTGTGCGCGCAATTATACGTAACTCTCTCGCAGTTCGAAACTAAACTTAAGTAATGCAAGAAACCTGCTTTTGTATAGCAAGGAATGATAGGCCCTTGTGCCCCCGGCCAGCCCGTTTTTACCTTGGTTAGGGCCAAGTATGGGTGAAATTGGTACAGGTTGTGCTCTCAAATGGTTGTTTGCTAGATTTAAGCATATCAAGGAAGCACCAGATAGCGTTCTCAAGGAGATGAGGGCATGGATTACTCCGCACCTGTGACTACTCACAAACCCCGCTCCCAAAAATTGTAAGGAACAACCAAGCCTGAAGGAATTCAGTCTGACAAAGGATGTTGGCAATGATAGGCAATAATGGATTGCAGTATACGGTACGTATCGGGGCGCTCCCGAGTGATGTCTTCAGTGTATATGAGTTTGATGCGCATGAAGCCTTGTCTGAAGTGTTTCAGCTTAATCTCACGCTCTACAGCCCGCTCACATCCATAGATGCATCAGAGGTACTTGAGCAGGATGTGGAGTTAACGGTGTTTCAGGATGGTGCCGTTCTTCGGCAGTTCAGAGGCGTGGTTTCAGAGTTCTGTCGCGATTCATCTGGCCGTCGGCGAACTCGATATCGGTTGATCGTAAAACCCTCGCTGTGGCGGCTTGAGCTTGCTCAGAACAGCAGGGTGTTTCAACAAAAAGACACCCAAGCCATTCTCCAGACGCTGCTTACTGAGGGTGGGGTTGTGAGCACTGTTTTTAATTTGCGCCAACCGGTTGCTGAGCGTGAATACTGTGTTCAGTACCGTGAAACCGGTTTGAATTTCTTCCAGCGGCTGGCTGCAGAAGAGGGCTGGCACTACTTTTTTGAACATGAGGGTGAGCAGGCCGGATTAACGATTGCAGACCACCACATGGACGCCCGCAAGCTTGCTGAAGCTGTGTGCAATATGCTGTCTGGTGGCAGCGCAAAAACACCTTGCATCTGGCAATTCGACTATAGCGAAAGGGTAACGGTAGCCAGCGTAGCAATGAAGGACTACACCTTCAAAAAACCCGCTTACGGACTCGATCACTATAGAGACGTGGCAACAGATTCGCACCATAGGCCAGAGTATGAACACTACGATTACCCTGGGCGCTATAAGCAAGATGCCAGCGGTGCCGCGTTCACAGAGGCACGCTTGGGCGGCCTCAGAAACAACGCCAGCACCGGCCACGGGAAAAGTAACAGGCCGGACTTTACCGCAGGGGCCTGTTTCCCAATGGCAGGGCATGAGGATGAGCTAGCGAATAAAAGCTGGCTGCTCACCAAAGTGCATCACCACGGCATTCAACCACAAGCCCTCGAAGAAGATGCGGGTGCAGAGCCAACAACCTATAGCAACGAATTCTCAGTGGTGCCCGGTAATACGCATTGGCGGCCAGCCAATCATCACTCACGCCCAACTATGGATGGCCCCCAAATAGCAAAAGTAACAGGGCCTGCAGGGGAAGAAATTCATTGCGACGAATTCGGGCGCGTAAAAGTTCGCTTTCCTTGGGACAGATACAGTGAAGATGATGAACACAGCAGTGCTTGGCTGCGGGTAAGCCAAGGCTGGGCTGGCGGCCAATATGGATTTATGGCGCTGCCAAGAATTGGCCATGAGGTTATTGTCAGCTTTCTTGATGGCGACCCGGACCAGCCAATTATTACCGGAAGAACCTGGCATGCAACCAATACCCCGCCTTATACCCTGCCAACCAATAAAACCAAAACCGTACTACGCACCCAAACCCATCAAGGGGAGGGGTACAACGAACTGAGCTTTGAAGACGAGCAGGAAAAACAGCGCGTCTATTTGCGGGCGCAAAAAGACCATGATCTGGAAATACAGAACGATCAAACCTATTCGATAGGCAACGACCGCGAAAAACACATAGGTAACGACCAGCGGCTGAATGTAACGCGGGATGAACAAATCGACATTGGTCGTGATCAAAAAGCTCTTATCGGGCAGGATCAAACCCTTGAAGTTACCCAGGACAGATTTACCAGCATTGGCCGCCATTACCGGTTAGAAGTCGCAGACCGGCGCCATGAATACAGCCGAGCCAACCACGATCTCGAAGTGGGTGGTCACTACACCCAGAAGGTTCAGGGCAAGGTGGTGGTAGAGGCCGGGGAAAGCGCGCTGATCCACACACGAAACCTGACCCTCACGGGCAGCGAAAACGTGGTGATTCAAGGGCCCGGTGGCAAGATCACGATCGATTCTGGGGGCGTTACCGTAGACTCCCCCTCCATCAAACTGAATGGCCCCGTTGCGGTCTCCACGGGTGCGGCATCACAAATCAGAACGCTGGAAAGTGCGGCGCGGGAGGGAACACCGTTGGTAGACATCTGTTCCGCATGCGGAGACGGTGCATGAACAACGAACAGCGCCGGGTAGCCCTGTTGGATGTGGGCATTCAGTGGTTGATACTGGATGCCGCCAGTTGCGCCGAACCCCTTTGGTACGCCCGCGGGGCGGGTGCCCCGTTGCAATCCCTGTTCAAACAGCAGGATGAAGAACTGGTAGATAGTGGCCCATGGCTTATCAGAGTAGACGGCTACCCCGATGTTGTGGACACCTGCCTGCAAAAGGACCCACTGGGCCACGCCAGCCTGTGGTGTGCCAG
>JAKDUK010000007.1 GCA_030457765.1 Marinobacter sp. | reverse complement strand
AGGATACGCCACCTCTTCAGCCTGCTTCCATACACCAGAAATCACCATAACTCAGATAAAGGGACAAGAACCCGAGAACGATTCCAGATACTGAATATAAAAGCTCTTCCATATGAAGGATGACTCACCTTATTTGGCTAACAGCGTATTAGACCGCACTCTTCGTTATTCAATATTATGACTTCCGCGTTTTTACGCATCGTGATTACGTTTTTTCTAAGCTCTATGGTTACAAAACTACTCTAAAACCAATCATTTACAATCGCAGCCCTGTCAAACTTCGTAATATCAGCGCGTAATAACGAAGCGGTCACGCGAATACGGAATGTCTGTGAGTGCCAGCCACAAAAAAGGCCCGAGGCTTACGCGTCGGGCCTTATCTTCAAACTACCTTTTGAGTTAGCTCAACCGCACTTACTATCCCCACAAGACAGGCAAGTGGCACAGCCATCCATCACAATCACCGCTTTGGTGCTGCACTTGCTGCACATGGTGGCGTTGGGGGGGAAGTCACCGGCCTGGTCGTCGTTGGTGGCTTTTGTGCTTGTGGATTCAAACTCGGCACGCTTTTCGGCGAGAATGCGCTTGGTGGTTTCGCTCATTTCCTCGCTTTCCATCAGGCCAACAGCCTTCAGGTGCTTCTCGATAACGGCACCAATTTCCGCTACCAAAGAGGGCATGAATACGCCGCCTTTTTTGAAGTAGCCGCCGTTGGGGTCGTATACAGAGCGCAGCTCTTCCACCAGGAAGGTCAGGTCGCCGCCTTTGCGGAATACCGCTGAGATTACGCGGGTGAGGGCGATTACCCACTGGAAGTGCTCCATGGATTTGGAGTTGATGAACACTTCGTATGGCTGACGGCTTTCGTGGTCTGTGTCTTCGTTCAGCAGGATGTCGTTAATGGTGATGTACATCGCGTGCTCGGCCACGGGCGGCTTGATTTTGTAGGTGGTGCCCACCAAAAAATCCGGCCGTTCGATGTATTCATTCATCTGAACGAGCTGGGTTTCTGGCTGTGCTGCGACCTGCGGTTCGTTAGGCGTGTCTGTGTCGGCTTTCTTTACCCGGTAGCCGACGATCTGATTACTGATTTTAACTGTCATGTCTGTTGTCCTGTGTCGGTGTTCCGGATCAATACTTTCCGTATGTGCCTTCTTTTAGCGCGTCAAACAGGTTGGCGGCGGTATGCATCTCGCCGTCGTACTCCACCTGTTCGTTACCCTTCAGTTCCACCTTGCTGCCATCGTCCAGTGTGAATTCGTAAAGAGTGTTCTCAAGGTCTGTTTCTTTTACCAATACGCCCTGGAAAGCTTCCGGGTTAAAGCGGAAGGTGGTGCAACCTTTCAGGCCTTTGTCGTAGGCATACAGGTAGATGTCTTTGAAATCCTGATAGGCGAAATCGGTTGGTACGTTCGCGGTTTTGGAAATCGAGGAATCCACCCATTTCTGTGCTGCAGCCTGGATGTCTACGTGCTGCGCCGGGCTTACATCATCCGCGGTGGTGAAGTAGCTGGGCAGTTTTTTGTCTTCTTCATCCGAGAAAGGCATGGCGTCAGGGTTAACCATGTGGCGGTAGGCCAGCAGCTCGAAGGAGAACACGTCAACTTTTTCTTTGGTCTTGCGCCCTTCGCGAATCACGTTGCGGGCATAGTGGTGCGAGAAGCTCGGTTCTATGCCGTTACTGGCGTTGTTGGCCAGCGACAGGCTGATGGTGCCCGTGGGGGCAATGGAGGTGTGGTGCGTAAAGCGACCCCCTTTCTCTGCCAAGGCTTCTACCAGTTTGGGCTCTACGCTGGCAATTTCCTGCATGTAGCGGCTGTATTTGGCGTGCAGTACGCGGCCTTTCAGCTTATCGCCTATTTTGTAGCCATCTTTGGCCAGTTGTGCGCACTTGTTCATCATTTTTGGGGTGATTTCGAAGTCGTCGTCCATGATTGGCGCTGCGCCTTTTTCTTCGGCAAGGGCGAGAGACTGGCGCCAGCCTTCTACGGCCATTTCCTGAACCACGTTTTCTGTGAACTGTACAGATTCTTCTGAACCGTAAGGCATGCGCAGCATGGCAAGGGTGGAGCCCAGGCCCAGAATGCCCATGCCGTGGCGACGCTTGTAGGTAATTTCGTGGCGCTGCTCTGGTAATGGCAGGCCATTGATTTCTACCACGTTGTCCAACATGCGGGTGAAGATGCCCACCACTTTGCGGTACTTTTCATAGTTGAAGCTGGCTTTGTCGGTGAACGGGTAGTCCACAAACATGGTCAGGTTCACAGAGCCCAGCAGGCAGCTGCCGTAAGGGGGCAGGGGCTGCTCACCGCACGGGTTGGTGGCGCGAATGTCCTCGCAGAACCAGTTGTTGTTCATCTGGTTAACCTTGTCGATCAGGATGAAGCCAGGCTCTGCGTAATCGTAGGTGGATGTCATGATGGTGTCCCAGATGAACTGGGCTTTCAGGGTGCGGTATATGCGGCACGCCACTTTGCCTTCGTTATTGACTACATATCCGTCCAGCACCGGGAAGTCGCGGTATACAAACTGGTCGGCGTTAGTCAGGTCCAGGCCTTCGTCTTCTGCTTCTTTTTCGGTAACCGGGAAGGAGAGGTGCCAGTCGTCGTTGTTACGAACGGCGTCGATGAAGTCTTCGGTAATCAGTAGCGACAGGTTGAACTGGCGCAGGCGGCCGTCTTCGCGCTTGGCCTGGATAAAATCGATCACGTCTGGGTGATGCACATCAAACGTAGCCATTTGGGCACCGCGGCGGCCACCGGCTGAAGACACGGTAAAGCACATGCGGTCGAAGATATCCATGAAGGATAACGGGCCAGATGTGGTGGCGCCGGCACCAGCTACGTAAGCGCCTTTGGGGCGAAGCGTAGAGAATTCGTAACCGATACCACAGCCGGCCTTGAGGGTGAGGCCTGCTTCGTGGTTTTTCTCCAGAATATCGTTCATGGAATCCTGAACGGAGCCGGATACGGTGCAGTTAATGGTAGACGTAGCCGGTTTGTGCGCTTCGGCACCGGCGTTTGAAGTAATACGGCCGGCAGGAATGGCGCCGTTCTTGAGCGCCCAAGCAAAGTTTTTCATGTGCTCGGCGCGTACGGACTTGTTCTCAACTTGCGCTATGGCTGTGGCAACGCGCTGAAACGTGGCGTTGATGTCCTTATCCACGGCTTCGCCGGTTTTGGTTTTGAGTTGGTATTTGGAGACCCAAATGTCGAGCGAAGTTTCCTGCATCGGAATCGTTGTAACCACTGCCTCTGCCTTAGCGTTCATTGCCACCCTCAATCTTCAAGTATGTCGGTTGTCGATGGCACCGTGTGGAGGTGCCGTATTCCTGTAAAGCGCTGTAGGCACCTGTAGTAGGTGCAAACGCCACTAAAATCACTATATGTGGGTTAATTTTTGAGGAGTATAACAGGATATAGTGGTTTGTGAACTTGGCAGGGACTATTGATAAACAACTTACGGCAAAGAAAATCAATGGGAAATGACTTGCAAGGGGTAAAGCGTTGGTAAATCCGGCGCTTGGGGGAGGTATAAAAAGCGGGAGCCGGGCTCCCGCTTTTTATCAACCAAGCAGTAAGCTGTCGTCGTCTACTGACAACCCGCGCTGCTTTTCAAACAGATCCAGAAGATCCTTCACTTCCAGGCCTTCCCGGTCTTTACCGTTAATATCGAATACCACCTGGCCCTGGTGCAGCATGACAGTGCGGGTGCCGACTTCCAGCGCTTGTTTCATGCTGTGGGTTACCATCAGAGCGGTCAGTTTTTGCTCTTCGATAATTTTGGTGGTTAGCGCCAGCACGAAGGCCGCTGTTTTAGGGTCCAGCGCTGCGGTGTGCTCATCTAGCAGCAAAATGTTAGACGGCGTAAGGCTTGCCATCAATAGACTGACCGCTTGGCGCTGGCCGCCCGAGAGTAGGCCCATTTTGTCGCCGAGGCGGTCTTCCAATCCCAGGTTCAGGGAGGAGAGGCTTTCCCGAAACTGCTCCATGTATTGCTTTTTTACGGCGGCACTCAAGCCCCGACGCTGGCCGCGTTTGATGGCAAGGGCCAGGTTTTCTTCAATGCTCAGACCTTCACAGGTGCCTGCCAGCGGGTCTTGAAACACTCGTGCCACACGTCCGGCACGTTTGTGGGTAGACAGCTTGGTTACGTTGAGATTGTCGACAACAATGTTGCCGCTATCAACCAGCACTTCTCCCGCCAAGGCGTTGAGGAAGGTAGATTTGCCGGCACCGTTACTGCCAATCACGGTTACAAACTCACCCTGGTTCACGGTAAGGCTCATGCCCCTGAGTGCAGGGTTTTCCAGCGGCGTGCCTTTGCCAAAGGTAAGCTGGAGATCGGTTGCGCTGATCATGTTGCCTCCTCAGGCTTTTTTACGGGTAAGTTTGTTAACCAGCGAATTACGGGCGCCGGGCAGTACAATCGCCAGGGTAACCAGAATCGCGGTTATCAGGTTCAGGTCCTGGGCTTTGAAGCCAAGGAAGTCCGCGTTTAAGGCTAACGCAATGGCTAGGCGGTAAATGATAGCGCCCACTACGCAGGCAACCAATGCACGAATGACTGTGGTTGGTGTAATGACCGCTTCGCCGCCAATCAGCGAAGCCAGGCCGATCACGATAACACCAACACCCATGGTGACATCCGCTGCCCCCTGGCTTTGGGCGAACAGGGCCCCGGCCAGACCAACCAGGCCGTTAGAGACAGCAACGCCCAGAATAATCATGGCTCCGGTGGCTATGCCTTGTGCCCGCGCCATTCTGGGGTTGGCACCGGTTGCGCGCATAGCCAGCCCGGTTTCAGATTTCATGAAGCGCCATAAAAGAATCAGGGCAATGAATACCACAATCACAAAGAGCAGCACGGGTACCTGATGGTAGGCGAGGTCCAGCGAATACCAGGGGGTTAGTACGGTTTCCTCGCCAAGTAGTGCTATGTTTGGCCTGCCCATTACGCGAAGGTTGATGGAATACAGGGCAATCATGGTGAGGATGGAGGCCAGCAGGTTCAGAATTTTCAGTTTTACATTCAACATAGCCGTAACCGCACCGGCGGCCATGCCGGCGAGTACGGCGGCACCCGTGGCCACCCAGGGGTTCCAGCCCTGCATGATCAGAACTGCCGCAACAGCCGCGCCAAGCGGGAAGCTGCCATCGACCGTTAAATCCGGAAAATCGAGCACACGAAACGAGATGTAGATACCAAACGCAACCAGGCCATAGATAAGGCCTGTCTCTATTGCGCCATAAAATGCAATTTCACTGAGCATGGGTAAGGTTCACTGTGAAAGAAAAACGGGCGGAGCCTTTTGGGTTCCGCCCGTGTAGGTCAGTAGGTCTGGTGTTACTTATCGCTTTTAATAACTTTTTGAGCGTCGGAAATAACGTCTTCCGACAGGGTGATGCCCATGCGTTCACCGGCTTCCGGGTTCACGAACAGGTTGGACTTTTCCATGGTTTCGAAGGGCATGTCGCCAGGTTTTTCACCCTTGAGAATGCGTGCGACCATAATGCCTGCCTGGCGCCCGTGATCGTAGTAATCAAAGCCCATGGCCGCAACTGCGCCCCGGGCAACGGTTGCCGTGTCGGCTGCGAATACCGGAATTTTAGCGCGCTCGCCTACGGAGATCACCGCTTCAGCGGCACTGACAACTGTGTTATCAGTTGTTAGATAAATAGCATCGACTTTGCCTACTAAAGAGCGGGCTGCGCCGAGTACTTCAGACGTCTTGGTGGCTGCACCTTTTTCCAGGGTTAGGCCGCGGGCTTTCGCGCGTTCTTCCAGCAATTCAACCAGTGCTACAGCGTTGGCTTCGCCTGGATTGTATACGGTGCCAAGCCGCTTGGCATCAGGCATTATGCGCTGCACCATATCCAGGTGTTGCTCGATGGGCACCATATCACTTACACCGGTAATATTGGCGCCCGGTGCTTTTGCGCTTTTAACCAGTTTGGCTCCTATGGGGTCGGTTACTGCACCAAATACCACAGGTATGTTCCGTGCAGCCGCGGCAACGGTTTGTGCGGATGGGGTTGCGATGGCCACGATAACGTCTGGGCCTTCACCTACAAACTTACGGGCAATCTGGGCGGCAATGGCGGAGTTACCCTGAGCGCTTTCGTGCATGAGCTTCAGGTTGTCGCCTTCTTTAAAGCCTTGTTCAGCCAATTCATCCTTAACGCCCTCATGAACGGCATCCAGCGCCGGGTGCTCAACAATCTGCGTAATGGCAACAACACGTGGCTCTGCAGCCTGTGAAAGACTTGCCATTGCCAGTAACGACGCGCCCAGCAGGGTGCGCAGGGTTTTATTGGCCATATGTCATCTCCGAGGTTTGTTGCTGTTTTGTTTGAAGGTGGGAGAGTTTACCACAGCCCCACCACCTTAGTGGTAGAGCATGTTAGCGTGTAAAGGTTTGATCGCCCATTTTTTTAGAAGAGTTTTGGCCCATTTGGCTTAAGTCACTCTTTGACTCGTCATAATATGTTGAAATACCCTACTAAAGTCTAAATAATGCTCTGATAAATCAAATAACGAAAGCAAGGAAGATCCATGCAAACAACAAACAAACTTCCCCTGGATATGGTCTATCACTGGGAGACCACCAAAACCAACTCCCTATACCTGACCCAGCCCATTGGCGATGGAAAGGTGGTGGAGTATACGTGGGGAAGGGCGGTTGATGAGGCTCGCCGTGTGGCGTCGTACCTCAAATCGCTGAATCTGGCTGAAAAGAGCCGTATCGGCCTGATTTCCAAGAACTGCGCACACTGGATCATGACCGACTGGGCGATCTGGATGGCAGGGCATGTTTCCGTGCCTTTATACCCAACGCTAAACGCCGACACAGTTAACTACGTGCTGAACCATGCTGAGTGTGACGTTTTATTTGTGGGCAAGTTAGACGATTGGGATCTGATGAAACCAGGCGTACCTGAGTCGGTTCGTTGCATTTCCTACCCTCTGAGCCCAACCAACGATTTTGAAACCTGGGACGACATTGTTGCCAAGTTTCCGCCTTTAGAGGAAAACGTTCAGCGTGATGGCGAGGAGCTGGCTACGATTGTTTATACCTCTGGCAGTACCGGTCGGCCAAAAGGCGTCATGCTCAGCTTCCTGAATATGGCGCATTCTGCCACCGGTGGTCTTGAGGTTCTGCAGGTTGGCCCTAATGAGCGCATGCTGTCTTATCTGCCTCTGGCACATGTGTTTGAGCGCACTTTTGTGGAATTGGCTTCTGTGTATGCGGGCTTTCACTTGTTCTTTGCGGAGTCTCTCGACACGTTTGTTGAGGATATGAAGCGGGCGCAGCCAACTCTGTTCCTGTCTGTTCCCCGGCTGTGGGTCAAGTTCCAGCAGGGTGTTTTGCAGAAAATGCCACAGAAAAAGCTGAATACGCTGCTTAAGATTCCTGTTCTGAACAAGTTGATTAAGAAAAAGATTCTTGCGGGGCTCGGGCTTGATAAAGTTAAGCTGGCTGGCAGCGGCTCTGCACCCCTGGCGGGTGATGTACTCGATTGGTACCGAAACCTTGGCCTGGAGTTGTTGGAAGGCTATGGCATGTCAGAGAACTTTGCCTATTCGCACATCAATAAATTTGGCCGCTCACGCACCGGTTATGTGGGTGAAAGCATGCCGGGTGTCGAAACGAAAATCAGCCCGGAGGGCGAGATTTTAGTAAGAAGCCCAGGCAGTATGATGGGCTATTACAAAGACGAAGAGAAAACGACCGAAGCCTTTACGGAAGATGGTTTTCTGAAAACCGGCGATAAAGGCGAAATTGATGAAATGGGGCGCTTGAAAATAACTGGCCGAATGAAAGAGATTTTCAAAACCAGTAAGGGTAAGTACATTGCACCTGCACCTATTGAAAATCGCTTAATGGCCCACCAGTCAATCGAGATGGTGTGCGTCTCTGGCGCCAATCAGACCCAGCCATTCGCAATGATTCAGTTGGCCGAGGGGATTAGGCCAAAAATAGGGGATGCGAGTTTCCGGAAGGAGCTGGAAGATAGTTTCACTGAGCTTGTGACTAGTGTAAACAAGGCGGTAGACCCACACGAGCAGTTAGCCTTTGTGATCATCGTGAGTGATGAGTGGTCGATCGGTAACAGCTTCTTGACCCCTACACTGAAACTTAAGCGTAATGTTGTTGAAGACGCATACGAAAACAAAGTAGATGAATGGTATGCGAAGCGCCAGAAAGTCATTTGGCAATAATGCACACCCTTTAACTATTCAGATCAGGCCCGGCAATGCCGGGCCTTTTGTGTATTAGAGCCGACATTGGTCGCATAGGGAAAAGCGGATGGCGGGCATAGAATTAACTCATATCAGGAGGGGTTTATGGCTCAGCTTTCTGCAGTCCAGAGGCGTATTCATGCGGAAATTCCGCTTTCTCGCGCCCTGGGAATTGAATTGCACACCTGGGACGGCAATGCATTGATGGTTAGTGCGCCGCTTGAGCTTAACAGTAATCACCAGGGCACGGGGTTTGGAGGTAGTGTTTATTCGGTGGCTGTAACTGCCGCTTGGGCGCTTATGGAGCTGGCGCTGGCAGACCTGGGATTAAAGGGTAATGTGGTCGTACAAACTGGCAGTATTGATTATCTGGAGCCGGTAGACTCGGATTTTTACGCGATTTGCCGGTTGCCAGGAAATGAGATTCCGGAACGTTTCAGAAAAGGCCTCGCAAGACATGGCAAGGCAAGGCTGGATCTTACTACCGAGGTATTTTGCGGAACGCCGAACAGCTCGCCACAGGCTGATCCGGTGGCTGTATTTCAGGGGCGATTTGTGGTGCAGGATGCCCGCTCGACCATAGCGTCGCAGCTTTAAGTCTATTATTAAGCCATTGAGCGAGTGCTGGAAATTGACCGGCTCATCAGAATAATAGGAATAATGCCGGCCAATACAATAATGAGCGCCGGCAAAGCGCTGTGGTACAGGCGCTCATCGGAAGCAAACTGGTACACATAGGTGGCCAGGGTTTCAAAGTTGAATGGCCTCAGTATGAGGGTGGCTGGCAGCTCTTTCATGCAGTCTACAAACACTACCAGTGCTGCGGTAATCAATGTGCCACGAAGCATGGGTAGGTGAACCTTTACCAGTGTTTTACCCGGGCTGTTACCCAATGAGCGAGAAGCCATATCCATGCTTGGGGTGATTTTCTGCAATGCGCTCTCCACGCTACCGGCAGACACGGCCAAAAACCTCACTGTATAAGCAAACACGATGGCAAACGCTGAGCCGCTGAGCAGCAGGCCAGTGCTTACATCGAAGTAATCTCTCATCAGGCTATCCAGCCAATTATCAAAGCCTGCCAAAGGCACAATGACACCCACGGCCAGTACTGCACCGGGCATGGCGTAGCCCAGGCTTGAAAGGCGCATAAGCACTTGCATTCCGCGTGTATTGTGAAGCCTGCGGCTGTAGGCGAGGGTAATGCCGATGAGCAGGGTGGTCAGTGCTGCCGCACCAGAGAGGAACAGGCTGTTAAGAGTGTTGCGTATGAATTCGGGGTTCCAGCTTTGGTCAAAGTATTCCCAGGCATATACGCCTAGCGTAAGGCCAGGAATTACAAAACCAAACACCACTGGCACGGCACAAACGGCGACGCAGATCAGTTGCCGTGGGTACGACATGGTAAAGCGGCGAATGGGCTCGCGGTTGTCCCGAGCGGCAAACTGTTGCTGGCGCCGCCTGGAGTAACGCTCAAGAGTAACCAGAATAACCACAAACATGAGCATGGTTGTGGCTATCTGGGCTGCACCGCCCAGGTTGCCCAGGTTCATCCAGGTATCAAACAGGCCGGCGGTGAGTGTTTGCACGGCAAAGAAATCGACGGTGCCGAAATCGTTCAGGGTTTCCATCAATACCAGTGAAAGCCCAACCGCAATGGCAGGACGGGCGATGGGAAGAACCACCTTGAAAAACGTGCTCAGCGCTGAATGACCAAGGCTACGGCTGACCGCAAACAAAGAGGGGGATTGCTCTAGAAAAGCCGCACGGGCAAGAAGATACACATAAGGATAGAGCACCAGACCAAGCATTAGCGTGGCACCCTCTAAGCTGCGGATTTCAGGGAACCAGTAATCGGCGGCATTGCTCCAGCCAAACCAGTTTCTTAATGTATCTTGGATTGGGCCGGCGTAATCCAAAAGGCTGGTGTACACATAGGCAATAACATACGCCGGCACGGCAAACGGCAGCAACATGGCCCACTCGAAAAACTTGCGTCCCGGAAACTCGCACATAGTAACGGCCCAAGCGGTTGAAAGGCCGATTATTAACGTAATAGCGCCAACCCCTGTCATGAGTTTCAGGGTGGTTACCAGATAGCGGGGTAGCGTTGTATCTATCAGGTGTGGCCAGATGTTTTCTTCGGGGAAGAAGGCCAAAAAAATGACGGATAAAACCGGTAGAGCGACGATGGCTGTGGTTAGCAGTGCACTGAACAGCCAGCGGCGGGAGGTACGCTTTGCCAGCAAGGGCTGGGTGAGCCCGGGGTTAACGCTGGTCGCGGCCTCGCTCATAGGGTTCCTGTTGTTGAAGTTGCTTGGTAGACGTGTATCGAAGGGTGTCGATTGTAATCAGCTCAAATAGCCGCTGCAATGACCAGAATCATTTGAAGGGCAGATAAAAACAAGAAAGCGAAGGTGGCATTGCCACCCTCGCTAAGGCACTTACTCGCCGTCGTAGTCTACACGGTCAACTAGCTTAACTGCCGCGTTACGGTTTTCTGCGATATCGTGCAGGGAAAGGCTGTCTGGCTGGATTTCACCCCACTCAGCAACTAACCCGGTTGGCTCAACGTTGGGGTTTGCAGGGTATTCGGTGTTTGCCTTGGCATAGATGCCCTGGGCCTCAGGAGATGTGAGAAATTCCATCAGCTTAATGGCATTTTCACGGTTTGGCGCACTTTTGGTCAGGGAAATACCGCTGATGTTAATGTGGGTTCCGCGGCCATCGGCATTCGGGAATACCAGGCGAACGGCCTCCGCAGCCGGGCGTTGGTTTTCATCCTGCAGCATGTTGCCGTAGTAATAGCTGTTGCCGATAGACACATCGCACACGCCTTCTGCAATCGCCTTAATTTGATCACGATCGCCGCCTTGAGGCTTGCGTGCCAGATTGTCTTTCACCCCTTCCAGCCAGGTTTCTGTTTCGGCTTCGCCGTGATGGGCAATCATGGATGAGATCAGTGCAATGTTGTAAGGGTGCTTGCCACTGCGGGTACAAATGCGGTTCTCCCATTTATCATCTGCAAGCTGCTCGTAGGTGGTGATTTCACCTTCTTCCACGCGCTCCTTAGATGTGTAGATCAGGCGCGCTCGTGTGGTAAGAGCAATCCATTTGCCTTCGGGATGACGCAGGCTTGCTGGGATGTTTTTGTTCAGCACATCGTTGTCCACGCCTTGAACCAGATCACGCTCAACCAGCTCATTCAAGCGAGAGATATCTACGGTCATAACCACATCGGCCGGGCTGTTGCGGCCTTCACGCTCTAAACGCTCGGCCAGGCCCTGCTTGGCGAATACCACATTGCTCTTAATGCCTGTTTCTTGTTCAAAAGCATTCAATAGTGGCTCAAGAAGGTATGCCTGGCGGTATGAGTAAATGTTAACTTCGCCATCTGCAGAGGCTGCAAGAGGTAGAGTTGTGAGGGCGATAGCCGCGGTTGCGGCGAGTTTCATGCGCATGGTGCCGTCCTTAGAGGATTCTGGTGAGGTGCGCGCCTGTGACTGGATGCTGACTAGGCACTGATTGAGAGTCACAAACGCCTAAAAACGCCAACCATTCTCATTTGTGTTACGCGTAAAGTCAATATTCCCTTTGGCGTACTTCTTTTAAAATAGTGTTACTCTGTTTAATGTGATTTAAACGATATAATCCGCAAGCATACACGTTAATCTACTATATAATTTAGTAAAGCAGTAGGCGTCGCAGATGGGTGTAGATGATCGCAGAGAGCACTGTCGCACAGCGATGAGTGCCAAGGTAAAGGTGAATCACGAACAGCTGGGAGAATTTGTGTTCTCTACTCGGGATATATCCGATGGTGGCGTGTTCGTTGTGGTAGATAATGAGCCTTTTACCCCTGAAATGGGGGACACCGTTAAGGTTCAGGTGCAGGGCTTGCCCGTGCCAGCGCCAGTACTGGATATGGTTGTAGTTCGTATAACCAATGATGGTTATGGTCTGCAATTTGACGAGAGTGATAACTGACAGGCATATTTTCAGCGCTTTCCCACGGATAATATGCGTCCTCCAGTGAGATTGTCGTTAAGGAACAACGAGAGACTCATGACTGATTTCAGATTCTATAGAGCCTGTAAGAGCGTTACACGCCTGTTGGCTGTTGCTGCAACACTGATGGCGCTGTCTGGTTGTGCAACTTACTACTCCCATTACGCTATGTTTCCTGCCGAGAATTCAGAAAACGAGCCGAGAACCATTCGGCTGTCTTGGCACAGCGCTGAATACCCTTCCTGGTGGTTTTTGTCCGATCGCGCCACACCTTTAACTCTCGAAACCCAATGCAGTGATCGGTCATGGCGATTATATGACAGCAGCCACGCTCAGGCGGGAGCATGCGGCGAGGGTATTCGTGCCTGTGGAAAAAGCGGCTCGGACCGGTTAGCCCAGAGTGGTCAGCCGGTCAGTGTCAGCGATGCATGCATAATGATTAATCCCTCAGATTCTGAGGCGCGCATCGCAGATATATCGGGTCGGCTGGAATTGCTGGTAGCCTGCCAGCCGGTTTCTGCGGTTAAAGGCGAAGGCGAAGATGAGGTGAATGTTGATTATATTCGTGCATCAATTGTGCCTTACACCGTATACAGCCGCAAAGCGCTGCGCGGCAGTCTGAATGCTCGTCCACCAAAATTTGACCGTGCTGTATGTAATGCAGACTAATGAGGTGTGATGGTGATCACATTGCTACAAGTTGTTTCTTGCTGAAGGGTGTTGTTACGGTTTGTCTTGCTGCTGTTACGTTGAACTACCAAATTGTAATGGACTATTTCTGGCTACCATTCAAGAATGGTATCCATTAAAAAAATATCTATTCAGGAGCGAATAGTGGGCGTTAGTCAGAAAAAAATAGCGGTGCACGATCTGGAGGTTGGCATGTTTGTGTCTGACCTGGATCGACCGTGGCATCAAACGCCATTCCCCGTTCAAGGTTTTCACATTCGTTCCCAGAGCGATGTCCGTGCACTTGTCTCACACTGTAAGTGGGTGTCTGTGGATATTGCGGAAACTCGGGATGCCGTTGCGCTCTCCAAAGTCGTTCGGCCAGCATTTGGAGCCAGGGGCCGGCACAAAGGAGAAGGCCGGGAAGAACTTCGCCTTCCTCCACTTAATATACGAGAGCCGGTAACCTACACAGCCGTTACGACCCTGAAGCGGGAATTAAAGCTATCAAAGCGCCTGTTTGAAGATGCGGGCGTTGCACTTGAACAACTTTACGCCGCGGTCTCCACTCAAGAGGCTCGGGACCTGCGACCTGTGGCTGCTGTTATCAGTAAAATGGTGAGTAGTGTTGTTCGCCAACCAGATGCATTGTTATGGCTGAGTCGCACTCAACAGCACGATAACCATATATACCAGCATGCCCTGAACACATCGGTTTGGGCCATTGTGTGTGGTCGGCAACTGGGGCTGAATGAAGGGCTACTGAACCATCTTGGTTTGGGGTGTTTGTTATCACAGGTTGGCAAAATACAGTTATCTGAAGACTTGCTCAGCCGAGAAGGGCAGCTAGGCCCGGAAGAATATGCGCTTTACCGTACGTATGTTGTTAAAGGTATGGCTCTACTGGAAGACAGCGGGCTTTCACGGGCGGTGCTGAGTGTGGTGCAGGGACACCGTGAGCGTCATAACGGCTCTGGTTTTCCGGAAGGTATCCGTGGCGACAGAATCCCTTTGCTGGCTAAGATTGCAGGGCTTGCGGAGTTCTTTGAATCGCTTATTGAGCCAAGAGAAAGTTTGGCAGAGCCTATGACACCTGCGAAAGCCGTCACGCTGCTTTACGATATGCGAAATATTGAATTTCAAGACGATTTGGTTGAAGGCTTTATCCGTGCGATTGGCATTTACCCCACAGGCAGTCTTGTTGAGTTAACAGACGGTCAGCGTGGCGTTGTGGTTTCTCACTCGCCTGAGCGCCGATTGTGGCCACGTGTGATGGTGATGACAGACCGTTATCACTCACCATTGAAAGCGGCAAAGATTGTCGATTTGGCAAAATACAACGAGAATCGCGCCACAGTAGAAACAGTCGCCATTAAGGAGTGTCTTGCGCATGGAACCGAGGGGTTGAACCCGGCCAGTTACGATGTAACCGGCGCTGATTCACTTTGGAACCTTAGCTGGCTCGTCAGTCGGTAATAACAACCCGAAGATTTTTCTTTATCCACCGGTATGTATTTTCGGGCGAGAAGCTCATAACAACCTCAGACTCACCGCCTGCCGGGCCATCTACATAGTAGTCTACTTCTGCCATTTGCTCGCTATAGGAATGCACCACCACATCCTGTGGTCTGGTGGTGATGACCTCCAGGCCTGAAAGCTCAATGCCACCGCCAATGCGTCGGATGTTTATCTGTTTATTGCTGCTGTCGCTTGCCGGGTGTCTGGCAATGTGATTGTCCAGATAGAAGCGGTTACCGATAATGGTCTTAATCTTCTTTAGTTCTCGTTTAAGGTAATTCTCGGCATCTTCGGCATCCACCTCGTCCATGGAACGAGCTGCCTGGATGATACGCTGCTTTTTCGCCCGTAAATCTTGCTTGTATTCAATATCTGGTTTCCAGTCGTTTTCATTTTCCGGGCGCTCGGGTGCGGTTTCTATATCGGCTTCGGTTGGGGGTGCTTCGCACAGCTCATCCCCAACCGGGTAGAAACAAATTTCAGCAAGCAGTTGGTTAGCCGGCGACGCGTCAGCGCCGGTTGCGTCAAACGAGAGTTTACTCACGTTGAAATCAATGGGGCTGGTAAGTTTGGGTAGCGCTGCATTTAATTGCCGTACAACCCGCTCCCGGATCTCTATTCCTTTGCCTTCCCGCACACCTTCGGTCCAGTTCAGGTTGATGAGAAAGCGAGTAAGGTTGCTCAGTGGCACACTGCGAATAAGCCTTGCCTCAGTACCTGTGTGAGTAGAAAGGCCCTCAGCATCAACGATTGGGGTCTGCAGTTGTGCCCGCAGATCAGGGAAAAACTCCAATGGTGTTACCCATTCCTGTGCAGGTACACCATCTGCGATCAATAAATCGCCTACCCAGAGGCTGAGGGTTTCGCCAGGGTAGTACTGAAAGTGACCCTGGGTGTTCGTTTTACCTGACTGGCTGGCGGTTTGGTACGTTAAGCCGCTTACCCCCAGGCCGTTAACTGTTCCGGTGTTTGTGTCATTATCAGCATTATCACTGTCGCTGCCTAAACATCCGGCAAGAAGCGGGCTGATAAAAAGCGCCGTAATAAGTGCGCGGGGCAGAGTAAATGAGGGGCGAGCGAGGTGAGCGGCAGCCATGGTTCGTCTTTCATTCCCTGAGTTTTGGCCGTGTCATAGACATAATAATGAGTGGCCGTTTGTAAATTGTTGTAATCGCATTATAAGCAGCCGACTCAAGCTATATCGGGATACCTGTCGCAGTTTGCCAATTTCGCAGAGTTGGCGTTGCCTTGCGTCAGCCTTGAAAAAGGCGAAAGCGCCTCAATAAATCACTGTTCTGAGAACGACGCTTTTCAAACCGGAACCTGTTATGACCAATGCTTTGGAAATTGAAGGGCTCACCAAAACCTATGCCAGTGGTTTTGAGGCCCTCAAGGGGATTGACCTTCACGTGGCACAGGGGGATTTCTTTGCCTTGCTGGGCCCGAACGGGGCCGGCAAATCGACCACGCTGGGCATTGTATGTTCCCTGGTAACCAAGTCTGCCGGCAAATTGAGGGTATTTGGCTACGATATAGACACCCATCTTTCCGATGCCAAGCTTCATTTGGGGGTTGTGCCTCAAGAGTTCAACTTTAACCAGTTTGAGAAGGTGTTTGATATTGTCACTATTCAGGCTGGGTACTACGGGATTCCGCTGAAAAAAGCAGCCGTGTCTGCTGAGAAGTACTTAAAAAAACTCGGTCTTTGGGATAAGCGCAACACGCCGGCGCGTATGTTATCTGGCGGCATGAAGCGCAGGCTGATGATTGCGCGAGCTCTGGTGCATGAACCAAAGCTGCTGATTCTGGATGAGCCCACGGCAGGTGTGGACATAGAGCTGAGGCGCTCTATGTGGTCATTTCTTGAAGAAATGAACCGCCAGGGCACCACCATTATTCTTACGACTCACTATTTGGAAGAAGCAGAAGCCCTGTGCCGGAATATCGCCATTATTGATCATGGCCGTATTATCCGGAACACCAGCAAGCGCGAATTGCTGCAGCAGCTTAGCCTTGAGACGTTTTTGCTAGATGCCGAGACGGTTTTGGATAAAGCCCCGAAACTGGACGGATTTGCCAGCAGGCTGGGTGATGAAGGTGTGCTGGAAATAGATGTTGAAAAAGGCCAGTCATTGAATGAGGTATTCATTCAGCTACAGCGGCAGGGGATTAAAGTGGTCAGTATGCGCACCAAAGCGAACCGGCTGGAAGAGCTGTTTATCCGTATGGTAGAGCACAATGCCGCCGAGTCGGAGCTGGACACGGAGGCCACACCATGAACGCTCAGGCGATGTTGACGGCGTATAAAACAATTGTGTTGCGTGAAATTCGCCGGTTTACACGTATATGGCCACAAACATTGTTACCACCTGCTGTAACCATGACCCTCTATTTTATTATTTTTGGCAATTTGATCGGCTCAAGAATTGGCGATATGGGCGGTTTCGACTACATGGCCTTCATTGTGCCAGGGTTGATTATGATGGCTGTCATTACCAGTTCTTATGCCAATGTGGTGTCTTCGTTTTTTTCCATGAAGTGGCAGCGTAGCGTGGAAGAACTACTGGTGTCGCCTGTGCCTAACTGGATTATATTGGCCGGCTACGTAACCGGCGGCATGGCGCGAGGCCTTGGTATTGGTCTTATTGTCACTGTTTTATCGCTGGCGTTTACGCAACTGCAAATCCATAATCTGCCGATGGTTGTGGTAACGGTGTTTTTAACCTCTGCATTGTTTGCGGTTGGTGGTTTCATTAATGCGCTGCTGGCCACCAAGTTTGACGATGTTTCCATAGTGCCCACCTTCGTACTCACACCCCTCACGTACCTCGGCGGGGTGTTCTACAGTATCGATCTGTTGCCGGATTTCTGGCAGGGCGTGTCTATGGTTAACCCCATCCTGTATATGGTGAATGGTTTCCGGTTTGGCATACTCGGCGTTTCGGATGTAAACCCATTTGTATCCCTCGGAATGATTTTGGTGTTTATTGCGGTATTTTCGTTTATCGCGCTTAAGTTGCTGGCCCGGGGAAAGGGCATACGGCACTGAGGTTACGTCTGTTTTCAGATATATTGATGTTCAGGAAATTTTATGGCTCTTGATAACGCGCCGCTTGGCAAAAGCAGTGATTACCCGGATCGCTACGATCCTGCTTTACTTTTCCCGGTAGCCAGGGAGGAAAATCGCCGCCGTATTGGTCTGGAAGACGGGCGTTGGCCCTGGTTTGGCGGCGATCTTTGGCAAGCCTGGGAGATCTCATGGCTGCGTCCAGATGGCATTCCGGATTTGGCATGGGCCGAAATTCGTTTTCCGGCAGCCTCGCCGTCTCTTGTAGAGTCCAAGTCGCTCAAACTTTATTTGAACTCTCTGAATCAAACCGTGTTTTCGTCTGCTGATCAGGTAGTTGAAGCCGTAAAAAATGATTTATCCAGTGTTTGCGGTGCGGCTGTGAATGTTCGGTTTCTAAGTGTGGACGATTCAGGCACAGCAGCAGGGCGCCCGGTAGGTTACGAGCTGGTTGATAACGAGGCAGTTGACGATGTGGTGTATAGCTACGCACCTGAGTCGCTTTCTGCCCAGGGGCCAGTGGTTACTGAAAAGCTTTGCTCGCACTTGTTGAAGAGCAACTGCCCGGTAACAGGCCAGCCAGATTGGGGCTCGGTGCTAATCAGCTACACGGGGGCGGCCATAAACCGTGCTGGGTTGTTGCGGTACATCGTAAGTTTTCGGCAGAAAGAGGATTTTCACGAGCACTGTGTAGAAACCGTGTTCACCGACATACTGCATCGCTGCAAACCTCAGAGTTTAACCGTCTGTGCCAGGTATACCCGCCGTGGTGGCCTGGATATCAACCCATGGCGTAGCACCGAACCAGAAGAACAGGTAGGCCCCAGGTTAATGCGACAGTAATCAGTCGCGAGTGCTATCTTCTTCGCGCTGTAGGCGCTCTGTGGCATCTTCCAGAGCGCTCAGGATGCTCTTGCGCTCCTTTTCTGTGATTTTGTCAGAATCCAGGTACATGGCAAAACCGCTGTGTTCATGTTCCATAAAGCTTCGGTTAGGGCCCATATCTCTGCGAAAATCCACCACTTCATAAATAGGCACCGGCCTGCCGAAGCCTTTTACGGTGATCTCGCCTTTGTCGCGGCACATGATCCGGTCTTTGATCAATGAAAAGGTTTCGTAGGATACGAGAATTTCGCCTGGCTCGGCGAGAGATTCCAGCCTGCTGGCAAGGTTCACTTCCTTACCGATAATAGTGTAATCCATGCGGTTTTCAGCACCAAAGTTACCCACGGTTGTGTAGCCGGTACTGATGCCCATGCGAATTTCGAGTGGGGTTTTAATGCCTTGGCTGCGCCACTTTTGGCGCATTATTTTCATGTGCTTGCGCATATCGATGGCCATAGAGACACAGGCAAAGGCGTCTTCCCGTTGACCTCGGCTTGTGGGGTCGCCAAAAAATACCATGATGGAGTCGCCTACAAACTTGTCGATAGTGCCGCCATACCTGAGAGCCACCTCAGACATCCCGTTAAAGTAGTGGTTTAACAGTTCAGTGAGCGCCTCTGGCTCCATTTCTTCCGAAAGTTCTGTAAAGCCTTTTATGTCCGAGAAAAAAACGGCGAGTTTTTTGCGTTGGGTTTCAAGGCGAACGTCTCGCTCACCCGTAAATATGGATTGCCAAACCTGAGGGGAAAGGTATTTTGATAATTTGTGGGAAAGCGCAATGGATTGTTCGCGCTGGTTTTGTATCTGGGTTTTTGCCAGCATTAAAGCACGTGCTTGTTGATGTGAATAAAACGCTGTTACACAGATATAAAGTCCGGTGGCCAATATAGACAGAATGCTGGTGAGTAGTGGCGACTGAAACGATTCGGCCGGGCCGTTGATGGCGAAGAAGGCGACGATGGATGCCATCATGAAGCCACACCCGATCAGAAATTGTCGAATACCACCAATGATCAGCGCACTGAATATAAGCATAAGAGCAACAGAGGCAGATGGAATAGCAACCAGTCCAATGCAGCCAATGAAACCACCGCCAATGACGCAATCGGCTATAAGCATTTTTTGGCGAATGCGAGGGGAATGTTTCAGGAACGTTCGCCGGGTAAGCAGGTGCGCAATGTGGGGCCAGCTTAGCGCGCCGCCAATCAGCCAAAGGTGCCACTGCTGAAACGCACCTTGTAACACGCCTGCAATAATAATGGCGGTTGTGGCTGTATATGCCAGTAAGCGCCCATTGTAATCGGGCATAGGAGGAATAGCCACCGGGCTATTCAAAGCCTCGGATGACAGTGATTTTTCTACGCTATTGCTGGCATTGCGTAGATCTGCGGAAGCACTCATCATGTACGCGAATCACTCATGGCGCTGAAACCGTTTAGTGTTATTAATGTCATGCGGGGTACTATTGCGAGTACGACTAAAGGTTAACAGTATTACGTATAACCCACAATTCACAGGGCGCGCTCGAGTGGTGCCCGAACAGAATTCAGCTACCGGAATATGAAAGATATGAGTTCAGTCACTGACTTTTTGCTCAACAGGGCATCTGAGCCACGGCTGGAAGCGCCGGCTCCGGATGATTCGACACTTGATCAGGCATTCGCCTGCGCGGCGCGCGCACCGGATCATGCTTTACTGCGCCCCTGGCGTTACCTTGTTATTGAAGGTGAGGGGTTGAAGGCTCTGGGCGAGTTGTTCGCAGCAGCTCATTCTCAAAGTGGCGATGACAAGAAACTGGATAAAGTACGCAAAAAAGTGCTGCGTGCTCCTATGATTATTGTTGGTATCGCTTCGCCAAAAAAGCACCACAAGGTGCCTGAGGTAGAGCAATTACTTTCTGCTGGAGCGAGCATGAGTTTCCTGGGGTTAGCATTACAAGACGCAGGTTACGGAGTTATGTGGCGCACAGGGAAAATGGCATACCACCCGGTGGTGCATAAAGGGCTTGGTCTTGAAAAAGAAGAGTCGGTCATTGGGTTTCTTTATGCCGGCACGGTTTCTTCCACCAAACCTGCGGTGCCCCGGCCCGAATTGGCTGAATTTGTCGCGCGCTGGCCAGCGTAAATAAAGCACTGTTCCCCCGCTGCTACGGGTGGGGGAAACAGCTTGCCGCTTTCATTGTTATTTGCCGTTTTCTTACCCTCCCACCGCCTCATTTTAGCCTGCAACCTCCTGTAATCCCCCGAAATCAATGGCCTCTCAAAAGCTGGCATCAGCATTGCTTTAATTCTGGCATAGAACAAAACCGGCAACGCTAAAGCGCCGGCGACAGAATTTCGGAGGTTATATGGCGATCACTTTTGACAAGGCTCTTGGTATTCACCAGCACGCGCTGGAAGCCAGAGTGCAGCGCGCTGAGGTTTTGGCGAACAACATGGCCAATGCTGATACGCCAGGTTTTAAGGCGCGGGGTATGGACTTCCAGGCCATGATGCAAAAAGCTCAAGACAACATGAGTGGCTTTGGCATGGAAAAAACCCACGCCGGTCATATGGATACGTCGGCAGGCGCTGGAGATTCAGATTTGCTGTACCGGGTGCCAAACCAGCCTTCGGTAGATGGTAATACAGTTGACGCTCAGGCTGAGCAGACTCGGTTTATGCGCAACGCGATGGATTACCAAGCCAGTTTTCAGTTTCTTAACAGCAAGTTTACCGGCCTGACTAAAGCCATTAAAGGCGAGTAAAACGCCGCCCCACGATTAGCGAAGGAGAGACATCATGTCACTGGGCAGTATTTTTGACATCGCCGGTTCCGGCATGACTGCGCAATCGCTGCGGCTGAATACAACCGCTTCAAACATTGCTAACGCAGAGACCGCAAGTTCCAGCACTGATACCACCTACCGCGCACGCAAGCCTGTTTTTTCAGCTGTGCAGCAGTCCATGTTGAACCCGGGCCAGCAAGGCTTTGGTGTTGAGGTCCAAGGTGATGCCGGTGCTGGTGTTCGTGTGGATGGCATTATTGAAAGCGATGCCGAGTTGCAGATGCGCTATGAGCCTCAGCATCCTGCCGCTAATGAAGACGGTTATGTCTTTTATCCTAATGTGAATGTGGTGGAAGAAATGGCAGACATGATGTCTTCTTCAAGAAGCTTTCAGATGAACGTGGACATAATGAACACGGCCAAATCCATGATGCAGCGCATCCTGACACTTGGTCAGCAGTAACGGGGCGAGGGCCGAATCATGAGTGCAGTTAACGCAACACAAGCCACGGATGTACTGGGTAATTACAGGTCCCAGACGCAAAATGCGGCTGGTGGCAATGGCGAGCTCGGCAAAAACGAGTTTATGGAGCTGATGCTGGCGCAGCTCAAAAATCAGAATCCGTTGGAGCCCCAGGATAACGGCGAGTTTATTTCTCAGCTCGCACAGTTCAGCTCATTGGAAGAAATGCAGGCACTGTCGGGCAGGGTGGACGATGTTGTTGGGCAGTTCCGCTCTACCCAGGCGCTTCAGGCATCGGCAATGGTTGGGAAAACCGTTTTAGCTCCGTCTGAAGTGGGTGTGTTAGGTGCCGAGGGCGAGATTTCCGGCAATATCCAGGTGCCCGCTTCTACGGGCGGTGTGCGGTTATCTATTCAAAATCCAGAAGGGGAGTTGGTGCGCCAAATTGACCTTGGCAGCAGCTCAGCGGGTGTTAAATCCTTCAGCTGGGATGGTAAAGATGGCGACGGCAACAGCTTGCCGCCTGGTCCCTACAAGGTTGTGGCCGAAGGGTCTTATCCGCAGGGTAGCGTGCAGCTTCCAACGCTTGTTAGTGCCAATGTAGACAGTGTGTCGTTGGGCCAAGGTGGCTCCGTAACTCTTAATTTGGCAGGCATGGGTTCTATCGCGCTGTCAGATGTTAAACAAATTAATTAATACCGGTGTCAGAGCAGGGGTAAGTTATGGCTTTTAATACAGGGCTCAGTGGCCTTAGGGCGGCAGCGGTAGATCTGGACGTAACCGGCAACAACATTGCCAACGCCAGTACTGTTGGCTTCAAGGGCAGCCGTGTGCAGTTCGGCGATCTATACGCCAGTGGCTTTTTAAGCTCTGGCAGCAACCCGATTGGCGACGGCGTAAATGTTCAGGACGTAAAGCAATCATTTGGCCAGGGCAATATCAGCTTTACTGATAATGGATTGGATATGGCCATTGAGGGCGATGGCTTCTTTGTTCTGAATAACGGTGGTGAAACCCGTTACTCCCGAGCTGGGCAATTCACCATCGATAAAGATGGTTTTGTGGTGAATAATCAGTCCATGCGGGTTCAGGGTTACACCGCCGATGGTGATGGTAATCTTTCGGGAATTCGTGGTGATCTGGAAATTACGACCGATAATCTGGCACCACGCCGCACCACCAATTTGCGCTCTGAACTGAACCTGGATTCCCGGGAGTCGGTGCTTGAGTCTCGGGTGCGCGATGTGGGGCCGTTGGCATTTGGTGATGTTAAGGACGAACAATTTGAGGTGACATACACCGACGGAACCCCCGCTTATTCGGTGAACTTAACGGGTGCGACCACTGCCCGCGAGATTGCCGGTAAGCTAACAGATGCACCCGGGTTGAGTGCTTCAGCGACGACAACCGCGAACGTGGCGCTTACCGACGCGGATATTGCAGCGGCAGGCACGGGCTTCTCGTTCGATCTTAAGATTAATAATGCATCGCTTCAGCTGGACACCAGCAACGTGAACAGCCTTGAAGATCTCAAAGCTGCGATCAATGACTCAAGCGATACCGCTATCTCTGCCGCTATTGTGGATGATGGTACCGGTACTAACACCAGTGTGCTGCGTGTTAGCCACAACCAGGGTGAGAACCTTGATATCACGTACACCGGTGGCTCGGTCTCGGAAACCGGCGATATTAATGTAACTGGCGACCGCACAATTGCAGGTGTTGCGGCCACTGGAGGTCCTGGCAATAATTTTGCGACCGAGTATGGCCAGTCTCCCATTCGGATAACCAATGAGTTTAACCCGCAGGATCAGCGTACTTATAATCACGCTACCTCAACGTCAATTTTCGATAGCCTGGGTAACTCTCACGAACTCACGCAGTTTTTCGTGAAAGAGCCTTCGCCGGGAAATGGCGTGGGTGTGAGTGAATGGTCGATTTACTTACAAATTGACGGTGAAATGGTCGCGGACACAGATGCTACACCTTATACCGCGAGGTTTGATCAAGACGGAACTCTACAGTCTGTTAACGGCGACGCCAGCGGCGAGATTGTTATCACCGATTGGGTTCCAAAGGATAAGAACGGTCAACCTAATGGTGCCGACGGCCCGCCAGCTGCAGGTGCCGCAGTTACTACTCCAATTCCAGACCCACCCACCACGTCAGCCTTTGTGCTCAGTTTGGGTGACACTACCCAGTATGGTGCAACGTTTGGTGTTGATGATCAGCGCCAGAATGGCTACACCACCGGCCGCTTATCTGGTCTCGATGTGTCTGGGCAGGGTGTTCTGTTTGCCCGTTACACCAATGGCCAATCCACCGCGCTTGGGCAGGTTGCGCTAGCTTCTTTCAGCAACACTGACGGGCTGTCACCGGTGGGGGATACCAGCTGGGTTGAAACTTTCGAGTCTGGCCAGCCGGTTATTGGTAAGCCTGATACCGGAACATTGGGTGGCATCAAGTCCAGCTCGGTGGAAGAGTCCAACGTGGATCTTTCCGGTGAGTTGGTGAACCTCATTATTGCCCAGCGTAATTATCAGGCCAACGCCAAGACCATTGAAACCTCCGATGCGGTCACCCAGACCATCATCAACCTCCGCTAATCGACTTTTAATTAAATATGGCATGACTCCTGCAGGAATGTTTGAAAGAGCACTGGAAACAGTCAAAATTCCGGCAGGAGTTGTCCCATGGACAAAGCACTTTATATCGGTATGTCTGGCGCCAAGCAGAATATGCTGTCCCAGCGTGCCCATGCCAATAACCTGGCCAACGTAAACACCACCGGCTTTAAGAAAGACTTCGCCCAGGCGCGCAGTATGCCTGTGTTCGGGGAGCACCATCCTACCCGTGCCTATGCTATGTCAGAGCGCCCGGGTACTGACTTGTCTGCCGGGGCTCTGATGCAAACCGGCCGCAAAATGGACGTTGCTCTGGAAGGTGAGGGCTGGCTGGCGATTCAAAACGACCTTGGCGAAGAAGTTTTCACCCGCTCCGGAAGCCTGCAAGTCGATGTAAACGGTCTAGTGCGGCTTGCCAGTGGCGAAATGGTTCTGGGCAATGGTGGCCCGGTTGCACTCCCTCCTTTCGATAATGTCCAGATTGGCGCCGATGGCACTGTGTCCATCGTTCCTGTTGGTGGCCCACCAGATCAACTGGTTGAAGTGGATCGGTTAAAACTGGTCAATCCGGCCCGGGAATCGCTCGAGAAAGGTCTGGATGGGTTTATTCACCCCAAGCCCGGTCAGGCTGTTGAGGGTGGCGAGCCGGCAGACGGTGCGCTCCGTGTTGCTTCCGGTTTTCTGGAAAGCTCTAACGTGAATGCGGTGGAAGAAATGATCTCCAACCTTCAGTTGTCCCGCCAGTACGAGATGCAGGTGAAGGTTATGCGCACCGCAAACGAGAATTCCGAAGCAGCGGCACGACTGTTGCAAAACCTCTGATAGTTTTTTGAAAACAACGTAAAAACAAGGCTGGCCAGGCCAGAAGCGGCAAATTTCAGCCGCCTGCCAGACACCGGCAAGGAGTAATGACTATGCATCCGGCTCTTTGGGTTAGTAAGACCGGGCTAAGCGCCCAGGACACCAACATGTCGACCATCTCTAACAACCTGGCAAACGTGAACACCACGGGGTTCAAGCGTGATCGGGCGGTGTTTCAGGATTTGTTGTATCAGGTTAACAGGCAACCCGGTGGTATGAATACACAGAACTCGGAGCTGCCTTCAGGGTTGCAGCTGGGCACGGGTGTGCGAGTAGTTGGTACAGCCAAACAGTTCTCGCAAGGCAATCTTGAGGTTACCGAGCAACCTTTGGATCTGGCGATAGACGGCCGTGGTTTTTTGCAGATCGCAATGCCGGATGGCCAGACAGCTTACACACGGGACGGCCAGTTCCAGCTTAACGCTGATGGTGATGTGGTCACTCCTGAAGGTTACCCGCTGGAGCCCAATATCAACATACCGGACAACGCCACCAGCGTCACTATTGGTAAAGACGGTACTGTTTCCGCTATTACGGATGACCAGGCCGCGCCCGTAGATCTTGGCCAGATTACGTTGGTTGATTTCATCAACCCGCAGGGGTTGCAGGCGATTGGCAACAACCTGTTCAAAGAAACCAATGCCAGTGGCGACCCTGCTGAAGGCGAACCAGGTCTGGCCGGGCTGGGGTCATTGCAGCAGGGCATGGTGGAGTCTTCAAACGTGGAAGTTGTGGAAGAGCTGGTGAATATGATCACCACACAGCGAGCTTATGAAATGAACTCAAAAGTGGTTTCTACAACCGACCAAATGCTCCAGTTCATTACTAACAACATCGGCTAACGCCATGAGATATCTGGCTTTATGATACAGAGTGAGAGGCTAAGCGTGGGGGATAACTCATGAAACTGACGACATCAACCTGGTTTGCCAGATCAGCCAGTACCTGCTTGCTGGTATGGATGCTTGTACTATTGCAGGGATGTACCGCCATGAGCCGGCCCCGTGCTGAACCGGATGACCCCGCCTACGCACCTGTGCGCGCCCAAGCCATGATGCAGCGTGATCCCGAATCCGGAGCTATCTATCAAAACTCTCGTAATTACAATTTTTACGGCGATACCGTTGCCCTGAATATTGGTGACGTACTCACGGTGACTCTTAACGAATCAACCCGTGCGAGCAAAAATGCCGAAACCAAAATCAAGAAGGAAAACGACATATCTTTGCCGGAGCCCAATATTCTTGGCAAGGATAATATAGGCATTGCAACGTCTATCCAGAACGATCGGGACTTCCAAGGTAAAGCTGAGGCAGATCAGAGCAACAGCCTTGCGGGCAATATCACCGTTACAGTTGTTGAGGTGCTACCGAATGGCGTACTGAAGATTCGAGGTGAAAAGTGGTTGTCACTCACCAATGGTGATGAGTATGTACGTTTAACTGGTTTGGTGCGCCCACAGGATATCGACCCGGGTAACATGGTGGCTTCCAGCCGCATAGCAAATGCCCGCATTGCGTATGGCGGCACAGGCGATTTTGATCAGGCGAACCAGATGGGCTGGCTTGCACGGTTCTTTAATAGTGAGTGGTGGCCCCTATGATGTTACGTCGAGGCGTGGTGTTCTCGTTGCTGCTGGCTGTTTTGGCGGCACCGGTTATGGCTGACCGTCTGAAAGATCTGGCGCGGATAAAGGGGGTCCGTAACAACCAGCTTGTGGGCTACGGCCTGGTGGTTGGTCTTGACGGAACCGGCGATAAAGCGCCGTTTACCAATCAGACTTTCCGCAACATGATGAATCAATTTGGCATTACTTTGCCTGCCGGTGTAAACCCGAAGCTTGCCAACGTGGCAGCCGTTACCGTGAGTGCGACCTTGCCGCCCTTTGCTAAAGCGGGCCAGGAAATAGATATTACTGTGTCTTCTATTGGTAACGCAGACAGCTTGCGCGGCGGAACGCTGCTGATGGCTCCCCTGAAAGGTGCCGATAATAATGTTTATGCCATGGCCCAGGGCAGTCTTGTGGTTGGCGGGTTTGGAGCTCAAGGGCAGGACGGTTCGCGCATTACGGTGAACGTTCCCAGTGTTGGCCGCATTCCGAACGGCGCCACTATTGAGAGGGAAATAAAATCTCCTTTTACTCGCGGTGACACGATTACCTTCAATCTGATGCGCCCGGACTTTACAACCGCACGCCGTGTGGTCGAGGTGGTCAATCAGCACCTGGGGCCAGACATGGCCTATGCCCATGATGCAACGTCGATATCGGTACGTGCCCCCCGTGACCCGTCTCAACGTGTGAGCTTTCTTTCTATTCTGGAAAACCTTGAGGTAGACCCGGCAGACGACGCTGCAAAAGTGGTGATTAACAGCCGCACGGGCACCATTGTTGTGGGGCAGAACGTGAAGGTCAGCCCTGCGGCTGTGACCCACGGCAACCTTACCGTAACGATTCAGGAAAATCCCGAAGTGCAGCAGCCTAACCCGTTTGCGAATGGCACTACCGAAATTGAGCAGGACACGCAGATTGCTATTACTGAGGAACCGGCCCGCATGTTCAAGTTCGGGCCGACAATCACATTGAATGAAATCGTGCAGGCCGTAAACCAGGTAGGCGCAGCCCCCGGGGATGTAATGGCGGTACTGGAAGCACTGAAACAAGCTGGTGCGCTGCGCGCCGAGCTCATTGTTATTTAGGTGGCATGATGCAGGACTACCAGCTTCAGCAAGCGCGGGTATATACAGACTTCAGTGGACTGAATGCACTGAAAAATGGCGCTCGGGATGATAAGCAGGGCGCACTTGAGGAAGTGGCGCGCCAGTTTGAGAGTATTTTTGTGTCGGAAATGCTGAAGTCCATGCGCAAAGCCGGCGATGTGTTTGCAGAGGGTAATTACCTGAATACCAATCAGTCTGAAATGTACCGCGACATGTTTGACAGTCAGTTGAGTTTAACCATGTCTGGCGGGCAGGGCACCGGCCTTGCGGAAGCCCTGGTTCGGCAGTTGGGCAAGGATGTTCCCGGAGTCGATAAACAGGGTGGCACTCTGGCTTCGCACAAAACAACGCTGTCCGATTATGAGCGCAGTTTGCCAAGGCTGTCTCCCCGGCTGCCCGAGCGCGTGGAAGAGGTTAGTGGCGTTGCCGAGGCTAAAAACCAGATGCCTGCGGTAGAAGGCGTTGGCCCTGCGACTGGCGAGTTCGATTCTCCGGAGCATTTTGTAAGCACGCTTTTGCCACTTGCAGAGAAGATTGCGGCAGACACCGGAATTAACCCGAAGCTTATGGTTGCACAGGCTGCCCTTGAAACCGGTTGGGGGCGCCACATGATAAAGGGCGATGGTAACCAGCCCAGCTACAATCTTTTCGGCATTAAAGCGGATAACCGCTGGCAGGGCGATTCTGTGTCCATCACTACCACAGAGTTTCGTGAAGGAGTGCCTATGAAAGAGCGCGCAGACTTCCGTGCTTACCCGGATTACGAATCCAGCTTCCGGGATTATGTCTCGTTTTTAGAATCCAATCCCCGGTACCGCGACGTGCTTGCCAGTGCGGATCAGCCAAAGGTGTTTGCTGAAAAGCTTCAGCAAGCTGGCTACGCCACCGATCCACAGTATGGTGACAAGATCAATCGAATTATGAACCGCGAATCTCTAACGACACTATCAATGACTAACGGGGCCGGGGAGTAAGCATTATGGCGGGACTGATTGGTATTGGCCTCACAGGTATCCTTGGCCACCAGGGTGCCCTGAATACCACAGGCAACAACATTACCAACGCGAATACCCCCGGCTATAGCCGGCAGGAAGTGGTTTTCGAAACCCAACAGGGCCAGCGCACCGGCGCCGGGAGCGTCGGTACGGGTGTCAGTATTTCGGAGATTCGCAGGCTGGCAAACGAGTATCTTGTGCAGCAGGTTCGTGAAGACTCCACGTTAACTGGCGAGCAGCAGACACTCAACACTGAACTCAGCCGGCTGGACAATCTGTTGGGCGGGGAGACTACGGGCCTTAACGGTGCCCTGAATAATTTCTTTGCAAGCTTGCAAAATGCTGCAGAAGATCCGGCCTCTTTGCCTCAGCGCCAGTTAGTGTTGAGTGAGGCCCAGCAGGTGGTTAATCGCTTTCAGGCACTGAACCAGGAGTTCATCCAGCAGCGTGAATCTATAAAAACGCAAATGCAGCAGGGCGTGAAAGATGCCAACACCCTGATGAAAAATATTGCGGAGCTTAACCTGGCTATTTCTGAATCCCCTGGCCTGGCCCAGGGGAAAATGCCCAACGAGTTGCTGGATCAGCGGGACGAATCCTTACGAAAGCTGTCTGAGCTGGTCAATATTCGGGTCACGGAAACCGAGGGAAGTCAGGTAAACGTATCACTTTCCAACGGGTTGTCATTGGTTGTTGGGCGTAATGCGGCGCAGCTTGGCACCCAGAATAGCGCAGAAGACCCTACCCGCCTTGAGTTCACGCTAACCAATGGTGGTCGCACCCTCAATATTGACGAGCAAATCACCGGCGGCGGGCTGGGTGGTCTAAAGCGTTTTGATAACGAGGCACTCAAGCCTGCATTTGATGAGCTGGGACGAATTGCTATCAGCATTTCTTCCGCCATGAATCACCAGCACGAAATCGGTATGGATCTTGAGGGCGAGCTTGGGGGGCTGTTTTTTTCCGATGTAAACGATCTGGCGGTTCAGAGAAGCCGGGTAGTGGCCAACGCCAACAATCAGCTGCCAAGAGACGGACAGCTGGCGGTGGAAATTACCGACAGCAGCAAATTGCCGGCCGGAAGCTGGACGCTGCAATTTGGCGGCGATGGGCGTAGCTTTGAGTTAATCGACAAGGCCTCCGGAAAAGTTGTCAATCAGGGCCGGTTGCCCGACCCGGTGGAATCGGAAATATCCATGCCCGGTTTTAATATTCGTATTGAAGGCGGCACCTTCAATGCTGGCGATAAGTATCTGATTCAGCCCAGCCGAAATGCAGCAGAGTCGATTAACCTGGAGGTTAGCCGGGAAGAAGATCTGGCGTTTGCCAGCCCGATACGAGCCACCACGGGTGAACAGAATACCGGCACCGGAGAAATCGATCAGGGCGCTATGCTGAACGTGCGTAACCCGTTTACCGGTTCTTTATTGCCTGGGTTTCAGAGCTCGGGAGAGTTGGCGAATGGCCCTCTGACCATCAAGTTCGATACAGACCCTAATGACCCTTCCGCTTTAACCTACACAGTAACCGGGCCGGGTGGCACAGTTGTGGGCACGCCGAATCAGCCCTATGACCCGGGCAAAACCAACACGGTGTTCAGTGGCGACCCGGCGGATGGCGATGACTACCAAGGGTTTCAGTTCAAGATCAAAGGTAAGCCGGCGGTAGGTGATTCCTTTGAAATCGGTTACAACGATAATGGCATTTCAGACAACCGCAATGCAGAGCTGTTGGCTGCGCTGGGCACTGCTAACACCATGAATAGCGGAACCCAGAGCTTCACAGAAGGCTATGCCGGCGTGGTAGAAGCTGTTGGCGTTAAAACCCGCCAGAGCCAGTTTGATCTGGAGGCGGGAAAAACCTTGCTGGAACAGTCGTCCGCTCAGCGCGAGTCGGTGTCGGGTGTGAACCTGGATGAGGAAGCCGGCAAGCTGATTCAGTTCCAGGCCGGCTATAACGCCTCTGCCCAGGTAATTTCGGTAGCTCAGGATTTGTTCAACACACTGTTGCAGACGTTCCGGTAACAGATGAGGTGATTTGGCATGATTAGAATTTCATCACAACAGGTATTCGCAAGCGGTATCAACCGGCTGCAAGAGCTGAACAGTAGCCTTAACAGTACGCAACAGCAGATATCTTCAGGCAAGCGTGTGAATAAACCGTCAGACGATCCTGTGGCTGCGGCTCGCATACTGAAGCTTGATCAGGAATTATCTCGGGTAAGCACCTATGAGCGTAACGTTAGCCTCGCAGATAACCGGCTGAAACAGGAGGAGAATTCGCTGGCAAGTGCCATTGATGTCGTTCAGCGTATTCGCGAGCTAACAGTGAAGGCAGGCAATGGGTCGCTATCCCCCAACGATCGCCAGTCTATTTCTTCAGAAATGAAAGAGCGGTTGGGGCAGCTAGCAAATCTTGCGAATACTCGTGATGCTTCGGGTGAGTATATTTTCAGCGGTTTTCAGGGGTCGGTTCAGGCGTTTCAGCAAAATGAAGAAGGCCAGTACGTTTATCAGGGAGACGAAGGTCAGCGGGTTCTGGAAATTGACGATGGTGTAACCGTGCCTATCAGTGACCACGGTAAGGGTATCTTTGTGGATGTACCTGCGGCCGTTACCGGGAGCTACACTAATGATGCCTCCGGGGGATTCCTTTCTGGTGTGAAGGTAGTGAATGAAGCGGATTTGAACGCCGGTTTTAACGGCTCTCCCCCTGGCGATATCACCATTGAAGTAGACGCCGCCGGTAATATTCAAGCACAGGATATGAATGGAAATACCCTGCCTGTAGCTCCCCCCGTTTATGAAAGCGGCGAGCCCTTTGTAGTGGCTGGTGTTGAGGCGACGATATCCGACGTGACCGAAGGTGACGGCGATACGTTTACGTTGAATATAAACAAAAAACAGTCAGTGTTTGGCACCATAGAAAACCTGATTGCGGGGCTGGATTCTATGGAGAAGGGGACGCCCGAAGGCCAGGCAGCCTACGAAGACATGGTCGCCCAATCCCTGACCAATCTTGATAACGCTCAAGAGAGCATTGTTCTCAAGCAAACCGAACTTGGCGGCCGCATGAATGCTGTTGAGTCCACCAAGGAATTTCTGGCAGATTCTTCTGTATACACAAACGAAATCCGCTCCCAGTTACAAGATGTGGATTACGCAGAGGCCATCAGCAATCTAAGCTTCCAGAGTTTTGTGTTGCAGGCGGCTCAGCAGTCATTTGCACAGGTGTCCCAGCTGTCTTTATTCGATCGATTATAATTTTTTGGGTTTGATAAAAAACTAGCGGCTTCTGGTGTTGCTTTCACGTTCAGGCTCAGTATAATTCCCCCTCTTCGTTGGCGGCGTGGTGAAATTGGTAGACACGACGGATTCAAAATCCGTTACTAGAAATAGTGTGGCGGTTCGAGTCCGCCCGCCGCTACCATATTCAAGTCGCGTAATGCGGCGTCGTGAACAGCCCGGTCCATGAACGTCTCCGATTTTCATTTTGAACTCCCGGACGAACTCATCGCCCGGTACCCCCTCAGGGAGCGCAGCGCTTCCCGCTTGTTATGCCTCGATGGCATCACCGGCGATACCACACATCGAAGTTTTACTGACCTTCCGGATTTACTGCAGCCCGGCGACTTGCTCGTTTTTAATAATACCCGTGTAATACCCGCTCGCCTGTTCGGGAAAAAGCCAACCGGCGGCCAGGTTGAAGTACTGGTGGAACGAGTAACCGGTCAGCATAATCTGGTTGCCCATGTGCGCGCATCCAAGGCGCTGAAAGAAGGGCAGAGCGTCATTCTTGAGGACGGCTCCACGCTGCGCATGACCGGTCGCAGCGATGCATTATTTCATTTTGAAAGTGAGGCTGAAGAGCCAGTGCTCGAACTGCTTGAGCGCATAGGGCGCATGCCCTTGCCGCCGTATATGGATCGACCAGACGAATCCACCGACCGTGAGCGTTATCAAACTGTTTATGCCAAGGAAGCAGGCGCCGTTGCGGCACCGACAGCTGGCTTACATTTTGATGAGGCAGTACTGGCAGCACTAAAGGCCCAGGGTGTAGAGAGCACGTTTGTAACCTTGCATGTGGGTGCAGGCACGTTTCAGCCTGTACGTGTACATAATTTAGAAGAACACGTTATGCATAGCGAAGTTGTGCATGTACCACAAGAGGCTGTAGAAGCGGTTAACCGCGCCCGTGCCAGGGGTGGTCGTGTGGTGGCGGTTGGCACCACATCTGTACGGTCTCTTGAATCTGCTAGTCGCGGCGGTTATTTGAAGTCATTTCAGGGCGAAACCGATATTTTTATCTCTCCAGGTTACAGGTTTCAGACTGTTGATGCTTTGGTCACCAACTTTCATTTGCCCGAATCGACATTGATTATGCTGGTAAGTGCGTTCGCAGGTTTTGAACATGTAAAACGTGCGTATCAACAGGCGATTACCGAAAAGTACCGCTTCTTCAGTTATGGTGATGCAATGTTCATAACCGGGCAGGAGTTAAGCCGGGGTATGTTGGTTTGCGCACCTGAAGAGTCTGTCGAAACCGGCAGTCCATCATCTTTTAATACCGGAGATAAGTCGTGAGCGAGTCTTGCTTCATGTCCTTTGAAAAGCTGGGAGAAGATGGCCTTGCCCGTCGTGGCCGGCTTAGTTTTCCTCGTGGAACCGTTGAAACACCGGCATTTATGCCCGTAGGCACCTATGGAACGGTTAAGGGGATGCTGCCCCGTGATATTCATGAAACCGGTGCAGAAATTATTCTTGGCAATACGTTTCATTTGATGCTGCGCCCGGGCACAGAGGTAATAAAAGTCCATGGTGATCTCCACGATTTTACCCAATGGAAAGGGCCGATTCTGACGGACTCGGGTGGTTTTCAGGTGTTCAGCCTGGGCGAAATGCGCAAGATTACCGAGCACGACGTAACCTTTCGCTCCCCAATAGACGGTTCTCCGGTTAAGTTATCGCCCGAAATTGCGATTCAGGTTCAGCGCGACCTGGGCTCTGATATCGTGATGATTTTTGACGAGTGTACGCCGTACCCCGCTACAGAAAAGCAGGCCAAGGACTCCATGGAGCTTTCGTTGCGGTGGGCGAAACGCAGCAAAGATGCCCATGAAGGTAGCCCTTCGGCGTTGTTTGGCATTGTGCAAGGTGGGATGTACGAGTCTCTTCGGGATAGCTCGCTGAAGGGGCTTATGGATATAGGGTTCGATGGTTACGCCATTGGCGGACTTTCCGTTGGCGAGCCGAAAGAAGATATGATTCGCATCCTCGACCACTTGTCCACGAAAATGCCTGAGGATAGGCCTCGCTACCTTATGGGAGTAGGGCGGCCTGAAGATTTAGTAGAGGGGGTTCGTCGCGGCGTTGATATGTTCGACTGTGTAATGCCCACACGAAACGCCCGCAATGGCTACCTGTTCACATCTACCGGCATCGTCAAGATCCGCAATGCGCGACATCGCCACGATACCGCGCCCCTTGATGATCGATGCGATTGTTATACTTGCAAGAATTTTTCGAGAAGTTATCTGCATCATCTGGATAAATGTGGAGAAATACTCGGCTCTCAGCTGAACACTATCCACAACTTACGCTACTACCAGAACCTCATGGCTGGATTGCGCGGGGCCATTGAAGCAGGTACATTGTCGGACTTTATAACTGACTTCTATGCTCTACGCGGCCAGACAGTGCCAGCCATGGGTAATGAGTAAATCCTTTTGCTTAATCAACGGAGAGTTTTGATGAAATCAATCAAGTTGTTCTTGGCCGGCCTTTTGGCAATGTTACCCGCGCTGGCAATGGCTCAGGAAGGTGCTGCTGGCGGTATGGGTGTTATGGGGCAGGTGATTTTCTTTGCCGGCTTTATTCTGATTTTTTACTTTCTGATCTGGCGGCCGCAGTCCAAGCGTGCAAAAGAGCACAAATCGCTGATGTCTGGCCTGAACAAAGGCGATGAAGTGGTTACTTCTGGCGGCATCGTTGGAAAGATCACCAAAGTTACTGACGATTTCATTATTGTTGAAATTTCTGACAACGTTGAAGTAAAAGTTCAGAAAGTAGCTGTTGCCGCCGCACTGCCGAAAGGTACGCTCAAAGACATCTGAGCAAGGACAATACGGCCGGCCCTGATACCCGCCGGCCTGAACCTTCCTGGCTGAAACACCAAGGCCGGCTTTTAGGCCGGCTACAAGGGATCCCATGCTGAACAAGTATCCGCTTTGGAAAAACCTGATTATCCTGGTCGCGATCGTGATCGGGTTTATCTACGCTTTACCCAACCTGTTTCCCGATGATTACGCTGTGCAAATCACCGGCGCCCGAAGTAGCACCGAAGTTGATTCGACCGTGCTCGAAAGAGCCCTTAAAGCGCTGGAATCGGATGGTATTGAGGTGAAAAGCAGTACGCTTGAGGATCGTGATGCCCTTATACGGTTGAACAACTCCGATGACCAACTGCGTGCTCGCCCGACAGTCCAGGCCGTTCTGGGTAGAGACTATCTCGTTGCACTGAACATGGCACCTTCCACACCCGATTGGCTGAAAAGCTTAGGCGCCGGGCCGATGAAACTTGGCCTTGACTTGCGTGGTGGTGTTCACTTTCTATTGGAAGTGGATATGGACACCGCCGTAGGGCAAAGGCTTGAGGCTGTATCTGGTCAGATCAAACGGGAGCTCCGTGAAGAGCGCATTCGTTATCGGGGTGGTGACATTGAGGGTGATCGCGACATTGTTCTGAGTTTTCGGGATGAGGCCTCGCGCTCAGAAGCCTTTACGCTTATCAAGCGTCAGTACAGCGAGTTTCTACTGGATCAGACCACTGTTGAGGACGAGTTCCGGATTGTTCTTACCTTGTCTGAAGGAGAGGTCACTGCTATTCGCAAGTACGCTCTGGAGCAAAACCTGACGACCATCCGTAACCGTGTTAACGAGTTAGGGGTTGCAGAGCCGCTGGTTCAGCAGCAAGGCGCTAACCGGATTATTGTTGAGCTTCCGGGTGTTCAGGATACCGCCCAGGCAAAGCGTGTTCTTGGTGCCACGGCAAACCTGGAATTCCGTATGGAAGCCCGCCCGGATGACCCGGCAAGCGAAACAGAGCAGTTCAGTTTTCGCGATGAACCCCAGCGCACTGCCCGACTTGAGCGGGACACGATTGCCACTGGTAACAATGTAGCCAACGCACAGCAGGCTTTCGATGAGAATGGTCAGCCACAGGTCAGTATTACCATGGATTCTGTGGGTGGCGACTTGATGAACCGGGCTACGCGCAACGCCATTGGTCGGCGCATGGGCGTTCTGTTTATTGAGTTCCGTACCGAAACGGAAACGAAAATGGTAGACGGCGAGCCAGTAGAGACTGATAAGCGAGTGGTTGAGAAGGGCATTATCAGTCTGGCAACCGTTCAGTCTGCTTTGGGTAGCAGCTTTCGGATCACCGGTCTGGATTCCATTCCAGAGGCCTCGGAACTTGCTCTGCTTTTGCGGGCAGGTGCTTTGGCAGCGCCTATGTACTTTGTGCAAGAGCGCACCATCGGGCCAAGCTTGGGCCAGAAAAACATAGATGCTGGCATGATGTCCGTAGGGCTCGGCTTTATTCTCGTGCTGCTATACATGTTGGTTTATTACCGCGGATTCGGGCTAGTGGCGAATATCGCTCTCGCCGTCAACATGATGCTTCTTATTGCCTGCATGTCCATTCTCTCAGCCACGCTTACGCTGCCCGGTATCGCCGGTATCGTGTTAACGGTAGGTATGGCAGTGGATGCCAATGTATTGATATTTGAGCGTATTAAAGAGGAGCTCAAAGGGGGCGTTTCACCACAGCTTGCCATTAATGCCGGCTACTCCCGTGCGTTTGTATCCATCTTTGATGCCAATATTACGACCTTGCTTGTGGCTGTCATCCTGTTTGCAATGGGCTCCGGCCCGGTAAAAGGTTTCGCGGTAACACTGTGTATCGGGATTTTGACCTCAATGTTCTCCGGTCTGATGGTTAGCCGGAGTATCGTCAATATGGTTTATGGCGGCCGCAGGGTCGAGAAACTATCGATCGGAGGAAAGCTCGCCAATGTCTGATGATCAGAAAAAACCGTTTGATTTTATGGGGTTCCGGAAGATTGCTTCCGCAATTTCCATTGCTCTGATTGTGGCGTCTATCGCGCTTCTGGGGATTCGTGGCCTTAACTTTGGCATGGACTTTACCGGCGGTACGTCGGTAGAGCTTGAATATGCGCAAGCGCCTCAGCTGGATGAAGTGCGCTCCACTCTTACTGAGGCAGGGTACGAGCAGTTTGTGGTGCAGAACTTTGGCGCTGACACCATTGTTCTTGTGCGCTTGTCTGAGGCAGGCAATGACAAGCTGGCACAAGAAATTGTCAGCGTACTGACTGCCAGTGGCGACGAACTGAAGCTGATAAGTTCCGAGTTTGTCGGGTCACAGGTTGGTGATGAGCTGAAAGAGGACAGTGGTCTTGGGCTTTTGATCGCGCTTGCGGTGGTGCTCATTTACGTGGGCATGCGGTTCCAGTTCAAGTTTGGTATTGCGTCGGTAGTGCCTTTGGCTCACGACGTTATTATTGTTCTCGGAATTTTCGCACTGTTTCAGTGGACCTTCGATCTCACGGTGCTTGCAGCTTTATTGGCGATTATCGGTTACTCGCTGAACGATACCATTGTTGTGGCAGACCGGATTCGTGAGAATTTCCGCAAAATGCGTGTAGGTGACTCTTGGGCGATTATCAACGAGTCCATTCACCAGACCATTGCGCGTACCATAAACACCTCAGGTACAACGTTGGTGGTTTTGCTGGCCCTGTATTTCCTGGGCGGCGAGGCTATTAATAACTTTGCGTTAGCGTTGATTATCGGTGTAGTGGTGGGTACCTACTCATCTATCTATGTATCAGCTAACCTATTGATGGTAATGAGTGTTTCCCGAGAAGATCTTATGGTCCCGGCCAAAGAAGGTGCAGCAGATTCAGAAGAAGAGGAAGAGGCTCCACCTGAGTGGCTCAACCGTATGTGATGACTTGCCGGGGTTAATCCTTAGGCACAAAAAAACCGCCACTTTTCAGTTGGCGGTTTTTTTGTGTCCGAATGTTGGCTTTAGCCAGGTATGCGGCCACGAAACGGGTGCAGGATTTTCAGAACTTCCCGGAACAGCTTCGGGTTAGCAACCACCAGTTGGCGGGCTTTATCTGTAGAGGGGTTGCCTGAGAAATCAGCAGTTAAGGCGCCAGATTCCATCGCCAGAGTTGTGCCAAGTTCAAGGTCGGCTGGTTCTGGGCGAAAAACCACCGCGGCGTCCATCAGGCCTGCCGATACTCGGGCAATATCCAATACTACGCAGCCAGATGAGCGGAACATGGACGAGTTCTGTGCCAATACTGCAGCCATTTCACCCCAGAGAAGCGGATTATCGCTTTTGCGTGCCTGATCTAGCAGGTTGGTTGCGAAAGCCGCTTTATCCGCGTGTTTGATGTCTGATGTCCTTACCCTGCGGCTGTTCAGTGCAGCACCACGACCACGGCTAGCGGAATATTCTTCACCGGTAACCGGGTTTATCAAAAGAAGGTTTTCAGTGCGATTATTCTTCTTTTGCGCCAAAGCCAGGGCAAACTCAGGAATACCTCTGAGAAAGTTTTCGCGCCCCATGACCGGGAAAATATGCCAGCTTCTTTCGCTGGTCCCGGCATCTGCCTCGTTTAGCGGTGCGATGCTATGGTCTTTGTAAGATTTTTCGAGCTGCTCGGCAAAATTGTCATAAATGGATTGCTCGACCCGGTCCAACTGGAGACGACGTTCTTCGTCGTCTTTTCCGATGGGTTCCTGGCGCTCGAAGTGGGCTTTCAGGTAATCCGACCCCTGACGCGCGACGCGTAGGGCCATTTTAATAGCTGGTTGCATCTGTGTGATCGTTATCCGGGTGTGTTAAGGGCGGGCATGATAGCAAAGATCACCCCCTGTTGTATGTTTTTTGACTCAGGAAAAGCACGCACAACACCATACCGCGGGTTTTCGGGGGCGCAGAAAGAGGCGGTTTTCTGATATCATTAGCGCCCTTAAATTTATAACCTTGGGCCTGCCGCCAATGCATAAGCCATCTCCGCCACTGGAAGGGCCGGACGCGTTTCACGATAAAATCCGGATTGTTCTAGTTGAAACGTCCCATTCAGGCAACATTGGAGCCGTTGCCCGAGCCATGAAAAACATGAAGCTCGCGAATTTGTGGCTGGTTAATCCGAATTCTTTCCCAGACGAAGCCTCTTATGCTCGTGCAGCTGGCGCCTCAGATATACTCGATAGGGCCCAGGTTGTATCAACGCTTGATGAGGCGCTGGAAGAGTGCGTCATGGTGCTGGGCACAAGCGCCCGGGGTCGCAAGATACCCTGGCCAGTTTTACCCCCTCCTGAGGCGGCCGCGATTGCTGCGGAAAATAGCCAGACCGGCCCCGTGGCATTGGTTTTTGGTCGGGAAAACCACGGCCTGAGTAATGATGAGCTCCACCGTTGCCATTATCATATTCATGTTCCGACGAACCCTGATTATAGCTCGCTGAATCTGGCCATGGCGGTTCAAATTATGTGTTACGAGTTACGCATGTTGTATTTACGCAACCTTGAAGATGGCGAGGGTAGACCCTATCTAACGCCTATGACTACACCAGGTGATGCGGGTTGGGATGTACCTCCGGCCAAAGTGGGGGATGTTGAAGGTTTTTTTGGGCATCTTGAGCAAACCCTGCACGATGTGGATTTTCATCGTCGGGATAACCCCAGGCAGCTAATGTCGCGTTTGCGCCGCCTGTTTCAGCGGGCAAAACTTGATCAGATGGAGATCAATATTCTTCGCGGCGTGTTGAGCGCTGTGCAGAAATCTTCTGGGACATCGGCGAAGACAAAACCGACTGACACCGGCACCGACACCGAACAGGAAAAAGGCCATGTTTAGGCATTTGCGAGAGGATATTAAAAGCGTTTTTCATCGAGATCCTGCGGCCAGGAATACCTTTGAGGTTCTGACCAATTACCCGGGGCTTCATGCCCTGCTTATTCACCGGTTCTCGCATTGGCTATGGCATGCAGGGCTTAAGTGGCTCGCCCGCACTATTTCTACGCTTGCACGATGGTTTACGGGCATAGAAATACACCCGGGAGCCACTATTGGTCGGCGGTTTTTTATTGATCACGGCATGGGAGTGGTTGTTGGTGAAACAACGGTTATAGGTGACGACGTTACCCTGTACCAAGGCGTGACCCTTGGAGGAACCAGCTGGCATAAAGGAAAACGCCACCCCACAATTGGCGACGGCGTTGTGGTAGGTGCCGGTGCAAAGATATTGGGGCCGTTTGAAGTAGGAGAGGGTGCTAAGGTTGGCTCTAACTCCGTGGTTACCAAGTCGGTCCCCGCGGGCGCTACCGTAGTAGGTATCCCTGGGCGAATAATTGTTAAGCAAAAAACGGAAGACGATGCCCGCCGTAAGCTGATGGAAGAGCGTATGGGGTTTGATGCTTATGGCGTGACCGAAGAAATGCCAGACCCGGTTGCACGGTCCGTACGTGCATTGCTCGATCACATGCATGCGGTAGATGAGCGACTTGAAAACATGTGTCAGGCGTTGCGGAAGGTGAACAGCGACTATCAGAATGGTGACTTGCCTGTGCTGGATGAGGACGATTTTGATTGCGTGCGTGATGAAAGCGAGGATCGCGGCTGAATACTTGACTGAATTACTTGGTCAATTCATAATTGGTTGCTCATACTGAGATTCAATCCCATCACGGGGCTGATGCCATGAAGTTGACAACGAAAGGCCGCTACGCTGTTACGGCAATGCTGGATCTTGCTCTCCACGGGGGCGCAGGGCCCGTCACTCTTGCGGACATTTCAGCCCGTCAGGAAATATCGCTTTCCTATCTGGAGCAGCTTTTTTCACGTCTTAGGCGCCGAGAGCTGGTCTCTAGCATCCGTGGGCCGGGTGGTGGGTATCACCTCAGTCGTGGTGCAGCCGATATATATATTGCAGATGTAGTTGATGCGGTTAATGAGTCTCTGGACACAACTCGGTGCGGCAATAAAGGTGACTGCCAGAACGGCGAAAAGTGCCTGACGCATCACCTTTGGTCTGATTTGAGTGATCAGATTCATCAGTTCCTGAGCGAGATTAGTCTCGGCGATCTGATGGAAAGGCATGAAATCCGCCAGGTTGCGGACCGGCAGAACCGCCGTCAGTCGGAGGTAGGTTCTGACACGATTAATACCGAGCGTCTGATCGATCAGGCGCCCGCCTGATTCAAGTCTCTTTATTTTATGAAAAAGCCCGTATACCTAGATTACGCGGCAACAACGCCTGTTGATCCCGCTGTTGCTGACGAAATGATCAAATACCTGACTCCGGATGGTTTTTTTGGCAATCCGGCCTCCCGCTCTCACGGTTTTGGCTGGCAGGCAGAAGCAGCCGTGGAATCCGCTCGCAGTCAGGTGGCAAGTCTGATTCATGCTGATCCGCGTGAAATTGTCTGGACCTCTGGCGCAACTGAATCCGACAATCTCGCTATAAAAGGAGCAGTTGCCGGGCGCGAGAATGCACACCTCATAACATCGACGATTGAGCATAAAGCGGTTGTTGATACTTGCAAGTGGTTAGAGTTGCAGGGTGTTGAAGTTACTTGGTTAGAGCCTGGCAGCGATGGCCGCATAGAGCCGGATCAGGTGTTCAGCGCACTTAAACCAGAGACCGTTTTGGTTAGCCTGATGCTGGTAAACAACGAGCTGGGTTGCGTAACAGATATAGCCAGCATTGGCGCAGAGTTGCGTAGTCGTGGTGTTTTGTTTCACGTAGATGCTGCCCAGGCTGCCGGCAAGCTCCCGATTGACGTAACGTCTATGCCGGTCGATTTAATGTCCCTGTCCGGGCACAAAGTATATGGTCCTAAGGGTGTGGGGGCGCTGTATGTGAGGCGCTCCGCAGATGTGCGTATAGCTGCGCAGATTCATGGCGGCGGCCATGAGCGCGGTATGCGGTCGGGGACCCTGCCAACCCACCAAATTACCGGTATGGGCAAAGCGCTTGCAATTGCTGAGGCTTCTCTTGAAGAAGAAATAACGCAGCTGGAAAATCTGCGCGCCTCCTTTATGGCAGGCTTGAATGAGCTGTCCGGGGTAACCTTGAACGGTTCGCAAACCCATCGCGTTCCAGGAATTATTAACCTCTCGTTTGAGGGTGTTGAGGCCGAGTCGCTGATACTGGGCCTAAGAAGTCTGGCCGTGTCTTCTGGCTCTGCCTGTGCTTCCGCTGCGGTTGAGCCGTCTTATGTGCTTCGTGGCATTGGATTGAGTGATGAGCTGGCGCACCGGGCACTGCGTTTTTCGATAGGGCGTTTCACAACTCCTGAAGAAATGGCTTTTGCCAGTGCGCAAATTGTTGATGTTGTTACCCGTCTTCGTGCTGTGCGGTAGGCAGCGGGCCTTTGACTGCGTATAATATCAGGCCTGAAATTTACCTGTAATTATTTAATCCAACCCCCTACTGGAGAAGTACCATGGCTAACGAACGCACGCTTTCCATTATCAAGCCCGATGCAGTTGCAAAAAACGTAATCGGTGAAATCGATAGCCGTTTTGAGAAAGCTGGTCTGAGCATCGTAGCGTCTCGCATGATGCACCTCACCCAAGAGCAGGCTGAAGGCTTTTACGCTGAACATAAAGAGCGTCCGTTCTTTAATGCGTTGGTTGCATTCATGACATCTGGTCCCGTTGTTGTTCAGGTTCTGGAAGGCGAAGGCGCTATCCTGAAAAACCGCGACCTGATGGGTGCTACTAACCCGAAGGAAGCTGAGGCTGGCACCATCCGCGCCGATTTCGCGACATCAATCGACGCCAACGCGGCACACGGCTCTGATTCTGCAGAATCTGCAGAGCGTGAGATTGCTTATTTCTTTAATGACAACGAAATCTGCCCGCGCGGTTGATTTTGTTGGTCAGGGGCTGCCGCTGGTAGCTCCTGCATTGGTTATCTGATCGAGGTTATAAAATGACAGCGGCTGCTGAAAAAACCAATCTTCTGGGGATGCCGAGAGCCAAGCTAGAGGCTTTCTTTGACACCTTGGGGGAAAAACGTTTTCGCGCCACTCAGTTGCTGCAATGGATGCATCAGCGCGGTGTGGATGATTTCGATCAAATGACCAATGTGAGCAAGTCCCTACGGGAAAAGCTCAAGAAGGTGGCTGTAATCCGTGGCCCGGAAGTTATTTACGACGAAACGTCAAAAGACGGTACTCGTAAATGGGTCATGCGGATGGATAACGGCAACAGCGTTGAGACTGTGCTAATCCCCGATGGCGAACGGGGCACGCTGTGTGTGTCCTCGCAAATCGGTTGCACCCTTGATTGTACCTTCTGTTCTACTGGTAAGCGGGGTTTTAATCGTAACCTGACGGCCGCAGAAGTTATTGGGCAGGTATGGGTAGCACGAAAGGCATTCATGCCGTTTGAGCCAGGCCCGGATCGGCCAATTACCAATGTTGTCATGATGGGGATGGGAGAGCCCCTGATGAACTTTGATAATGTTGTAGATGCGATGAATTTGATGATGGAGGATCTTGCATACGGCATCTCCAAGCGACGGGTTACACTGAGTACCTCAGGCGTTGTGCCGGCTATTGACAAGCTTGCTGAAGTTACCGATGTTTCACTGGCCATTTCATTGCATGCCCCCAATGATGAGTTGAGGAGCAAGCTGGTTCCGCTTAATAAGAAGTATCCGATTGCGGAACTTCTGGCGGCAACTAAGCGCTATTTCAGCCGTTTGCCAGAAAAGCGCAAAGCAACAATTGAATACACGGTGATTGAGGGAATGAACGATAAGCCAGAACACGCCCGGGAGTTGGCTGTGTTGCTGCGGGATCTTCCCTGCAAAATCAACCTTATTCCCTTTAATCCGTTCCCCGAAAGTGATTTTCGTCGGCCTAGCATGAATGCTACCCGGCGTTTTCAAGCTGTGCTGAACGATGCCGGTTATATCGCGACAATCAGAACGCCCCGTGGTGATGATATCGATGCTGCCTGTGGTCAACTGGTTGGCCAGGTGGAAGATCGTACTCGTAGAAGCCAGCGATACATTAATGTTCAGCAGGTGAACCCCTGAGCGGACGCTTGCACTGTTTAACCCGCGAGGAATGTAATCTGTGGCTATAAGATCGGTAAGTGGACATTTTGCTGCGGCAGCCATTCTGCTGTTTGCTTTCTTTATGTCAGGTTGCGTCACTACGACAGATAGCCGGTTTTCCCGTGAGGCAGACAAGCAAAAAGCCGTCGAGAACTACGTTCAGCTTGCGACCGCTTATATTGGCCAGGGTAATACCGAGCGAGCGCGCCATCACCTGGATCGCGCGCTAGAACTTGAGCCACACAGCCCGCAGGCGCTTGCTGCATATGGGCTAATCTACAATAGTAATGGCGACGCGGAGCTTGCCGAAAAGAGTTTTCGAAAATCTATCTCCAGTGACGGCAGCTACACCCGTGCAAGAGTGTACTACGGTGCCTTCCTATACTCTCAGGGGCGCCTGAAGGAATCTCGCGACCAATTTTTGGCCGCTTCCAAGGATACAGATTACAAAGAACGGGGCTCTGTTTTTTACAACCTGGGCATGACCCAGGAGCGTCTTGGGCTTCAGAAAAAGGCCGTTGCCTCGTATCGACGGGCATCCGAGCTGACTCGTGGAGACGCTCGTTCGTTGCTTTCACTTACCCGGGTTATGGTGGAGTCTGGCGATATTGCTGGCGCTGCGCGCCATTACAGTCGGCTAACCCAGATGATGGAGAGGAACAGGCGTTTGCAGCATTCTCCTGAGAGTCTGTTTACCGGTATTCGTATTGCGCGACATTTTGGGAACCGAAATCAGGAAGCCAGTCTGGCGTTGCAGTTGAAGAATAATTTCCCGGAGTCAGTTGAGTACCAACAATACAAGGCGCTGATTTCTAATGACAAGTGATGATACCCAGCATACCGCGGCCAATGAAACTGTTGACCAGCAGACCAGTAAAACCGTTGGCCAGCAACTGAAGCAGGCAAGAGAAGAGCATGGGCTGAGTATTTCTCAGATTGCGGATGCACAGCATTTGAGAAGTGGCATTATTCAGGCCATTGAAAAGGCCGACTACAATAAAATTGATAGTGAGCTTTTTCTTAAGGGTTATGTCCGCGCCTACGCGAAACAGGTTGGTCTGGAAAGCAACGCGATTATTGCAGACCTGGATCGTGAACTTGAGCCGGGGCGGTTACAAAAAGCACGGGAGCTTGAAGCCAACCCGCTGATTGATATTGAGCGCCGCAGGCGAAAAAAACGCCGGATTGCCAAAATATTCCTGCAAATTGCAGTGATTGTGCTTATTGGTTTGTTTATTGTCCTGTTTGTGATGCCTAGGTTTGAACTTGGTAACGGAGGTGTTGAACTTTCAACGCCTGCTGAAAACAGTCAAAAGGCGAGTGAGGACGTACCAGCGGCAGACGCAGCGGTAGAAGTGCCCGCAGTTTCGGGTAGTGAACCTGAAGCCACCCCCGCTGTTACCGGTGCCCCTTCCGTGGAAGAAGCGCCTGCAGAACCGCAACCAGAACAAATTACGGACACTCAGGTGGAAGACCAAATACCGGTTGTTTCCCAAATCACAGAGCCTGTTCTGGCGCAACCACCCGTGAGTGATGAGCCCGAATCTGTATCTGGCCAGCTGGAAATAGTGTTTACTGGCAACTGCTGGGTACAGGTTAGTGATGCGGCTGGAAATCGCCTTGCGAGCTCTATGAAGAGGGCAGGTGAGCGGCTTGAGGTATCAGGTGAAGCGCCTTTAAAAGTAGTTATAGGTGCGGTAGACACAGTTAAATCGATTCGCTTTCAGAGCGAAGCCGTGGATATCGATGAGTTCCGGACGGTGAACAATCGCTCTGAATTCACGCTGGGAATCTGAACACATTCTGTATTTATCTATTTTGGTCATAAGCAAATGAAACAGGAATCCCCGATCAAAAGACGTAAATCCCGCCAAATTATGGTCGGGAACGTACCCGTTGGCGGCGACGCACCTATCGCGGTGCAGAGCATGACAAACACCAACACCTGCGACGTAGACGCTACGGTGGGCCAAATCACCGCGCTGCAAGAAGCGGGTGCCGACATAGTGCGTGTTTCGGTGCCCTCAATGGAGGCCGCTGATGCGTTCGGAAAGATACGCGAGCGGGTGTCTTTGCCCCTGGTTGCCGATATCCATTTTGATCATAAGATTGCGTTACGTGTGGCTGAGCTGGGTGTAGATTGTCTGCGCATCAATCCGGGCAATATTGGCCGTGAAGACCGCGTTAGCGCGGTGATTAGCGCTTGTCGTGATCGCAACATTCCGATGCGTATCGGTGTCAACGCCGGTTCATTGGAAAAAGACCTTCAGCGTAAATATGGAGAGCCAACAGCCGACGCTCTGGTTGAGTCAGCCATGCGCCATATCGACATTCTGGATCGGCATGATTTTCAGAACTTCAAAGTAAGTCTGAAAGCATCCGAAGTCTTTATGACAGTGGATGCCTATCGAAAAATTGCCACGCAGATTGATCAGCCACTGCACCTTGGTATTACCGAAGCCGGCGGGCTCCGCTCTGGTACGGTAAAGTCATCCATTGGCTTGGGCATGCTGTTGATGGACGGCATTGGCGATACCATACGGGTTTCCCTGGCGGCCGATCCGGTCCAGGAAATCAAAGTCGGTTTTGATATCCTTAAAAGCCTGCGGTTACGCAGCCGGGGCATTAACTTCGTGGCCTGTCCGAGCTGTTCGCGCCAAAATTTTGATGTTATTCAGACAATGAATGATCTTGAAGTTCGGCTTGAGGATGTTAATGAGTCTCTGGATGTTGCCATTATTGGTTGTATTGTTAATGGCCCAGGTGAGGCCAAGGTGGCGGATTTGGGCCTAACCGGTGGTAGCCCCAAAAATCTGTTTTATAAAGATGGGAAGCCGAGCCAAAAACTGGATAATGCCACCCTCACCGACGACCTGGAAAGACTTGTTAGAGAAGAGGTTAAGCGCCGCAAAGAGCGCGAAGACGCCATTATTGCGCGCTCAGACAAGTGAATCACTAATCCGGTCAGGCACGACTATCCAAAGAGAACTAAGGGCTTACATTGGCTAAGATTCAAGCAATACGTGGGATGAACGATATCCTGCCGGAGCAAACACCGGTTTGGCAGTTTGTTGAATCCGCGGCGCGCAAAGTTTTGCGGCAGTACGGTTACCAGGAAATTCGTATGCCGGTGGTGGAGCAGACCGATCTGTTCAAGCGCTCTATCGGTGAAGTAACCGACATTGTAGAAAAAGAAATGTATACCTTTGCGGATCGCAATGGTGACAGCCTGACTCTCCGGCCTGAGGGCACGGCCGGGTGTGTGCGCGCAGCAGAAGAACACGGGTTATTGTTCAATCAAACCCGGAGGCTTTGGTATACGGGACCCATGTTTCGGCATGAGCGCCCGCAGAAAGGCCGTTATCGCCAGTTTCATCAAATTGGTGTTGAGTGCTTCGGCATTCAGGGCCCGGATATTGACGCAGAACTGCTGATCCTGACGGCCAGGCTGTGGCAGGAGCTGGGGCTGGCTGAGCATGCACGGCTGGAAATAAATTCTATTGGCTCCTCAGCTGCACGAAAAGAGTTTCGCGGCGCCTTGGTAGACTACCTGGGGCAGTATAAAGCCCAGCTTGATGAGGACAGCCAGCGGCGTCTTGAGACCAACCCGCTTCGTATTCTGGATAGTAAAGATTCGGGGACACGCAAGCTACTTGTCGATGCGCCGCGTCTGGAAAGTTATCTTGATGAGGAATCACAAGAGCACTTTACCCGGCTTAAAGAACTGTTGGACGCCGCTGGCATTGCCTACACAGTTAACCCAGCATTGGTTCGAGGGCTGGATTACTATGGCAAAACCGTTTTCGAGTGGGTAACTGATAGCCTTGGCGCACAGGGGACCATTTGTGCGGGCGGTCGATACGATGGCCTGGTAGAACAGCTCGGCGGTAAGCCGACGACGGCTGTGGGCTTTGCCATGGGGCTAGAGCGTCTCATTTTGCTGCTGGATACTCTTGGGCTGGTACCCGAAGAGGCCAACAGTAACGCAGATATCTATGTAACAGCCATGGGAGAGGCCGCGGTTGCTCCTGCTTTGGCACTTGCTGAGACGTTGCGTAACGAACTCCCGGGTCAAGTGATTGTCAGCCATTGTGGCGGTGGTAGCTTCAAAAGCCAGATGAAAAAAGCAGATAGAAGCGGTGCCTGTTACGCGGTGATCCTGGGTGATAACGAGCTGGAGAATGCAACGGCGAGCGTTAAACCGCTGCGTTCAGACGAAGAACAAAGCAGTGTTGCCCAGAATAAATTGGCTGCAACGCTTGCGAAAGCCCTGGCGAACTGATTCGCAGCAATACAAAATTAAAAATACATTACCGGAGTCAACATGGCGGAACTGAACACCGAAGAGGAACAGGTACAAGCAATTAAAGACTGGTGGAAGCGTAACGGCAGCTCTCTGCTCATTGGCATCGGTGCCGCTTTGGTAATTGTATTTGGCTGGCAAGCCTGGCAGAACTACCAACACCAACAGCGTGCAGAGGCTGCAAACCAGTTTGCGACCCTGTTGGGTGCCTTTGGCAATGAAGCAGATGACACCTCTGGCGAAACCGTGGTCTTTGTAGCGAAGACGCTGCGTGAAGATTACACCGACAGTGCCTATGCGGTATACGGCAATCTGATTCTTGCTCGTCAGCAGTTGATTGAAGATAGCAATGCAGAAGCGGCTATTGATTCCCTTCAATGGGCACTTGATAAATCCGATGAGCACAAAGCGATATCGCTTGTTGTGCGTAATCGCCTTGCTCGTGCGCAGTTCTCTGCAGAGCGCTATGACGAAGCACTGGCGACAATCGATGGCGCCGGAAGCCAGGACAACGCAGACGCATTCGCAGCAATGTTTTCGGAGTTGCGTGGCGATATTCTGTTAGCCCAAGGCGACGAGACAGGTGCCCGCGACGCCTATCTGGCTGCACGCGAACAGGGCCAGCAAGGCCGTAGCGGCATCCTTGAGTTAAAACTGTCTGATCTTGGCATTGGAGAGGAGGCTTGATGCGCTTGACTGGCAACAGGCTGGTTAAGGCTGGCGTTTTTTCAGTTCTGGTGACCGCTATGGGCGTATCCGGATGCAGCACCACAGATACGTTTGAACAGCCGGCGCCCGTGCCCGATGTGGACAGCAGCGTACAGTTCGAAACAGTTTGGAGTAGGTCGGTTGGTGATGGGCACGATGACGACTTTTTATATTTATCGCCACTCAATGCCGGCAAGACCGTTTATGCCGCATCTGCCGATGGTGAGTTGGTCTCCGTGGATGCTGAAACCGGAGAGCTGAACTGGAAGCGTAAGCTTGATGATCGAATCTTCGCTGGCGTTGGCGGTGATCGCAGCCAGCTCTATTTGGTTACCCGTGAGGCAGATCTGGTCGCTTTCTCCAGTGAGGATGGCGAAGAGTTGTGGCGTCGTGCGTTGCCTACAGAAGCTTTGGCGGCGCCCCAATCAAACGGTGCGCTGGTGGTAACCCAGACTACCGACGGTCGGGTTCTCGCTTTTGAAACGGCCACCGGTAAGAAGCTCTGGCAGTACGATGGCGTGGTACCGGCGCTTTCTTTACGGGCGGCAGCGGCACCATTAGTTGGCGGCGATGTTGTACTTGCATCGTTTTCTAACGGCAAGCTCATTGCGCTGTCTGCTGATGCAGGTCAACCCCTTTGGCAATACGAAGTGGGGCAGCCTCAAGGTCGCACAGAGCTCGAAAGGCTAGTAGATATAGCTGGTCAACCGCTGGTGCTGGATAGCGCCGTGCTAGTCTCTGGATACCAAGGCAAACTGGCTTTGGTCGATATTCGTACTGGGCAGGAAATCTGGAGCCGTAAAGCGTCTAGTCTGCACTCTCCGATGATTGGTGGCAGTAGCATATTTTTGTCTGCCGCAAACGGCGATGTGATCGCCTACCGAGGCTCTGACCGCAGAGAGTTGTGGCTTCAGGATAAATTATCCTGGCGGCAACTGACTCAACCAGCCGTTTATGAAAGCTATGTGGTTGTTGGTGATTATGAAGGTTACCTGCACGTGCTTTCGGCTGACGATGGAAGTCTCGTAGGCCAGAAACGTTATGACAGTGATGGCCTACGGGTTCCATTACAGCGCATGGCCGACGGAAATCTGATGGTTTTCGGAAACGGCGGTAAACTGTCTGTATTTAAACTGAGGGAGCGGGACTAATCCGCATTCCTTCAACGCTCCGCCGCACGCTGAGCTTAAAACGATCGTATAGCGAACCATTATGACCCCAGTAATTGCCCTTGTCGGCCGCCCAAATGTTGGCAAATCAACATTGTTCAACCAGATGACGCGCTCCCGGGATGCTCTGGTGGCAGACTTTCCTGGTCTGACCCGGGACCGTAAATATGGTGAGGGCACATACGAAGAGCAGCGCTTCATCGTGATTGATACCGGTGGTCTTACCGGCACTGAGCAAGGGTTGGATGCGGAGATGGCCAGGCACTCCATGCAGGCTGTCGAAGAAGCAGATATTGTTTTGTTTTTAGTTGATGGCCGCGCGGGGCTTACAGCCGGTGACGAATTGATAGCTGACCACCTGCGCCGGTCCGGTAAGCCAGCTCATTTGGTGGTCAACAAGACAGATGGCCAGGATCCTGATATCGCAGCGGCCGATTTTTATAGCCTTGGATTTGTTTCGACGTTCATGGTGGCTGCATCTCACAACCGTGGCATCCGCTCAATGTTGGAGTTGCTGCTTCCTTCCGAAGAAGACCGCGTTGAAGCCGACCAGGCTGACCGTTACCCGGGCATTCGTATAGGTATTGTTGGTAGACCCAACGTAGGAAAATCAACACTGGTTAACCGGATGCTGGGCGAAGAGCGGGTGATTGTTTATGACATGCCCGGTACCACTCGAGACAGTGTCTATATTCCCTATGAGCGCCACGATAAGCAATACACCCTTATTGATACCGCAGGTGTTCGGCGGCGTAAAAATGTTAATGAGGCTGTAGAAAAGTTTTCTATTATCAAGACGCTAAAGGCCATCGATGATGCCCATGTAGTGATACTTGTTATTGATGCACGCCAGGGGCTGGTCGATCAGGACTTACACCTGATTGGTTTTGTGCTCGACGCTGGCCGCTCACTGGTAATTGCGGTAAACAAGTGGGACGGGATGGACCCCGAAGACCGCGCCAAAGTAAAAGAACAGGTAAAGCGTCGTTTGGATTTTCTTGATTACGCTGACAAGCACTATATTTCCGCACTGCACGGGTCTGGTGTAGGGGTTATGTATGATTCTGTGCAGGCCTGTTACGAATCGGCTATGGCAAAGTGGCCAACCAACTACCTGACAACCATCCTGGAAGATGCAATTTCCCAGCATCAGCCGCCGGTTGTTCGTGGGCGTAGGATCAAGTTGCGCTACGCCCACCAGGGTGGGTCTAATCCTCCCGTTGTGGTGGTTCATGGTAATCAAACTGCTGCGCTGCCTGGGTCTTACAAGCGTTATCTGGAAAATACCTTTCGTAAAGTGCTGCGGGTAACGGGTTCGCCTATTCGGTTTGAGTTCCGCTCCAGTGAGAATCCGTTTGCCGGTAAGGTTGATCGGAAAACACCGCGCCAGAAGGTGAAGCAGGATAACGACTTGAAAGCAGGTCGCCGTGCAAAACGAACCCGCCAGAAAAGCACCAAACGCTGACGGGTTCCGTTATTGAGCGGGGCAGGTCAAGCCAGCCCCGCATCCTCTACCTGTTTTGCCTGAACTGCAGTTAGTGCGATGGTAAACACAATATCTTCTACCAGAGCACCCCGCGATAAATCGTTAACCGGCTTCCTTAAACCCTGAAGCATAGGCCCAATACTCACGACATTGGCACTACGCTGAACTGCCTTGTAGGTGGTGTTGCCAGTGTTTAGGTCCGGGAAAATGAATACCGTTGCCTTGCCCGCCACTTTGCTTTTAGGTGCCTTGCTTCGGGCAACGCTTTCTATGGCGGCAGCATCGTATTGCAGAGGACCATCAATAAGCAGGTCGGGGCGGCGCTCCCGAGCAATCCTGGTTGCTTCGCGTACTTTCTCCACGTCGTGTCCAGTTCCGGATTCACCGGTACTGTAACTAATCATGGCAACCACAGGCTCAACGCCAAAGGCTTCTGCTGATTCCGCACTTTGTATGGCTATATCTGCAAGTTCTTCAGCGTTTGGGTCTGGATTAATCGCACAGTCGCCGTAGACCAAAACCTGTTGAGGCAGCAACATGAAAAATACGGAGGAGACAACCTTGGCCTGATCGTGGGTTTTGATCAGCTGAAGGGCAGGGCGTACGGTGTTGGCAGTGGTGTGGACAGCGCCGGAAACCAGGCCGTCGGCCTCATCCATTGCAACCATCATGGTGCCCATAACCACGTTATCTTCAAGCAGCGCTTCTGCCATATCTGGTGCCAATCCTTTGTGTTGGCGTAGTTCAACCATGGGGGCGATATAGCTTTTACGTACCTTCGCAGGGTTAATGAGCTCAATATCCTCAGGCAATTCGAGGCCCTGTGACGCGGCAATGTTTTGGATTTCCGTTTCGTCGCCGATCAGCGCACAGCGGGCGAGCTTTCGTTGGTGGCAGATAATGGCCGCCTGTACTGTGCGTGGTTCGCAGCCTTCTGGAAGTACAATGCGTTTGTTAGCGGCCCGTGCGCGCTCAGACAACTGGAAACGAAAAGCCGGAGGCGATAAGCGGCTCTGAACCGCAACCCGCAGGTGTTCCTGAAGCCAGTCGGTATCAATTTTTGTAGCGACGGTTTCCATGGCTTTTTCAATTCTGTCGGGATCGTCGGTTGGAATCGCAACAGAAAGATTTGCTAACATGTGGGCGGTTTCATAAGTGTTGGTGTGCGAACTCAGCACCGGCAATCCGGTATTCATTGCCCGTGAGCACAGATCGATCACGCGCTGGTCTGGTATAAGGCCGCCGGTAAGCATTAACCCGGCAAGAGGTACACCATTTAGGGCAGCCACAGCTGTGGCCACAATAATATCCTCGCGATCCCCTGGGGTGACCATAAGTGTGCCTGGGCCCAGGGTTTGAGTCATGTTGCGGATTGACCTGGCACACACAGACACTTTCTGAACCCTACGGGTATGCATTTGACCTTCGTGCAGTACCGGGATATCAAGCTCGCGGGCGATATCAGACACCCGGGGGGCCATGAGCTCCGGTTGCCAGGGAATTTCTGCCAGTAGCCGGAAGCGTCCATCCCTAAAGACGCTACAAGCGCTCTCATAATCGATGGTTTCGCAGGGTGTTTGACTGATGTTGCTATAGGGTTCGAGCCCGGATCTTTCCGGTTCGCCGAGCTTGTTAAGAATAACGGCAATCACATCTTGTGCAGACACATCCGAGAACAAACGTGCAGAAAAGTCCAGATCTTCATCCAGCTCGGCAGCGTTGCACCTTCCCGGCGTGCTGACCAGCACCACCTCGGAACCCAGATTACGAGCCACTTCTACGTTAAGCCTCGCTATGTATGCTTCGCTACGATCGGGCACCAGCCCTTCAATGATTACAACATCCACATCTTTGGCTACTTTCTGGTATTCACCGACCACGGTTTCCATCAGAAAATCTGATTTTCCACGGTTCAACAAGTGCTGAGCCTTTTTCAGAGGATACGGCTCTGGTGGCTGCAAATGGCTTCGAGAGCGAACAAAGGTCACGGACGAGTCTTTGCCATTGTTGTGTTGGGATTCGCCCTGATTAACCGACTGGCAAAAGGGTTTGTAGAATCCAACACTAATGCCAACGCGTTCCATGGCACGTAATAGGCCCAAACAAACGGATGTGAGCCCCGAGCCCATGGATGTTGGGGCAATAAACAGACTTTTTGCCATAAAAAATTTCCGATGTTTCAGTAAAAAATTGGTTTAAAAATGGTTTGGCTTTCGGCGTTGTTTAAGATGCCTGGGCGAGGCGCTTGGCCTCGCGGGCAATCACCAGCTCTTCGTTCGTTGGGATAACCAGAACCGGGAAGCGTGAATTGCTGTGCTCTATGCGGCCTTCGGTGCGGCGACCATGGCAGTCATTGTTATTGGCATCAAGGTTAAACCCTAGAAGCTTTAAATGGCTCAGAGTTTTTTCGCGCACCTGCAGACTGTTTTCTCCGATACCGCCGGTGAACACCAGCGCATCTAAATGGCTTAGGGAAGCCATCATAGCGCCTACGTACTTTGCCAGACGGAAGCAGAAAATTTCGATGGCAAGGGCGGAAGGTTCGTGGCCATTATTGGCCAGTTCGCACAGTGTGCGCATATCGTTGGTTTGCCCTGAAATGCCAAGCAGCCCGCTTTCGTGGTTAAGCACCTTGTGAACGTCCTCCAGGGCGACACCGCGGGTGCGCAGATATTCAAAAAGACCTGGGTCGATGTCGCCGCTGCGAGTGCCCATAACCAGCCCTTCGAGGGGCGTTAGCCCCATACTGGTATCAACACTCAGACCATCCTTGATCGCTGTTATGCTGCAGCCGTTGCCAAGGTGAGCTGAAATGATAGAGGTGGTTTCGGGTGTTTTTCCTAGCCGGCGGGCAGCTTCATTTACCATGAAGAAGTGGCTAATGCCATGAAACCCATAGCGCCGCACAGCCCAATCACGATAGTAGGCCTCGGGTAGTGCATAAAGAAATGCTCTCGGCGCAAGGGTTTGATGATACGCAGTATCAAATACGGCAATCTGTGGCGTGTCAGGAAACTGTTCCCGCGTTGCTTCAATCCCAGCAAGATTGACCGGATTATGAAGAGGGGCAAGCCCGGCACAGTTGCTGATAGCAGCAACAACACTGTCGTCAATCAGAACGGCTTCGCGAAACGTTTCTCCACCATGAACAACACGGTGACCAATAGATGAGGGCGCTTCAGACATAAGCCGTCCTTCCTTAAAAGCCGAAACCAACGCTTGTAATGCTTGCTTATGATTGGTGTTGGTTGGAAGAGCAATAGGTTGGTTGTCGCCATCAATGTGTGCAAACGAATCCGCTTGATTAAGGCGCTCGGCCATTGCTGAGGCAATTTTCTTTTCATTTTCGTCGAATAGCGCGAGCTTTAAAGAGGAGCTGCCACAGTTAACAACAAGAATGGATTGATTCATGTTCCCACAATTCCCTGAGTGTCAGGTTGGTGTACGGTGATTGGTATTCAGCCACTCGGAAAACTCCCCGGCTGGGAGCGGGTGGCTGTAGAAGTAGCCTTGGGCAAAATCGCAGCCTTCCTGTTTCAGGAAGTAGGTTTGCGCTTCTTCCTCAACGCCTTCGGCAATGATGGTCAGCCCCAAGCTGTGAGCCATGTTGATAATCGCACGCACAAGGGAGGCGTCTTCTGGCTCTTTCATTACATCTTGGACAAAAGATTTGTCTATTTTTAGGGTATCAAAAGGGTAGCTTTTGAGATAACTGAGGGCGGAGTAACCTGTGCCAAAGTCATCTACCGATAGACGGATTCCCGTCCGGTCCAGGTCTTTAAGAATCTCTGCTGTTTCGATTGAATTGTCCAGCAATAGGCGCTCGGTTATCTCCAGCTCCAGTCGTTCAGGGGCCAGGTTATTATTAGAAAGCGCGTTCATAACCGCGTCCGTGAAGCCTGGATCGCGGAACTGTCGCGGAGATACGTTTACCGATATGCCAATGTCTTGGCCGGTGGTGTCTTTCCATTCCCACGCGGCACGGCAAGCTTGTTCAAGAACCCATTCGCCTATAGGGATAATCAACCCTGTTTCTTCGGCCAGCGGGATAAAGCGGTCTGGCATAACCATGCCCATTGACGGATTATTCCAGCGCAACAGTGCCTCTGCTGCTCGCAGCTCTCCCGTTGCTGTGTCTAAGATAGGTTGGAAATAGAGTTCAAACTCCTGCAGTTCCAGTGCCCGGCGCATGCGTGATTCCATCTGCAGGCGCTCATGAGATACCTCGGTCATCTCGGGAGTAAAGTGTGCATAAGAGCTCTTGCCCTGATGTTTGGCCTGATACATGGCTGCGTCTGCGTGTTGAAGCAGGGTCCCACTGTTATCTGAGTCCGTAGGGAAGATTGCAATACCAATGCTGGTGGTGACGAATACCTCTTGGCCATTCAGAGCGTAAGCGGGGATAAAGTTAGTGAGAATACGCTCTGCAACCTGGGAGGAGGACTCTGGCCCGGCAAGTCCCGGAAGAATTACAAGAAATTCGTCACCCCCTAGCCGGGCGACCGTACTGGTCCCGCGCAAGCAACTGGAAATTCTACGAGCTGCTTCTATCAGCAGAGTGTCGCCTGCGTCGTGGCCTAAGGTGTCATTAATGTGTTTGAAGTTATCAAGGTCCAAAAACATAACCCCAACCATGGAGTTTTCACGCCTGGCCTGTGCCAGCGCCAATTTCAACCGGTCTAGTGCGAGCATGCGGTTGGGGAGGCCGGTTAAAATATCGTAGTTTGCCTGGCGCAATAACTGTTGTTCATAGCGCTTTCGAATGCTGATGTCTTCACCGAGGATAATATACCCCGTGGCGTGACCGGCGGCATCTTTAATGGGTGTTACGATCAGCTGTTCCCAGAACCGCTCACCGTTTCGACGCACACTGTTTACCTCGCCCTGCCAAACACCAACGCGCTGAACCTGTAAACGGATAGATTGCCAGAGGTGGCGGTTGTCTCTATTTTCTATGTGATTATCGCTCAGGGCGCCCGGGTGGCGCCCAATAATCGATTTTGGGTTAAAGCCAGTAAGCTGCGTGAACTTTTGATTGACAAACTCCACTCGCCACTGACGATCACACATAACAACGGATGAGGGGCTTTGCTCGATCGCCTTGGAGAATTTGTGAATCTCGGCCGCGTCTTTCTCCTGGCGAATCATATCGTCGTTCAGCCGCTTGCGCATCTGGTTGATGGCTTCAGTTACGCGCCCGATTTCATCGCTACGGTGTGAGGGAGTGTCTGAGCGGTCCAGAGTAAGTGGGGTGCCGAGGTTTTTTAGAGAAAGGTCCTTTGCGTAATTTGCCATGGTGGTCAGGTGGCGTGTCACAAAATGCTGAAAAATTATAATAATGAGTATGGAAACAAAAAATGTCTTCAGGAACTGGGTGGCCATAATGATGCCAATTTTTATCTTCAGATCCTGGTAAACACGATCCAGATTGGCGGTTACAGTGAGGTCGCCGAGTTTGAGTTCGTCATTGCCTTCATGGATGACATCGAATTGGTGAGACTTGGTGTCAGCGCCACGGCGAATTTTGCCCATTACAAGTTCAGAGTCGGGCTCAATGCCCAGTCGCAAATGAACGATGTCTGGCAGGCTGAGTATGCCCTCCATTTGCGTTTGAAGAAGCTTTTGGTCGAGGGCCCAGAGGCTTCTGGCAAGACTGGAAGCATACCCGGATTCAACCTGCTGCATGCGGCTATCAATTTGAGAAAGTTCTTTGCTGTAATCGGAGTAGATTTGGATAGCCGAAGCGATCAGGGTGAATGCCGAGCTAAACAGAAGTATCCAGGCAAGCAGCCTGAAAGACAGGGGAGAGCCCGAGCGAAAACGTTGGAAGCGTGACGGCAGTTTGGGCATGTAATACTTAAGCCACCCGGATTAGTTATAAAAAACAATAACAAATTGTTTGGTGACTATAGCAGTACTGCTAAGCAAATTCCCTGAAAATGCTCGAAAATGTGCTTGCTTTGGTGTTTGCCGAGTCTTCGAACCTAACTGTGATGTCCACCATTGATTTGGATCAATATCTGTATTTAGCGGTGACGTAACCTGAGCTTAATCAAGTTTGATAAGGGTCAGGAGAAAAATCATGTATATGGATGTCGTTGTTGTTGCCGGGATTGTAACAGTGCTGCTGATGGTAGTGTTTTTTGTTGGTGTGGGCGTGTTTATTATGCGTGACCAGAAAGTCCACGGAGAAAAACAGGAAAGGAAGAGTCTGAAAGACGGCGAAAAAGCGGTCTGATATGGCCGACTTTCACTAAGTAAGTTAAGCGTTTTACTTCAGATCTAGAGGTATGAAGTAAATGGCGTCCCCTAGGGGGTTCGAACCCCTGTTGCCGCCGTGAAAGGGCGGAGTCCTAGGCCACTAGACGAAGGGGACGCAACGCTTTAAAAAATTGCCTCGTCGAGGTGGCGCGTATATTAGGTAAGCCTCCTCCGCCTGTCAACGGTTTTATCAAAAAAACAGGTGTTTTAATCGATAGCGTGTTTCAGCGCTTCCGCAAGTGTTGGGTAGAGGAACTCGAATCCAGACTCGCTTAGCCTGGCGGGTACCGCCCGTTGACCGGTTAATAAAAGGCGTGACATCTCCCCCAGAGCTATTTTCAGAACCGGTGCAGGTGCCGGAAATATTGCTGGCCGTTTCAGCGCCTTGGCCAGGCAGCGAGTGAACTCTGCGTTTGTAACCGGGTTTGGGCTCACCACGTTGTATGCACCTGATGCCTCCGGGGTCTCCAGCATCCATATAAGCGCCGCCACAACATCATCTCGATGTACCCAAGGCATGTATTGGTGGCCATCTCCCATTCGCCCGCCTAATCCGAGTTTAAATGGCGGTATCATGCGTTGCAAAAAACCGCCACCTGGGCCGGCCACGACACCTGTCCTGGATAAGCACACACGCACGCCAAGCGCGTTCACTTTAAGGGCTGCAGCTTCCCAGTCTTTGCACAACTGGTGGGAAAATTCATCATGGGGCGGAGTAGCTTCTGTAACCAGGTTGTTTTGTTGGTCACCGTAAAAGCCGACTGCAGACCCTGAAACCATTACTTCTGGCGGGTTGTGCCAGCTGCTGATGATTTCCGTCAGGGTGTTGGTCAGGGCTATCCGGCTGTCTCGTAGTGCCTGCTTACGTTCGTTTGTCCATCGTTTGTCTGCTATCCCTTCTCCGGCGAGATTGATGACGGCATCGTAGCCTCTGTCTGACCTCAGGCGCTCAAGATCATTGATAACTTCAACTTTGCCGCACAGCGCGCGCACTTTATCCGCAGGTTGCCGGCTCAAAACAGTCAGTTCATAACCTCGGCGTCGCATTTGTGGGCACAGCTCGCTGCCGATAAATCCGGTGCCACCAGTAATTAGTGCGCGTTTATTCATAATGGCTTCCTTATCTGTTGCTGTACTGGCCAATCTGGAGCGCCACCACATCTCTGATTGCATCGCCCAGAAGCGGATCTTCGCCCACAGGAGGGGAGAGTTTGATGCTGGCGCCTGTGGTTTCCTCAAGCCTTTGTATCATAGCTGGTACGTCCTTGCGCAGGTGGCGACCGGCTGCCAGAAATAAGGGCACGATGGTGAAATCACGATCGCCTGATGTAACTCCCTCATGAATGACAGTGCTTAAGGAAGGCTCTGCCAACTCCATGTAGGCAATTCGTGAGCCGCTAACCGCCTTCAGAGTTGGTTCCGCAAGGGCTTCAAACGTGGCGCACCAGCGTTTATCGCTACTGCCGTGTGCTAATAGAATAATGCGAGGGCTGTTCATTAGAGCTCCGGGCCAATTGGTGTAGAGGTACCTGTCGTATTTTCCTATGCGGGCCGGTATTCTCTGCCAGTCCCATCAATCAAGATAACAGGGTGTCATCTAATGTTCGATTGGAAAGAGATTCTGGATTTCTGGTTTGGAGAACTTGATGAAAACGGCTTGCCTGATAGCTACCATCGCAACCGCTGGTTTCGCTCAAGTAGAAAGTTTGATCAGGAAATTCGTCGCCGGTTTCTCTCGATGGTTTTGTTTGCATCTGAGCAGGGGCTTGATCACTGGCGCAAGTCGGCCGGCGGACGGCTTGCTGAAATCATACTACTTGATCAATTCTCCCGGAATATATTTCGTGGCGGTGCCTTGGCTTTTGAACAGGATAAACTGGCGAGTAACCTCTGCAAAGAAGGCATGCGAAAAGGTGATGACATGTCGCTCCCCCCGGTGCAGCGAGCGTTCATGTATATGCCGCTCGAACATTCTGAACGGCTTGAAGATCAGGTGTTGTCCGTTGAGTGCTATGAGCAATTGGTTGCCTCAACGTCCGGAATGCTTCAGGGCTTCATGAAAAGTTTTTTGCAGTCGGCATTGGATCATAAGGAAATTATCGAACGTTTTGGCCGCTTTCCCCATCGGAATCAGGCTCTCGGCCGAACATCTACCGATGCAGAAAAACAGTATCTGGGCTCTGCCCGGCGTTTTGGGCAATGAGATTTCCAAAAGAAGGTTGACGAAAAAGGCAGAATGCGTACAATGCGCTTCCGTTGTAGGCGTAAGCCGATCGACGCCGCGGGAATAGCTCAGTGGTAGAGCACAACCTTGCCAAGGTTGGGGTCGCGAGTTCGAATCTCGTTTCCCGCTCCAGATTCAAAAAAACCCGATCTCGCAAGAGGTCGGGTTTTTTGTTTTTGGCTATACTGGTCGCTTCGTAAAAACATACGCTCTGAGCCGGAGACGCGTCCTGTGAAAGTCCACTCGCTTTATATCTATCCAGTCAAGTCTCTTGCCGGTATCGAAGTTTCATCATTTGAGATGGATGATTTCGGCCCGAAAGGTGATCGGCGCTGGATGATTGTTGATTCAGACCGTCACTTTGTTACTCAGAGGGCGCTTCCCGAGCTTGCCAGGGTGACCACCTCTTTGGCTGATCGCGTCGTTAGCGTTCATGTGCCCGGGGAGGGTGATTTTACGCTGCAAGCAACGGATCAAGAGTTGCGAGTGCTGGTTTGGCGTGACTGGGTTAAAGCTCTGAAAGCAGAGCCCGCAGTTAGCGAGGCGCTGAGCCGGTTTTGTGGCAAAGAGTTGCAGGTTGTTTACATGCCAGACTCTTCCTTTCGGCGTGTTGATGTCGGGCGTGTGACCGAATACCGTCGTGTTGGATTTGCCGATGGCTTTCCTTTGCTCATTACCAGCCTGGCATCTTTGAATGAGCTGAACCTGCGATTGAATGCGCCTGTAGCGATGCGTCGGTTCCGGCCTAATATTGTTATTGAGGGCGCCCCAGCCTGGCAAGAAGACAATTGGCGCAAGCTCAACCTGGGCGATCAGAGCTTTGGCATAGTTAAGCCCTGTTCCCGTTGTGTTGTAACAACCGTTGACCCAGACACCGGAATTAAAGATTCTGGCCTGCAACCATTAAGGATGCTCTCTTCTTATCGTAGAACATCAGAGGGTGTTATTTTCGGCCAGAACGCAATCCATGAAACGCCCGGGGTTATCCACGTGGATGACCCTGCCACTGTTATTGAATTGGAGTAAAAAGCACCGTGCCACTGTTAACGCTGGATTCGATATCCCTGGCCTTCGGGATGCACCCACTGCTGGATCAGGCGTCTCTTATTATTGATGCCGGTGAGCGAGTGTGTCTTTTAGGAAGAAACGGGGAGGGCAAGTCAACCCTGCTCAAAATTGTGAGTGGGGAAGTGATCCCCGATGGTGGACATGTTCGCCTCGACGATGGTGCCATATTGGCTGTGTTGCCTCAGAACCTGCCAAAAAACGATACGAGAACGGCTTACGAGGCTGTATCTGGCGCATTTCCTGAAACGGGTCAGCTTCTGGCTGAGTTTCATAAGCTGACTCAGCAGGTAGATGAGGCTAGCCTAAACCGCATGATGAAGGTTCAGGACCGCATCGAAGCACTTGATGGTTGGCGGCTTGACCAGAAGGTTACGGCGATTCTGGCGCAGTATGGTATTAATCCCGAGCAACGACTTAACACCCTTTCTGGTGGCTGGCAAAGACGGGTACTACTGGCTCGAGCCTTGGTTGTTGAGCCAGACATTTTGTTGCTGGATGAGCCTACGAACCACCTCGATGTGCCGGCCATTGCATGGCTTGAAGAGGCGCTGGGTGCATTTCGTGGGGCAATGCTGTTCGTCAGTCACGATCGTGCTTTCATCAGGCGCATGTCTACGCGGGTTGTGGAGCTCGATCGCGGTAAGCTGGTTAGTTTTGCAGCGTCCTATGACCGGTATTTGGAACTGAAAGAAAAGGCCCTTGAAGAGGAAGATCGCGAGAACGCTCTTTTCGATAAGCGTCTGAAGCAGGAGGAAACCTGGATTCGCCAAGGGATCAAAGCTCGCCGCACCCGCAACATGGGGCGGGTGAGGGCGCTTAAAGCCATGCGCGAAGAGCATCGGCAGCGCCGGGTTCGTGGCGGCACAGCCACATTTGCAGTGGAGGATGCAGCCCGGTCTGGCAAGTTGGTTGCGGAAACCATTGATGCAGGGTTTGCTTACCCCGGCGGAACGCCAATCATTCGTGATATGAATCTAACCGTACTCCGGGGCGATAAGATTGGTCTTGTAGGCGAAAACGGAACGGGCAAAACAACCTTGGTGCGGTTACTGTTGGGTGATCTTGAGTCAACAGAGGGAAGTATTCGCCTTGGTACCAATCTGAAAGTCGCCTACTTTGACCAGCTTCGTGGTGAGTTGGACCTGGAGCGCAATGCTTTGGATAACCTGTCAGAAGGCCGAGAATTTATTGAAATTAACGGACAGAGCAAGCACGTGCTCGGTTATTTGCAGGAGTTTTTGTTCACGCCAGAGCGGGCCAGATCGCCCGTTAGTGTGTTTTCCGGGGGTGAGCGCGCTCGTCTCTTGCTCGCAAAGCTGTTCAGTAAACCGGCCAATATATTGGTCCTGGATGAGCCAACCAACGATCTGGATGTTGAGACGCTCGAGCTATTGGAAGAGCAACTTTCAGAATTTGCCGGGACGGTAATTGTGATCAGTCACGACCGTGAGTTCTTGGATAATGTTGTGACTGAGACCGTCTTTTTGGATGGCACAGGCAGTGTTCTGGAATATGTGGGTGGTTACAGTGATTGGCGCCGCCAGGGTGGTTTCTTTCCAGCTGAGGCAAGTGGTGCGCGCCCCGACCGGCATGATAAGGCAGCAAAACCCACAAAGGCTCAGCCTGAGGTTCAAGAAAGCGCTTCAGCCAACAAGCCTAAGCCGGCTAAACTGAGTTACAAGCTGAAGCTGGAGCTTGAGCAGTTGCCTGGGCAAATTGAAGAGCTAGAAAAAGAAGTCGCCAGCATTAAGGAGCGTGTTTCATCGGCCGAGTTTTATTCGGGGTCGCCCGACGATATTGCGGCCACGCTGGCAGAGATGGAGCAGAAAGAAGGGCACCTAGAGAAGGTGATCGAACGCTGGATGGAGCTTGAGGGCTAAGCCCTGGTTGCTTCTTTGTTAGAAAAAAGCCCGGCGGCAGTTCAGCAGTGCATGCCGCGGGCTTCTTTGTAATCACGGAGTGTGTTTACGTTTAGCGGATTCTTATAGCCAGCACGTCACATTCGGTTCCGTGCAGAACACCATTAGCGGTTGAGCCCAGCAGTAGCTGGAAACCTTTTCTGCCGTGACTTCCAACGACAACCAAGTCTGCTGCATGCTCTTTTACCAAGCGGTGAATTTCAGACTCCGGCCGACCTACGGTTACAATTTGATTGGATTTATCAATGCCATAAGTGTCTCCGTAGGTGGCGAGCTGCTCGCGAGCAGCTTTGTCGAGCTGATCTTGCAGTTCTGTAAGATCCATGGGGATATCACCACCATAGGCATAGCCCACAGGTTCTACAATATGCACCAGAGTGAGATCTGCACCATGGGCGTCGCTCATGGCTCTGGCTTTGTCCAGAACCTGAGGTGCCTCTTCTGTTAGATCTATGGCAACAAGCATCTTCTTGTAAGCAGACATCCCTAACTCCTTAGTGTGTCGGATTTAATCTAGCATAGTACGCAAACCCGTCCGGCGAAAGGGGTGATGGCGCACTTAGTTATTCTGCTGAATCAACAGTTCAATAGTTATTGTCAGATTTTCCAGAATTCTCTTCGAGTACCTGTCAATTACAAAACCCACGTTGTTTTCGTTGTAATTGATATAAGAGCCACGGATAAATTGCCATTTAGAAGAAATATCGCCCAAAAGTGCCTTCAGTTCGCCTTCGTTTTCACCTTTGACAACGGTGCTCAGCAACTGGTCGAATTCCATGGCCTGTTCGTCAAGGGATGTTTCAGTGGAAGAGCCTTGAAACGTCTGCGACACAGCAGAATTAGTACGAACCGAGTATTTAGCCCTCATTTGAGCAATTTTCACAGCGCCCATCCTGGCTGCTTCCACTCTGGTATTCGTTTTTACCTGGGAGCTCTCTTGGGCAATCTGATAAAATTCTGTTGCCAGGTTGTTCATTGTAAGGGCTTGGTTTGCCATATCTGACGCGAGGCGTAAATCCGGGTAACCGGTATTTCGAACCTCGTTGATGTTGTCACGCATCAGGCTCTTAAATTTGTCGAACTCGCCGTTCAGCTCTTCGATCTGCTGATTTGTGAGTGCCCCGCTATCGCTTTCTGCGAGGAGGTTCATTGAGTCGTTGGCAGCATTAATACCTGATACGATTTCGTTCAGTGTGTCGGTATTGCCGTCGCCGATGTACCGATAGTAGGCATCCAGCGAGGTGTAATTGCTAACACGGAAGGTATGAAGTTGTGAGAGGATGTTGTCAGCTTCTTGAGCTCGCACATTTGCGCAGGTAAGCATGAGTAAAAAAAGCGCAGCTACCAGGGTGCGAGTCCCTAGGTGATTGGTTTTCATCGGATCGTATCTCCGTAATGCGTTTATTATTGTGTACCAAAGTCGTAGATTGAAGGTAAAGTAACTTCTCTGGCCAATCAAGCAATTTTGCCGGACCTGGTTCAGGTAAATGTAAATATCCTTGAAATTTGCAAGATGAAGCTCAGGTTTATTATCGGAGATGGCGTGTAGCCGTTTGAAAAATAAAGCATTTGCTTCGAAAAACTTCAAATAAAAGGGTAAAGTGGGCCTATTCGAAAAGAAACGAATTGACAAACGTGCTGTTTTTTCACATCGTGTGCCCTCGCGATTCAAACGACTGTATGAATTTTTGAGTCGATTAATCGGGCAATGACCGAAATCTGGCTGCGTAGACAGCGCTGGCAACTCTTCAAGTTAAACAGAGCCGCTGGCACTGGCCGCAGTTCCAAACACAGACTGGAGATCAGTTGATGATTTACGAAGGTAAAGCCATCACGGTTAAAGAGATCGAAGGCGGGATCGCTCAGTTGAACTTCGACTTGCAGGGCGAGTCAGTAAACAAGTTCGATCGCCTTACAATTGAAGAGCTCAACGCCGCGACTGACGCACTTAAAGCACAGAAGGAACTCAAGGGGCTGGTGGTAACCAGCTCTAAAGACAGTTTCATCGTGGGTGCCGACATTACAGAGTTTACTGAGCTGTTTGCCGGTTCCGAAGAAGATTTGGTAGCCAACAACCTGAAGGCCAATGCTATTTTCAGTGCGGTAGAGGATCTTCCATTCCCTACTGTCACGGCAATCAATGGCATGGCACTGGGCGGTGGGTTTGAAATGTGCCTGGCAACCGATTACCGGGTCATGGCACCTAAAGCGAAAGTGGGTCTGCCTGAGGTCAAGCTGGGTATTTTCCCGGGCTTTGGTGGCACGGTTCGTCTTTCCCGCCTGATTGGCGTAGACAACGCCGTTGAATGGATCTGCGGTGGCACGGAAAATCGCGCTGACGCGGCTCTGAAAACCGGCGCAGTAGACGCAGTTGTTGAGCCAGCCAAGCTGTTAGAGTCTGCCGTTGCAATCATCAACCAATGCAACGAAGGCAAGCTGGATTACGAAGCCCGGCGTGAAGAGAAGAAAGGAAAAATCAAGTTGAACGCCATGGAAAGCATGATGGCGTTCGAAATATCCAAGGCATTCGTCGGCGGTAAAGCGGGCAAGAACTACCCGGCGCCGGTTGAAGCTATCAAGGTGATGCAGAAACACGCCGGCCTGACCCGCGACAAGGCAATCGAAGTAGAGGCCAAAGGCTTCGCCAAAATGGCCAAGACCAACGTGGCAGCCTGTCTGGTAGGCCTGTTCTTGAATGATCAAGCACTGAAGAAGAAGGCCAGCGCCTGGGGCAAAGAAGCTTCCGATGTGAAGCTGGCTGCCGTGCTGGGCGCAGGCATCATGGGTGGTGGTGTCGCTTATCAGTCGGCACTGAAAGGCACGCCCATCATCATGAAGGACATAAATCAGGACGGTATCGACCTGGGCCTGAAAGAAGCCAAGAGCCTGCTAACCAAGCGTGTCAACAAGGGCAAGATGGACGCCGGTAAAATGGCGGATGTCCTTAACAGCATTACACCAACCCTGAACTACGGCGATTTCAAGAACGTAGACCTGGTTGTTGAAGCAGTTGTTGAAAACCCGAAAGTGAAAGATGCGGTTCTGCGTGAGACCGAAGAGATGGTTCGTGATGACGCCATTCTGACGTCTAACACCTCTACGATCTCCATCGACCTTCTGGCCAAGAACCTGAAGCGTCCGGAAAACTTCTGCGGTATGCACTTTTTCAACCCGGTGCACATGATGCCGCTGGTTGAGGTTATCCGTGGTGAGAAAACCTCTGATCGTGCCGTTGCGACGACAGTTGCCTATGCCAAGGCAATGGGCAAAACACCGATCGTTGTGAACGATTGCCCGGGCTTCCTGGTTAACCGTGTGCTGTTTCCGTACTTTGGCGGGTTCTCAGGCCTGGTCCGTGACGGTGCCGATTTCCAGAAAATCGACAAGGTCATGGAGAAGTTTGGCTGGCCTATGGGCCCTGCCTACCTACTCGACGTAGTTGGTATGGACACCGCCACGCATGCGAATGAGGTAATGGCTGACGGCTTCCCGGATCGCATGAAAGCCGACTTCAAATCTGCTGTAGAAATCATGTTCGAGAATGACCGCTACGGCCAGAAAAACGATAAAGGCTTCTACAAGTACGAGCTGGATCGTAAGGGCAAGCAGAAGAAGGTGGTCGATGAACAGACCTACAAGCTGTTGGAGCCGGTTGTTCAGGGTAAAGGTGAATTCAGCGACGAAGATATCATCGCTCGCATGATGATTCCGCTGTGCCTTGAAACCGTTCGTTGCCTGGAAGACGGAATTGTTGAAGACCCGGCCGATGCGGATATGGGTCTGATCTTCGGTATTGGCTTCCCGCCATTCCGTGGTGGTGCCCTGCGTTATATCGACGATATGGGTGCAGACAAGTTCGTTGAACTGGCAGACAAGTTTGCAGATCTTGGTCCTTTGTACCATCCGACCGAGAAGCTGCGTGAAATGGCCAAAACTGGTGAAAAGTTTTTTGGCTAACCCTGAACGAGATTTCCGAACGGAGAAAGATCTATGAGCCTTAATCCGAGAGACGTTGTCGTCGTCGATTGCGTGCGGACTCCGATGGGTCGTGCCAAGAATGGTTGTTTCCGTAACGTGCGTGCGGAGACCCTGTCGGCTGCGCTGATCGAAGCATTGTTTGAGCGCAACCCGAAGCTCGACCCGAAAGAAGTTGAAGATGTAATCTGGGGCTGTGTAAACCAGACTAAAGAGCAGGGCTTTAACGTGGCCCGGCAGATCTCTCTGCTGACCCGTATCCCGCATGAGTCTGCAGCCCAGACCGTTAACCGTTTGTGTGGTTCTGCCATGAGCGCTATCCACACTGCGGCCCAGGCCATTATGACCGGTAACGGTGACATGTTCATGGTTGGTGGTGTTGAGCACATGGGGCATGTACCCATGACCGAAGGCTTTGACCATAACCCGGCTGCGTCCAAGTACTCTGCGAAAGCGTCTAACATGATGGGCCTTACAGCAGAAATGCTGGCCAAGATGCACGGCATCACCCGGGAGCAGCAGGACGAATTTGGTGCCCGCTCTCACCGTCTGGCCCATGAAGCCACACTGGAAGGGCGCTTCAAGAACGAAATCGTTCCCATTGAAGGTCATGATGAGAATGGCTTTGTGAAGCTGATTGAAGAAGACGAAACTATTCGTCCGGATACCACTGCGGAATCGCTGGGTCAGCTAAAGCCGGCCTTTGATCCGAAGAATGGCACCGTGACTGCAGGTACGTCTTCACAGCTGACCGATGGCGCTGCAGCTATGGTACTGATGTCGGCAGAGCGTGCAGAAGCGCTGGGCCTGACGCCAATTGCCAGAATCCGCAGCATGGCGGTCGCAGGCTGTGATCCCGCAATCATGGGTTATGGTCCGGTACCGGCAACCAAGAAGGCACTCAAGCGTGCAGGTCTGAAAGTTGAAGATATCGACTTCTGGGAGCTGAACGAAGCCTTTGCAGGTCAGTCTCTACCGGTCCTCAAAGACCTCAAGTTGCTGGATGTAGTGGACGAGAAGGTAAACCTGAACGGTGGTGCGATTGCCCTGGGGCATCCGCTGGGTTGTTCTGGTGCACGTATCTCCACAAGCCTGTTGAATGTAATGCAGAACAAAGGCGGAAAGCTTGGTGTCTCCACCATGTGCATCGGCCTGGGTCAGGGCATTGCAACGGTCTGGGAGCGTTTGTGATCCGCTAGGCGGGCCATAGTTACGCTTTCATGGAAGGCCCGGCACGCGCCGGGCCTTCCTGCTTTCAGGGCCCGTTAAAAGCGGCTTTGTGAAAGGTAGAAAAAACATGACTGAAACAAAGAATGGGTTGTCTTGCTATTCCTGACACTGTAAAACAGAGTCCTTATATACAATGGCGGCTTCTTTAGTTTTTCCAGCCGATTGATTTACAGCGAGTTTACGGTCTTCTTGTTTATTGACCGATTTATCGCCAAGGATATAGATCTCCGATATGGGTAAAAGTCTCGTAATTGTCGAGTCACCAGCGAAAGCGAAGACCATTAACAAGTACCTGGGCTCTGACTTCATCGTTAAGTCTAGCGTTGGGCATATTCGTGATCTTCCCGTCAGTGGCAGTGGATCCCAGTCTGATCCAAAAGAACGTGCCAGACAGGCAGCTATCACCCGCAAACTCAGCCCTGAAGACAAGGCCGCGCACAAAAAGCGCAAAGCAAGGGAGCAACTGGTTGCCAGAATGGG
>JAKDUK010000113.1 GCA_030457765.1 Marinobacter sp. | reverse complement strand
CTGAAAGGGCGGCTGGATGGCCACGCTGTGCGAGTGCCGTTAACCAATGCGTCGCTGACCGACTGTGTGTTTGAAGTGGAAACGCCGACGGATTGCGACACCGTAAACCAGCTATTAAAAGAAGCTGCCGAGGGTGAACTGAAGGGTATTCTGGGCTACGAAGAACGCCCCTTGGTGTCTATCGACTACAAGACCGACCCCCGTTCTTCCATTATCGATGCTCTGTCCACTCTGGTGATTAATAGCACCCAGGTGAAAATCTACGCCTGGTATGACAACGAATGGGGTTACGCTAACCGCGCCGTAGAACTGGCACGCAAGGTAGGTTCTGCCTGAAATGACGGCTGCCATCCGTCAGTATCTGGTGATAGCCGGCAACTACTGGGCCTTTACCTTGAGCCGCGGATTACCGGGAATAGGGAGGGCAAGCAGCCTGCCGTGTTCTGGGCAGCTGCCCTGGCGCTGATTCCCGCCGCCATTGCCTTTGGCCTGATGGCCGGCTGGCCGCCGCAGTGGGTGGTCATCGGTGGTCTTGTGTTATTCGGCGTATTGTTTGCTGTCAACTCATCCCTGCACAGCTATCTGATTGTCAGTTATGCCCGGGGCGACGGCGTGTCGCTGGATGTGGGCTTTTATTACATGTCCAACGCCGCGGGCCGGCTGATGGGTACTATTTTGTCTGGCTGGGTTTGTCAAGGGTACGGTTTGGAAGCCTGCCTCTGGATTTCTGCAGGACTGGTAGCGATGGCGGCGCTGTTGTCCCTGATGCTTCCCGAAAGGCATGAAGCCCGGGCCTGACAGCGACAGGGTTCAGAAGCGCAACACCAAGCCCGCACCCGCTTCAATCTGAAGGTAACCGCTGCTGCGATATTTAAGCTCACAGCCACCGGAGCAGAACGCCGAACCGCCCGAGTTTAGAGCCGTATAGATACCGCGCAGGTCAAGCCGCAGGCGCAGGCTGTCGCTGAGAAAGAACTGATACCCTCCACCGAGGGATAGAGCAAGTCGGTGGTTAGTGTCGTAGGCGGAGTTGTCTGGCTCCAGGCGGGTTACACCCAGTACGCCAGACGCAAAGCCACCGTAGGTTTTGCCTCCCGGAAAGTATAGGCCGCCGAATTGCAGCTGGTAAATCGTCACGTCGATTGCCTGTGTGCCTGGGGCAAACTGGCCGTTATCAAGCTTTGCCGAGGTTTCCTGCCGGCCAAAATACAGCTCACCTTGCTTGCCTGCCTCAGGCAGGTCGAAGTTCAGGGTCAGCCCATGGCTTGTGGTGTCTTTAAATCGGACTTGGTCTTTGGTGTTGGCGCTGGCGGATTCAATATCCACGGAGCTACCCATACGGTAGCCCGCGAAAGGCGCAATTCCGATATCGGCTGCCGCTGGCGAGGCTGCCAGTGCAAGGCCTGACGCCAATGCGATTGACTGCCTGAAGTTCATGGGTTTTGGATCTCTGCTGTCGCATTTTGGTCAGGTTGAACGCTATGGTGTCACCATTACAGATACGGGCGACCTTGCCAATAGGTGGGGACGATCCAACAGAACGATGATTCTGATCAGAATGGAGGTGTTTTTTATGTCGGAGACCAAAGTTGTTGTAATCACCGGTGCCAATCGCGGCATTGGTTTAGAGCTCGCCCGCCATTATGCCGGAGAGGGGCATGAAGTGATTGGTGTGTGTCGGCAATCGTCCGAAGAACTGACAAGCGTGGCCACACAAGTAATCGAGGGGATAGATGTCACCACCGACGAGGGCATTGCAAAACTGAAGGCCGAGCTGGCGGGCAAAGATATCAGCTTGCTAATCAATAACGCCGGCTTGCTGCAGGATGAGCAGCTTGGCAGTATTGATTTCGACTCCATCCGGACACAAATGGAAATTAATGCCTACGCTCCGTTGCGTGTAGTCGAGGCGCTAGTTTCATTGATGGGGCAGGGTAGCAAGATCGCTAATATCACCAGCCGCATGGGCTCCATTGCTGATAACGATTCAGGTGGTCGCTATGGCTATCGCGCCTCCAAAGCGGCGCTGAACGCCTTTGGTAAATCTTTGGCGATGGATTTGAAGCCCAAAGGTGTGGCCGTTGCCCAATTGCATCCAGGTTATGTGAAGACGCGCATGGTGAACTTTGGTGGCTTGATCACCCCGGAAGACTCCGCCCGCGGTCTTGCAGAACGTATTGCCCAGCTGAGTTTGGAAAACACCGGCTCATTCTGGCATAGCAACGGTGAAGAACTGCCGTGGTGAAGCGGTTGCCGAATTACTGATTATTGAGGCTGCTCCGGCACTTCCCGGATGCGGCCTTGTTCATCAATGGCCACGTATACAAAACAGCCTTCGGTCACCTTGCGCAGGGTTTTTGCGGTGCGATCCAGAGTCCACACTTCTACATTGATTTTCATAGAGCTGCGCCCTATGTCCACCAGTTCGCAGTAGCAGCCGACTTGAGAGCCAACCCGCAGAGGCGAGAGAAATTCCATCCCGTCCATGGCAACAGTCGCGTTGCGGCCCAGTGAAATACGCCCGGCCATGGTAGCGGCGGCGATATCCATCTGCTTGACCAGCCAGCCGGCGAATACGTCGCCATTGGCGTTGGTGTCCTGGGGCAGGGGAACGATCTGAATGGTCAGGTCGCCTTTGGGTTTGGGTTTGTCGTCATCGTACGTTGTCATTAAACCAGCCTTTTAAATCTCTAGAATTATTTTCTTAGCATGTTAACGGCCAATCACGCGGCTGCAAGCTTATTTGCCGCTTCTGCTCAATATTTCAGGTGATGTAACAAAGCTGTCACACAGACGCTCTAATCTTCACTCATCAGTAAACCGGTGCTGTACACAAACTAAGTGACTGATGGAGATTTAACGTGATTAAACCGAATACAGCTCTTGCTATTGTTGCTCTGACTGGCGGGTTATCCATGGTTTCCGCCCCGGCCCTGGCCCGCGACACCGTAAACGTTGTGGGTTCTTCAACGGTTTACCCTTTCGCCACGGTGGTTGCCGAACGCTTTGGCCGCAACACCGACTTTCCAACACCTAAGCTGGAATCCACTGGCTCCGGCGGAGGCTTCAAGCTGTTTTGTGCCGGCATTGGTACCCGGAATCCGGACATTACCAATGCGTCGCGCCGTATGAAACCGAGCGAGTTTGAAATGTGTCAGCGTAATGGCGTAGAAGCCATCACCGAAGTGAAAATTGGCGCAGATGGCATTGTGATCGCCAACTCGAAGGACGCTCAGAAGCTGGATTTAACCCTGAAGCAGGTGTTTCTTGCTCTGGCCAAAGACGTTCCAGACCCAAAGGGCGGCGAAAAACTGGTGCCAAACCCCTACCAGACATGGAGCGATGTAGACGCCAGCCTGCCGAACAAGGCTATCCGCGTAATGGGCCCGCCGCCAACCTCGGGTACCCGGGATGCTTTTGTGGAAATCGCCATGGAAGGGGGCTGCAAAACCTACGACTTTATTGCGCGGATCAAAAGCGATGACAAATCCCGCTATAAATCTGTGTGCCACAGCATGCGCGAAGATGGCCCGTTCGTGGAAGCCGGCGAAAACGACAATCTGATCGTACAACGTCTGGTACAGGACAAGGACACCCTGGGTATTTTCGGTTACAGCTTTCTGATGGAAAACAGCGGTGAGATTCAGGCCTCAACCATCAATGGTGTTGAACCTACGCCAGATACCATAGCCGATGAGCAGTATCCGGTGGCCCGCTCGCTGTTTTTCTATATCAAGAACGCCCACGTAGGTGTGGTGCCGGGTATTCAGGAGTATGCCGAAGCGTTTACTACTGAAGGTGCCTGGGGGGGTAACGGCTACCTGGTGGATGTGGGCCTGATCCCGAACCCTCGCAATGTGCGCATGGAAACGGCCAAGGCGGTTCGCGCACTTAAACCAATGACAGGTGATGCGCTTTAATGCAGACCGCTGATTTATTGCCCCTGGTTTTGGTGCTTGCCGCAGTCGCTTTCGGGTTCGCTTATATGCGTTCCCGTGCGGTGGCAGCACCTCTTGGCGGCATTCGTAATCTCAAGGCTCTGCCGGCGTACTATGCCGCCAGGGCCGCACTTTGGTGTGCAATCCCGGCGCTGATTATTCTGGGCGTTTGGGCGGCCTTTGAAGGCAAGGTCATTCAAGACATAGTAATGGCCTCGCTGCCCGAAGAATTAGCGCCACAGTCGGAAGGTCAGGCCAGCCTAACGCTTTCCCAGATCAGTAACCTGGCTGCCGGCAAGCTGAACCCAGCTATGGTTCCTGATGGGATTTCCGGCGCAGCAACACTGTTGCAAGAACTGCGTGAGCAAAGCAGCCAATTCAAAACCCTGTTGGTGATTCTGTTAGCCGTTCTGGGCGGTGCTTTCGCATGGACACGGGTCGCGCCGCACATCAATGCTCGTAAGAGCGTTGAACGTACGCTTCAGAGGCTGTTTTTTGTGTGCGCCGCCGTGGCGATTCTTACCACCGTTGGCATTGTTTTTTCCGTTATTTTTGAAACCTTTCGCTTTTTCGGCAAAGTGCCGATCAGCGAGTTCTTGTTTGGTACCAGCTGGAGCCCGCAAACGGCGCTACGTGCCGACCAGATAGGCTCAGAGGGCGCGTTCGGCGTTATTCCGCTGTTCACCGGAACCCTGATGATCTCCGCCATTGCCTTGCTGATCGCCGTGCCGGTTGGCCTGCTGTCGGCGGTGTATCTTTCAGAATACGCTAGCCGGCCTGTTCGTGCGGTGGTTAAGCCATTGCTGGAGATGCTGGCTGGCGTGCCCACAGTGGTTTACGGCTTCTTTGCAGCGCTCACGGTGGCGCCTTTTATCCGTGATCTGGCGTTGGCGCTGGGGCTTGAGGCCTCCTCCCAGAGTGCGCTGGC
>JAKDUK010000112.1 GCA_030457765.1 Marinobacter sp. | reverse complement strand
CCTAGGGAAAACAAATAATCTAGCTCAGGGGCAGCGCATAAAACGACCACTGCCCACCACCGTTCTATGTATAGCACAGTCAAAAATAGCATTGGGCGACCAGACCCAAAAAAGCACGTAAATTTTTGATTTGATTACTTTTTATAGGCCAATGGCCTATTTCAGGAGGGGATTATTGAAAACATTCACCACCGCTAATGATGCGCTCTCGACTCATCAACGCAGGCACATTGATCGGCATATTTGTAATGTGGGCGAATCCGCGCACTGGCTATTAAATAAAAAACCGTGCCGGGAAAAATGAGCTATGGGTGGTCAAATTTGACCGATGGGAATGGGCCCAAACCAGAAAACTGAGCGACTGCCAGCTATGATTGAATGCGAATGGCCACAGGCCTTACAGCCACGATATTTTTAGGTTGTTCTGGCAAAATCGTAGATGGGCGATACTAAGTATTTGTATTGCCAGTTTCCTACCGACAATTGGCTATAGGGATTCTGGGCAGGTGTTTGCCAGGACGGTCTCTGAAGCCGCTCCTGACTATCAATTGGAATTATGAGGTATCCAATATGATCGAGAAAAAGAAAAGCCTGCTACTTGCAGCAATTATTGGCTCTCTTGCCCTCACCGGTTGCGGCGGGGGAAGTGATGATGATACACCCCCACCAGGTTTTGAAGACGGCGGTGGCGGCGGTCATACAGCCACACCAAAAACAGAAATCCCGCCCATCTCCCGGTCAAACTCTTCTGCAAAAGCCCTTATTAATGCACCCGACTCTATGAGTGGCGCCAACATTATTGTTGCTGTTGGTGACTCCGGCGTTTTTTCAGAGCACACCGAGCTTGAAGGCACCATGATCGATGGACGTAGTGCGGCATTTGCTACAGAAATGAATGCCCCGGACTATAAGCGTGAACTCGTCACCAATCTGCCAGATGACTACAGGCCGGATGACGCACCAAACCTAAGTCAGAGCGCAATTGCCCACGGCACGGGGGTTTCATCGCTGATCTTTGGTGAGAATACAGGCCTTTTATCAGATGGAACGCTGCTTGCGATGGATATTATGTACAGGGGAAGCGTGACCGATGGGGATTATGATCCTGTCTCAACCCACCCCGACCTCTCCGCAGCATTCCTGGCAACAGAAGCGCTGTCATTTTCATCTATAGATTTTATTAACTTATCTATTAGCGGGACAGGAACGTATGTCAAGCCAGGAGACTATACAACTCCAGGTGACATCTCTCAAAAATATGTTGAAGGCATAGATGTTGGAGTTATTGGCGTTGCAGGAAATATGAGCCTGGATTTTTCAGAAGTCTTCGCAAGCACAACACCTAAATGCACCGAAGAAGAATGGGATGCCGAGCCGCCAGGCATAGGAGGGCGCTGTTATGCAATTGAGTTTTGGAGGGGTGCCTATGTACTCATTCCACTCCATGACGATGAGCTACGAGAACAGTTTATCTTTGCGGTTGCTGTCGACAACAACGGACGCAAAGCTGACTTCTCAGGCTACCCTGGTGAAAATGAAAAAATTCAACAGCGGTTCATATCAGCACCGGGTGTCAGTCTTGACCTGGCATCACACCAGGACACTGATAGGTACAGCCGCGGATCAGGAACTTCGTATGCCGCTCCAATCATAACTGCGGCCGCAGCGGCAGTTAAATCGAAATTCTCCTCGCTAAGCAGCGCAGCGGTTTTTCAGGCGCTCCTGGATACCGCCGACGACACGTTCGCAGGGTACAACCCAAACCATCACGGCATGGGCATTCTTGACATTGGTGCCGCTTTGAACATAAACCCACTGGACTACATTGATTAAGCAAAGCCACCAGAGGACGAGTTGCCGTTTTGCCATCGAATGATGCTCACCCGAACAAGTGGAGTAGCGAAGAGAAGTTCCGCATCGCTCTGGAAACCGCCCCGATGACGGAGGCGAAACTCAGTGAGTATTGTCGCAATCACGCGTGGTGGTTATGTTGATTCCTCAGCTGACCATGCACAAATTCGTCGCGCCAAACCCCATAGGGACTGACTGGCTTTGTGGGGATATTCATGGCCAGTATGACACACTGCAATCTGCTCTATCTGACGTAGGTTTTCGCCCCGAATGCGATCGACTATTTCTTTTGGGCGACGTCATTGATCGTGGTCCAAAATCGCAAGAAATGCTGAACTGGGTGTTATCCACGGATTACGTGCACTGTCTCATGGGAAACCACGAGCTAATGTTTGTGGCGAGTTCGCTCAACGTTCGTTACAGAGAGAGGCATCGAGCAATCGGAGGTGAGTGGGCCGATTACATCAACCTTTCTGAGTTTCGAAAGCTGGCTGCTCGGTGCGCTCAACAATTGCCGTTGACGATCACGCTCGCATGCCAAAACGGCATCCTCGGCCTTGTGCACGCACAAAGCCCTGCAGATAGCTGGCTGGATGTTCAAAAAGCAGTATTGTCTGACCGCTTCGCCATTGATTGCACTTGGCCCTGGAATCGAGCGCAGGGTTCCGACCAAACTATTACGGGCGTGACAGCAGTTGTGTCTGGGCATATTGGCACAGCAAGTGTGATTCAAAAAGGAAACCAGATTTGGATCGACACTCTGGAGCAAACCGGGAAAATGACGTTGGTGCCCGTTAACGATATTTTGGACTGGGTTCAGGAATACACGTCAGTTGGATGACCGACCAGCATTAAGAGAATGGACCTGCCGATTTGAAAAGAAACTTGGGCATATTTCTGAGTGGGTGTTCACATCTAGTACCAATTAGTAAGGCAATCTACTAGTTGCTACCAAGCGGACTTGGAGAAGAGCTTTGAGACTGGTTTGTATTTCCGACACCCATAACCTGCACCGACGCATTCCTGATATTCCGGACGGCGATGTACTGATTCATGCCGGCGATTGTCTAGGCGCAGGTACCTTGGAGAATGTCGAAGACCTCAATGATTGGCTGGGCAGCCTGCCCCATCGCCACAAAATTGTGATTGCCGGAAACCATGACTGGGTGTTTCAGGAAGCGCCGGAGTTAGCGAAGGGTGTACTGACTAACGCCATCTACCTTGAAGATAGCGGTATTGAAATTGAGGGTATCCGATTCTGGGGCTCTCCCTGGACCCCGACATTTCTGAACTGGGCATTCATGCTGGATCGTGGTCAGGCGCTACACGATCGCTGGATGCAGATTCCAGACGACACCGATGTGCTCATTACCCACGGCCCACCAAAGGGCGTTGGTGATGAGGCGTTAATGGGGTTTCGATGCCAAAATGTCGGGTGCTTGGACCTGCTACATCGAATCGAACAGATGCGGCTAAAAGCGCATATTTTTGGTCACATCCACGAGGGCTACGGGCAGTATTTTCGGGGGAAAACTCAGTTGGTTAACGCCAGTACCTGCACCGTTCGATATGAACCTACGAACCCGCCGATAGTGGTGGATATTGAATAATGCCGGGGCCGAGCGATGACAGCGGAAGAACTGATTAGAAAGCTTAAAGAATTGCCACCACACACACCTGTGCTTGTCGAGGGCTACAAATCTGGCTATGACGACATCGTTACGCTGAACTGAGCCCGCAGTGGTGAGGTGATTGCCGGCCGCCGCGGACGATTGAGATAGGAAGAGGCTTACCCCCTCTGGCAGGATAGTTGGCACTACTTAATTTTTAACCAGTTGGGCGGTCCAGGTGTTGATAGTGCCTCGTTACTCCGAAGAACGTAAAGCCGCCGTGCTGGCGAAGTTGTCGCCGCCTCATAGTATGACCGTAGCCGCTTTGGCGCGGGAGGAAGGCATTTCAGATCAAACCCTTTACAATTGGCGGACACAAGCCAGAGAAGAGGGGCGTCCGGTGCCGGGTTCCAAAGCCAAGTCAGATCAGTGGTCAGCAGAAGCAAAGCTGGCAACCGTCATTGAGACAGCAGCGCTATCCGAAGAAGAACTGAGCCAGTACTGCCGAGAAAAAGGGCTTTACCCCGAGCAAGTCCGCCGCTGGAAAGAAGAATCTCTGCAGGGCTTTCAGCGGAGTGCCGAGCGGGAAAAGCAACTGCGCAAAAAGAGTCAGTCAGACCAGAAGCAGATCAAGAAGCTTGAGCGTGAATTGCGCCACAAGGAAAAGGCTCTGGCAGAAACGGCCGCACTGCTGGTGCTGCGAAAAAAGCTGGATGCGCTCTGGGAAAACGACAACGAGGACGACTAACCTCGGTCCCTGAGCGCAGGGTAATGATCGACCTGATTCAGGAGGCCATGAGCGCCGGGGCCCGGCTGTTCAAGGCCTGTGGAGAAGCTGGCATTGGCTTGCGTACCTATCGCCGCTGGTTCCGTGAAGGCGAGGTACAGCCCGATAAGCGCCCGGAAGCTGTGCGCCCCAGGCCGGCCAACAAGCTCAGTGAAGCGGAGCGCCAGCAAATCCTGTCGACCTGTAATTCAGCTCGTTATGAAAGCCTGCCACCGTCCCAAATCGTGCCATCGCTGCTGGACGAGGGGCTGTACCTGGCCTCGGAGTCGTCGTTCTACCGGATACTCAAAGCCCACAACCAGTTGAACCATCGAGGACAAAGCCTCGCGCCACAGCGATCCCGGGAAGCGACTACACATCATGCCTCCGGCCCGTGTGAGGTGTGGTGTTGGGACATTACATATTGCGCTTCAACCGTGCGTGGGCAGTTCTATTATCTGTACATGTTTGAGGACGTATACAGCCGCAAGATTGTGGGTTACGAAGTCTACGAGACTGAAAGCGGCGACTATGCTGCCGGGGTGTTGCAGCGTTGCCTGCTGCGAGAGCAATGCCTCCACCGGCCTCTGGTGCTGCACTCAGATAACGGGGCCCCAATGAAGGCGCAGACGATGAAAGCAAAGCTGGAAGAGCTGGGAGTCTTGCCGTCTTACAGCCGGCCCCGGGTCAGCAACGACAACGCGTTCTCGGAGT
>JAKDUK010000042.1 GCA_030457765.1 Marinobacter sp. | reverse complement strand
ATGCCGTGCATCAATTGTTGTTGAATGCTGTGTTTTACCTGTGAGATCAGGTCTGTATCTGTATCAAGTGAAGCCAGCTGGGTAAGGGCGTGGGCTTCCAGGGTTTTGCGCAGCAATGGGTCTGGCTGGCGCAGGCGGGTGTTTAGTAGTTCCTGTTTCAGTGTGATGGTGTCTTTATCTGCACCGAAGTGTACGGGGCAGTTCCAGCGCTGCCGGTAGGCTTGCTCCAGTTCAGGGCCGGGCGATTCTCTTTTGAGGTATACGCGGGTGGGAGAGGCGGCTGCATCATCAGCAAGCCAGCGGGCGTAGGTTATCCAGGAAGCGAATACGTTATCGACCACCTGTGGCCGTACTATGGGATGGTTGTAATTGCAGTGCCAGGTGAGTTTGATGCAGCCCTGCGACATGGCAAGCTCGGTTGTTCCCATGTCGCCCACCAGTTTTTCAAACGGCGCTATACGGGCGACGGCTTCGCCCAGGGTGGCACAGCTCATTGTGATATAGCCCAGCACGCTGTAGGAGCCTGGCTGTACAAAGTCGCCGGTTTCGAGGCCGAGGGTTGGGTTGTGGGTGCGTTCGCAGAGTAAGAGGATGAAGCGCTGGAACTGCTCGCCGTTTATGCGGCCGTCGTCGGAATCGAGAATAGTGGGGTCCAGGCCGGCTTTGGTAAGTAATGCGGTGGTGTCGGCACCGGCAGATTCGGCAGCGCGTACGTATTGACGAAATGCGGCTACGGAGGCGGTTCCAAGGTTTTTCATGATGACAGCACAGGTTTTTAGGTGTTATGCCCGCAGTATAATGGAAAGTGTAACGGAAGTTGTGCCGAACGACTTTAAACGAAGAGTTTGCGTGGGGGCAAAACAAAAAGGCCAGCTATGTAGCCGGCCTAAAGAAGGAACAACGAAAGTGCCTGAAAAATTCGTTAATTCGGTGGATTTCCCATATAGCGGCGGAGGTACAACACGGCTCCTCCGCCATGGGTGGATACTGCTTAAATCCACAATGTCAGAATAGGGCTTTCGCTTTGCCATGTCTGTGTGTGATGTGTGTCGCAGTGTTACGGATTGTTTTTGCCTTAGGCGCTGGCGCCGATCTCCGGGGCGGTTTCAGTAAACCGTCGGGTTTCGTAGGCATCTAGCAGGCCGTGCACGGCGGCTCGTTCCATATCCTTAACAGAAGGCGTGCCATTCTGGGCGTCGGCCTTGCAGAGCACCATGCCGGCTTCTACCGAAATATACCCGGCCGTGGTTTTCAGCGCTTTGTGGTTAATACCATCGAACACCCGCCGAAAGGCAGTGGTTGTGCAGTGATCGCTGTTGGGAAAATAGGCAATGAGTGCGAATTGGTTGTCGCCGACCCGGCACAGCACATCAATGGGGCGAATCAGCGTGCTTAGCCTGCGGGCAATGCCCACCGCCAATTCAGTCATAACCGTGGGTGGGTGTTTGCGTTTCAATTCTTGCCAGTTGCGAATGCCGCATAATACGTAGGCCGATGTGCCGCCCCGGGATTCGGCATGGCGCAGCATTTTGGCAAGACGGTCGCGGCCATAGCGGTTGTTACACAGCCCGGTTTCCAGATCGATTATGTTGCTGGATTCCAGCTCCCGGTTGTTGTCGATGAGCAGGGCATTGGCGCGTAGCAGCGTGTTTTGCCGGTCTGCCATGCGATCTGCAGCAAAGATTCTGGGGATCAGTTGTTTGGTCATATCGGATTTGTAGATAAAATCGTCCACGCCCCGGTCGAAGGCTTCCGCCAGTGCCTCTACACTTTCCCTGGCTGTTAGCAGGATGACATAGGTGTAGTGGTTGTTTTGCTCATCCTGCTGTCGCACCTGATCCGCCAGTTGCAGGCCATCCATTTCGGGCATCAGCCAGTCTGCTATCAACACGCTCACCGGGCGCTGCTCTATCAGTTGGAGCGCTGACGGGGCGTCATTGGCGATACGTACGTCGCGATATCCGGCATTTCGCAGGGTTCGGCCAACCACCATACTGCTGAATTTCGCGTCGTCTACCACAAGGATGGGGAGGTCTAGATTTGGCATTGTTATCTACTGTTACCAGTCCTTTGTCAGATGCGGGGAATTCCCGGGCTTGATATGCTTGGCCCTTATTTTGAAGCACCGAGTATACTCGCTACAGCTCCTGGAGAATAACGATCATGCCATCTTTTGACATTGTTTCTGAAATCGACATGCACGAAGTCACCAACGCGGTGGATCAGGCCAGGCGGGATCTTGGCAATCGGTGGGATTTCAAGAACGTAGAGGCCGATATTGAGCAGGATGAAAAAGGCCTTACCATCAGCGCGCCCCAGGAATTCCAGCTTGAGCAACTGATGGACATGCTGCGGATGGCGTTCGCCAAGCGCAAAATAGATGCTCGCGCTCTGCAGGAAGAGGGTGAAAGCAAGGCCGGTAAGCTGGTTAAACAGCACCTGCTGCTGAAGCAGGGCATTGAAACGGATATGGCAAAGAAAATTGTGAAGATGATCAAGGATGCCAAGCTGAAAGTGCAGGCAAGCATTCAGGGCGACAAGGTTCGGGTAAACGGCAAGAAGCGGGACGATCTGCAGGCCACTATGGCCCTGCTGCGTGAGGCCGATCTGGAAATACCTTTGCAGTTCAACAATTTCCGCGATTGATTCGGAGGCTTCACTATTTCAACCGGCACTCGCCTGGCCCTGATCCGGGATACGCTGCACACCTACACTCGCTGGCAAGTCATTGCCCTGTTGTTTCTCGGCTTTTCGGCGGGGCTGCCATTTTTGCTGGTGTTTTCTACACTGAACGCGCGCCTGGCCGATGTGGGTGTCGAAACCGCAACCATAGGCTTTTTCAGTTGGCTGGGCATTACCTATTCCATCAAGGTGTTCTGGGCGCCGGTGGTGGATCGTTTGAAGTTGCCGTTACTGGACAGGCTGCTGGGCAAGCGCCGAAGCTGGATATTACTGGCGCAAGCCGGCATTGCCACCGGTCTGTACCTGATGGCCCAGGTAGATGCGACGGCTGTGCCCCAGACCATGGCATTGTGCGGGCTGCTGGTGGCGTTTTCGTCTGCCACCCAGGATGTGGCTATTGATGCTTATCGCATCGAGATCGCCGAAGAACGATTGCAGGCGGCCTTGGCAGCCACCTATATTTTCGGTTATCGGCTGGCTTTGCTGGTAGCCGGGGCAGGGGCTCTGTATTTGGCCGAGTTCTGGTCCTGGCAGGTGTCCTATGAAGTGATGGCGGCTCTGGTGGGCGTGGGCGCGCTGACGGTTCTGGTTGTGCGTGAGCCGGCTGTGAATCATTTTGCGGCGGCTCAGGACATTGCCCAAAGAATCGAGCAGGAAGCCGCCAAGCGCACGCATCTCAATCCTCGGCTGGCGCGCTTTGCCGGCTGGTTTTATGCGGCCATTGCCGGGCCTTTTCTGGACTTTTTTCACCGGTATAAAGAGTTGTCCATCGCGATATTGCTGATGGTGGCGGTGTATCGTATTTCTGACATTGCGATGGGGGTTATGGCTAATCCGTTTTATCTGGATTTTATGGGCTTCAGTAAAACCCAGGTGGCGGATGTAACCAAGATTTTCGGGTTCTTCATGACCATTGCCGGTTCCCTGGCCGGTGGTGTGTTGGTCGTGCGCTATGGCACCAGGAAAGTTTTGCTGGCGGGCGCTATTTTGACTGCGGCAACAAATCTCCTGTTTGTTGTGCTGGCCCAGTATCCGCCAAATCTGGCGACTCTTGCCGTTGTTGTAAGCGCCGACAATCTCAGCGGGGGCATTGCCAATGTGGCGTTGATTGCCTGGCTGTCCAGCATGACCAGTGCCTCGTTTACCGCCACGCAATATGCGCTGTTCAGTTCTTTGATGACGCTGCCCGGTAAGTTTTTAGGCGGTTTCTCCGGCATGGTTGTGTCGGGTTTTGGCTATGCCGAGTTTTTCCTTGTGGCGGGCGTGATGGGCGTACCTGCCATTCTTCTGGCCTGGTTTATGATTCGCCAGGGCAGCAGGCTGGATTCGCTGGCACCTGACCACACGGGCGGTGGCGAAGGCAGCGCACAAACAGCAAGCGGGTAGACGTGATGGCGCAGTCAGAAGAACCGGGTAAAGACCAAAAAATCTGGCAGGTGGTGCTCGCTATTCCTCCGGGCAAGGTGGCAAGCTATGGCCAGGTAGCCGAAATGGCCGGCCTTGGCCGCCAGGCCCGCTACATAGGTCGCGCCCTGGGCAAGCTGCCGAAGGGCCATGCCGTGCCCTGGTACCGGGTTATCCGCAGCAGCGGCCAGATCGCCTTCCCGGAAGGCTCCGATATATACCGCGAGCAGGTTGGCTTATTGCAAGCGGAAGGGGTTGAGGTGGTTAATGGCAAGGTGGCTATGCGGTTGTTTCGTTGGCAATAAGCGTTTGTAGATGTTCAAGCACCATAAGTTGATCGCTGCTTGGGCTTTGAGTAAGACGTGTTGCGATGTAAGACGATAACCTTTTCAAGGCTTGCTGACACTCGTCGTAAAGCTCGCCGGCTCTGGATGCGGTCAGTTCGCAGGCTTGCATGCCGAAGTGCTTCAGCTGATCGCGGGAAGTCCATTTCTTGCTGCCTGCCAGTGTGAGTGCCGGTATATCCTGCCGGATATATGCTGTGGTGCAGACAATGTCATACCCCGGAGCAAGCCAGATGGAGGCAGTGTTCTCGTAAACCAGGCCAAAGTTTTTCAGGTGTGCATCCCCATTTTGCAACATATTGCTGATGACCAGTATTTTGAAGAATTGCTCCAGAGAAGATTTTTTGTTTTCAGGGCTTACAAAAGTTTTTATGGTTTTTGCGACCCGCTCATAGCTTCCTGTGTATTTGTCTTCTCGCTGCTTGGCTTGAAGGACGCACATATCTTCAAAGCCAAGTGCGCTGCCATCCTCTTTCAGATCAAACCGCTTCATAATAAACAACGATTCGTCGTCCGAAAGGTAGAACTCTGGCACTGGTATGCCCGCATATTTGGTGGCTAACATGCAGCAGTATTCATTCAGTGCAAGGGCGGGGTAATCTGGCCCCCAGGCTTTAACGATGAAGTCATCCAGTTGCAGGGTCGCTTTATTCTCAAGCTGTGCAAGTACTTTAGGCTGAACGCCGCTCAATGCTGATCGCAGTGCAAACCGTGAAACCAATTCTTCAAATAGATTCGGGTTATCAGAGTGCAGGAGTGTGTCCAGTTGAAGTGGTGATGTTTCGAGGTGATTGTCGCGAACATATTCAACGCGCCCACGGAAATTTGGGGCAAGTAACGTCAAAAGCCCAAAGTCGTTGGTGTCTGTAATTTTTGTAAACTGCTTCTTTATTATCGAAAGCAGGTAGCCTTCGGGCAGGTGCATTTCGAATATGGGATGCAGGTGGGGGTGGCTGTAATCCTTGCGGCGAACCGGCATGGTGAGCGAAACAAACTGATCGGGGCGGGCTGTCTCGTGGTAACGGAATATGAACTCTTCCATATCCTGAAATAGCTGTCCTGCGCGACATCCGTCGACGCATATGCTTAATTCATTGCTCATCCCTGAGTTCCTCCAGGGTTGGGAAGGGTGACTTATCCCGAATGGCTAATTCCTTGCCTAGATAATCCAGCACCTTCATTACTTTTTTAATGCCAATGTCACCCGAGCGGCCATTTTCAAGCGCATTGATGGTCGCGCGCGAGATGCCGAGATGCTCAGCCATTTTTTGCTGAGACGTGCCGTGTTGCTGACGCAAGCTTGCTATTGTGTGCCCCAGGGCTTGGTAGTCCATTTTTTCACGCCTGGCTAATTTATTTTACATTTTAGTGGTTTTTTTATAATTGTAAAGTATTTTGTACTTTCAGGCGGGCGCAACCTGTTATTGGCGATTATCACCACAAAATCTTGAAGTTTTATGTTTTGCCCTAATTGATAGAGAAGGTGTTATTGGGAAGGCTACCCGTATGCCAGGCCTTGAAATGCCCAAACCCCAAATGCGAGAGCCTGATGTCTATATTATTGTTTGTGTTTATTATCATGCCGATTGCCGAAATGGCGGTGCTTATTCAGGTGGGTGGCATGATCGGTGTGGTGAATACCATTGGTTTTGTGCTGCTAACGGCGGTTATTGGTGCCTGGCTGCTTCGCCAGCAAGGTATGGCAACGCTGTTAAGAGCGAATCAGCGTTTGAACAGCGGCGAACTGCCCGCTAAGGAAGTGGCTGAAGGGCTGATTCTGGCGGTGGGCGGTGTGCTTTTGATTACCCCCGGGTTTATTACCGATACCGTGGGTTTTCTTTGCCTTATTCCTTTTACCCGATACTGGCTATCGACCCTGGCCTTGAAGCGTATGGTGGCGTCAAGCAAAAGCGGTGGCTTTTATTTTCGGGCCGGTGGCGGGCAAGGCCCTTTTGATCATCGTGACAGTCCCTTTGGCCAGCAGCGCCCGTTTGATCGGGATGGCGACGGCGACATTATTGAAGGGGAGTATCGAGACGAGACCAAAACCAATCACGACCGCCTTGATAAAAAATGAAAAAATTATCCGGGTGGGCGTTGAAAACCCCTGTGCCAGCCCCACATAGGATTCACAAGTTCGCCGCAGGCTGATATCAGCTGTAAAACAGCGGGTTAGAGGCCGGGCAATTTTGTCGGGTTGCATAAGCAACCCGACTCCCAACAGCAAAGTCATTGCCACATTAATCTGACTAATTGGAGAAACCGAGCAATGAAGATTCGTCCGCTACACGATCGTGTCGTAGTACGCCGCAAGGAAGAAGAAGAGAAAACCTCAGGTGGCATCGTGCTGCCAGGTAACGCTAAAGAGAAGCCGTCTCAGGGTGAGGTTGTTGCTGTGGGCAACGGTCGCGTTCTGGAAAATGGCGAGACTCGCGCTTTGGCCGTTAAGGCGGGTGACACTGTGGTATTTGGTCAGTACGCCGGCAACACTGTAAAAATCGACGGTGAAGAGCTGCTTATCATGAGCGAAAGCGATATTTACGGCGTGCTTGAGTGATTGCGTAAGCTATTCGCACGAACAGTCATTAACCCGATTGATTCCATAAATTCGGTTTAACGAACAGGACTAGAGAACATGTCAGCAAAAGAAGTCATATTCGGTGATAGCGCCCGCAAGCGCACGGTTTCAGGTGTCAACATCCTGGCGGACGCAGTAAGAGTAACACTGGGCCCCAAAGGCCGTAACGTGGTTCTGGAGAAGTCTTTTGGCGCTCCATCCATCACCAAAGACGGTGTATCGGTTGCCAAGGAAATCGAACTGAAAGACAAGTTCGAAAATATGGGCGCCCAGATGGTGAAGGAAGTTGCTTCCCAGGCCAACGATACGGCAGGTGACGGTACCACTACCGCTACCGTACTGGCCCAGTCTATCGTTAATGAGGGCGTGAAGGCGGTTACCGCCGGCATGAACCCGATGGATCTGAAGCGCGGCATCGACAAGGCAACGGCGGAAGCTGTAAAGGCAATTCGTGAAATGGCCAAGCCCTGTGACGATAACCGCAACATCGCCCAGGTAGGTACCATTTCTGCCAACGGCGACGAAACCATTGGCAAGCTGATTGCTGACGCCATGGAAAAAGTGGGTAAAGAAGGTGTTATCACCGTTGAAGAAGGCCGTGGCCTGGACGATGAACTGGATGTGGTAGAAGGCATGCAGTTTGATCGTGGCTTCCTGTCTCCGTACTTCATCAACAATCAGGATAACATGACCGCTGAGCTGGATGACCCGTACATCCTGCTGGTGGACAAAAAGATCTCTAACATCCGTGAGCTTCTGCCTACGTTGGAAGCTGTTGCCAAAGCGGGCAAGCCGCTGATGATCATCGCTGAAGACATCGAAGGCGAAGCGCTGGCAACACTGGTTGTGAACAACATGCGCGGCATCGTAAAAGTAGCTGCGGTTAAAGCCCCGGGCTTTGGTGACCGTCGTAAGGAAATGCTGCAGGATATCGCCATTTTGTCCGGCGGTACTGTGATTTCTGAGGAAGTGGGCCTGAGCCTTGAGAACACTACTCTGGACGACCTGGGTACTGCCAAGCGCGTGAATATCACTAAGGAAGAAACCACCATTATTGATGGGGTTGGCGCCGAGTCTGATATCGTATCCCGTGTAGAGCAGATTCGTAAACAGATTGAGGACAGCTCATCTGACTACGACAAAGAGAAGCTCCAGGAGCGTGTTGCCAAGCTGGCCGGCGGCGTTGCCGTAATCAAGGTAGGTGCGGGTTCCGAAGTGGAAATGAAAGAGAAAAAGGCCCGCGTTGAAGACGCTCTGCACTCTACCCGTGCTGCCGTGGAAGAGGGTATTGTACCGGGTGGCGGTGTTACCCTGATCCGCGCGATTGCGGCGCTGGACAAGGTGGATGCCATTAACGAAGAGCAAAAAGCCGGTGTGAATATCCTGCGCCGTGCCATGGAAGCGCCCCTGCGTCAGATCGTTTATAACGCCGGTGGTGAGTCGTCTGTTGTGGTTGCCAAGGTGCGTGACGGCGAAGGCTCTTTCGGCTACAACGCTACCACTGAAGAGTATGGCGATATGCTGGCCATGGGTATTCTCGACCCGGCCAAGGTAACCCGCTCTGCACTGCAGGCTGCAGCGTCCATTGCTTCTCTGATCATTACCACCGAGGCGATGATTGCAGATGAGCCGCAGGACGAAGCTGCTGGCGGCGGCATGCCTGATATGGGTGGCATGGGCGGAATGGGTGGAATGGGAGGTATGGGCGGCATGATGTAATGCCGGCCTTAGCCTGCTGATTCCGACCACGTCTCAAAATTTGTGGCGTGGCCTGATCTGCCTTTAAAAACCCCGCGCTGGTTCACACTGGCGCGGGGTTTTTTGTTTTTTCTCCTGAACTTGGCTTTGGCGTTTGCTAAACTCGGCAACCGGTCAACTGTCTGTGTGTAACCGAATGAACGCTGCTGAACCAAAATCTTTTCTTCGCCCCGGCAAGCTGTTTTTGCTTGTGTTACTCGGGCTGTTTGTTTATTTCGGCGCGCTCGTTGTGTTTGTTCCCGCTGGCTGGGTTTGGCACCAGGCATCTGCTTATGTGCCCTTGCCGCCCCAGATACAAGTGCGGCAGGTGGCTGGCAGGGTATGGGACGGTGCCGCTGGAGTGGTGATCGCGGGTTTTCCGGTACGTGTTCAGTGGCAACTGGGTTGGCCATCAATAATGACGTTGGAGCAGCCAGTCAAGGTGTCGGTGAGCTCCCTGCAGTCGTCGATTTCGGGGGATATAGTTCTTGGTTGGCCTGAAAATGCGCGGGTAAATGCTCGTGGCAAGATTGCCGTTGCAGAATTTGAAGAATTGATTCGCCGCAGTGGTGGCGCGATGATCGAGGGCGATGTGAGCATTGATCATCTGGCCCTGGAATGGGCTGACGAACGCATTGCTCGTGCTGACGGTCTTGCCCGTTGGGCGGGTGGCCGGGTGAGCTGGCCCATGGGTGATCAGACCGGGCGGGCAGATTTTCCGCCCATGAAGGCTAATCTGGATACAACAGACGGCGGCTTGGCGTTGGTTATTGCCGAGCAGGCGGGCAGCGGCCCGGCTGCGGATGCCAATATTCTCTGGAATGGCATGATGGAGTTGCGGGTATACAAGCGAATGATTGATTTGGCTGACCAACCCTGGCCAGACTCCGCAAGCCCTGACGATGTTGTGTTCCGTGTGCGGCAGCCGCTGTTGCCGGGAGCGCGCTGATGCCCACGATGCCGGCACAGGAAACCCAGCGCAGGATAGCGACACTCATCGCCAACCTTTTGCTCGTTTGGCTGGTGTTGTACCTGGGTGTGGCTCTGGCGAACCTCACCTGGCTATTTGCCTGGCAAGATAAACCGGTTGCGGTTGCGCCGGCGGGTGGTTCAGCCGGTGCTCGGGATTTGGGCGCTTCCGGCAATTACGCCTTGGCTAATTATGAGTTTTTTGGCCGACCAGAGACCCCGGGTGAAGTGGCCGAGGCTGTTAAGCGTTCCGCCCCTGAAACCGGGTTAAGGCTCCGGCTTGAAGGTGTGTCGGTAGGCCAGCGCCCGGAAGCCTCGGGTGCTATAGTGGCTGGCAGCAATGGTGAAACCGCCTGGTATCGTGTGGGCGATGTCCTGCCCGGCAATGCTGAACTGGCAGAGGTGGAGCCGGGGCGGATTCTTATTCGCCGTGGGGGGCGCTACGAATCCTTGACGTTTGAAGAGGATGATGTCGCCACAATGGTTGCAGAGACAGCCCCACAGCCTGCAGACTTATCGCCGGAAGCGTTTCTTGATAATGCCCGGCAACAAATAGACAGCGCAGGAACCGCCGCACTGACGCCTTATGGCCTTAGCCCTGTGGACAGCAGTGGAACGTCGGGTTACGTATATGACGGCTCGAACGCTATGCTGAATGCCGTGAACCTGAAATCCGGAGACATTATTACTGCTATCAACGGGCAGCGTTTGGGGGATGTGGAGCAGGATAGGTCGTTGCTTGAAAGCTGGCGCGGCCAGGACAGTTTGAACATAGAAATCGAGCGTGACGGGTCTTTCCTCACGATTAGTTATGCCATACCTGAGCAGTGGCGCTGACAGGGTTCATAGATACAGGACGATATCGCCAGATGTATAACCACAAAACAAATTTTTTGCGGGCCCTCGCTCTGCTTATTCTTCTTCCTTTGATGTCGACAGCCTATGGCCAGGATGAAACCTGGCGGTTGAACCTTAAGGATGCGGATATACGCGCCTTTGTTACTCAGGTGGCCGACATTACCGGCTACAGTTTTGTGGTGGATCCCCGGGTAAAGGGGAAGGTGACGGTGCTTTCCAGCGCCCCCATGAACAAGGACGAGATATACGACCTGTTTCTTGCGGTGCTGAACGTGCATGGCTTTACCGCCATACCGGGCGAAGAAGTTATCAAGGTGGTGCAGCAGGTGGATGCAAAACAATCCGCTGAAGTGCTTGGCAGGTTCCCCAGTATTCCCTCCGAGCAGCTTATAACCCGGGTTATCCAGATTGATAACGCAAACGCCCTGGAGTTGGTGCCTATTTTGCGGCCTCTTGTTGCAAAATACGGCCATCTTGCGGGGGTAGCTGCCGCCAACGCACTGATTATCAGCGACCATTCTTCCAACATCGAGCGCATGGAGCAGATTGTGCGGGAGTTGGACAGCCCTTCCAAATACGAAGTGGAGGTGATCAAACTCAAGGAAGCCTGGGTAGGCGATATGGTCACGTTGCTGCAAGAACTGGCTCCGGACGAACTCGGCCGGGGCGGCAACGACAAAGGCGCCAGAAAATACAGTGTCACTGCGGATGAGCGCAGCAATCGGTTGATCCTTCGGGGCGATGAATCCTTTCGCAGTAAAATGCGCGGGCTGATCGTGCAGTTAGACCAGCCATCGGCCAGTGGTGGAGCCACCAAGGTTATCCGTCTCAAACATGCGGATGCCAAAAAACTGACCGAGCTGTTGAACGGCGTCATGGGTGAGCGGGGCAAGGAAGGCAATGGTAGCGCGGCGGGTGGTAACAATAGCACCGGCAGGCCCCAGAGTAACTTTACGGTGTTCGCCGATGAGGGTTTGAACGCGCTTGTGGTTCGGGGGGAGCCTTCGCTGATGCAGGAGGCAGAAGAAATTGTGTCGGCACTGGATGTGCGCCGTGCTCAGGTGATGATTGAGGCCGCGATTGTAGAAATCAGTGATGAGCTGGGCCAGGATCTTGGCGTGCAGGTGGCAGTGGGAGATGAATCCGGCAACTCTACGCCTGTGATGGGAACAAACTTTGGCAATGTGGGTAAGAGCCTGGGCGATGTGCTTAGCGCAATACTGACAGAGTCTGCCATAGCCCCGGCGGTTGGCGGCGTTACGGTAGGTGCTGGGCAGAGAAACGAAAATGGCGTGAGCTGGGGCATTCTGTTGCAGGCGCTTTCTACGTCGGCAGCCGCCAATCTGTTATCCACGCCCAGTCTTATAACCCTGGACAACCAGGAATCGGAAATTATAGTTGGCCAGAACGTGCCGTTCCGCACCGGGCAGTCCACTGTAACAGGCGATGGCACCACCAACCCGTTTACCACGATTGAGCGCCGCGATATTGGCCTTACCCTGAAGGTGACGCCAACTATCAGTGCAGATGGCCTGGTGAGGCTGGTTGTGGAGCAGACTACCGAGAGTGTGGCTGATAGCATTGAAGATGCATCGGATATTGTGACCAACAAGCGTGAAATCAAAACAACCGTATTGGCGGATGATGGCGAAACCATTGTGCTGGGCGGTCTTACCCGCGATGACTACATGGTAAACAAGAGCAAGGTTCCTCTGCTGGGCGATATACCCTATCTTGGTCGGCTTTTCTCGTCTGAATCCGAACGCCGGGTTAAGCGCAATTTGCTGGTGTTTTTGCGGCCCAAGATTATGCTGGGCAAGGCCGACGCGGTTGCTGCCACATCAGAGAAGTTCAAAAAGCTTTGGAAAGTGAACCTGGACGTTCGGGAAAAGTTGGGCATAAAGGGACTGGAAGCCGACCCGGGCGTGGATGTGCTATTTAACCCACAAGAAGGGGAGCTGGCTCATTAAGCCGGTTTCCTGTTCACACCACCATGGGTGGCATTGGGCAGTCCAACTGGTCTGCCACCAGTCTCATGAGCTCGTATTCTTTCGGCTCGATCCTGCCATCGTAAGTAATGCAGTGCCCGCAGGCGTCTATAACCGCGGGTTTTAGCAGCGGTGAAAGCCCGTTCAGCGCTTTCAATGCTTCCTGTAATTGCCGCATGGTGACCTTTGCCAGTATTGGCTGGTGGCTGTTGCCGGTGTTGGCGAAGCCTGCGATGGCTTCATGGTACAGGCCTTCTGCTTCTTGCCCATTAGTGGCGCCCGCTCTTGCCAGTAGGCTTAACAGCCTTTGCAGTGCCGGCATAACTGCTTTGTAGCTGCGGTAGCGCACGGGTATGGCTCTTTCTGCATCTGCTCCCAGGTGGCGGGAGAGAAAGCTGGTAAGCGCCAGCTCAAACAGGGTAACCCGGTTATCCGCATTTACCAGCATTCTCACGTTTTGACGCAGTTCTGCGCGCTCGTCCGGGTCTAGCTTGCGCAAAGCAGGCATGGCCAGTTCCAGTGCTGGAAAGCGCACGGCCTCGCCAATCGACTCGAGTGCCGGGAGAAGTTTGCCGAGCAGGTCGGTTTGGGCACCGAATAATGAGTGATTGGGCAGTAACCTGAGGCATTGTGTTTGTTGCTGTTTGGTCAAGTCGCTGATGAGTAGGGCATAGCAAAGTTGAATAGCCCCCGCCCGGGTGTACAGCAAGCCCCGAAAGGTTGATGGCAGGCGTTGTAAGAGTTTGATCGCAAACCCTTCCCCCTCGGGACTGATGGTGCCGACCCGTGTCGATAGTTTTTGGGCAATAACGGTTTCAGGTACTGGTTTGGCTACAGCGCCGCTGGCAAAACCCGATACAGCTGAGGGCCGGCCCTCGCCTGCGGCTGTGCGCAGAACCGCGCCTGTCTCGGTATCCCTGAGGCGGCTTTTCAGGCGGGCCACAAGCCCTGGCTGGATGGCGTTAATGCGTTGTTCAATCGGCGGGTGGGAGGCGAGCAACGAGCTGAACTTCATACGTGCGGCTTCGCCAAAACACATGTGGTTCATGTCGTTGGCATGGCCGGTGGTGTCCAGATAGCTGCCTTTTAACCCGATTTTGAACAAGGCTCCGCCAATACCGTCCGGATTGCGGGTAAATTGTACCGACGAGGCATCGGCCAGAGTTTCTCGCTGGCGTGATACGGCGGCCTGAATCAGGCGGCCGAAAAAAACGCCCACGTAGCCGATTACAAACAGCGCTACACCCAGAATGCCCATGGCCGCCTGGGCCCGGCCATCACGGTTGCGGGCGGTTGTTCGTCCAGCACTGTAAAAAGATGAGCGCAGAAGAAAGCCGCCAATCTGGCCGATCATCAAAATGCCTGAAAGCAGGGCGATAAGTCGCACGTTCAAGCGCATGTCGCCGTTGAAAATATGGCTGAACTCGTGACCTACCACTCCTTGAAGTTCATCCCGGGTTAGCTGGGTGATCGCACCATGGGTCACTACCATCACGGCAGAGCCGGGCGTGTATCCTGCCACAAAGGCATTGATACCGGTTTCGTTATCCATGATGTAGAGCTCTGGCACGGGCACACCGCTGGCTATGGCCATTTCTTCTACAATATTGCGCAGTGTGCGCTCGTGGCTGTCGCGGGTGTCTGGATCAACAGGCCGGGCACCCACCATTTTTGCAACACGGCTGCCGCCGCCGGCAAGATCTACCCAGCGTATCAGTGAACCCATGCCTATAAGTGCCACCACGGCGGTGGCGGTGATCAGCCCATGGCTGGAGAGCAACCAGTAATGAAAAGGTTGGGCCGAGGTTTCACTGCGGGTGACCAGATACCCCACCAGGCACACAGCGAGGGTAATCAGCACGACCGCGGTTAGGAATAGAAGCACCAGAAGGCTGGTATTGCGCCGAGCACTGGCCTGGCGCTGGAAAAAACCGGAATGAGCCATGTTTCAGGGCCTTAAAAGGCCACTTTGGGCGCGTGTCTGGCCTCAGGAGACTCAAGTTCCAGTTGCGACGTTTCTTTGAATGCAAACATGCCTGCGAGTACGTTGTTCGGGAACTGCTCGCGGAAGGTGTTGTAGTTCATTACGCCATCGTTGTACGCCTGGCGAGCAAAGGACACCCGGTTTTCTGTACTTGAAAGCTCTTCCATCAGTTGCTGGATGGTTTCGTTTGCTTTCAAATCCGGGTAGTTCTCGGCTACGGCATAAAAGTTGGCCAGGGCTTTGGTGAGCAGGTTCTCGGCGCCACCAAGGCGTTGAATTTTAGTGCCGTCGCCCGGGTCTTTGGCGGCATCCTTTTGGGCACTTACGGCGCTGTTTCTGGCATCCATTACCTGAGTCAGTGTCGATTTCTCGTGCTCAAGATAGGCCTTGGCAGATTCCACCAGGTTGGGGATAAGATCGTGTCGGCGCTGAAGCTGAACGTCAATCTGGGCAAAGCCGTTTTTAAACTGGTTGCGCAGAGAAACCAGGCGGTTGTAGATAAAAACCAGATAGAGTACCGCAACAGCAATAACAATCAGGCCAATAATAGTAGTTCCCACGGCAAATCCTCACAGGTAATGAATCAGGCGTTATTGTCTACCAGGTTCTTGTGAAACCCTTGAACGAATGTCTCAAAATCCGCAGGGCGCACCGGCTTGCTGAAGAAGTATCCTTGCGCCAGCTTACAACCGCGCTGGCTGAGGTAGTACTCCTGTTCGGCCGTTTCTACACCTTCTGCAATGACTGTTAGATTGAGGCTTTTGCCGAGATCAATAATGGTGTTTGTAATGCGGGTGTCTTCTTCGTTAATCAACAGGTCCCGTATAAATTGTTTGTCGATCTTCAGGTGCTGTACCGGCATTTTTTTGAGATAGGTAAGCGATGAGTAGCCAGTACCAAAATCATCTACCGCAAGGCTAATGCCTGCTCGGTTCAGGGTGTGCAGTTTGGCGACGGCATCTGACAGGTTTGTCATGAAGCTGGTTTCTGTGATTTCCAGCTCCAGCCTGCCCGCGGGAATGTTATGGTGCTTCAGGGTGTCCAGAACATTCTCTGCAATGCGTTCCTGGCGTAACTGCACCGCAGACAAGTTTACCGCGATGCGCAGAGGTAATCCCTTTTCTGCCCACAGTCTGGCCTGCTGGCAAGACTGCTCCAGTACCCATTGACCGATCTCAACGATAGACCCATTGTTTTCTGCAACCGGGATAAAGTAGTCGGGAGGTACCAGGCCGCGCACGGGGTGTTCCCAGCGGAGCAGTGCTTCCGCGCCAATCACCCGTTTTGTTTGAAGATCTATCTGGGGCTGATAAACCAGGTGGAACTGGTTCAGTGCCAGAGCTTGCGAAAGATCTTTCTCTAGCTGTTTGCGATCGCGTATTTCCTGATCGATGCTTGCCACGTAAAACTGGAAGTGATCCTGGCCCTTTTGCTTTGCCAGCATCATGGTTTGCTCGGCACTTTGAAGCAGTCGATCTGGTTGGATGGCATCGGAGGGGTATAGGGCAATGCCCAGTGTGGCCGTTATAGAGATATTCTGGCCCTCCACTCCCATGGTGTTGCTCAGCCCTGCCAGTATGGCCTCAGCAGTGTCTGCAGCTTGAAAGCCATCATTTAGCCCTTTTTCAATAATAGCAAACTGATCCCCGCCAAGGCGGGCAATGGTGAAACGCGAGCCGTTCAGGATATCGATGAGCCGATCGGCAACGGTTTGAAGGGTAAGGTCCCCGGTGCGAAAGCCACACTGATCGTTAATGGATTTAAAATCATCAATGCCGAGTACGATCACAGACAACAGGGTTTGCTGGTGTTTCGATTGTTGAATGTCTTTATCTAACTGAGCCATAAAACTGTCACGGCTGAGCAGCCCGGTAAGCTGATCGTAACGGGCAAGTCGGTTTATTCTGTCTTCCGCTTCGCGGTAGCGCTTCTGGCTTTCGCCAATGCCGACAAGCAGGGTGTTGGTGGCACTAACCCAATGCCCGAGTTCGTCTTCTTCATGCCCGGCGGGTGTCGCAATTAAACGGTTGTCTGGGTAGGCGGGGTCTACCTCTTTTACAGAGTTCACAATACGTAGCAGGGGGCGGGTCAGAAGCATGTAAAAAACGAAGTACAGTACCATGCCAAGAATGACAGCCGTTGCAATAACCGAGGCGAAAGTAATGATGGCCCGGCTCAGCCACATGCGGCCAGCTGGTGCTGTGTCGTAATGAACTACAAAATAGCCGTAAACGGTATTCGGGTCGCCGCGGCGCGTCAGCTCTGTGCGGAACTGCCGTTCGGCACCAAAAATCCAGCTGATCGGCGTGCGGTACACAGCGTCTGTTAATGGTCGTTCGCGGGTGCTTAGGGGCTCGCCGTTGGCGTGAAGAATCTGGGCCAGGTGAACAGCGTCCCGGGCGAATAAGCCATCTACCACCTGGTTTGCCAAGTCTTTGTCTATGCTGAATACGGCCTGGGTAGTTGCATCTTTGACCATCGCGATGGTTTGCTTGGCCTGGTTGTCCAGATCAGTCGATACGCGTTGTGCATCGATTACCACCTGTATGGCACTGACGATCACACCGCTGGTCAGTGCGACCGAAAGTATCCATCTGAGAATTCGGTAGTCAAGGCGGTTTTTAACCTCGAAAAATTTCTGCATTCAGACTCATCTTTAGCCTGTTATCAGGCGCCCGGTTTTTGTGATAGATGAATATCAACGGCCAACATAACACACTGGCGAAAGCGCGGATTATGATCTGGCTTAAATTGTACTCCATGGAGTATCGGCGATTTTTTCAAATACTTCAGGGCGCTTACGTTTTTATTTGTAAACCTGGCGGGTGGTCATACAAAAATGCCCGCGTTCAGCGGGCATTTTCTATTACGGCCGTTGCCGGCCGCGACTGGAAACCCTGTTTGCCTGATCAGGCCAGGTTTTCGTTCACAAAATCCCAGTTAACCAGGTTCCAGAACGCTTCCAGGTAGTTCGGGCGAGAGTTGCGATAATCGATGTAATACGCGTGCTCCCACACATCAACGGTTAGCACTGGCTTATCAGTACCGGTTAGCGGTGTTTCTGCATTGCTGGTGTTGGCAATGGCAACGCTGCCGTCTGCTTTCTTAACGAGCCAGGTCCAGCCAGAGCCGAAGTTGTTTGCGGCTTTATCGTTGAACTCTTTTTTGAAATCATCAAATGAGCCAAAGGCTTTTTCAATGGCTTCTTTGGCTGCACCGGTAGGTTCGCCGCCGCCATTGGGGCTCAGGCAGTTCCAGTAGAAGGTATGGTTCCATACCTGGGCTGCGTTGTTGAATAGCGGGCCGCTGGCGCTTTTGATGATGTCTTCAAGCGATTTGTTGGCGTTGTCGGTACCTTCAACCAGGCCGTTCAGCTTGGTTACGTAAGTGTTGTGGTGCTTACCGTAATGGTACTCAAGGGTTTCAGCCGAGATGTGCGGCTCTAGTGCGTTCTTTTCGTAGGGTAGTGCTGGAAGTTCAAATGCCATGAGGTCGTCTCCCTGTTTCTCTCGGTTATAATTGACTGTCACTGCTCTAATATAGGGGCGATTTGAGCGATATCAACCCCTCAAGGCGATTCAGTCTTTGCTGTTGGTATCTAGCGAACTACTGAACTCGGGGCTGCCGGGCAAAAATTGCGCGCAATTCCTCACTCGCCACACCAGCTCGGCGTAGCTGTCCGCCAGAATGTTTACGTGGCCAAGCTTGCGGCCAGGCCGTTCGCCTTTGTTGTAGAGGTGTACATGAGCGTAAGGGAGTTCTAGCAGGCGTTCAACATCGCCGTGCTCTGCGATGATATTAATCATGCAGCTCAAGCCGCGCGGCTCAACGTTGCCTAACGGGTGACCACTCACCGCCCGAATGTGATTCTCAAACTGGCTGGTCATGGCGCCTTCAATCGTCCAGTGCCCTGAGTTGTGAACTCGTGGTGCCATCTCGTTTGCGACCAGGCCATTGGCCGTTTCAAAAAGCTCTAATGTAAGTACACCTACGTACTTCAGCTCGTTAAGCAGAGCTTTGATGTGTTGCTCTGCATCTTCCTGAATGTGGTTTTCCAGCTTGGGCGCCGGTGCAATGGAGTAGCGAAGAATGCCGTCGTGGTGGACGTTTTCCGAGATGGGGTAAAACGCTAGCTGGCCATCTTCAGCGCGTACGGCAATGATGGACACTTCACGGCTGAATTCCACAAACTTTTCTACCATGAGCCGTGTATGGCCGATGGATTCCCAGGCCGCTTCTGCATCTTCCGGGCTTTTTAGTACGGCCTGGCCCTTGCCGTCGTAACCTTCGGTGTTGGATTTAGCCACAACCGGGCAGCCCAGGCTTTGTGCCGCTTCTTTGAGGGATGCGGCGCTGTCTGCCATTTTCCATTGTGGCGTTGGAATGCTGAGTTCACTGAACAATGTTTTTTCGGCTTCACGGTTTTGGCAAATTTCCAGGGCACGAGGGCTGGGGTGAACGATTTTTTCTTTGGCCAGTTTTTCGGCTACTTCTACAGGGAGGTGTTCAAATTCGTAGGTAACGCGGTCTACCCGCGACAGAAAATCGTCCAGATACTTGCCTTCGCGGTCAATGATGACCTCGCCCAATCCGGCGCTGGGGCTGCCTGACATGTCATAGAAAACAAAGGTTTTGGCCAGTGGATAACCGGAAAGGGCGAGCATTCTTCCCAACTGGCCGGCACCTAATACACCAATTCTCATGTGTGCTCTCTTGGATCTGGATTGTCTAGAACTGTTTGGGTTTGTGTTGCCCGAAACTCGTCGATGGCTTTACGAACGGTCTCATCGTAGGTGCCTATAATCTGCCCGGCTAGCAGGCCAGCGTTGGTGGCACCCGCGTTGCCGATAGCCAGGGTGCCTACGGCAACTCCGCCTGGCATTTGTGCGATAGAAAGCAGCGAATCCAGGCCGTTCAGGGCTTTGGATTGTACGGGCACACCCAGCACAGGTAAGGACGTTTGTGATGCGACCATGCCGGGCAAGTGCGCTGCGCCGCCTGCGCCTGCGATGATGACTTTCAGGCCGCGGTTGGAGGCGCTTTTGGCGTAGTCGAAAAGCAGGTCTGGGGTGCGGTGGGCAGAGACGACTTTGGTTTCGTAGGCCACGCCGAGTTTTTCTAACATATTGGCGGCGTGTTCCATGGTGGGCCAGTCGGATTGGGAGCCCATGATAAGTCCTACAAGCGGCTGCATACGCAACAGTCCTGTGATAATTGGAAAGCCGGACATTGTATGTTTTGGCTATCTGCCATGCAAGGAAGGTGTTTGGGCAGCTTTTGGTCTGCTTATAGTGGAGCGCCTGCAACTGGCAGATAGTTGTCTGTATGCTTCGTCATTTCAACCCTTCAGCGAGTGCATGTATTATCAGTGTCAATTAATTGAATCGCCCATACTCAGGAGCTGTAATGGAACCCATCCGTCCAGATGACGATGACTTGAGAGCAGAACGGCCTGTTGGCATGTCCCAGAAGAAGGCGCCAGTGCAGAAGAAACCTAAATCGTCAGCCGAGGGTGCAGGTGGTCAGTCCAAACCACCGAAGGCTGCCAAGGGTGGTAGGAGCGGCAACGGTGGCGGCGGCGGTCGGTCGAGTTTAGCGGCGTTGTGGTTGTTGGTTGTTGTGGCGGCTGTAACCGCTGTGGCGGGATGGTATTCTCAGAATCAGCGAATTCAGATGCTTGAAGTGCAAGTTGAAGAGGCGGATTACGGGGCACGGCAGAGTAAGTTAGCGCTGGCCAGGTTTGAGGGCGATCTTTCGGAAACCGGGGAGAGCCTGCAGGAGAGTCGCGCCTCGTTGGCCGAGCAGGTTAAAGCCCAGAAGAAGCAGCTTGATGCCGCAGATAGCGAGATTCGTAAGCTTTGGGTGATCGCAAATGAGCGCAACAAGAAGCGATTGAATGACCAGCAGGAGCGTGTTGCAGCTATAGAAACCGGGCTGGCGGAAAGTGAGAAGGCTATGGCGGATGTTGGTTCAGCGGTTGAGAAGGTTCGAACATCGTTAGGTTCGGATCTTGCCGCGTTAACGAAGCAGACGGAAACGTCGGTGGCTGCTTTAGAAGATGCGAATCGCCAGGCAGCGGAGCAACTGACCAAACTGAGTAAACAGTTGGCGAATGTGGATCAGGTGGTTGAGCGGCGGGTGCGTCGTTTTGAGCAGGAGCAAACGCTGGGAATCAGTGGCATAGAAGGGCGCTTGTCGGCTTTGGAGAAAAAGCTGTCGAGCCGCAGTGATGTTAAAGATCTCAAAAACGAGTTGGCGGCATTGAAGCGGAATATTCAGGCGATTGATTCGTCCCGTGCTCAGGTTACGTCGCGCCTGGTGCGTTTGTCTGAGGAGGTTAATCAGCTGCGTAGTCAGGTGGCGGGCCAGTAGCCGATCTGAAATTCGTATTCAGGTGTTGTAAGTGGCGTCGCAAGGAGGTGGCGCCCGGTATTGTAACGGTTTGTTATTCATCCCTTGCGGTGGCTCTCATTTATGCGGTTCGGCAGTTGCTATGATCAGGCAACTCACCAAAGGATGAAGAGTTAACAAAAATGAAAACCCCAGTACTTTGTTTCGAGTCGTTCAAACTGTTTTTTGAGCCCTTTAAGTGGCGCTCGTTTTGCTCCTGTGTGCTGTTGATTTTGCCGTTGATGTCCGTGCCAGGCTGTACGATCTACCAGTCCATCGGTAAAAGCGTAGGATCTTACCTGCACCCGGTTTCTGGCCATGATTTTGTGCATATTGATAACGACAGCTGGGATCGCAAGCATGCGGTTCTGTATTTCTATCGCACGGATTCCCAGTGGGCCGCCGATGAAATTGAAGCACCCAGCGTGTATGTCGATGACAGTCATTATTTCAATATCCGCAATGACAGCTTTACCTGGTTGGTGGTTAGCCCCGGAGAGCGCCAAATCGCTATGCGCCGGCCACTACTCGGGCTTGAAGGATTAAACTCGTTCAGCCTTAGCTTGATTGCAGATGCCACCCTTAAAGTTGAGCCCGGCCAGATTTATTATCTGCGATATAACGAGCTAACTGAGCCAACCCAGAGTAATCCTGAGTTAGATCCAGAGCACCCGCTGGCGCAGGGTGATTTGCAGTTGGTTACCCGTGATTACGCCATGCAGTCGCAAGAGATAGTGTCAACCCGCTTTTTGAACAGCGATTTGCTGGCACCTAATCACGCCGCCGCCTCCATTGTGGAATCCAATGAGGATGCCGATTACGAGCGGCGTATGGCGCTTCTGGAGGAGGAGCGTGAAGCTGAGCTGGAAAGGCTGGAGCGTGAGGGGCAATACCAATCAGCCTCCTGGTACTGGCCATTTGGTGGCGACCCGACAGTTCCGTTGGAGACAGATCAGAAAATTGAACAACTGGAGCAAGAGTACGCAATGTTGGAGCAAGAGCGAGAACGCAGAGCGGCGGCCGAGTCGGATGGTTGGTGGATTTTCTAGAGTTTCTGGAAAAAGATTTGACACCGCTGGGCAAATGCTTAAAATGCGCCTCTCACTTGGTTGAGCAATAACGTTTGTTCGCAGGCAATATTAGCGTTTTCAAGTGAGTGCCTTTGAAAGGTACCAGTGTGGGTGGTTAGCTCAGCTGGGAGAGCATCGCCCTTACAAGGCGAGGGTCACTGGTT
>JAKDUK010000111.1 GCA_030457765.1 Marinobacter sp. | reverse complement strand
GGTGTTTGCCGTCTTCTTCAAGCACAAAGGTGCGGAAAAAACCGAGGGGAGGCGTTCTGTTGAGCGCATTGCGCGCCATCAGAGTCAGAAATAGCTGGCTGTTGCTGGCTTTCATCGCCACCAGGGATTTGAGCTCTTCCGCAAACTCCGTGTTGCCGTATATGCCGTCCAGATCAAAGAAAATATTGCTGTTAAGAAGCGCCTCGGCCTTGGGGTTTTCAATCCAGTCAGTAAAGTAATGCCGCCAGACTCTCAAGGGTTGGCGCCATTTCGGGTTGGTAGCCATGATATCCCCGGTGCAGTAGGTATATCCGCATTCTGCCAGGCCGTCAGACACAAACTTTGCCAGTGCCAGAAAGTATGCATCGTGTTCCTCTGGCACAAAGCTGTCGTCCAGGATCATGGCGTTGTCCTGGTCTGTGACCACCAGCTGTTCATCCCGTGCCATGGAGCCCAGAGCCATGAAGCAGTAAGGCACAGGTGGTGGGCCTAATTCTATTTCTCCCAGCTCCAGCAGGCGCTGGGTAAAGCTGCGGCCTATACCGGCCATGGCGCTGCCGATCATGTGTGAGTTGGCGTCTTCATTAACCATGCGCACAAAGCTGTCACGCACGTCGTGGCTGATCTTCTTCAGGCCTCGCACATGCTGTTGGTGGTAAATATTGCTTACCAGATACAGGCTGCTTTGGCTCTCGTACTTCACAATATCTGCAAGCGCGACCACACCACGAACCTCATGCCCGTCTGTCACCGGCAGGTGGTGCACGTTGTTATGCAGCATGGTCAGCATGGCCTCAAAAATATAACTGCTGGCACGTATGGTAATCAGCCCTGCGGACATGATTTCGCTAACCGGGGTTTCAGAGGGCAAAGCCTCGGTTATTGCCCGGGTGCGCAGATCCCGGTCGGTAATAATGCCCACAAGCCGTGCTTTGTCGCCTTCACCCTCCATCAGAAGCAGGGCAGACACGCCGTTGTCCGTCATAATGCGGGCAGCTTCCTGCAAGCGCACAGTGCTGGGTGCCGAGACGGTTTTACGGGAGATCAGCCGGCTAACCCGGGAGGTCATTAAAGCGTTGGACTTTTCCCGGCGGGACAGGGCAGAGCGCAGGCGGCTTCGGTCTTCTATCTCCACAAAGTCGGCAAAGTTTTCGTCGTTTTCAAACAAGGTGTGAAAGGTGTCCGCTGGCACTCGGTAAAGCAGGCTATCTTCCAGCGCCCGGGCCGGAAACCTTACCTGCCGCTGCATGAGCAGGCCAAACTGGCCAAAAATCTCGCCTTCGCCTATGCGGTTGTAAAGCTCGCCGGAGCGGCGAAATATCTCTACGGCACCACTGCGAAGGTAATACAGGTGGGAGCTGGGCTGGCCTGTTTCCAGTATTTCGGTACCTGCCCGCACGTAGCTGATTTCTATGCTGGCGGTGAGCTGATTAACCAGCTCTTCCGGCATCTCGTTAAACGGCGAGTGCTGGATAAGGTGGTTGCGTATATCAATCAGTTCAGCCTGCATGCTGCCTCCGGGGCGGAATAAATAATGCTTGGCAAAACTATAGCAGAAACCGGCGGTTGCGCGGTCAGGATGGCATCAAAAGGTGACGCTTCGCATACCTTGTGTTTATCAGGCAGGACACTAGGTGTTTATCCCTAGGCAATGGCAGAAGCCGCAACAACTTGATTCTGATCAAGCCCGCGCAGTTGGATCTGGTTATGGTTAGCCTACTACTCATTCAGAGTTATTCGACTTTAGCCATTGATATTCCGGAGTCTGTACTATGAAACACCAACACAAGCTATATCTTGCCATTGCTCTTGTAAGCGGCAGCCTGGCGGCCGCTCCGGTTTCTGCCAAAACCGTTGAAGTGCCGGATGTGGACATTGATACCTACGGCTGGGTGAACATGGCAGTAATGTACGGCGATACCGGCCATGGCTCGGAAACCTATATTGTGGACAGCAAGTACGCATCCAGCCGCTTTGGTGCAAAGATCAGCAAGGAAGTGGAAGACCTTGGCGTACGAATCGGTACCCATGTGGAGTTTGAGTATCAGCATAACGACTCAAAAGAAGTCACTCCGGAGAATCGCTCTATAAACGGTGATCTGGAAGAGCGCCACATCAACGTATTTGTGGCCGGTGATTTTGGCCAGGTATCTATCGGTCAGGGCTCAGGTGCCGCCGATGGCAATACCGAGATTGACCTTTCCGGCACCAAAGTGGCCGCCTTCTCCAACCTGGGCCTGATGGGCGGCTCCCTGCCGTTTGTGGCTAAAGATGGCACTGACAACGATGTGAAACTCATCCAGGCATTGCATAACCAGGATTTTGAGCAGCGTTACGACCGCGTACGCTACGACAGTCCGAAGTTTGGCCCGTTGAGTGTTTCTGTGAGCCAGGGCTACAAAAGTAAAAAGGGTGGCTCCGGCAGTGATGACGTCACCGAACTGGCGGCGAAAGTGACCCTGCCGCTGGCGGGTAAGCTGGTAGCCGGCGTTGGCTACTCACGTAAGGATGTAGGTGGTGCGGTTGATAAGGTAGACGTGTTTGGCGGGTCGGCCTCCTGGCTGCACACCAGTGGTTTTAACCTCACCGGTGTGTACTCAAACCAGGACGGCAGCACCAAAGGCGCTTCAGAGTTTTACATGGTGAAAACCGGTTATAAAACCGGTAAGCATTCATTCGCGATTCATCACGCCATGGGTGAAGATCGCACTGACTACTCTCAGCCAAAGACCGGCAGCCCTGTGCCCACAAAAGTTGCCATAAGCGGAAGTGAAGTTAAAGCTTACGGTATCAGCTATGTATACGCACCGGCAAAATGGCTGGATATGTACGCCTCGTTCAACAACTACGAGTTGAGTGCGAAAGAGCGCAGCTATGACAACATCAACATTGCCATGACCGGCGCCCGCGTTAAGTTCTGATTGATCCGGGGTTTCTCCTTCTCCGACTCTGGCCCCGCTTGCGGGGCTTTTTTGCGTTATGCCATAAGGGCCGGTTAGCATGCTTTCTTGATTCTGGGAGACACCTCTAAACATGCATACCCTGGTTCTTGGCGGTATACGCTCCGGTAAAACCGCGCTTGCAGAGCGCCTGGCTTCTGAAACATCCAAGTCCGTGGTGTATCTGGCAACCGCTACGGCGGGCGATGACGAGATGCAATTGCGCATTCAGCGTCACCAGCAACAGCGCCCATCTGCCTGGGGCCTGGCGGAAGAGCCCCTTGCCCTGGCCTCCGTGCTTGGCCGCTATGCGCAAACGCCTGATACGCCCTGCCTGTTAGTGGATTGTATGAGCCTGTGGCTGAGTAATTTGCTGCACGCCGGCGACGAAACCTTTGCCCGCGAGCGGCAAGCGTTTTTGGAACAGGTAAGCGGTTACCCTGGTGAGCTGGTAATTGTCAGTAACGAAGTGGGGTTGGGCACCATTGGCATGGACCCGCTCACCCGTCGTTTTGCCGATGAGCTGGGCTGGCTAAACCAGTCGTTGGCCGCGCTGAGCCATAAGGTGGTGATGAGCATTGCCGGGTTGCCTAGGGTGTTGAAGCCGTGATCGCTCCATGGGCCACAAGGCTTTGAAACTGCCCGTGCTCTGAGGTGTTTACCTGAATCCGGCTGCGGCACGCATAAGGGGTGCTCAGGCTGGAAAACGCGTGATGCAGCGGAATGTTCATGGCGTTGGCAACAATCATCCTGATCACGCCGCCATGACACACAATCAGTACATTCTGGCCTGAAAGCGCCTGCTGCCAGTGGTGCCAGCTCTCAATAATACGCTGGTTAAAGCTGGCGACGGGTTCGCCGCCCGGAGGCGTGCAGTCAACCGGGTTTGCCCAGAACCGGCTGAGCCTTTCACCATCGCTGGCCATAACATTCTCGGCAGTGCGACCTTCCCATTCCCCGAAGTTAATCTCCCGCAAGCGTTCGTCCTTGTGCAGAGGAATGTTATAGCGATCTGCCAATTCCTGAGCAAAGTGCACACAGCGCAGCATGGGCGACGTGACAATCGCATCCCAGTTATCAGTTTCGGCAATCGCGCCGCGCATCTGTTGCCAACCGGCCTCGCTCAGCGGATCGTCTTTGCTGCCGCGATACATGGGGCCGCCTTCGGGTTCGCCGTGGCGAATGAGATCAAACACCGTGGTGCTGTCAGCCATCTTGATTGTCCTTTCTGGTACTACTCGTCTTTATTGCTGACACCGGCGTCTTCAAAACTGGCCATGCCGTTGTGCAACTCACAGGCAATTTTCAGCAGCGGAATGGCCGCCGCCGCACCGCTGCCTTCGCCCAGGCGCATACCCAGATCCAGCAGGGGCTCTGCCTTCAGCGCGTTCAGAATAGCCTGGTGGCCAGGCTCGGCAGAGCGGTGGGCAAAGAGCAGCCAGGGGCGAATGCCCGGTTGGTGGCTTACGGCAATTAACGCGGCAACCGAGACAATATAGCCGTCAATCAGCACCGGGATGGAGCGTGCGGCACAACCGGCAATAGCTCCCGCCAGGGCGGCAATCTCAAATCCGCCAAAGGCCTTGAGTACCGCCATGGCATCTTCGCCGTCGTCATCGTTATCGTGGCGTTGAACGGCGCTGATAATAACTTCGGCCTTGTGACGCACGCCGGCCAGGTTCAAACCCGTGCCCGGGCCGGCCAGCTTCATGGGGTTCTTGCTCATCAGCGAACACGCAATGGCCGTAGCCGACGTGGTGTTGCCTATGCCCATTTCGCCGCCGATAAACAGCTGGCAGTGGTTATCGGCCGCCCGCTGGGCAGCGGCATCGCCGTGGGTAATGGCGGCGCATAGCTGCTCGCTGGTCATGGCATCAATTTCGGCAAAGTTGCGGGTGCAGGGGGCTATGCGTGCGTCTATAACCCCCGGTAAATCCGGCGCAATCTCCGCCACAGTGCCAAGGTTGACCACCTCCAGCTCCGCACCCAGTGATTTGGCCAGCACACTGATGGCCGCGCCACCATTGGCAAAGTT
>JAKDUK010000041.1 GCA_030457765.1 Marinobacter sp. | reverse complement strand
AGCGTTTCATTGTGTCTACGCCTGCCGAAGATACAAGCATAGATGCAGTGGTTCAGGCGTTCGGCGGCGTAGGCAAAAGGCTCGCCGGGGAGGTTATAGCCTGGGCAAACGCATGTGAAATGAACCAGAATTAGTCTTTATCCGGAAACAAATCCGGCCATGCAGCTTTTAAATAAAGCCCCATAGACCAGAGAGTTAGCATCGCTGCGATATACAACAGACCTACGGCGATCTCTGAAAGGAGCTGTCCGGGAGGGAACGCCAGCAAACCTACAATAGACGCCATCTGCGCCGTGGTTTTAATCTTACCGATGTAGGACACAGCAACACTGGCGCGGCTGCCGATTTCTGCCATCCATTCCCGCAAAGCGGAGATGACGATTTCCCGGCCAATTATCACCGTTGCCGGTATGGTAAGCAGAAGTGTGGAATACTCCTGAATCAACAACGCCAGCGCGACCGCCACCATCAATTTGTCAGCAACCGGGTCTAAAAAAGCGCCGAAAGGCGTGCTTTGATCAAGCTTGCGGGCAAGATAGCCGTCCAGCCAATCTGTGGCCGCCGCTATGGCAAAAATTGCCGCACTCGCCATATAACTCCACTGCACTGGGAGGTAAAACACCACCACAAAAACCGGAATCATGATGATGCGGGAAAGTGTGAGCAGGTTGGGTAAATTCATACTGTTATGACTCATCGTGCAGTGCTGCGTATATGTTTTCAGCCAGTGATTTACTGATACCTTGAACTTTAGTCATTTCATCAACACTGGCTTTGCGTAGTTCCTGTATGCCGCCAAAGTAGCGGATAAGCTCTCGGCGGCGTTTTGGGCCGACCCCTTCTATGCCTTCCAGGGTAGACTGGCGGCGTTTTTTGTCCCGCCCTGCGCGGTGCCCGGTAATAGCGAAACGGTGTGACTCATCCCTTATGTGCTGAATCAGGTGCAATGCCGGTGAATCGGCAGGTACCCGGAATATGTCACCGGTCATGGCGTCAATCAGTTGCTCCATGCCTGCGCGCCGGGTTACGCCTTTGGCTACGCCAATCAGGGGAATATCAGACACACCAAGTTCATCAAACACTTCCCGGGCAATGTTCAACTGGCCTTTACCGCCATCAATAAATACAAGATCCGGGCGTTTGCCTTCGCCTGCAATCATACGGCGATATCGGCGAGTCAGCACTTGGCGCATGGCATCGTAATCGTCTCCGGCTTTCACCCCTTCGATATTGTACAACCGATAATCACTTTTCAGCGGCCCATTCTCATCGAAAACGACACAGGATGCGACGGTATTTTCACCGTGGCTGTGACTGATATCGAAACACTCCATTCGCGACGGCGTTTCGGCAAGCTCCAGCATATCTCGCAACGCCAGCAAACGCCGATAAACCGTTTCCTTGCTGGCTAGATGAGTAAGCAAGGTTTGCCTGGCATTGGTCATGGCCAGTTCCAGCCAGCGCCGACGCTCGCCGCGCACATTTCCACGTATACGGGTCTCGCGGTTTGCTGCATCGGAAAGCGCCTGCGCAAGGAGCGCCTGACCTTCAACATCCACCGGCACTAGTACATCTTTCGGAATTTCACGACGGGCGTTGCCGCCGAAATAGTACTGACCAAGAAAGGCACTGAGTAATTCACCCTCTGATTGCTCGAGAGAATAGCGAGGAAAATAGTCCTTGGTTCCCAGAACCCTACCGCCGCGCACAATGATGACCACTATGCACACAATACCCGCGTCTTGGGCAATGGCGACCACGTCGGCATCGCCACCCTCGCCGTCTACAGATTGCTGCTCCTGCACATGGCGTAGATGATTGATCTGATCACGATAGGCGGCGGCTTTTTCAAACTCGAGGCTTTTAGCGGCCTCTTCCATGGCATCCATCAGATTTCGAATGATGACCGGGTTTTTACCTTCCAGAAACAGGCTGGCATGACGGACGTCCTGTTGATAATCCTCGGGCGAAATATAACCGACACAGGGTGCTGTGCAACGGTTAATCTGATATTGCAGGCAGGGACGAGACCGACTACTGAAATAGCTTTCACTACAAGACCTTATGCGAAAAACCTTCTGTAAAACATTAAGGCTCTCTTTCACTGCACCAGAACTTGGAAACGGCCCGTACCAGGTTCCCTTACCTTTTTTGGTGCGCCCTCTTCTAAAGGTGAGCGATGGATAATCGTGGTGGGAAGACACATAAATATAAGGATAAGACTTATCGTCCCGGAGCAGAATGTTATAAGGCGGGCGCAGAGATTTGATCAGGTTCTGCTCAAGCAACAGAGCCTCTGTTTCGCTGCCGGTAATGGTCACTTCGATGGAGGCTATTTTAGCCACCAGAGCTTCCGTTTTCGGAGCTAGCCCTGTCTTGCGAAAATAACTGCTGACCCGTTTTTTAAGGTTACCGGCCTTTCCTACATACAATACTGAGCCGGCGTCATCGTACATGCGGTACACGCCGGGGCGTTCCGTAAGCTGTTTCAGGAAGTGTTTACTGTCGAACTCCCTGCTGCTTTGACTCGCAGAATCAGGCCTGGTGGGCATCAAGTAACCCGTACCGCACAGCCATTAGCGCCAACTCAACATCACTGGAGATTTCCAGCTTTTCAAAAATGCGATAACGATAGCTGTTCACGGTTTTTGGGCTGAGGCAAAGTCGGTCAGAAATGTCCTGTACCTTTTGGCAATCCACGACCATCATGGCTATCTGCATCTCGCGCTCAGATAGACGATCAAACAGCGATGACTCGCCCTCTTCATCTTTGTCGCCGCCTAGCTGCTTCAGGGCCATTTTCTGGGCAATTTCAGGACTGATGTATCTTTGCCCTGCGTGTGCCATGCGAATAGCACGAACCATTTCCCGAATATCAGCACCCTTGGTGATGTAAGCCGTAGCGCCGCTTTGCATAACCCGGGCGGGGTATGGATCGTCTGCGCAGGCGGTTACAACGATTACACGGATCGTATCGTCTATTCTAAGGATTCGCCGGGTGGCTTCCAGTCCGCCAATGCCTGGCATCCGGATATCCATCAGTACGATATCCGGGCGCTTATTACGCACAAATTCTATTGAGTCTTCACCAGAAGAAGACTGACCGATAACATCAATGTCTGGGTCGTCCGCTAGCATCCGGGTGATCCCAGAGCGAACCAGCTCATGGTCATCTACAACCAGTACCCTGATCAAAATCCACCTCGCACACCGCTTTCAGAAAACAGCGAGATTGTACCGTTTACAAACGCCCCCGGGTAGGTGCAAACCGAAACCCTGAGAGATTAACCCATCATTTTGGAACATCAAGCCCGGCTGTGTTTTCTACAGGGTCAAACCAAACCACCAATTCACCCCGCTTAATAGCCATCATTATGCGGCTCAGTTCAGCAAGAGGGTTTTCGGTATCATTAAGTCCATGATAACGGGTGCAGTATTCTTCTGCCAAACCTGTCAGTTGATTTTCTGTCAGTAGATCCTTGTCTACAACAAATTTTTCCTCCCGGGGATCGGGCTGCGGCTGATACGCGGTTTCGTCGTTCATACAATCTCCTGTAAAGAGCGCCATCTTAAGGAATATGCCTGGTAAGAAGAACTCTTGCTGACTTTCAAAATACCCCGTGATTCTTTATTATCCACCGTTTCAAGACAGTTTGGATGCTAATGAACTCCTTGGTTTTTCGCCTCACACTTCCGATACTGTTCGGTTACCTTCCTCTAGGCATGGCTTTTGGGGTGCTGTTTACGACCCAACTCGACTACGCATGGTGGGCGGCACCGCTTATGGGTGTGGTGATTTATGCAGGTGCCGGTCAAATATTGGCGGTAAGCCTTCTTGCCGCAAACGCCGGCTTACTGGAAGTATTCATAGCCATGTTTGTGCTCAACGCACGCCACCTTTTTTACGGTCTCTCTCTGCTGGGGCAATTCCGGGGCGCTGGCTGGCGCAAGCTCTATCTGATTTTCGGTCTAACAGATGAAACCTACTCACTACTTACCAGTCGGCCCCGCTCCCAGGATACAACCCATGAGCTGGATGTGGATTTCCGGATTACCGCATTCAATCAGGTTTACTGGGTGATTGGCTGTGTTCTGGGGGCACTACTGGGCCGAAATGTAGCTTTTGACAGCACAGGCATTGAGTTTGCACTTGTCGCTCTGTTTATCGTATTAACGATCGAACAACTCAAGGCCCTGGGAGACGCATTTCCGGTGTGGGCAGGCGCGGCTGCTGCAGGTATTGCCATGCTGTTACTACCACCGGCTCACCAGCTTATCGGCGCCATAGCTATTGTGACCGCCGTACTTTTGCTTCAATACCGGAACTTACGAGCCAACCATCAAGCCGAAGGCAACAACCATGTCTGAGACAACCTACTTGGTGGCGTTCATTGCAGTTGCTGCAACCGCAACCTTTGCGACCAGAATTATCCCGTTCTTGTTTTTTGAGCGCCACACCGAACACCCTCTTGTTAAGCACCTGGGGCGTTACCTGCCAGCAGCCGTAATGGCTCTGCTGGCGACAGTGTATTTGCAGCGATCAGGAGATTGGACAGCGACAGCGCCGGGGCTTGACGCAATTCTTGCGGGCGTGCTTGTTGTAATCATTCATCTTTGGCGGCGCAATGCCCTGCTCTCTATTGCGGCCGGCACAGGGGCCTATATGCTGATACGCCAAACCGGTGTGCTGAACACCGGGCTTTTTGGTTGAGGCTTTGCCTCACTCAGCCTTATGTTCTACATTAGCAACCAGTCTTGAGTCGCTTAGAGCGGCGGTACGATGCTTTATCACACCTTTGTACTCTGAGCTTTCAATCATCGCTAAAAACGCACCTATTGATGGGTAACGGACAAGTAAAACCTGATCCCAGGATTCATCTGGCGGCGCAATGAGCGAGCCGACACTTCGACCAGACCAAATAACTTCGGCACCCACAGCACTGACACTAGCCGCAGCTTCCCGCATATAAAGCTGGTAGGCCTCACGCCCACTCAACTCAGGGGCTTCGCCGTCATAGCTTGCCTTGTCCCGAAACCTCAACAGGTTGAGCATTACTACCGGCTGGTCTTTTGGAGTGCTTGCCAGAACCTGCTTCAGTTGCTCAGGTGTCGGGTTTACGGTGCTCATGCTGGCCTCTTGATCCGATAAATTTCGCCTTGCTTTGTGTTTACTATAGCCCACTCTTTGTAACTTTAGGTAAAGGATTCCATTACCTTTTGGTCAGATCTATCATACCGTTTTACCCCTTTTGCTAACCGGCCGACGTGAATGGATTTATTAAGCGTATTCCAGCAAACACTGGAAACCACATTGCCAGTTTTTGCCATGGTATTTATCGGGCTTGGGCTGCGAAGAATCGGCTGGATTGACGATACGTTTGTTCATACGGCCTCGGCACTGGTTTTCAAAGCCACACTGCCCACTCTGGTTTTTCTTAGCATTATAAAAGCCGATCTCAGCACCTCCTTGAACCTCGGCCTGTTGATCTTTTATTTTTTTGCCACGCTGGCCAGTTTCGCCCTGGCCTGGCTGTGGGCTCGTTGGCGCGTTGTTCATGAAGACCGAGGCGTATACGTGCAAGGAGCCTTCCGCGGCAACTGCGGCATTGTAGGGCTTGCATTAGCAGCCAATCTTTACGGAGATTTCGGGCTTTCGGCAGGTAGTATTCTGCTGGGGGTGGTTATCTTGTCTTACAACGCGCTGTCGGTAATTGTGCTTGCGGCGTATCAGCCAGGACGATCTCCGCAATGGCGCCGTATCCTTCGGGATATCCTGCGCAACCCACTCATTCTCTCTGTATTTGCAGCCATTCCGGTTGCCTGGCTTAATCTGCAATTATCAGAATGGGTACTAACCAGTGGAGATTACTTTGCTTCCCTCACATTACCTTTGGCATTGCTGTGCATAGGTGCAACGGTTTCGTTTAGCGCCCTGCGTTCGGATAGCGCAACGGCACTCAGCTGTGCCTTGCTGAAAATGGTGGTACTGCCATCACTTTGCACCGGCGTCGCTTGGATAGTGGGATTTACCGGTGCCGAGCTAGGCCTTCTGTTTTTATTCTTCGCCAGCCCGACTGCAGCGGCCAGTTTTGTAATGGCCAAAGCACTCGGAGGTAACGATAGACTAGCGGCAAATATCATTGCGATCACCACCCTGATGGCCAGTGTCACTATAACATTGGGGGTCTTTATCTTGAGAGGCGCCGGTATCATTTAAGCTTCGCCACTGCACGCTTGTTTATGCGTTCTCAGCGACTCGCTTTGCCATCGCAAACCCTCGCTTGCAACCTTCGAGATAGCCAGAGCCGAACAGATTGTAGTGGTTCAGATAATGATAAAGGTTGTAGACGTCCCGCTTTTGCAGATAAGCCGCTGAGCGTGGATAAACTCGATCATAGGCCGAGTAGAACCCTGCCCCAAAGCCACCGAACATTTCAGTCATCGCCAGGTCTGCCTCTCGGTCACCGCAATACACTGCCGGGTCGATCAACCAGGGGCGTTCCATATCGAACAGGACATTACCACTCCATAGATCGCCGTGCAGGAGGCTGGGATGCGCGCAATGCTCGTTCAGCCAGCCGGCCAGACTTTCTCCACATTTGCTCAAGATGTCATCAAATGCCGCCTGTACAGAAGGCTCCCGGATTCTCGAAACCTGATAGGCAAGGCGATCCTTCACGTAAAACTCGCCCCAACTTGCTGACCAGCGGTTCGGTTGCGGCGATAACCCTATGTAATTATCTCTACCCCAGCCATATTGTGGTTTGGCAGCCTTGTGCATTTTCGCCAGGCCTTCGCCAAGCATCTTGAGCGTGACCTCTTTTGCCGCACCGGAATCGATAGCTGTAATAGCCAATTCCGTTTCGCTCACAGCGTATACCTTCGGAACTCTAACGTCGGACACTCCTGCATCGCGAAGCGCAACCCTCAGACTATCAAGCCCTTCCTCTTCGCAGATCAGTGCATCCGCATATTCGGTATCATTGTGTTTGGTGAACACGCTCGCCATTTGCTGCTATTCCCTTTGGACTCTGTCGCTTGTAAACGTTAGATTCGTACGAATCTTGGCATTTTTAGCAACCAGCAACAAAGCAGGACCGCTGATGACTGAAGGAAAACCGTTTTCCCAAGCCTGCGAGAATAACAAGCAGGTTATTCTCGAAAAACTCGCTGTGATATTCGACACTTCCGGAACCTTTCTGGAGATCGGCACAGGCACCGGGCAACACGCGGTTCATTTTGCCCGGAACTTGCCACACCTCACTTGGCAGCCAAGCGATCATCCCAAGAACCATCAGTTGTGCCTCCCCTGGATTACAGAGGCAAAGCTCGACAACATCAACGATCCACTGGCACTTGATGTGACCATTGGCAACTGGAACCTGCCGCCAATCAATGGCGTATTTTCGGCCAACACGGCACACATCATGTCTTGGCCAGAAGTTGAGGCCATGTTTCGGGGTGCAGCTGCCAACCTTTCACAAGGCGAAGCCTTTTGCTTATATGGACCATTCAATTACGGCGGGACATTCACCAGTGCCAGCAATCAGCAGTTCAATACACATCTAAAACAACAAAAGCCTGCAATGGGCATTCGGGATATGGATGACCTTAAGTTCCTCGGTGCTGCAAACGGGCTGGAGTTAGAAGCAGACTTTGAGATGCCGGCGAATAATCGGCTGTTGGTTTGGAGGAGGCGTTAAACACGGCACGGTACCTAACCAATGAATTACACTCTTAGAAAAGTGCGACCAGACGACATTGACTGGCTTTACCAACTGAACCGGGAGTCTTTTTTTGATGTGGTGGTTCGCCAATTCGGCAACTGGGATGAAGCCTTCCAGCGACACATGTTTTTCTCTAAATGGGAGCAGCCAAGGCCAGCTCATATTATTCAGATTGGAGGGCATCGAGCCGGTGTTGTAATTTTAGAACAACTGGAAGAGTGCAACTGGCTACACGAGATCCAGATTTGCCCGGGCTATCAGGGGCAAGGTTTAGGAGCGACGCTTATGCATGAACTGCTGGCAAATGCCCGCTCAAGAAGCGTGCCGCTTCGCCTTCAGGTTTTGCATGCAAACCAGCGCGCCAAGCGGCTGTACGAGCGACTGGGGTTTCTGGAAATTCGGAGACTGGAAAATCACTATCTGATGGAGGCCTGTTAGCACTTGATTAATGGCTCTGAGCCTCACAACAGGTGTAGGTCGATAAATATTAAAGTGACTGTTCAAAGTATACTTGAGCGATTACAGTCAAAAACTAAGCCATCGTATTAACAGCCGTTTGTATCCGCCGTGACCGAAAGAGGCTCCCAAATGTCACACAAAACATGTCCATCGATTATCGTCTTCGACGTTAACGAAACGCTTCTTGACATAACAACCCTCGAACCTTTGTTTGATCGCGTTTTTGGTGACCGCCTCGCTCTGAGAGAGTGATTTGCGCGACTGGTTCTCTATTCTCAGACAATAACCTTGTCCGGCCTCTATACGCCCTTCGGTGGCCTTGGTGTGGGGGCCTTACGGATGGTTGCCGAAATTCATCAGAAAAGTATTACGGATCACGATCAGATTATCGGCTCTTAATACGCTCCCTCGCTATAAATTAGCTTGTAGCTGCGGCTGGCGTATCTCAACTGCTCCACAACTTTTACAGCCAGGAAAAAACCGGATTCCGCCCCAATTCTGCTCCAGAAACGAAAAAGCCCTGACTTTCCATTAGAAAATCAGGGCTTTAATTGGCGGAGAGGGAGGGATTCGAACCCTCGATACGCTATTAACGTATACACGCTTTCCAGGCGAGCGCCTTCAGCCACTCGGCCACCTCTCCAATAAACTGTTTCAAATCAGCCATATCGTCGCTCATTTGAGGGCGCAAACTTTAATGGTTTTGACGTCGCTTGGCAACTCTCTTTGGGTTATTTCCGGCAATTTTTTTGGTTTAGGCCAATAATGATCTACATGGTGTTCGGCGCGCCTGTTACGAGTACCATGGTATCCCTAGCCTGTTCATCGGGTTAACCGAGATTGGAGACTAGCAATGCTCATGAAATCGGAACAATCGACTCTGCTGCTGATAGATATTCAGGAAAAATTGATGCCGGCGATTACCCACGGACAGGAAGTCGTTAATCAGTGTATCACTCTCGCCACAATTGCCGGCCTTCTGGACATCCCCACTCTGGCTACCGAGCAGCTACCAGAGAAGCTAGGACCAAACGTGGAGTCCGTTAAAAATCTGTGCCACCAAACGTTGGCAAAATACCACTTCGACGCCTGCCCCGATGGCCTGGTCGATTGCCTCCCGGAAGGCCGGCAACACATAATTGTTGGCGGCTGCGAAACCCATGTATGCATGATGCAAACGGCACTCAGCCTGATTGATGCAGGCTATAAGGTTTGGGTTGTTGCAGATGCAACGGGATCACGAAACGAATTTGATCGGGATGTCGCTCTGGATCGGCTCAGTGACAGCGGTGCCCGCATCGTCACAGTGGAAATGGTGGCATTTGAGTGGATGCGGCACTGCAAACATCCAGCGTTTCGTGATGTTCAGAGGCTAATAAAGTAACCGCGTACTGCCTCATCCACTCCCGCGCCTTCATCGTATTAGACGTTTTCAAATCCGCCAAAGAGGTGCCCAATGCTGAACATGGATTTTGATCGCAAGGTTGTCGCTCGCACCTGCGAGCAGGAGTGGGTGCCCAGCCCATCAGGCGGAGTCGTTCGAAAACCTCTGGCCCGCAAAGAGGCGGAGAGAAGCCATGCCACCAGCATTGTTCGTTATGAGCCGGGAACCTCATTCAAGCGGCACGAGCACCCATTTGGCGGAGAAATACTCGTTCTGATGACTGGCCATTTACCTTTCTAAATGAAAGCTATTTAACGGGGCTGTGATTCACAATAATAAGTTCTTCTAGATCAAAGCCCGCTTTGACGGCTGTTTCTTTAAATCGGGCGATCGCTTCGACGCGAACAACAACTTCAAAAAATTGCGTAAAAAAGCCATAGATAGCCCTTCATTGCTGAAATCAAAAAGATTCTGAGCAGATTGCAGTCTAAACCGACTCGCGGACCTTAGTGTCTCCGCGTGTTAACCAAAAAATCATCAACCCAGCATGGATAATTAGAAAAGGCACGGCAATTATCACCAGCACAGACCAGCCAAACCACGAGAGAATAACGCCGGCTGACAAAGCGGCTGTTGCTTGTGATCCGAACACACATACATCGTTAAGGCCCTGAACCCTGAAACGCTCTGCATCTGTGTAGCCTCGTGGCAACAAGGTGGTGCCACCGACAAACAGAAAATTCCAGCCAATACCCAGTAACACCAACGCAGACAGATAATGATGAAAACTGACGCCGCTAGCAGCCAATACAATACAGGCGAGGTAGGCAAAGAGCCCGGCCGCCATCATCACGGGAATGCCTATTACCCGTGTTAGCCAGCCACTGATAAGCGACGGTAAATACATGGCCATAATGTGAAGTTGAATGACTCGTTTGGCATCGTCCAGATTATGCCCTGCCATCTCAGTCATGCTCAGAGGTGTTGCAGTCATAACAAAGCTCATAACCGCATAGCCGATCGCCGCAGCGCTAATGGCTACCCAGACCAGCGGGTTGGCGAGAATTTCCCGCCATGGCCTGCCACCGCCCGCGTGTGCTTCTCTTACCCGCTCAGCTTGCCCGCGATAACCAACCGCAAGGATAACCAAGGCAACAAACTGAACACCGGCGAGACCAAGCCAGTTTGTCAGAAATGGATGCCCTGCCTCTGCCCCATTGCCCATCGTGGCGATTTCTGGCCCTAGCCATGCGGCAACCAGGCCCCCAAGCAAGACCCGTGCGGCGGCAGAGCCTGCCATGTGATCGGGCACCGACTCCATGGCAGCAAAGCGATACTGATGTACCACGGCTAACCCGGTGCCGCCAACAACAGCCGCCATGCATAACAAGGGAAAAAAGCTGAGCCAGGCAGCGAACGCACCCAGGCACCCGGCTAGCATGCCCATACATGTGCCAAGCAGCATCACCTTTTTGCGCCCCAACCTCTCCATCAACCAAGTGGCAGGTTTAATAGCAAGGACAGTACCCACAACAACCAAACCTACGGGAAGAGTGGCGTACTCCGGAGCGGGCGCAAGCAGCCGCCCCTGAATGCTTCCGATAAAGACGATAAACGGCGCTGTGCACATAGCCAACGCCTGTGCCGCTACCAGCACCCAGACATTAAAGGGCATGGCTTATTTTTTCCTGTAGATAATTCCGGGATGACACTGCACCATCTCGTACAGATCTGGCAGGCCATTGAGAGACTCAGAGGCACCAAGAATAAGATAGCCGCCGGGGTTTAGCGTAGCGTGAATGCGAGTAAGAATGTCTCTTTTAAGATCTGCAGAGAAATAGATCAACACATTGCGGCACATTACTATGTCGTATTTGCCCAGCATATAGCGCTCGAGCAGGTTGAGTTCCCGGAACTCGACCATGCTTTTGATTTGTGGCCGAATCTGCCAGCCTCCGTTGGAGGAAGGCGTAAAAAACTGTTTTTGACGCTCCGGTGACAACCCTCTTCCAATGGCGATCATCTCATATTCACCACGGCGAGCCACCTCAAGTACGCTTTTCGAAATGTCGGTCGCCGTTACTTTTACATCACGTAGCTTCCCCGGTTTTTGCCGCCTGAACTCATCGACAATCATGCCAACCGAATAAGGTTCCTGGCCCGTAGAGCACGCCGCAGACCAGATTCGTAAAGGCGTAGCAGATGAACGCTCTGCAAACTCTGGAAGCAGTTTTTCCTGCAAAATGCGGAACGGATGATTATCACGAAACCAAAGAGTTTCGTTGGTAGTCATCGCATCTATGACGACCTCTCTCAAATTACCCCTGCCCGGCTTTTTCAAGCAAACCAGCAAGTCTCCCAGAGAGCTCAAACCGTTCTCTTCGAGAATCCGGCGTAACCTGCTTTTGACGAGGTACTGTTTGTTCTCGCCCAGCAAAATACCACACGCATCCTGCAGGAACGATTTGAAGGTTTCATATTCCTGTGGCGTAATTTCCGTGTTCATTGGATCTCTATTTAAATGAATAACCAAACAATCAAATCAGTTCTGATCAATAATTTCCATGATTCGTTCAGCGAGTTCGTCGGGGCTGAACTTGGCCATAAAATCGTCTGCGCCAACTTTTTTGACCATAGCCTTGTTAAACACTCCGCTCAATGAAGTATGAAGCATAACAAACAGGTCGCTCAGGGCAGGGTCACTTTTAATCCGGGTAACCAATGTGTAACCGTCCATTTCAGGCATTTCTACATCGGAGATAACCAGGCAAAGGTGATCGGTTGCCTTCGACCCGTCCGCCGTAATTGATTTAAGATATTCGTATGCTTGCTTGCCATCATTCTTGGATATGACTTCCATTCCGATCGCTGTCAGACAACGTTCAATTTGGCGGCGGGCAACGGTAGAGTCATCTACGATCAGAACAGGTAAATGCCCTGGGACCCGTTCCGCGCTTTTACTCAGAACCGCTTCCGTTACGTCTTCCCTCAGAGGTGAAACCTCTGAAAGAACCTTCTCTACGTCTATGATTTCCGCCAATTTACCATCGATTTTTGTAACAGCTGTAAGGTAGACACCCCTACCTGTGCCTTTGGGAGGCGGAAGAATATCTTCCCAGTTCATATTCATGATCCGGTCTACTCCGGTCACCAGAAACCCTTGGGTTTTTCGGTTGTACTCGGTGATGATCACAAAGCTGCTTGGTAAGTCTTCCTGAGGTATGCCGGGCAATCCAATAGACATGCCTAAATCAATAACTGGAATGGTTTCGCCGCGAGTGTGCGCAACACCACGAACAACCGCACGGCTGTTGGGAATGGACGACAGCCTGGGGCATGGAAGAACTTCTTTAACCTTGAACACGTTAATGCCATATATCTGGCGACCGCGTAAACGAAAAAGAAGGAGCTCCAACCGGTTCTGCCCAACCAGCTGCGTACGCTGGTTTACACTGTCTAATACCCCTGCCATAGCAGTCTCTCCTGGCTGTCCGGATAATACCGGCATGCATTTTGCTGTTCTATTGAATAAGTTGTCAGGGTGACAAAACAACGTCGCCCGCAAGCGTACTAGCCGGTTTAACGGCCAGGGCACCGCAATCCTTAGGTATTTTCATTGAAGTTTGCCGTATTACCGACAGCATAGGACAAACCAAGACATATGCGCACCCAGCTTTTAGTATTGATCCTGCTCATGTCGGCACTGGCCAGCACCGTGCAGGCAAAAACCACTGCTAAAGAAATACGCGAAGCCACTGCGTCTTTTCTTGAAACCTTTGCAGCAACACAGGCAAAAAAGGGTTACCAGGTTACGTTTGAGACCGGCAGCATTGATAGCAGAATCGCATTGGCACCCTGCCCTGCAGCTCTTGCAGTGGAATTTACCGGCGACCCGTGGAAAAGTGACCACCCCTCAGTGCAAGTGAGCTGCACTGGTGACCGGCCATGGCGTATGTTTGTAACAACGTCTGTGTCGATCAACGGCCCGGCGCTAATTGCTGCGCGCCCACTGAGCCGAGGCGAACGCATAACCAGCCGCATGCTCAAAACGCAATCTGTTGTGGTGAATGCCAGCCGACGGGGAATTATAACCGACCCAAGCCTGGTCGAAGGGATGATCATTCGCAGGCCAGTTAACGCCGGCTCAACTCTTACTCCAGATTTGCTTGAGGCGCCAGATGCCGTTAGCCGGGGAGATCATGTTATTATCACCGCCCGCAACGGATCATTTTCTGTTCGTAGCCGGGGCAAAGCCTTGGCAAACGCATCCGTTGGTGAGCAGATTCTAGTGGAAAACCTGGGGTCATCTCGTACTGTAAAAGCGAACGTGACGGCACCCGGGCATGTTGAAATACCCATGTAGTGCGTAAGTTGCTTGGCAGGCTCTTTCCGCCGGCAAAAATATGCCGCCGAATTCGTTACCGCCTACGCAACATTAGACGATGTGACAAAATGTTAACGAAAAGTATATATCTGCCCCTAAAGTATGTCAGCCGCATGCCGTTAAGCAGATATAAACCCGAGCCAGCCCACGCATGTGTGGCTTAACTGAAAGCAGGTATTGATATGTCAGTTGACTTAAATGGAATTGGTCGAGGCCAGGTCAACACCCAGAGTACCACGGCCGATAAGCCCGCCAACGCACAAGGCGCCAAGCAAGCTGCTCCAGAGCAGGCGCATGCCAAGACTGAAGGTGCGCGGGGCGATAACGTTAATTTGAGCAGTCAGGCCAGGAATCTTAAGCAGCTGGAACAAAAGCTGGGGGATTACCCTGAAATGGACGACGACCGGATCGAACAAATTCGCTCACAGCTCGAAAACGGCACCTATAAGATTGATGCAGAGAAACTGGCCCAGAAAATGCTTGATATGGATAAAAGCATTTTCGGGTGAGTAAATCATGGCCGCAATTGATGATCTGAAAAACCTTCTTTCCCTGGATATCCGCCAGCTAGAAACACTGGCGGATATTCTTCACAAAGAAAAGTCCTGCCTTTCCGGTTCCGACACTAAAACGCTCGACACACTGACGCGTGAAAAAAACGCGATTCTTGAGCAAATTCGTGGGCGTGCAAAGCAAAAAATCCACGCATTAGTGGCCATGGGCTTTCGGCCAGAAAATGGCGAACCTTCACGCTTTATTCGCAGTGCCGGCCTAAACGACCTCTACGCTCTCTGGCAAGAAGCAGACATAAATCTTCGTGAATGCCATCTCCTCAACGAAAACAATGGGCGCATTATCAGCCACCTGCAGAAAAGGCTGACACGGCTTACCGATATTTTCCGGGGAGCGTCAGGTCAGCAAAAGCTATACGGCGCCAAGGGGCAGCAAACAACCGTATCAAGTCGTACGGTTCTTGCCAGCGCCTGATTAGCGCGTATAAATTGTCATTCTGGAGTCGGGGTGGAAGCGGATATCCTGGATGCTTACGTTACCCATGGCAGGGCTGCTCCCACCACTGACCCGTATATTATCCATTCGGATTTCCTCAATACGCTCCGGAAAGGCCATGGTAACCCCACCGCTTTTGCCCACAATATATTTAGGTTCGTTTTCACGATAATGCACACCGGAAACTGAGACATCTGAATCCAGAATATTGAGCATCGGAACGAACACATTAGCTGTAAGCTTCATGCCTTCAATAACATCAGGCAGGAGCTTGTCGCCATGCTTATCAGTGCCCGTACTGCCCGCCTTACTGGCAACCGAGCCAATTCGGTCAGGCAAAGCGCTGTTGCCTTGCCCGGCAACAGCCGACAATTGGCCTTCCGTCAGCGGCGACATTTCCGCCGGGTCAAAAAACTCCCCTGCCTCTACCGCCTGCGCTGCATTGGCATCGCTATTCGCTGCAAATGTCACCAGCGGCTGAAACGGCAAAGCAACCATAGTGACCATCGCGGCCGCATTGCGATAACGAGACTGGTGCTTCAGTACCCGGCTGAGCTCTCTTTCAGTTATCCAACCGGCGGTAATAAATACTTCGCCCAGTCGTGCGCCACTTTCACGCTGTACCCGAAGACCTTCCTCGAGCTGCCCTTCCGACACATAACCACGATTGACCAGCAAACGCCCAAGCCGTGATTTTTCCTCAAATCCTTTACGGACTCTCACTAGCCCCTCCTTTCTCTCACAGTGATTACCGTACAGCCCGGCCCGGTGAGTATTTTCCTGCGCAATGTCTTTCCCTGAAGGTTAGCCGATAGCCGGCCGTTGTGCGCAGGCGTTCTTCCCGAACTGTGGATCAAATCTGTTAAGATCGGGATAGACTCCATTCCATGTAATTATTGCAGGTATCCGACCTGCCGCTAACCAACTGAGAGCTAGTTAATGACAAATTTGGTAAAACCCTTGAGTAATGTGATCAAAGTCGTATTTATGATTCTGGGCTTATCTTCTTTTGCATTTCAGGCGTGCGCCCAGTCTGACGCTGGCACCACAGAAGCCGAGTTACCCAAGGTTCGTATTTTAACAAGTGAAGGTGCTATAGAGCTGCAACTTCGCCCTGATGTAGCGCCAAAAACCGTTGAGAACTTTCTCGAATATGCCCGCGATGGCTTTTATGACGGCACAATATACCACCGGGTCATTCCAGGTTTTATGATTCAAGGCGGCGGTTTTACCCGCGAGATGTCGCGCAAAGAACCTCGCCCCCCAATACAAAATGAAGCTTCACCTACCTTGCCCAACCTGCGCGGCACCGTCTCCATGGCAAGAACCAACGCCCCAGATTCTGCAACGTCCCAGTTTTTTATCAATGTGGCGAACAACGATTTCCTTAACGCAGGTGTTCGCGGCGCCGGCTACGCGGTATTCGCAAAGGTAACTGCGGGTATGGGCGTAGTGGATTCCATTGCCAAAGTGAAAACAGCACACGCACATGGCATGGCTGATGTACCCGTAAAACCGGTAATCATAGAGAGCGTCACCCTGCTGAAGTAACAGAGCGCGGCAGGACACCAATAATGACGATTCCCACTGCTCCGCCTGCAATAGAGGCTGCCGAGCTAAGCTGGCACAACGGCGTTCCCGAGTCTAAGAATTTGGGGCACGCGTACTTCAGTCCTCAAAAGGAGCTGAAAGAGTTCCAGCGCGAATTTATCGAACGCAACAACCTACCGACCCGTTTTTCTTCAGTTCCGGAAGCGGGATCTTTTGTGATTGCGCAGGCCGGCCTCGGCACCGGCCTTAACTTCCTTGCCACATGGCAGGCGTGGCAAACCTGGAGGCCAGCTCATGCCGCCACACTCCATTTTGTCGCCTCTGAGCGCTACCCACTAACCCTACAAGATCTCAGAAAAACGCTCTCGATGTGGCCAGAGCTCCAAGAACTGGCTAAAGAACTGATCGCCAATTACCCGCCACTGGTTTGCGGTACTCATCGCATTGTTTTGGCTGAAGGCCGAGTTCGCCTAACTCTGTTTTTTGGTGACGCGCACGACGCCTGGAGCACTCTAAGCTTTAAGGCCGATGCCTGGATACTGAACGGTTTTGAACCCTGTATACCCCCAGAAGCCTGGCAAAACCACCCTGTTAGCGAGGCTGGTCAGCATAGCAAACCTGATACATCAGGGGCGCCGGCACACTCAATAGCTATTATTGGTGCTGGTATTGCCGGGTGCTTGCTCGCAAACAACCTTGCTCGCAGAGGCTATGCGGTTACGCTGATAGATTCGGCAAACGAGCCCGGTTCTGCCGCGTCGGGTAACCTCCAAGGTGCCATGTACGTAAAGCTTGGTGTGGAATTTAATCATCAAACCCAACTTGCACTCTCTGCGCTAACATTCAGCCAGCGGTATTATGCACCGTATAGGGATCGGCTATGGCACCCTACTGGCTTGATTCAACTTGCCTGGAGTGACGCCGAGCAGTCCCGTCAACGCCGATTTATTGAGCGCAATCAATACCCGGAAGAGCTTTTGCGCCCAGTTACCCGGCGCGAAGCAGAGGCTCTTACCGGTGCCAGCCTCGCAAGTGGTGGATTATGGTTCCCTGGCTGTGGCTGGCTGGAACCGAACAAACTTTGTAAATCCCTCGCATTGCAGACAGGCATTAAACAAATATTCGCCTACATGGTTAATCAGGTGGAGCCTTGCAATGGTAAGTGGCGCGTTTCCGCAACGGCCCCCCACAACTCCGACATCCATGTAGATCAGGTGGTTATCTGCGCCGGGCATCTTACCCCACAGTTGATTCCGGGCACAGGCACATTCCGCTTCAAAGCTATTCGTGGGCAGGTCACTTACCTGCCCGAGCCCCTGATAGACAATCCCCGTGCGGTGGTTTGCGGAGCGCGCTATCTCAACCCGGTTCATGGCCCTGAAGACAATCGGCTGGCTGTGATTGGCGCCACGTTTGATATTCATAGTAACGAGCCTGCCGCTACCACCGAAAGCCACCGGGAGAACATCGCGGCGCTGTCATCAATGGTGCCGGACATTATTTCAGAGAGCCTGGCAACCAGTGACCTGCCGGAGCAGCTTGCGGGCCGCGTTGGGTTTCGCTGCACCACCCACGATTATCAGCCTGTCGCGGGGATGTTTTGTGACAGCCAGGGGAAAGAAATAGAAGGGCTTTATCTTTTGACGGGCATGGGCAGCAAAGGTTTAACCTACGCCCCTTTGCTTGCAGAATTTGTTGCAGATCAGCTAACCGGGCAGCCACAGGCCCTGCCAACAACGCTAGCCAAGAGGCTGGCGACCGGACGTATGCGTCAACGCAAAGCAGAAACCTTGTAATTAACTGTTAACGTTCTGCGCTGACCGGCCGATAATCTACTTAAAGGGATCTTTTTTAGAGGGTAAATCAAGTGTCTATTTTTGTTAGCGAGCCAGGGCGCCCAGTTGGGACAAGATTACCGGAAGTGCTCCGAGGCCGTCGCGTGGGTACTGTGAGTGAGTTGGCAGAAAGCCAACCAATCAATACTGAGCGCGGTGAAGCAACGGACGCCGAGTTTCAACTAGCGGCGCAGTCTGGCCGACACCGTGCTTTGGAAGAGTATGGGGCGGCTGCAGCCGGCGAACGCAAGGAACGGCGGCCTTACTTGCCCGTCTCTTCTATCTACACCCCTACCTTGTACTCTTTACCCGCTTCTGCAACCGTCGCAGAAGCCATCACGACCATGACCGAACAGGGTGCAAACCATTTGGTGGTTATCTCAGACACGCATATTGCGGGGCTTGTCGGGCAGCAGTGGCTTTTGGCTTGGCTTCACGAACACCAGGCCGAGGCAACGGAGCAAAGCCTGACCCATATTGAACTGCCGGCGTTTCTGACCGCCGCCCCAGAAACCGATGCTCACCAACTCGCCAGACTAATGCTCGCACATCAGCTAAATGCCGCGCTGGTTGTGGATGCTCAGAACGAGCCCGTGGGTGTGGTTACCAGCACGGACTATGTGCGCCTGTATGCAAGTGCTGATCGCCAGCAAGGCATCGTTTAAGGTGTCAGTAACTCACCTTCTGGGCTGAACAGTAATAACACCCAGACTGAACCTTTTTGTGTTAGTGCCACAATTTCGTCGTCGCGATAGTTAGCTAGCTGTGTAATTTCCGAGTCACCTACGTTCAACTGATAGCGCCATTCGTTCCGAAACACGCTGCTCTCAGCGTCTGGCTCAGGCTCGGGTACCAATGACAGCCGCTCAAGGATAGCTGAGCGCCCGCCGCCACTGGGGCCCGCAATACCGGCGAAATCACCATCAGAACTGCCCGCAGCGATCAAATCACCAAAAAAGCCGGTTAGTGCAGCAAACTGTTCTTTAGAGTTATCATTTTCATCATTCAGGTTAAAGGCCCGAACAAACTCGCCACTGGTGGTGTAGCCAAGCACAAAGCCGCTTTCGCTATTGGTGCGCTCACTTGTCAGGTGCGGACCATTACTGTCCTCATCTGGCTGCCTAGCTGAGTATTTATTACCGCCATTACCCAGCAGCCATAAAGTGTTTCCGGCCAATATACCATCGGTTATTTTTTCATGTGCCTGAGTGCCGCGCTGATTTACCGTTAGCTTGCCGTCTCCCGACGCTGTGGTGTAAAAATACGCGTCCTCAAACCCCAGTGAAGGCTCATTATTAACGGCCCCCTGGGCGGAACCGAATAATAGTTGGCTGGCACCCTCGGCACTTCCGCCTACCACGTGGTCCTTGGCAGATGACCCCACTTGCCGTGTCCAAGCCAATTTAGGTACAAAACTACTCCCGTCAGGCTGTGAATCTATGCGCTGCAGAAAACTGTCAACGCCTCCGGCAGAGGCTTGTTCTGGCCACACGCCGTCAGTCTCGCCGGCAATCACGACAAAACCGCTTGCGGAGTGGATGCCTGCCCAGCGAACTGTATCTTTGCCTGCGGTACCAGTGCGCGTGGTCCAGGTTTCAACGTATTCACCACCGTTACTTGCGCTATCAAACCAGTAAAGCGAGCTGACAACATCCATACCACCCTGCCCTGAGGTACCGGCCGCCGCGCCAGCTGCACTGTATGCTACCAAAAGCTCAAAACGGTCGCTCTTAACGTTGTTCTTTGTGATCTCGCGTTTTGCCAAACCGATTACCGGTTCCGGTTCGGATAGCTGATCTCCCGGTGCCGATACCTCAAGCTGCTGGAACAAAATGCCTTTTTGGTCATATATGCGCACCATCACCCTGTTACTGTCGGAGGGATCATACCCGGCTACAAACATTTTGCCGGCATGCCCCACAGCCATATCCGTTGGGAAAAAGCTATCCCCGGGGTTAGTAATCAGTGGCGAAGTCAGCTCATTGATACTAACCCGAAGCATGTTTTCGCCCTGCGACCGAGCGTAGTTTTCGCGGCCAAGCTGAAAAGCTGTATCCAGGCCGAGCAAGATAAAACGGTCGTTCTCGTCTGCATTGGAATACGACGAAGGGCTGGCAATCTCAACGGTAAACGTAACCTCATCCTCATCATCCGGAAAAACCAGCTCGTCTCCCGGCAAGCTGGTGTTGAACTCAGTGCCGAGCTCAGCAGAAGAGTCTTCTGTGTGTTTCAGCTTTGCGTAAACTGGCCCCTTACGCTCCCCCGTTAAACGGGCTACGTAAGTGCGGGAATCACCCACGTTCAACGCATCCCGCGTGCCGCCTGCGGTAGTCTCCAGGCTCACTTTCGGTTCATTATCGTCTATCACCAGTGTGGTACGCACGCCACTGTTTGTTTTCCCGAGCCCCGCCAGGCCTGAACGCACTTCCGTCAAGCTCAGGTATGCCACTTCGGAAGGCTCGGCAAAGCTATCATCCACTACTTCCAGCCGAATATAGCATTCCGTCACTCCCGGCTCGAAGGTGACAACACCGCCTGTGGTTACTCCGGTGTTGCCGGTTTCATAGGTTAGATAATCAATTTTTTCCAGCAACGACTCACTGCCACTGCCCAGGGCCACGATATCCTGCCCGGGTATGGCATCGCCTGAGTTGGCAGCACTGTGATCGCAGCGTTGATGAGGACTTTCAAATTCGGCATCGCAGCTGTCTGCGTCATAACCCGACGTCAACTCAAACGCAACGGCCACCTGGGTTACGGAGGGCTTGTCCAGCATTACTTTTGCGAAAACGGCCCGAGTAGGCAAGGTAATATCCCGATCACCGTTAACCACGCCATCTGCATCGTACGTATTGATGGTAAAACTGTGTTCGCCCGCTGTTTCCAGATCAGGCAATGGGCAATGCTCGCGTCTGGTATCCGGAATAGTTGCCGAGGCACCTTCGGTAAAAGGTTCGGCTTCCAATGATAAAACGTTGCGTTTAACCTCAATATCGAACGGCTGGGCACCTGCCACCTGGCCATCCGTGGTCACCAGATTGATACCCTCCAGTTTACCAAGATCGGCATCTTCACGGGCGCCGCCGCTGAGACCTGGCACGCCGCGCATAATAATGCCTTGCCGGGCTTTGTTACTGGTGTCTTCAAGTGCCAACCAGGAGGGGGCGTTGGTCAGCGTATAGTCGAGTATGCCCTCACCACCGTATGCGCCAAAGTTGTAGTAATACTCTACACCCAGGTAGGCAGCCGCCGGCGGAATGCCCAAAATGGTTGGCTGATCGGGGTCTTTCTCGGTTTTACAGCCAGAGGCAGTAATGGCAAGCAGCAATACAGCAGCAGCCCGAATAACGGTAGCAGTGCGGGGAAACAACTCGGCGCGCATGGGAAAATCCGTTTCAGAACGTTGTTGTTATGGCAGTGGGTATACATTGGCGCAAACCAATGCCTTACACACCGTTACAGAACAACGCCATGGTAGCCAGTTTCGGAGACAGGGTATCTGCGCGAGTTCTCAGATTCACCGGCCGGCTAAACCTCCATGGATTTGTATCCCGGAAAACTGTGGCACGGCTGCTTACACCCCGTGCTCTTTCAGCATATCCAGCAAGCCTGTTTCATCCAGCACCTGCACGCCTAGCTGTTCGGCTTTCACCAACTTTGAGCCAGCTGCCTCACCCGCGACAACACAGGCTGTTTTCTTTGAAACACTGCCAGCTACTTTTGCGCCAAGCGTTTCCAGCTTTTCCCGGGCCTCATCCCGAGTGAGCCCTGACAAAGTGCCTGTAAGCACCCAGGTTTGCCCCTGAAGTGGTTTGGCACT
>JAKDUK010000040.1 GCA_030457765.1 Marinobacter sp. | reverse complement strand
AAAACAATAAAGCCAGTCCAATCGCGACAGAGGACCAGAGTATATTTTGTCGGCGTGCAGCTAAAATCCTGTCACTCACTCCTACTTCAACCGTTCCGACTCGCAGAGCGCCTTGTTCTGGCTCAAACCAAAAGGACTGCTGGTCGATCTCAACGTCTAGAGGTCTTTGCAGGATCTCTGCTTCATAAATCGCAAACTTATCTGACCGTTTGGTCGAATAGGTGTCGTTATGGGCGGCAAGACCAAGTTCTTCACCCGTCACATCGATTACGCGTATCCAGTCTGCCTTGCTGTATTCGATAGTTTGGGAAAGTATCTCCTCGAGCGCTGAGGTGTTGCCAGACACCACTGCGTATTCAAGAGAAGGCGCTAGGCTGTCTGCCAACAGCTGGTTACTGCTAGAAAGATCGTTTTTGGCATCATCGAGTCGCGCAGATGTGAAAAATCCTACAAGAGCGATAAACATCACAATGGCGGGAAGTGCGCCCAATAATATGATTTTCCTGGACAGCGGCATGCCGACAGAGTGCTTACTCATTAGTTTGCCCTCCTTGGCTCTTTAACTCCTGTTCCACGACCTGAATGATTTGCTCAGAGGCAGGCAGAGGGATGTTCAATGAGCGGGCAACCTGCTGATTAATTTCTACCTGGAGCCTGGAAGGGTAAGCTGGCTCCGGGAATTTACTGGTTTCCAGGAATACCTGCAGGTAATCCGTTGCCATCCTGGCCATGGCAGGGAGGGGTGCATAACCCGATGCTAAAGCGCCCGCTTTTACATACGCTTTACTTGGACCTATGACAATTCTGTTTCTGCGATAAGCCGTTAGCAAAATGTGCTTTATGGTTCGGGGGTTATATATGGCTTTATCTGGCGCAGCCAGCAAAAAATCACCGTAGCTGAGCGCTCGAGTGAGTGTAGGGATGAGTTGCTTATCGTCATCCACCACAAATAGCCGTGCTTCCAGTTTGTGCGCTGGCAGTTGATCAATCAGCGGTTCATAAAGTTCGGCGGTACTGGAGGTTGCGACCAGAGCAATTCGAGTAGCTTGTGGCAAAATAGCCTTTCCAATCAGGGCTTGCTGTAATAGAGGAGTACCTTGGTATATCCCGGAAATGCTCCCTGGCGCGTCGTGACTGACACCCTCAAGAAAATGTTGTCCTACCAGCAACGCAAGCACGGGCGATTGGCGATTGGCTTCGCGTATACGTGAAAACGTACTGGGGCCAATAGTTACAATGGGTGCGTCTTCTGCAAGACCTGGCTGCTCATCTGAAATAAGGACCAACTCCATTTGTTTTTCAAGGTAGCTTTCGAGAAGACTTTTTATGTGCTGGTCTAATGGGATATTGCCTGAGCCGGCGAGGTAGACAATTGAGCGGTGGTTATTTTGGGCAAGCACAGAACCTGCGCTGGCGAGGATGGCCGCCACCACTAAAGTGCACAGGAGTGTTACTGTCGCCAGCGACTTCAGCGCTAACGTAGCTTGGCTCCTTAAAGAGGCTCTGTTTTCGTTCATACCATCCTGGGTCGGTAACAATCCCTTAAAAAGGTCAGAAGCGGGTACCTGCTTCTAGGAAAAACTGGTTTTGATCTTTGATATTATTGTCGGTACTCATGTCCGGTTCTTCGTTTATATAATGTTGCACGGTTAGTGCAATTTCTGCTGAATACCTGGGTTGAAAGATACGTTTGGCTAAGCGAAAGTCGATGCGTTCAAATCTGGAGTTTCTGAATTTATCCACCCAGTAATAGGCAGTAGAGCCCTTGAGGCCAAACGGCAGATCTTGAATGAGCGCTAAGCTGCCAGAGTGTCTTGCCGAAAGACGACCAAGTAAATTGACGTTGTACTCTTGCTCATTCTTATCGATGTTGCCGCTTTCATCATGGATACCTGCCCCCTTGTACCAACCGTTTTGGTCGAGGTAACCATAGCTGGCTCTGAACGTGGTTCCCGGGTATTCAAGAGCCGCCTCGATTTCAAAGCCTTTTTGGTCGATATCGACATTGTTATCAATAGACCAATCATCAAACTGTATGACGCCGCTGATCATGTCTCTGAGTTTGTCTTTAAAGACGCGCACCTCCAGAGCGAACTGACCTTTGTTCATAGGAAATAGCCCGAAGTAGCTGATTTCTTTAGATGTAATCTTTTCTTCGTTGAGGTCCTTGCCTAACGTAACGAACGATTCATGCTCCCAAACGTCAGCGCTCTCAACCCGGTAGCCTTCGTAAGCGGAATATCTGCCGGGTGTCACGTTTTCCAGTGTATACCCGTAGTCTGGATCTTGCTCAAATCCGTCCGGAGTGCGCACCGCTTTGGAGTACACAAACCTGAGTGTGTGATTGTTGCTGAGGGTGACGTTCGCAGCAATACGGGGTGAAAAATAACCTTCATCGGTCGTGGTGGTTTGTTCCCAATTACCGCCACCATTCAGAGTGAGCCAGGTGATCGGGGTATATTCCAAATTACCGAACACTCTGGCTTGATGGTTGGTACCGCGGCCGTTGAAAAACGTTTCAGAATGGTAAGTATCTTTGCGATAGCCCATTCCGGTTACAAGCTTAAGATCCTCACTGAATAACAGCGTATCCTGAAGCTCAAGCTCTAGCCTTGAATCTTCAGAATCTGCGTTAACATCAGCTATCAGTGGCGTGCCGCCTGGTTGAAAGCAAAGAGACTCGTTAGACTTTTTGAATACCAAAACGTTGTTCGCCAGGCAGTTCAAAGCTGATTCCGGTATGGATACGGGCCAGCGCTGTCTATGGTCGTAGTTCTCGAAGCTTACCTGAATGTGAAAAAAATGTGTTTCTGACGGTGTAAAATTCAGCTGGGTTTGAAGATAGTAATCGCGAACATCAATGTCTGGATTGCCGGTGGCGCCAAGTTCACCGTTTTTATAAACATCTTCTTCATTGGTGCCATCAACAACACCCGCACGTATGTCAGCGTTAAAGCCTGAATTTACCTTCAGGTTAGAGTCATAATTAAAGACGTTAATATCATGACCGTTGTGAAAAGGTGCGCGGTCGTCTCCCTTAATCTGATAGTCAAAACCACCAAATTTTCGCTTCTCATAGGCCAATCGCCAATCGTAGCTTTCACTGACATCACCAACCGACGCAAAGGTGCGAGTGTAGTTTCTGGAGCCTCGAATAACGCGAACCTCTGCTCCTGAAGTATCCGCCGGGCTGCGGGTAATGATGTTGATGGTTCCCAGGAAAGCATTAATGCCATAGGCAGCTGAATTAGGTCCACGGCTGACTTCAACTCTTTCAATAAGCTCCATGGGAACCGGCATGGTTTGCCAGTCCATATCCGAGAGCGTTGTGCGGTGCGCCGTTCGCCCATCCACCAAAACCTGCATGCGGCGCTGTTCATAATGCACGGTACCGTGATATGTGGTGACCGGTGTGTTGCTACCAACCTGAGCTACGACCATGCCAGGAACCAGGCGAAAGATTTCAACCAGACTCATAACGCCCAGTTCCCGGATCATTTCGCCATCGATGACCGTTGTGGCCCCGGGCGTTCGTGTTTTGGGTTGCCTAAGCCTTGTGGTAGTGAGCACCTCAGGGATTTCGTCGTTGAATCCGTAAAATCCAAGCTCTTCGTTATTATCTATGAGAGGCTGGGCCGAGGTGAGTGCGGGGCTTAACAAAGCACAAACCAACAAAGCTATTGTTGTCCAACGGGCTGAGCAGTGTGTTATAAGCCAGGATTTATATGCGTTGAAATTCGTAACAGGCATGGTTGTCGTTCTATAATCTGCCGAATTGGATTGTGTAGCCATAATTTTTGTCGTTTTTGTTATCGTATTTGACTACACGTCATTTGTCTCTCAAAAGCGTAATAAATCTATAGAGTGGGAGTGAGCTTGATATGAGTTTTAGCGAAACCGGTCGCGATCTGGATGCTTCGCAGAGCCAGGTTGTCCGGGAGGTAATAATTCAGATCAAGGCGCTGCTGAATGATTCTGGCCGATTCCGCGATGCGGGTATATGGAAAGCTATACTGTGTGAGCCCCCAGCGGATCAACTGCCTTTGCGGCAGGAAATTGGCCGGCAATTAGAGCCTCAGCTCAGGCCCATGGCCGAAAATGGCAGCTTTCCATCCCCGGTTGTAGGCTTTCTAGGTGAATGGTTTAACTGGCATAGTCTGCAGGATGTTGTCGTTCAGGAGGATGAACGTACTCTTTCGGAGCAAAGTGTTGCAGACGAGGATTTCGAGCCAGAGTCTCCACAAACGGTCAACTTTTGGCCGGCAGTGATAGGGTGGATTATAGGGCTGATTGTACTCGCCACTATTTTTGGTGGAATGGGCGGCGGCTAATTTCCGCCTACCCGTTCACAGGGCTTCGGCTTCCTCCGGGTGCGATCTGGCGATTTTTTCCCGATACTTTTGAGCTAAGATTGCACCGAGAATGATTTGAACCTGGTTGTAGCACATGATCGGCAAAACGATCATGCCAAACCCCGGATGCCCGGAAAACAGCACTTTTGCCATCGGCAGCCCAGAGGCCAGGCTCTTTTTAGAGCCACAGAAAACAACTGCCGCTTCATCCTCCAAGCTGAAGCCAAATCGCCGCACAAGAAATCTCGCAAAAAACATAAACAACGCTAACAACCCGATACACAGTAATATGGTCAGAACAATGGCTTTTATTGGTAGGTTTTGCCAGAGGCCACTTTCTACCGAATGCGAGAAAGCGGAGTACACGATTAGCCAGATAACGCATTTATCATAGCGAGTCATAAGGTTTTCGTGACGGCCCAGAAAGCCACCAATCCAGGGGCGCATTGCATGACCAACCGCAAACGGAAGCAACAACTGAAACACAATATCCTTCAGGGCCTTGCCTATTTCAAAGTCTCCACTTCCTGCAGAACTGACAACTAAAAGCAGCAGGAATGGCGTTAACATCATGCCAAATACATTAGATGCGGCGGCGCTGCAAATAGCAGCAGGTACGTTCCCTCTGGCCATAGCTGTATAGGCTATAGAGGACGAAACCGCAGAAGGCAAAACCCCAAGGTAAAGAAAGCCAAGCCCTAAATCTGCTGGCATCCAGGAAGGTGCCAGATTGCTCATGCCGTTAATTGGTAATACCACAAGAGGGAAAAAAACGAAGGTAAGTGCAGTAATCAATATGTGCAGCCGCCAGTGAGAAGCTCCGGCTACGATTTGCTCCCTCGATAAAGCCGCCCCATGGAAGAAGAAGAGTAGGGCGACTGCAACCGTACTTGCGGTCGCCAGAAAGCTACCGGCATTGCCGGTAGCTGGCAAAAAAGAGGCCAGGGCAATCGCGCCAAGTAGCAAAATGGTGAAAATGTCTGGCTTGAATTTCATACTCAGCCTCCCCTTTTGTGAAGTGCTTCAAGGCTGGGTACCAGAAGATCCTGGGCAAGTTTCCCTGCTTTTTCTGAATCCTGACGGCGAACAGCGGCCAACAGCAGTTCGTGATCTTCCTGCGAAGGCTCCGGTAAGTCTGAGTCGTTTTCTGTGCGCTCAATGGTTTGCGTGATGGCGTGGGAAAAATAATCGTATAGCTCCGCAAGGGCAGAGTTATGGGACGACGCCACCAGTGCATGATGAAAAGTCTCATCGTGGTGAATGCGAGCCGTAAGATCTGAGTCAGCCTTGCCCCTGTTGTCAAGAGCCATCGTCATGCTGCGAAGGTCTTGCTCAGTGCGGCGCTGGGCTGCAAGTTTAGCCGCTTCTGTTTCAAGCATAATTCGCACCTCCATTTGATCCTTCAGCTGAGTGCGCGCGATGCGTTTAAGCGTTTCCCCGGCATCGCGGGTTGCTCGTACGTAAGTGCCGTCTCCCTGCCGCGTTTCGAGCATTCCCACGTGGGCAAGTACACGCACAGCTTCGCGCACAGTGTTACGGCTTACGCCCAGAGCTTCGGAAAGCTTCGACTCCACCGGCAGCTTGTCGCCCACCAACCATTGCTCTGTTTCTATGGCGTGCCTCAAGCTTTCTATGGCGGTTTCAACGAGCGAGCCTTTTTGGATTTTTTTCAACATTACCTATCATCCCTTTATTCTATCAGCCAATCATCCTATGTATTAAAAAACAATGCAAGCCAGCTCGCTGGCTACGCACTCAGTACAGAACCTGGAGTGTTAACGGAAAATGACTGGCAGCCCAGTCGGCAAGCTAGCGTTAGCTGGCAGGATTGAGGAAATGATAATCTGCCGTATCTACATAGCGCGTAGACAAACGGTAGGAAAAGGTAAAACCAGGCCAGTTCAGGGTGTTTTTGCCGTTGGCGTCAAGATACCAGGATGAACAACCAGAGCTCCACACACTGTCTTTTAGATTATCCTGAACAACGCTGGAGTAACGCTCCAGACGATCTTTGCGAACATCCATGGCAGTGCCCGGGTATTTTTGCAGTGCTTTCAAGCACCCGAGCACATACTGAAATTGTGATTCCAGCATGTAGAGAATTGAGTTGTGTGCCAGGTTGGTATTCGGCCCATAGAGCATAAACAGATTTGGAAAACCGGAGACGGTTATTCCTTTGAAGGCTACCGCGCCATCCTGCCAAGCCTCATTCAAAGTTATGCCAGCGCGACCGGTGACACGAATCGGCGACAGAAACTCCGAAGCACGAAAACCAGTACCAAAGATGATGGCGTCAACCGGATGGTGTTCGCCGGACTGTGTCTGCACGCCGGTGCTGTCTAGTTTTTCAATCGGATCTGCTACCAGGTTCAGGTTGGTACGGTTAATGGCAGGGTACCAGTCGTTGGAGATCAGTATTCGCTTACAGCCAATTTGGTAATCCGGAATGATATGTTTGAGTTTTTGTGGGTCTGTAATCTGTTTACGCGCTTCCGCTTTGGCCTGCCTGGCGAATATGTCGAGAAAACGGTGAAAGCGAGTGAAGGCGAGGGCGCGACTCTCGTTCTTCCAGTAAATCAGGTAGCGATATAGCCTCTCCCATGCGGGAATCGCCTTGAACAGAGTATGTTCCCAACGTTTAAAGGGTCGGTCTGGCTTAGGCAAAACCCAGGCAGCTGAGCGTTGAAACAGTGAGAGGGATGCTACCTTGTCTGCAATTTCGGGTACAAACTGTATGGCACTGGCTCCGGTGCCTATAACCGCAACGCGCTTGCCTCTCAGGTTGTAATCATGGTTCCAGCCGGCCGAATGAAAGGTGGTGCCTTTAAAGTCGCTTATACCCTCAATATTTGGCCAGGCTGGCTGGTTAAGCTGGCCGGTTGCGGTTATGAGCACATGTGCTTCGAGGGTTTTACCGTTGGTAAGCGTGAGTGTCCAGAGATTGCGGGTATCGTCAAACACTGCTTCTGTCACTTCACTATTGAAGCAAATCTGTTTTTCCAGGCCATACTTATTAACGCAGCGCTCAATATAACCGAGGAGTTCGTGCTGCAGCCCAAATTTGCGTGACCAATCGTGTTTTGGCTCAAAAGAATAAGAGTAAAAATGTGACTGCACATCACAGGCGGCGCCTGGATAGGTGTTGTCTCGCCAGGTGCCGCCCACTCGTTCGGACTTTTCCAGTAAGGTGACATGATCAAAGCCAGCTTTTTTTAACTGGATGGCCATACCTATGCCACCAAACCCAGTTCCAATTATGATAACCGAGGGTTGGGCACTGCTGTTATGCTGGCTCATACCTGTTATACGACCTTGTTATATTAATGACGACTTGTTCATTATACGTATCTGGTCGGTCTGAGCCATGTCCGTTCAGGCTATTCCTGAGTGGCGTTCAACAGTTCTGGTTTTTTAAGGGCTTTCTGGAAGAGATCCTTTTCTTCTGCAATGGCCATAGCGCATTGTTCGGCCATATCGTCGCCTAAGCCTTCCACTTTTCGAGCCAGAAAAACCTGAATTTCTTCTGCTAATTCGAGTATTTTATCCCTAGCGTCGGCATCTGCTTTTGAAGTGAAAAGCATGGTCTCAGGATTTTTTAATGCCATATCCAGGCCGTCCCTATCGGAAAAATAGACTGCTTGTACCGCCATGGTCATTCCTCGCAGTGAATGTCTGATTTACTGTATAAAAAAACAGTATATCTGACTCACACTCAGAATTACAACCAGTTGCGGTCAAGCAATCAGTCCGCAGAGACGCGTTACGGAACCGTTCTCGGCGTTGCTTTTTATCAATAACGTAGCAGCGCAGAACCCCACGTAAAGCCACCGCCAAATGCTTCAAGCAGTACCACATCATTTCGCTGAATACGGCCATCTCTTACGGCAACATCGAGAGCAAGAGGAATAGACGCTGCAGACGTGTTTCCGTGCTTGTTAACGGTTACCACTACTTGATCCAGTGGCATGTTCAGTTTTTTTGCAGTTGCTGAAATGATGCGCAGGTTTGCCTGATGAGGAACCAGCCAATCGATCTCTGATTTCTTCATTTGGTTAGCTTTAAGTGTTTCATCAACGATTTTACCTAAGGTGTTGACCGCAACCTTGAACACTTCGTTGCCTCTCATCTCCACAAAGGCTTCACCGGCTTTAACGCGATCAAACCCATCAGCGATGCCACAGGGTACGTGCAGGAGCTCTTCGTACTGGCCGTCTGCATGAATATGGGTGGAAAGAACACCTGTCTCTTCGCTCGCCTCCAGGATGACGGCACCGGCACCGTCGCCAAACAACACACAGGTACCACGATCTGTCCAGTTTATAATCCGTGAAAACACTTCTGCGCCAATCACTAACGCCTTTTTGCTGGCACCGGTTTTTATAAATTTGTCGGCCACGGAGAGGGCATAAACAAAGCCGCTGCACACGGCCTGGATATCAAATGCAGGACAGCCATGAATGCCTAGCCGCGCTTGCAAAATACAGGCAGAGCTCGGGAAGATTTTGTCTGGAGTAGATGTGGCAAAAACAATCAGATCAATCTCGCTGGCCTCTATCCCGGCAGCCTCAATGGCATTCAGCGCGGCTTTTTCCGCAAGATCCACAGTTGTTTGACCCTTAACAGCAATATGCCGTTGTTCAATACCTGTGCGTTCACGGATCCATTCATCCGTGGTATCAACCATCTGTTCGAGGTCTTTATTGGTAACAATGTTTTCTGGCAGGTAAGAGCCAGTGCCGGCAATACGTGCAAAGGTCATCGCGAAAATCCCACGGTGTATCCGATTAAGGAGTCAAACGCTCCCAGGCTTTCGGCCATGCTATACCTCTAAACCATTGTCTGTTATTAGCGGTTTGTCAAAGACGCTGATGAAGGCTCTGGGGTGGCCGCCTCTTCCGGCTGGATATTTAACAATATTTTACTATCCTTAATTAGAGTAGTTACGGTGCACCCACCCACATGATCATTATCAATAAAGTCGGCAAAGACAGTGTTCGCCTCTGTTGTTGAGAAACGTACCTTTAGGGAGTTACGCTGAGTGACAAACATAGAAAGCTAGCTAATTATGGAGCTTATGGATGATTATCCTCTCATTTATTTTTCTACTACTCGGTGTAGTGTTGTTTGGCGGCGGCCTTTGGCTTGTCTCACTCGGGGGTAGTTTTTACTACCTGATTGCAGGGTTAGCACTGGTTGTTGCCGGTTTTGCAGCTAAAGGGCGCAGGCCGCTTGCCCGCTGGGTGTACGCCGTATTTTTGGCGGGTACCGCAATCTGGGCATTGTGGGAATCCGGTCTTGATTGGTGGCCTTTGGCAACACGGTTAGGGCTATTTTTACTGTTGGCCATCCCGCTTTTGTTTCCTGGGCCAAACGCTCAGCGCGGCGGTGTTATGGTGCTGGTGCCGGTGTGGCTGGTAGTTGGCATTATCACGGTATCAAGCCTAGCTTTTGATCAGCACAAAATTGATGGCCAGCTAAATGAAAGCATTGTGTCCGCCGATCCGGAGATGGGCGCTATTGCCGATGAAAGCTGGCATGCCTACGGCCGCAGCAATATGGGGCAGCGTTACTCGCCCTTGGATCAGATTACGCCAGAGAATGCCGGCAAACTCGAAAAAGCCTGGGAATATCAAACGGGAGATTTGCAGGGGCCTGACGACGTTGGCGAGATTACCTACGAAGCAACACCACTAAAAGTGGGTAACAGCCTGTTCCTGTGTACACCCCATAACTGGCTGGTGGCACTGGATGCAGACACCGGCCAAAAGCAGTGGGTTTACGATGCAAATGTGCCGATGGAAAGCCAGCGGCAGCATCAGACTTGCCGAGGTGTATCGTATCTGCCGCCATCTGAAGGCGACGCAAATGCGATAAACGTTCAGTCAGTGAATGAACCATCAGAAGATCTTGCCAGCGTGCAGTGTGATGCCCAACTATTCATGCCGACATCCGATGCGCGTTTATTAGCGGTTGACCCAAAAACAGGTGCCCGATGCAGTGGGTTTGCTGAAGATGGCTCGCTCGACTTGATACATAACATGCCCTTCAAGCAGGACGGTTTTTATTACTCAACATCGCCACCGGTCGTGACCAAAGGGCTGGTAGTGGTAGCTGGCGCCGTTAACGATAATTACGACATCGACTCACCCTCCGGCGTCATTCGCGCCTACGACGTTAAAACCGGAGAGCTGGAGTGGAATTGGGACCCAGGCAACCCTGAAGATACCGACCCCATTGCTGGGGGTGAAACCTACAGTAAAAGCTCGCCTAATAGCTGGGCCGTTGCCAGTGCGGATGAAGAGCTTGGGTTAATCTATTTCCCCATGGGCAATCGGGTACCGGACCAGCTCGGTATGTACCGCTCAGAAAATGATGAGAAATTTGCCTCATCCGTAGTCGCGCTGAGTATAGAGACCGGAGAAGTGGCATGGGTTCAGCAGTTTGTGCACCATGACTTGTGGGACATGGATACACCGGCACAGCCTAGCCTTGTGGACCTGGACACGAAAAAGGGCACAGAGCCTGCACTCGTGGTTCCCACCAAGCAGGGGGATGTTTACGTGCTGAACCGGGAAACCGGTGAGCCAATCATTCCGGTGACCGAGCAGAGGGCTCCACAGGGTACCATTGAAGGTGATTACGCTGCTGCCACACAGCCGGTTTCTGGCCTTAACTTCCGGCCGCCCGAATTGACCGAAGCGGACATGTGGGGCGCAAGTGCGGTGGATCAGATGATTTGCCGTATCAAGTTCCGGTCTCTGCGTTATGAAGGTCAGTACACGCCACCTTCAGAGCAAGGCACTATTGTGTACCCGGGCAACTTTGGTGTCTTTAACTGGGGCGGCATTGCCGTAGACCCTGAAAGGCAGGTGATGTTCGGCATGCCATTGTACCTGGCGTTTACGTCCAAACTGGTTCCCAAAGAAGGCGCAGAGCTTGGCGAAACCAACCAAGGTGAGCAGGGCGTGAATGAAAACGCAGGGGCGCCTTACGCTGTTGATATGAAACCCTTTTTGTCACCGCTTGGCATCCCTTGCCAGCAGCCTCCCTGGGGTTACGTAGCGGGTGCGGACCTGCGCACCGGCGAAGTGGTATGGAAGCAGAAAAATGGCACGATTTACGACATGACCCCACTGCCATTGCCTATCGAAATGGGTGTGCCAGGTATTGGTGGGCCGATCATCACAGGGGGCGGCGTAGCCTTTCTGGCTGCATCGGTTGATAACTACCTGAGAGCTTATGACCTGACAACAGGTGAGCAGATATGGGAAGAGCGCCTGCCGGCAGGTGGTCAGGCAACGCCTATGACGTATCTGAACAGCAAAGGAGAGCAGATGGTGGTTCTGGTCGCCGGTGGCCATGGTTCGATTGGGACCACGTTCGGCGACTATGTGATTGCTTATAAGCTGCCTTAATTCACGCGTTCTGAGCGCAGGGCTTGGGTTCTAGAAAACGAACTCAAGCCCTGCATACCAGGTGCGCCCCGAGGCGGGTTCAAAGTATTTGCCGTAGTTGGCGTTAATGCGGACATTGGCGAAGTGATTTCTGTCCGTTAGGTTGCGCACGCCAGCAAAACCTTTCAGTAGCAGGTTTTGGCCAGCGTATAAATTATCGCCAGCGCGCAGATTTAATAACCAGTAGTCGTCGACTTTTACTTCATTGGCATCGTCGGCGATCATATCACCAATATAGCGCGTCTCTAGCGTGGCAAACTTACCGCCGAGCCCGTGCCATTGCAGGCGGTTGCTCCAGGTTTGTTCAGGCAGGCCTGGCAAGCGGTTGTTATCATAGCTATTCCCATCCGCACGATAGGTATCAAACTCATAGTTGGCCAAGGTTAATGCGCTGTTTATACGCCAGCTTGGCGTAAATAACCAGCCAACTGCTGCTTCGAAGCCCTTGCGGGTGGTATCTCCGGCGTTGCGATAGAAGGTCCGTTCATCAGATCCGGGCAACTCATAGGGAATGAGTTCATCACGAACATTTATCCAGAATAGTGTGACGTCGTAGTTCATTCCGTTGTTCAACTCACCGCGTAATCCTAGCTCATGATTGAGCGATTTTTGCGGTTCAACACCCGCGTTAAACCCGCCCGTTCCAGATGGGTTCGCAAACTCCGAAAAAGTCGGCGTTTCGAAAGCGGTACTGATATTCGCGTACGCTTGGTGAGATGGTCGGTAACGGTAGCTTAATCCCGCAGAACCACTCCACTCATTGAATGTCTGTCTCCCGCTTCGGTCTTCATCCCCCGCATAATCATCGCTGATCTTCAGGTGGATGCGATCGAAGCGACTGCCCAAAGACAGCGTAATCTGATCCGTAAGGCTTAGATCACCTTGTGCAAACGCACTCAGCGCGGTAGCAGTCTGAAGTTCATCCTCAGATAATCCTTGTAGTTTGCCATCCTCCACATTCCGACGAATGCGATCATCTTTCTGCTCTCGCGCTTCCACGCCGGCAACGTAGCGAAAAGGAAGTCCGGCTAACTCAAGTGACTGCCTATAATCGGTTCTGGCCCCAAAATAGTCCCGGTCGTAGTCAATGCGGCTATCACCAGGGTAGGGTAGTTGCTGCTCGAAATTCCGGCGCATGTAGAACGTTTTTATGCGAAGCTCACCCGGTCCGGCTGAAAGATCCTGATATTGCAGGCCAAGCACTTGCTGATCGACGGTTTGCCCAGCATTAAGCTTCTCTGTGGAATCCCCGGCCTGAGACCTGTCAGCTTCAACCTGGTCGGCTTTAAGCGCCCCTGGATCTTCCGAGCGCGGGTTCTGTAGCAAGTTAATAATCGCGGTCACTGAACGATCATCTCCCAGTTCCCGCCTTAGCTTGGTGTTGAACAGATACTTTTCGACCTTGGCCTGATCACGGTAACCTTCATAGTTCAGTGCCGAGGCGCTGATGTTGTGCGACCAGGGCCCATTACTGCCGCTGTTGTTTATCGACAGTTTGCCAAAATCATTACTGCCACCGGTAACACGAATGGATGTCTGATCGGCCTGTCGACGTCCATCGGCTGTCGTTACACTGATGACCCCGCCCGCAGCGTTGCCATACAGAACCGACGCAGGGCCGCGAATCACTTCAATACGCTCAGCAGTATCCAGATCGATTGCATCCAGTTGCGCCTGACCATCTGGCAGGGTGTAGGGGATGCCATCAACCATAATTGTCACACCACGAACTCCAAAAGGCGCCCGCGCCCCAAAGCCACGAATGGCTATACGTTCGCCTTGAGCGAAGTTCTCTTGATTCTGCAGAAATACGCCCGGAACCTGGCCAAGGCTTTCATCCAGCTTGAGTCGTGCCTGACCTTCATGGATAGGGCCTTGCCTGACGACTGACATGGCAGCGGGAGTTTCATATAGAGCACGCTCTATAACCGGTGACGTAACGACTATATCGGCGGGTGTTTGGCCGTGCGCTGTTGTTGTGATGGATGGGGCTATCAGCCCACTTAAAAACAGAGAGATATATTTTGGAGTTTGCATGGGCCCAGTTTAGACGGATATAAACCAAAGTCCCATACCTGTGATTTCCGTGCCGAGTGCTCTATGTTTATCCAAAATGGTACTGGGTGGATCTGGCGGCCATAAGCACTGCCCAAACAAGCACAGGCTATTTGGGCAGTGCTTGTTGATCAACTACTCAATAAAGTTTGACTGGCTGGCAATTAGCGGCGAAAGCTTTATGTTCCAGTGATCCATTCCACTTTTGCTGTATACATAGTGTCCGCTGAGAGATTTAATTTGCGGTACACGATTGGGGGCTATCCCATTGAGAATCAATGACGCCAAGCGTGCACCCGTAAGGCCCTCCTGGTATGCCGAAACCGTAAAGCCACCCACGCCTTGCTCTCGACCAATGGAAATATCCCAGAACGAAAAGATCGGAATTTGCGAGCTGTAATACGCCTGATTGATAAGCTCGTTAGGCTGCACATAGTTATCTTCACCGTCGCGAATTGTATGATGAGTACCCACAATTACGGCGTCATACTGAAGGTGCGCCCTGTTAATAGCGCTTAACCAGGTGTTTTTGTCATTGGTTAGTAAGATGTCGAGACGTGAGCCGTAAAGCTCTGCCTTGCGTGCGTCTCCAAAATAATCATTTACGGCATTACGCATCGTAATCGAGTCGTCCATCAGAATTAAGAAACGCTCTTTGTTTTCGAGAACTTTACGCAAGTGACGAATGTTTCGTTCAAAAAACGGACGTTCCAAAACGCCGGTAACCAAAGGGTGATCAAGGGTAGGATGTTGCACTGGTGTGCCATTTACACCGAAAAACACAACCGGGATGTTTTGGTCCACCAGGTGCTGTGCCATCAAGGAAAATGCATTATCGTCGCCTAAAATAGCGACGTCTGGCTGAATCTCCGCGACTGATTTTTGAATGCTGGCCACTTGCTCCGGCCACTGAGATGGGGTTAAACGTTTTGTGTCTAATTCAAGAAACGTGATGTCATGTTTTTCCCCCAGTGCGGATTGGATGGCCACAATATAATCACCGTCCCACTTGTATTCAGCATGATAGCTTTGGATAACGACCACGGTCTTGCTGAAACATAACGGGCTTACCAATAGTAAGGCTAGAATGAGCAGACGCATGTACTGTCCCTTTTTTTGTTTGGTTGTTGAAGGGCTTGTAGCCCAACGACCTGGCAGCAAGAAATGCACCATGCTTATAAGTGGTTGTTTTTTATATCTTGTTTCACGAGTCATTAGGTGATGTGTCTGAATTTGAGTACACTACTGTTTGTTTTTCCGGACAAAGCCCTGTAAGTGGCCTTTTTGCCGGACAGAAATGCTGCATTACCCGGTAACCTATGACGCAGCCAAGCACCTTAATGCGGCAGATTGGGTTGCGCTAATTGTGGAAGAGAATCGAGGCTAGAGCCTGCTGGTCAGGCCAGCCATTTCAGTATCTGCTCGTGCACCACCTTGTTGTCGAGCAGATCCAGGTGATTCAACTTTTCAAACACACGACAGTTTTCCGGGCGTATGGATAGTTTTTTCAACTCATCGGAATGATGCCCTTTGGCGCTATCCAGCCGAACCAGGAGATCACCCACCATCGTGCTGGGAAAATCCGACACCTGATTGCCGATAGCCGCAGCTATGAAATAGTGTTTAGTTCCTTCTCGCAATGGAACCGGCTTGCGGTTGTCTGGGTGAAAATCATCCTGATCTATGCCCTCCCAGTCTTCGTCCAGTATGTTGCCATGTCGCAAGTCCTTAATGCCTGCGCTGGTGTGCTGGCCGAAGGCAAACGGACTGGCGTAGCGGAACTTCTTCATAACGAAGGTCAACAGATTCCCGGCTTTCGCCAAGGCCGCGCCATGGTGAGGTGAGCCAAGGTAAATGGCACTTTTTAACAGCTTCACCCAGCCTATGTTGAGTTCGCTGCCGTACGAGGTGGCGCTGCGGATAACGAGCCCGCCCATGCTGTGGCCAATCAGGGTCAGCTCTTCGACCTCAACCGGCCAAGCCTCAACCAGTTTTTGAAGTTGTTTACTCAACTCCTTGCCATTGATGGAAATATGTTTTCCCGTGTTGTAGTTGAGGTACAGTGGAGTGTAACCAGATGCACGCCGCAGTTCAGTACCCAGATTTCCTTCACTATGTTCCTTCCAGTACTCATGAGAAAGGCATAAGCCGTGAACCAAAACCACGATCCGTGGGCCGGCGTTCGGAACCATGGCTCCGACGTTTTCTGAGCCAAACAACACCTTCTCGCCATGGCTGTCTCGGAAATGCATGGTAATCGCCAAGGGGTTGTTGCTGGCTTCCAGATGATCCCCGCACACTCCGTTCAATGCAGCTGCGGCTCTCACACTGTTTGAAAAATGCTGCGGCTCTTCTTCCACTGAGAACCTATCAAGCGACCGATGCAATCCCCGCTGAAGCAGAGACGTGGACGACTGGATTAACTGGTAAGTTCGTCCTTGCCGCTCCTCAGGAGGCACTCCTGCGATGTCGCGCAACCGGTTAAGAGGATTCACCTCTCTCGCAATCGTGCGGTGTGTTCTTTCCACAATCTGAGTAACGCCACCGGCAACATCCAGAAGCAGTTGAGCAGAACCGTGTACCGACTTCACTGATACCATTTTATTGTGCTCCAAAAGATCTCCAGAACCGGCGGATCAAACGATTTAGTCATTATGGTAGAAATACCAACGCTCGCACATGGCTTGTTTGAAGATAGAAGACGGCATATCGGTATTATTCCATGCGGCACGGCCTGTCATAAGTGGACATATATTGCTATATTGTTCACATATGAACATGTATGCATTGGAGGTGCACCATGACAGCTGTCGTTGAGCGTAGAAGTGCAGAAGGTGATCGCGAGGCTGAGAAAGGGCGCGTAGCGCTTAAAGGGTTCTTTCGAGTAACGGAAGAGTGGGGGTGCAGTGCAGAAGAGCGGGCAAAACTTCTTGGCGGCCCCTCCAGGACAACGCTCTATAACTACTCAAAACTCAACCCGACCAAGCTCTCCAACGACACAATGGAGCGCATCAGTTACATGCTAGGTATTTATAAGGCTCTTCAGGTCTTGTACCCAACCCATGAGCGAGCTAACCGAAGAATCCGTCTAAAGACATCTGAAGTGCCGTTTTGCGGAAAATCCGCAATGGAGTTTATGACCCAAGGCTCCATGATGAACCTGATGATGACCCGCCAATATTTCGACGCCAAGCGAGGGTGGTAATGTTCTCCACCCCTTCGCTGGAACTGCCCGAGTGGGAAACCTACCGCATTATCCCAAGCCATTACCCACCCATAGACCTTTTTGAGCGCATTTATGAGCCGAACGAGTTTGAACTGGCTTTTGAGATTGAAGGCATGACAAACCCGCGGTTGCGTGATGAGGCAGGGGATGTTGAACTGGTACTCCCTGAAGATCGAATTAGCGGGCCAGGCAGTACACCAGTGATGGCGTCATTCACCCATATTGGCTTTGGCAGCCGTTTTGCTGATAGAAATTTCGGAGTGTATTACGCCGCCAGTACCCTTGATGCCGCTATCCGGGAAACCGTATTTCACAAAGAGCGTGAGATGGCAGCGGCCCAAGAAGACTCCATTGAGCTCACCATGAGGGCCTACATTGGTAAAGTAGCGCTAGAGTTGCACGACATTCGCGGACCAGAGTTTGCCGACCTGCATAACCCCAACGCGGATGATTACGCCTTAAGCCAGAAGTTTGCACGCCGCTGGCGCACCAAAGGCTCAAACGGCCTGCTGTATAATAGCGTCCGGCACCCGGGCAGTGAGTGCATAGCTGCGTTCAAACCGGGTTCCGTGACTATCCCTGTGCAAGGGCCGCACTTGAAATACTTTTGGGATGGCGATAAGCAGCGCATTACTCACTGGGCAGAGATAGGGCAGGCTCATTCCCTGAGCGGCTTTTGAGCTCTCTTTTTACAAAGACCCTCAACACGTAAAGCGTTCCCGGCTAAAAGCAGTCAGTTACAGGTGTTACTCCTCTACAGGTACCTCCCAGGTGATGGTAATGTCCTTTTTTCCCCAGTCGAGAGCGTCCTGCCTGCTGGACATCAGGATATCGATCTTATCTTTCCAGCGTTTATTCATCTTGTCGAGAACGAGATAGGTGCCATGCAAGCCCTCGATTTCCACTTCTGTTCTGTGGCTCAGGCCCGCTTTGATAAGATCACGGGACACCGCGATCGCCTTCATACCGGGTTCCAGTTGGTCGCCCCAGGCGGCGAGCCCGACATTGCCTTTTTTGGTCTCGGCTTCAGACAATGTATAGGCTGAAGCCGTCACAGAGCGTGTGTGTTCAACGGTGTTGCTACAGCCATAAAGGCTTGTCGCCAGCAACAGGCTGGCGGCCGCAATAATCAATCTCATAAACGTCCTGTATTAATAGATTTAAAATCCAACCCCTCAAGAGGTGCCCCGGGAACAAGCACCAGGGGCATTGGATTAATATTTACGGACTCTTCTCATCTTTAGACCAGGAAGACCCAAAGCCATCTAACCCTTTGGATTCTCATTGTTTCGCTGCTTTTGCGCCAAAAGGAAAATAACCAGCCCGGCCACTGCTGTGGCTGAACCTACGTAACCAGTAACCTGCCAGCCCATACCGGCGCTGATTGCCATACCCCCCAACCAAGGCCCAAGTGCATTGGCAAGGTTGAAGGCCGCGTGATGAGAGGCCGCGGCTAAGGTTTGCGCACCCTGTGCAACATCCATCAAATGAGTTTGCAGAGCAGGGCCGAGGGATACCATGAGAGCGACCAAAAAGCAGGCAATCAGAATGCTCCAGATGGAGCCCGTAGCAATTGGAAAGAGTGCCAACATAATCGCAGCCCACAGCAGAATCATCCCGACACTTTTGAACTGAAACCGGTCAAACAGCCAGCCACCAAGCATGTTTCCAACAAACCCGCCTAAGCCAAACACGAACAACCCGATTGGAATCCATATAGGCTCTACCCGAGTAACGTTCAAAAGTGTTGGCGCTAAGTAACTGAATACACAGAACATACCAGCAAACCCAACTGAGCCAATGGCTAATGGGTACCAGATTTGTGGTCGATTGAACGCCCGCAATTCGCTTAAAGAACTGTGCCGTACTTCTTCGCGGTTTAACGGCAAAATAAAGAACACAAGAACCGTGGTAAGTGTGGCGACACACGCGACAAAACCAAAAGCGTATCGCCATTCAAGGTGTTGCCCCATCAGAGTGGCCAGTGGATTACCAAACAACAAGGCCAGTGCGAGGCCCATCATGATATAGCTAACGGCTTTCGCTCTTCGGTTGAGCGGCACCAGCGACGCCGCTACCAATGCCGCAACACCAAAGTAGGCACCATGAGGCAGGCCTGCAATAAATCGGGAAACCATCAACGTTTCGTAACTGCCTGCCATCGCGCTGGCGAAGTTACCCACCGCATAAAAAGCCATCAACGCAATGAGCAGGTGTTTGCGAAATAGCTGTGCACCAAAGATTGCGAGCAGTGGCGCACCTACAACAACCCCCAGCGCATATGCACTGATCAGATGCCCAACTTGTGGCTCGGTAATGCCAAAGTCCTGAGCAACGTTGGGCATAAGCCCCATAATGGCGAACTCACCGGTGCCAATCCCAAACCCACCCATAGCGAGGGAAAATATAATGAGCATGACTTTCCGGGGTGAATAGGTAGTCGCGGCAGGTGAACGGTCTGGCATGAAGTAGAGGGCCTCGGGAGCAGGGAAATGGCAGCCGGTGATTGTATCTCAGCGCCTTTCTACATACGACCACCGAGCGCCTAAGTGGATCACCCTCCATCATTTAAAGTTTTGACATTTTCCTGATGAAACCTCCACAAGGCCCTGACACAGGGTGGGCTATCGTACCTGCTAAATGTCAGGCCGACTTTATTTGTCTCCGAGGTGGTTGTTTCTGTGATGAACAAATTCTTACCGCCCCAATTACAGGGGTTTATTGCTGCCGGTGGTCTTGCCACGCTGTTTCACTGGTTTGTGATGGCCGCACTAATCGGCGCCGGGGTTGAGCCGATATTGGCAACGGCAAGCGGAAGCGTGTCTGGAGCCGCACTCAATTATGGTCTTCAGCGGCGCTTGGCGTTTCGCAGTGCCGGCCCTCACAACTTCACGCTATGGCGCTATATCGGCTCCTGCTTTTTCGCGTGGCTGTGCAATCTCGTCTTTTTCTTCCTGCTCAATAACCTACTGGCACTTCCTGTAAAACTTTCACAAGTTGTTACCACAGGTCTTGTGGCCGCACTGAATTATATTGTCTACCAAAGGCTGGTTTTCCATGAACAAACGCGTTGAATTCCCTGCCGTGTCTTTCGATGGCCCGATCGAGGGTCCGTTTGAGAATCCGCTGTTATCGCTGGTGGTGCCGCTATTCAATGAACGCCCGATGCTGCCCCTCTTCTTTGAACGGGTTCTACCGATACTTGCTCAACTGGATCTGCACTGGGAAATAGTGCTGGTTGATGATGGTAGTGACGATGGCAGTGCCCAGTACATCCGTGATGTGATCAACCGAACGCCTGGCATTCGTTTGATCAAGCTGAGCCGAAATTTTGGTAAGGAAGCAGCCATGACAGCCGGACTGGAGCAGGCAAGGGGTGCTGCAGTGATTGTGCTGGACGCCGATCTGCAGGACCCGCCCGAACAGATCCCGGCCATGGTTGAATGCTGGCAGTCTGGTGTGGACGTGGTTCTGATGCAGCGGCGCTCACGGGCTGGCGAAACTGCATTTAAACGCTGGAGCGCGCACCTCTTTTATCGATTACTGAACCGGACCAGCCGAACGGATATTCCGGTGGATACAGGTGATTTCCGGCTAATGAGCAGAAAGGCTATTAATGCTCTGCTGACTTTGAATGAACGCAACCGCTACATGAAAGGGCTGTTTGCCTGGATAGGCATGCCAACGCAGATAATCCAGTACGACCGTGAAGCTCGGGTGGCAGGGGAAACCAAATGGGATTACCCCGGGCTGGTAGGCTTGGCTCTCGAAGGGCTGACTTCGTTTTCTGTATCGCCATTGCGCTGGGCAACCGTAATCGGGCTTGTCGCCGCCAGTATGGGCGCGCTATTTGGTGTGTGGATTGTGGTCAAAGCCATCATGTTGGGGGATGCAACCAGCGGTTATCCGTCGCTTGTGGCCATCATCAGCTTTCTGGGCGGCATTCAATTGATGAGTGTGGGCATTGTTGGTGAATACGTTGGTAAAACCTATATAGAATCGAAGCAGCGACCTGTTTATCTGACAGATGAGGTGATCGAACACCAGGATGCCACACGCCGACGAGCCAGTCGCAAAAGGGCAGACCACAAAGCAAGGACGCATCATGCAAAAGCGGTTTAACGTTTGGTTGCTAATACTGGCCGCGGTGCTGTTTAGCCGTTTCATCGGTATGGCATTTTTTCCCTTTGCCGACACTACCGAGCCTCGTTACGCGGAAATTGCCCGCCTGATGGCTGAAACCGGTGACTGGATTACGCCCTGGTTTGAACCGGGTATTCCTTTCTGGGGTAAACCGCCCTTGTCGTTCTGGGCACAGGCGGCGGCCATCAAGGTATTTGGTGTTTCAGAGTTTTCGCTGCGTTTTCCTTCCTGGCTGGCAACGCTCGCCATGCTTTGGCTGGTGTGGCGACTAGCGCGGCAAATCTGGACGGTTCAGGTGGCTCAGTGGAGTAGCCTGGTTTTCGTCACCATGGCGCTTACATACATCAGCGCCGGCGCGGTAATGACCGACGCTTTCCTTGCTTTGGGTACCACCCTAACTCTGGTCAGCTTTTGTTTGGTAATGGCAGGAGAGGGCGGACTGTGGCGGTGGCTTTTCTTTATCGGGTTGGTGGTCGGACTTCTTTCCAAGGGGCCGTTAGCTCTGGTTCTGATCGGAATTCCTATTGCGTTGTGGTTACTTATCTCATGGCGAGAAGCGACCAACAATCTACGCCGGCTGCCCTGGCTCAGAGGAATATTGTTAACAGCCCTGCTGGTTTGTCCCTGGTACATACTGGCCGAGTTAAAGACCCCAGGGTTTCTGGATTATTTTATCGTGGGAGAGCATATTCGCCGGTTCTTAGATCCAGGGTGGGCAGGGGATCTCTACGGCAGCGCTCACAATCAGCCCAAAGGCATGATCTGGATGTTCTGGTTGTGGGCCTCGTTCCCCTGGGGCATCGTTGCGCTGGTTAGCCTGATATTCTCTTGGGCTAGGCGCAAAAGAAGCGGGATTGTGCGCGATACAATATCTAATCTTGGCGTTAGCTTTTTGGTAGTTAGCGCACTGGCTCCTATGCTGTTTTTTACGCTTGCAGGCAATACGCTGTGGACTTATATATTGCCCTCTCTGCCGTTTACGGCCATTTTGATCGGCCGTTGGGCGTCGAAATGCGAGTCTTTTTGGTTGTCCCGGATGCGGGTTGGGTTGGCGGCGCTGGTGCCAGTTTTACTAACGGTATTCGTGGGTCTGGCTGTAGCAGGCTGGACGCCGCTCAAAACAGAGAAAGAACTGGTAAGCTATTATCAGCAGACTAGGAAAACCGGTGACAGCCCATTGATCTATCTGGATGAATTGCCATTTTCAGCCAGGATTTACTCAGGCGGAACGGCTCTGGAAGTAACGCAGGGTGGTTTGCGAAGCTTGCCGGGTGCCAACAGCTTTCAACGTTTGTATGTGGCGGTTCCAAGAGCTTGGTCAGAAGACAAAGTGGCTGAGCTGTCGCCGTCCGCTTTGAAGGTTATGGAAAATTATCGCTATCAATTGTTGGCCATTGAAGGATTGCTCCGCAAGAAGCAGCCAATGTCTGACGCCAACGGAATCCGCTCGAATGACACCTAATCAAACTTCTCTTAAAGGCTCTGTCCAATCTCCTCTCAGGCTGTTGATTGTTGAAGACCAAATGGATCTTGCAGAGAACTTGTTCGAGTTTCTGGGCGAGGAACGCTACACACTGGATTTTGCTGCTGATGGTTTGACTGCACTGCATCTGCTGGCCACGCAAAGCTACGACGTTATCGTGCTAGATCTGATGCTACCCGGCGTCAATGGTTACGATATTTGTAAGCGTATCCGCCAAGACCTGCAATGCCAGACGCCCGTCATTCTGATGACCGCACTGAGCGCTCTGAATGATAAGGAAAAAGGGTTTGATTGCGGCGCGGATGACTACCTGGTGAAACCGTTCGAGTTGCGCGAATTACAGCTACGGATAGAAGCGCTTCATCGGCGCTATGCGCCACAGAGACCGGTTTTGGCGGCTGGCGATATTCGGTTCGATCCGGGCACACTAGAAGTGGAATTGCGTGGATCAAAAATCGCTTTGTCTGGCACTCCAGCTCGCC
>JAKDUK010000110.1 GCA_030457765.1 Marinobacter sp. | reverse complement strand
GCTCACAGGCGGAGCTTGTCCGCCGATCGCTCAAGCGCCGCTACCGTAAAGAACGCCGGTTCCGGTGTTATGGCGTAGCCGCCATCGCGATTGCGCTGTTTTCACTGGTGGCGCTGTTCACAGATATTATCAGCAAGGGCTATACCGGTTTCATCAAAACCACGGTAACTCTGGAGGTGCATTTGGATGGCGAGCTGATGTACCTGAATGACGCCACGGACCCGGATCAGATCGCCATGGCGGATTTTCAGGCGCCCATTATCCAGGCACTGCAAAGGTATTTTCCGCAGGCTACAAGCCGCGGCGATAAGCGGGAACTCAGCCGGATGACCGGCAGCTACGCCAGCAATCAGGTGCGTGACCTGCTGAAGGAAAACCCGGACCTGCTTGGCACCACCCAAAAGATCGAATTCCCGGCCCACGATACTGTGTCGGTTTACGTAAAACATGCGGGGGATGCCGGGTACTCTATACGCTTGAACGAACAACAGCAGCGCTGGACAGACGAACTGCTCAGCAAAGGCGTGATTGATACCGGATTTAACGATGTGTTTTTCCGCCGCGGCGATTCAAGAGAACCCTCTAACGCGGGCATTCTTGGGGCGTTGATTGGATCGGTGCTGACTATGGGTATTACGTTGGTAATTGCCTTCCCGGTGGGTGTTGCCGCTGCGGTCTATCTTGAAGAGTTTGCGCCCAGCAACCGGCTTACAGATTTTATTGAGGTGAATATCAACAACCTGGCGGCCGTTCCCTCCATTATTTTCGGGTTGCTGGGGCTGGCGGTGTTTATCGGCTTGTTTGGTATGCCCAGATCGGTGCCCGTGGTGGGCGGTTTGGTGCTGGCGTTGATGACGCTGCCCACCATCATTATCTCAAGCCGGGCGGCAATCAAGAGCGTACCGCCGTCGATCCGTGAGGCTGCGCAGGGTATAGGCGCGTCGAAAATGCAGGTGGTGTTGCACCATGTGCTGCCGTTGGCCATGCCCGGCATGTTAACCGGCTCGATTATCGGTATGGCTCAGGCGTTGGGTGAAACTGCGCCTCTGCTACTGATCGGCATGGTGGCGTTTATTGTGGAAATTCCCGACGGGTTTTTCAGTTCTGCCACGGTATTGCCCGTACAGATTTTTATCTGGGCCGGCAGCGCTGAGCAAGGCTTCGTGGAGTTGGCCTCCGCCGGCATCATGGTTTTGCTCGCCTTCCTGATCACTATGAATGCGTTCGCCATCTGGCTGCGTAAGCGTCTTGAGCGCCGGTGGTAAAGAGACAACGTTTATGAGCACGAATATGAACCCAGCAGACACTATGATTGAAGAAGGGAGTACCGTTGGTACGCCTTTCTCAGGCGATCCTAAATTCAAACTACGAAATGTGGATGTGTTTTACGGCGAAACCCAGGCCATCAAGAACATCAGCCTGGATATTGCCCGTAACGAAGTGATTGCATTTATCGGGCCATCTGGCTGCGGCAAATCTACCTTTCTGCGTTGCTTGAACCGGATGAACGACAGCATTGAAACCTGTCAAATTAAAGGCTCTCTGCAGCTAGACGGCCAGGATATCTACGAGCCCAAGCGGGATGTGGTGGAGCTGCGCGCACGTGTGGGTATGGTGTTCCAAAAACCCAACCCGTTTCCCAAGTCGATCTACGATAACGTTGCCTATGGCCCGCGCATTCACGGCCTGGCGAACCGCAAATCAGAGCTGGACGACATTGTGGAAGACAGCCTGCGCAAGGCGGGCTTGTGGAATGAAGTGAAGGATCGTCTGGATGCCATGGCAACGGGTATGTCTGGTGGCCAGCAACAGCGGTTGTGCATTGCCCGAGCCATAGCCGTTGGCCCGGAAGTGGTGTTGATGGATGAACCCTGTTCAGCGCTGGACCCTATTGCCACCGCCAGAATTGAAGAGTTGATTGCCGAGCTGTCCGAGAACTACACCATTGTGATCGTGACTCACTCCTTGCAGCAGGCGGCGCGGGTTTCTAACCGCACAGCCTACTTCCACCTCGGCCATCTTGTGGAAGTAAACGATACCAGCAAAGTATTTACCACGCCGGAGCACGAGCTGACGGAATCCTACATCACCGGTCGTTTTGGCTGACCCGGGTGTCCAGAATAAGAGGGGAACACAGTATGGCTGCTAAGACAGATGACGTTTATGGAGATCACATCTCCAATAAGTTTAATGATGAGCTTTTAGCCCTGAAAACCCGTTTCCTGAAAATGGGTGGCTTGGTGGAAACCCAGATCGACAGCGCTGTTGTAGCATTGAGGGAAGGCGATGACGAACTGGCGGAAGACATCCGGGGCAAAGACAAGCTAGTGGACAGGATGGAGATGGATATTGATGAAGAGGCCATGCTTATCATCGCCCGTCGCCAGCCCACAGCCCGGGATTTGCGACTGGTCATCTCGGTGATCCGAATGGTTGCGGACTTGGAGCGAGTGGGGGATGAAGCCAAAAAAATTGCCAAATTCGCCATGAAGCTCTCTGAGGAAGGGCAGTCGCCCCAAGGCTACGGAGAAGTGCGTAATATCGGAACTCATGTAAAGGGTATGCTTCGTGATTCACTGGATGCGTTCGCCAGGCTGGATTCAGAACAGGCTTTGCGGGTGATGAAAGAAGACAAACGGGTGGATGAAGAATATCAAGCCGCCGCCCGAACCCTGCTGACTTTCATGATGGAAGACGCCCGCAATATTTCACGCTGCATGTCTGTGATGTGGGTTTTGCGGGCTCTGGAGCGGGTAGGCGATCACGCCTGCAACATTGCCGAGAACGTAATCTTCATGGTTAAGGGGGAGGACGTCCGCCATACTTCCATGGAGGAAGCAGAGCGGGTTGTGGGACGCTAGGCCTCACTGTATGCCTTTTTAAGGGCTATTCAGGCCCGCTTCATTTTGTCGGTATAAGGAGGCCAGCCCAACGGCTTGCCCGCCAACAGATGAAGGTGAATATGGAACACGGTTTGGCCGGAGTTTTCACCACAGTTCATCACGGTGCGGTAACCGTCTTCGGCAAAGCCCATGTCTTTGGCAAGCTTGGCGGCAACCCAAAACAAGTGGCCCGCCAATTCGCGATCCATTTCCTCGATGTCATTGATGGTGGCAATCGCTTTTTTCGGAATAATCAGCAGATGCACCGGAGCCTGAGGGTTGATATCGCGAAACGCCAGGCTGATGTCGTCTTCATAAACGATATCTGCCGGAATTTCGCGGTTGATGATTTTAGTAAAAAGCGTGTCGGCCATGATGGGTTCCTGTTTTTGTCGCTTGATGGTTCATGTACTTAAAGTTGATTCAGGCCCGGAAGCCTGGCGGTGAGTTGCCGAATAACTGCCGGTAGTTCGTCATCGATCCCCATGGCATAGCGAGCTACCCGATTGCGGACAAAGGGTAGGGCGCGAGCGGCTCCCAGCCCAATATTGCGGAGCAGATGAAGCGGCGGAACCTGGTTACTGAACAGGTGATAAAACGCATCCATGGCAAACATCATGCGTCGGTTCGCTGGCCTGCGTTGCTTCTCATAGCTGGCCAGCACCGAGGGGCCAGCTAGATTTTCACCCGCCCGCCGAGCTTCTTTCAGAATACGCTGCAAACACTGGGCATCCTGAAAGCCAAGGTTTACTCCCTGGCCCGCCAAAGGGTTAATGGTGTGCGCTGCGTCCCCCACAAGCACAATGCGCCCAGCCGAGTAGTGTTTGGCATGTTGCCGGGCAATGGGGAAGCTGGCGCGGCTTTCAATATGGGTAATGTGTGGCAGTTCTGCCGGAAAGCTCTGCTGTATTTCTATCATCAGCGCTTCGTGGCTCAGGCTTTTAAGGCGGGCTATTTCCTCCGGCGAGTCGTACCACACCAGTGATCCTCTACTTTCACCGGGGTAGTCAGGGCCGGCGCTGAACAGAGGCAAGAAGGCTCGGGGGCCAGAAGGGTAGAAGCCCTGCCAGGTAATGTTTTGTACTCCGCCCTGATAACGTACAGAAATCACCATGGCCTGTTGACCATACTGGTTTCGGGTAGCGCCAATGCCTGCCATATCTCGCACCCGGGATTGCCCGCCGTCGGCACCGACAACCAGCGCGGCGGTTAACTGTTCATTGTTCTCGAGGGTTACGGTGGCCAGTTCATCTGTCTGGGTAATACTGGAAACACCATCGCCGGCCAGTATGGTAACGCTGGACTCTGCCTCTGCAGCCTGCCACAGGCCTTTCTGAGTAACCGAGTTTTCAACGATATGGCCGAGGTGCGTGGTACTGAGCCCAGCGGCGTCGAATTCTACCTGGTTTGCGGTTCGCGGTAGCAGATTGCTTAGTGGGTGGTCAGTCTCATCCCACACGGCTAGGCGGCGATAGGGCGTTGCGCGCATATTGAGGATGTGATTCCAGGCACCCAGGCTTTGTAGGTATCGTTCGCTGCCGGCACTTAAGGCAGACACACGGATATCGGGCGCTGCTTCCGGATCGAACACGGGCGCTGGGGCGCGATCAACCATCGCGACGTTAAAGCCGTTCTGCCCGAGGCCAGTGGCTAGAGCGGCACCGACCATGCCGGCGCCGACAATCACAATATCAAAAGCTTGAGTCATATCCGGTTCCTGTTTGATGCCCACAGTTTACGCGAAGGCCAAAAACAGACAAGCGACCCGGATCAAGCTGGGTTTAAATATATCGTTAGCCTAGCACGCCAGACACCTGATGTTCTGATGACTCTTCAGGCCGGTGACGGCTCTTCACAAGCCAGGCCGGCTTTTGGGTTCCCGGCCTGATGAAGCCTCGGTTGAGCACCATAGGCTGAACCAGATTCAAGAAGTCCTGGGTTTTCATGTGTAGGGTTTCGGTATGGCTCCCCGCAGCAAACGCCAGCTCCGGCTGTTCGGTTAGAGATTCTGCACAATAAACGGTCATGCCAAACAGATTGCCGAAGGGCGGCATGGCACCGACTTCACAATCCGGGAAGCGATCCTGAAACTCTTGTTCATCGGCAAGATCTACAAAATCAGTATCCAGAATACGGGAAAGACTGTCCCAGCGAACACGCCAGGTTGCAGGCATGACCAGCATGGCCATTTTTCCATCCAGTTCGATGATGACGGTTTTGACCACTTTGTCACCGCCGATTTTTACGTGGTGAGCAAGTTGTTGAGCGGTAAACGCCGGAGGGTGAGTGAGGCACATGTATTCAACATTTGCTTCATCAAGAAATTCTTTTAACTGCTGTATCGGCATAGTGACAGCCTCCTACCAGCAATGACAGCGGTCCGGAGCGGTCGACTCGATGCGTGCCTTGCTCCGGCGACGGCCTGGCGGGGCTTATTCAGCCCCGCCATTATTGGTCAGCTTAGCTCAGGTTGTAGAGTTTGCGAGTAACGTATTGTATAGATTTTCGCAGACATCTTTACTTAGTCAGCCTGTTGCATATTAACGTTGCGCTGTGGCAGTGGGGCGCGCAGGCCTTCTTCGTCAAACGCTTTTCTGACGCTTTCGTGCATGTCCCAATAGTACGGCCACAAATCGTCTGTGGCGACCCAGACACGGAACATCAGGTTAACTGAGCTTTCGCCGAGACTACCCACGCAGATTCTGGGTGCCGGGTCGGTCAGCGAGCGCTCATCTTCTTCCATCAA
>JAKDUK010000109.1 GCA_030457765.1 Marinobacter sp. | reverse complement strand
GTTTGTCTTTTTTGAGTTCCTGATACGTAGACCATCGGATGTTGTTGGTGGCATCACCCATATGAAACACCGTGTACAGCAGCAGGTTGAGCTGGCCACTTCGAGCGCCGATAATCAGATCGGTATCACTGATGGTGCTGGTAAACGACTGCTTCACTTCAGTACGCAAGTACTGGACGCCGAGTAACAGCGTGACGCTAAGAGTAAGCGTGAGACACACCAGCGCCAGCACCTTACGCCTGTACCAAAGGCTTGCTGTTGCCAGAGACAATGCGAGACGAATCTTCATGCTGGCACCTGACCGAGTTCAACCTGATGATGAAAATACTGGGCAAGCGATCTGTCATGGCTAACAAACACCACGGATGTGTTGCGCTCACTCGCCAATGCCAATAGCAGGTTGATGAAGCGGTCACGGTTATCGCTATCCAGTGCGGATGTAGGCTCATCAGCCAAAATAATCTCCGGAGCGCCAATGAGCGCCCGTGCAGCGGCAATGCGTTGCTGCTGACCAATGCTCAGCTGGGTAACCTTACGTTGCCAATGGCTCTCTGGAATAGCCAAAGCAGACAATAGCCGTTGTGCCGCCAGTGTTGGGCTTTCCCCAGTTGCGGATTTACGTCGAGATGAAAGTTTACAGGGCAGAGTCACATTGGCTTCGGCGGTGAGGTAAGGCACAAGGTTGAATTGCTGGAAAACCACACCGATATGATCCGCTCGAAAACGATCGCGCTTGCCTGCACCTGACGTGTGGAATTCGGTGCCTAACAATTTGACCACGCCACTGGCTGGTGAAAACATTCCAGCCAAGAGGCTTAAGAGCGTACTTTTTCCGGTCCCGCTTGGGCCATATAAAAAGAGGTGCTCGCCTCGGGGTACGTTGAGGTCAGGGAATCTTAGCGTCGGCTGAAGACGATCCCAGCAAAACGTAAGATTTGAGGTTTCAATTGCTGCAGGCTTATCGATAGATCCATCTGCGCTGGATAATAACTGGCTGTTCATGTTGATCGTTAACGGCTCCGTGTATTATGCCTTTATCTTATCCGCAACCGCTTAAACGGCTGCATGTTTTCCGGGGAAGTTTGCAATGCTCCACTCTTTTCAAGGCCCTACAAAGGCTCTCGTACCAGCTTTTCTAATTTTATTACTGAGCATTTCTATGCAAGCACGCTCAGAACCGCGTGAAATCGACTGGCTAGAGCTCATGCCCGCTGAGGATCTGGCGCTGCTGGAAAACATGCCAGAATTGGAGCATGAGGGTGATGGGCCGCCCCTATTGCCAGACGAAATCATGACCGGTCGGGTTGTTCCGGAAATGAGCAATATTGAAAGCAGAATCCCCGGTTTTGTCGTGCCTCTGAAAACAACCAAAGACATGCGCATATTAGAGTTCTTTCTGGTGCCCTATTATGGCGCTTGCATACACGTTCCGCCTCCGCCGCCCAACCAAATTATCCACATAAAATACAAACAGGGGTTTAAGCTTGAAGCCTTGTACGACCCAGTGTGGGTTGAAGGTACTCTGGTGATTGATCACACCGAAACCGCCGTTGGCACCTCATCTTACTCCATGGTTGCCAAGGCCGTTGAACCCTATACAGAATAGGCTCAGCGCCCGAGTTTGAAGGTCTGCTCCCCATACTCCAAGCGGGTTGCGCCCTGTCCATCTGGGCCGACCCATTCGATGTTGAGATGTTCCACTCCTGAGAAGCGAACGGTAATAGGCGTTATTAGAGACCCTGCTTTTTTTAGACCGGGGCACACCAGAACCTGAGTAGCTTCGATATCAGCGTGATGCTGCTGACCACCATGGGCGTGCCCATCATCGTGACTTTGATGCTGAACTTCCGCAGCCTGCACTGTACAGGTTGATTCGGCGGAGTTGATCAACGGTGTCGTCTTCAGCCAATCGGTAACACTGCCTGACCTCTGTTGTTGTTCCGTCGTACGCGGTTCATGCTCGAACCCAAGGAGGTTATCGGCGGGTGACATGAACAGTAAATCAATTTGATTATCGTTGACCGCAAGCTGGAGATTAGCCTGCCCATGCAGGTGTGAACCGGGATTATCAGCGGCCATTAGGGGCGCACTGATGAGTACTGAGACGATGGACAGTGTCACTCGTTTTCTGGAGAGCATTTCTCTACCTTTCTAGGATTAATGATATGTTATAACATGTTATTCCGATACCTAGTGAAACTCAACGAGGCAGATAGGTGTTACAGCGCGGCTCCGGTCTCTCCCGCTAAAGCAGCGCGAAGCTGATGATCCAGCTGCGCTGGCTCCAGTTTTCGGCTGATAATCTCGAGCCGGGACTCATCGGTCGGCTCCGCGTCTAGCAGCGTTAATGCACCCTCCACGGCATTAAACATCCACCAGCCTCTGGTCGTACGGGCCACCCCTTTGAAGCGCTCAAACTCCGCACTGGAGGCCAAGCTTTGCAACGCGACTGGATCAAACACTAGGTCTTCATGAACCCGCCAGCCCATGCTGTTATAACCTTCGCCCTGATTGAAGTATGACTGCCAGGGCTCATCCGCCAGCGAAGGTTTTTCAGCCGAAGCTTTACTATGATGATAGTGATGACTTTCAGGATAATGTGGAGGCAAGTTGCCTGAACTACCTGCTAGCCAATCTAGCGGAAGTTCACCGCCACTGATCTGCCCAATGCGCTGCTTTGGGGGTTGCCAAGTGTTTGCCCAGATATCAAATTGATCCAACTGATTAGCCGTACAAAGATCTGCTTTGCTCGCCACCAACACATCGGCCACAGCCACTTGGTCATGGAATTGTCGGCTAGCAAGCACACGTTTGTCTTCCAACCTGCGCGGATCAACCAAGCAAACGGATGTGGAAAGACTCACAACATCTTTGTAAAACTCGCCCGTTAGCGTTTCGATCACCTGAGCCGGGTGGCCCAACCCTGTTGGTTCGATAAACAACCGATCAGGACGTGCAAAGCTGATTAAACTGTTGAGCCCAATCTGCATAGGCAGCCCGGAAATACAGCACATACAGCCACCAGGCACCTCTTTAACCGCCACACCCTGATTAGACAAAAAGGCTCCATCAATACCAACCTCGCCGAATTCATTAACCAACACCGCCCACCGCTCCCCTTCCGGCTTCTGCTTTAACAGGTTGAGAATTGCCGTGGTTTTTCCAGCACCGAGAAAACCAAGCACTAAGTGAGTGGGGATGCGTGTCGGATTGCCTGCCATTTGCTGACCCTTCGTTGCCGGATAAACTCTGCTTTACACCGAATATGTTATAACATAACATTTTAAAGCGTTCAGAAACACTCCATTTTGTGACCAAATCCCTCTAAGACGGTCTACGCCCAACAGGATAACACTCCATGTCTTGAATCAGGATTGGCTCGCTTCAATGTCAGAAATGCAATGTTATAACATCTAAAAGGAAGCTTTATGATCTACCACTCTCACCCCCTCCCCTCTATGTTGCGCCTCTTGGCACTGACCACCGCAACGCTCCTAACCGCCTGTGGCGGAAGCAGTTCAGATGAGGCGCACAACAACACAGACATCGATACCGGCGGGCGTCTGGCCCTGTTTGATATGGATGCGTCGGCCCTGAAGTTTTTGAACTTGGACGATGAACAGGTACTTACGTCCATGGCTATGGACGGTGAACCCCCATACCTCTATGCATCACCCGATCATCGGTATGCTGTTGCTATCCAACGTGAAGGCGATCGAGTGTCGTTCTTTGATGGCGGGCTCTATACAGAGGATCACGGCGATCATCTACACGACTATGCCGAAGCCCCGGCCATGCTGCCCTTGACGCTGAATGACCACAAGCCCACTCACTACACTTTGGACGAGCCTTACGGTGTCGTCTTCTTTGACGGTGGTTCTGCTGCCCGTTCAAAAGTGACGGTTTTTTCTGACGCATCCTTGGGGAACAGCTCCACTCTCGCCAGTCTCGATCTTGAAAACAACATGCACGGTGTTGCCAAACTGATTGGCGAGCACCTATTCGTGACCTACCGCGATAGTGGCATTACAGATACCACGCTCCCAGCGGCAGTCGAGCGTTATCATTTTGACGGCTCCAGCTTCAACTTCGAGACTCGGTACGACGAGGCCTGCCCGAAGCTCCACGGTGCCGCCGCGAACGCGCACAGTCTCGGTTTTGGGTGCGGTGACGGCGTGCTGGTGATCGACCCCCACGAAGCTGGCTATCCAGCTACCAAATTGGCTAACCCTGACAGCCTTGAAACAGGCACACGCATTGGAACCCTCGTCGCCAATCACGACGTTGAAGAGCTGGTGGGTATTGCAGGAGACCAGCTCTTTATCATCGATCCAGAGTCAGAAGCGACTATTTACCAAGAGCTGGACATTGGCCCAGACGTAGCCCCACTCACCCAAGGATTTACGACTCACGGTGAGGTGTTCTATGTACTTGGTAACGACGGCAGCCTGCGGCTATTCAACCCCGCCGATAACTGGGCATTGTTCAAAACCGTTCAGCTGATGGACGCGCCCAGCGAAGAAGATACCTTGGCGGTGACTGTATCGGCGGCTCAAGAACATTTGTTCGTACTGCACAATCAAACCGTGATTGAGGTGGATATGGCTGATGGTGATGTTGTCCGCAGCATCGACCTAGGCTTTAACGCGTCTTCCGTTGTCTGGCTGGGCCTGACGAATGGGGAGCACAACGAAGAACACTCGCACTAACCCATTATGAACCTCACAAGGCAGGCCGGTGATCACTGGCTTGCCTTGTTGCGTTGCCGTTGGAGTACCCATGTTAAATCGCATTGTACCTTTTACCGCCTTATCACTGGCACTGCTCACAAGCGGTGCCGGAGCAAACGAGCTCAACCCAGACGTAAGCCTTACTCTGGATGGACACTACAAGCAGAATGACACCGTGCTGTCTCATCGTGAACAAGGATTTGGCTTAGGGCATACAGAGCTCTCACTCTCCTCTCCCATAGACGACCTATTCTCGGGGCGGTTAACCACTGTTTTCGAAGAACATGATGGAGAGAGTGAGATTCTGATTGAAGAGGCTTACTTACAAACCAACGGCTTACCTCTTGGACTGAGCGTACGAGCAGGCCGCTTCCTTTCTCAAGTAGGTTACCTCAATGGCCGACATATGCATGAAGATGATTTCGTGGAGCGACCAGCCGCTTACCGGGCGCTGCTGGGAAGCCACTATTACGATACCGGCCTGCGCCTAAATGCTCTCCTACCCACTCCGTTTTACTGGCAAATAGGCGCCGAGGCCTTCAGTGGCGATCAACTTTCGGAAGGAACCGAAGATATCGGTGTCTATACCCTGAATACCCGAGTAGGCGGCGACCTTTCTGCCGCTCAAAGCTGGCAGGCAGGGCTGTCCTATCTGCATAACCGTCAGATCAGCGTGGACGAAGAAGAACACGGCCATGACCATGACCTTGATGACGAACACGGGCACGATCACAGTCATGGCGCTTCCTACAGCGGTAAAAATCTCTACATTGCTGATGCCGTGTGGAAATGGTCACCAAACGGCAACACCCGCGAACAACAGCTCACACTCAGCGCGGAATACCTCTATGCCGATGATTTAAATAAATTTGCGACCTCTGATGACTATCACGAAGGTTGGTACGTGTCTGGCGTTCACCAATTCGCCCCGCAGT
>JAKDUK010000039.1 GCA_030457765.1 Marinobacter sp. | reverse complement strand
GCCACTGGCCCGGTATCCTCCATCCCGCAACCACTCAGGTTCAAGAGCGTGAATGAAATGGCGGCGAAAAAGCAGGAGTGTCTCATTTCAGAAGGCCCTGAGGTGCGAAACCAGCCGTAAATGGCTAAAGTGAATACCCGCGGGGCTCAGTGCCCCGATCTGACAGCAAACAATAAACCATAAGACGAACATCTGCCCTCGCGGAGATCACATTTTGCAGCAACGGTGCAAGCCGGCTTCAGGCAACGCAGTGCAGTGGCTGCTTGTCGCAATGTTTTTGGTAGCAACTCTGGTGCCCGGTTTGGCGGCTGCCCAAGAGCAGTGCCGCAATGGTCAGTTGGTACTGAATAACAGCACCGAAAGCATTCGTGATTTTGGCGGTTGCATCTCGTACCTCGAAGATGCCGGCCAGCTTTATCTTTTGCCCGATATTCTTGCCATGGAGCCCGAGCGTTTTACCCAGCATGAAAGCGGCGTACTGAACTTTGGTTATACCGAATCTGCTTACTGGACCCGATTTGATTTACGTGCCGATACCGGGCAGGCGAGCACCGAATGGATTCTGGAGCTTGCCCTGCCGCTGGTAGACGAAGTGGTTTTGTATCTGGTGCGCGACGGCGAGCTGATCGACCAGCGCACGGCAGGCTATCAGGATAACTGGGAAGAGCGTGATCTGGCTGTGCCCAACCCTACGTTCCGGCTGAACCTGGAGCCGGGTAGCGTTACCTCTGTGTATCTTCGAATCATCAACACCAATACGTTCCGCCTGCCCATTAGCCTTTGGAGTCCCGACAGTTACATTGAAAAAGTGTCAGTGGACGAGGTGGTTCGTGGTGCACTGTTGGGCAGCCTGCTTGCCATCCTGGCTTATAACCTGTTTGTGGCGGTGTCTGTTCGCGAGCGCAGCAATATTTACTACGTGCTTTATCTTGTATCAGCGGCGGTGTTTATCGCCACCGAGCAGGTTCATGGTATTCAGTTGTTGGATAGCCGCCCGGCGCTGTTCAACAAAGAGTATCTGCATTTCCAAATCATTATGACCTGGTTTTGGGGGCTGCTGATGGCGAGGGCGCTGCTTGAAACACGCTCCCGATCGATTGATTTGGACCGGATAATCAAGCTGTGTATTTATGCGGTGATTCTCACGTTTGTGTTGTCATTGTTTCTGCCGTACCACATTGCCATGGAATGGATTGTTATTGGGTCGGTTTTCATCTGCCTGATTTTGATTGTCATTAGTTTTCTGTCCTGGCGCTATTACAACCCTGCAGCGCGCTCATACTTTTTCGCTTGGGCGCTGGCACTTATAGGCTTTGGAATATATGCCCTAACGGTGATGGGCTACCTGCCGCTTAATACGTTTACCAGCTACGCACCGCAAATTGGCCTATCTGCGCAGATCATTCTGTTCTCCTTTGCCCTGGCCGACCGGATTAAACAGGTGCAGGGCCAAGCGTTGAACTGGAGCCGTCGGGCGTTATCCAGTCTGCAGCGTTACCAGTCGCTGTTTGATAATGCCATTGAAGGTGTTTTTCAAATGTCCGCCGAACGCCAGTTTGTAACGGCCAACCCGGCCATGGCACGTTTAATGGGCTTTAATAGCAGCCGGGAGCTGCTGGCAAGCAATCCTGATGTGCTCGAGCTCTGTATTGCAGACGACCGGCTGCGAACACTGGTGGTTGAACAGCTAGAAGCGCGGGGTACCGTAAAAGGGGTTGAGGCCCGCTACCTAACCAAAGCCGGGGAAGAACGTTGGGCTATTATTTCTCTGCACACGGCTTACGACAACGAAGGTGAACCGACGCACCTGGAAGGCACCTGTGTTGATTCCACAGAAAGCCACCGGCGCCAGCGCATTGAACGGGAGCGGGAGCAGGAGCGGCTTGAGAAGGAGCTGGCGCGAAACTCTGCAGAGGCCAAGAGCCAGTTCCTCGCCAATATGAGCCACGAGATCCGAACCCCTTTGTCCGCCATTATTGGTTACGGCGAAACACTGATGGAACCGGGCCTCGATGATCAGGAGAAACGCAACAGCGCCGAGACAGTGGTGCGCAGCGGGCGGCATCTGTTGGAACTGGTGAACGATATTCTCGATCATTCCAAGATTGATGCCAATAAGCTGGATGTGGATGTGGTCTCGGTGAATCTGCCCGAGTTACTGGATGAAATTCGGGCTTTTTTTGCTCCCAGAGCTCGGGAAAAAGGGTTGGATTTTAATATACTTTGCGAGTTTCCGTTGCCCGAGCATATTCAGACAGACCCGACGCGGTTACGGCAGGTCATCATCAACTTGTGCGGAAATGCCCTTAAATTTACAGAAAAAGGGTCGATTTCTCTCTCTATTCGCTGTGACCGTGAACCGCAAATGCTAGTAGCTCGGGTTGTAGACACCGGAATCGGCATGAAGCCAGAGCAGATTGATCGCTTGTTTGATCCCTTCGCACAGGGCAGTGCCGCCATTTCCCGTCAGTATGGCGGTACTGGCCTGGGCCTGAGTATCTCGCGGCGGCTGGCGGAAATGCTCGGCGGAAGTATTCGTGTTAGCAGTACTTACGGCGAAGGCAGTGAGTTTGAGTTATCGATTCGCACCGGCGATATAGAAAAGGTGCACTTCCTGCGGGATGCCTCAGAACTTAGCCAACGCCGACGAACCATGCCAATGGTTGTGGCACCAAGGTTATCCGGGCGCATACTCTGTGCGGAAGATAATGACGTAAACCGCCGCTTGGTGTCGCTGCTGGTAGACCGAACCGGCGCCGAGCTGGTGCACGTAGGCAATGGCGCGGAAGCATTGGAGCTGGCTATTAAGGAGCCATTTGATTTGGTTCTGATGGATATTCAGATGCCGGTTATGAACGGCCGTGATGCAACAGCAGCGCTGCGCGAAGCCGGGGTGAACACGCCAGTGATAGCGCTTACAGCGAATGTTATGTCTGAAGATATTGCCGATTACCGGTTGGCAGGCTGTAACGAGCATCTGGCCAAACCCATCGACAAGCAGCGCTTTTATGAGGTTTTGGCCCGTTATTTAAAGGTACATGCCAGCATTACCGCAGAGTCAAGCCAGCAATACCGGGGCAAGGTTTTAGTCGCTGAGGATAACGCCGATAACCGGCAGCTTGTGGAGCGAATGCTTAATCGCCTGGGGTTGAATGTGGTATCTGTTGCGTCGGGCGATGAAGCCGTACGCAAAGCGCTTTCAGACTCAGTACAATTGGTGCTTATGGACAGACACATGCCAGCGATGGATGGCGTTGCCGCCACTGAGCTATTGCGCCAGGCAGGCTTTCGGCGCCCAATTATTGCGTTTACAGCAGGCGACCAGCAAGAAACCGACGCCCTGCGTGATGCGGGCTGTGATGGCGTATTGGATAAGCCGATCGATGAGCGCCGACTGCAAACCTTGTTAAGCCGTTTTTTAGAAGCCGTGCCAGCACAAATGAGCACTCTGGATGAAGACGAGGGCATTAGTGGCCTGGTAGCGAGATTCCTGTCAGGGTTGGGGGATCGCCAGCGCCGGATGAATCAAGCGCTTGCAGGTCGCGACGGCGACACACTTGAATCCGAAGCTCACCAGATAAAAGGCACTGCGGGTGCGATGGGGTATCCGCATATGACCCAGCAGGCGGGTATTGTGGAGGCACTGCTGAAATCGGCTAACCCGCAGTGGAGCCAGGTGAGCAGCGAACTGGCAATACTGGAAGAGATGATAGAGCGTGAACAACCACAGAATAAAACAGGATCGGACAAATGAGTGAGCGCCAGTTACAACGTGAACATCAGTCAATGAGTACGATGTACGGCACCTATGCCGATATCTTGTTTGTGCTTTTTCCGTTTCTTGTGATCGGTATGCAGCGACTGTGGGATGGCAACCTCTATGAGACACTGAAGCAGCCAGATTTGAGCATAGCAGCGGCGATTCTTGCCGGGTTGGCCATTGGTAAATTTGTGCTGGGGCTTGTGAACAACAGGGACCTTGGCCGCTACAAGGAGCGTATTGTATTCTTTATTGCACTGACACTATTTGCAGTGCTGGGGCCGGCCATTATTTTAATATTGAGCATTATTGGCGGTGCTGAGGTGCCGGGGTTTGTAGCCTTTGTGCAGCCCGTATTATTGATAATTGCAATCTCGCTCTACTCAACAGCGGTTACTATCAGCAATATATTAACTCAGGATGTTGGTCAGGAACCCTACGTTCCAAGCGCAGAGGAGTCGTCAATAATGGATGCCCACTCAACTCGCACCGGACACGCGCCGCTGGATCTTCCCCGTCATAGCGGCACAGATTCTTGGTAAGTCGCGGCATTGCAAGAAACTTGCGCACGCGTGCGCCCGGTAAAAGGAGATATGAATGGATAAATTGACTGTTCTGGTTGTAGAAGATGAACCACTGATGCGCGAACGGCTGGTTGATATGCTTTATAAGGCTGGCGCCACAGGTGTAACAGAGTGCGAGAACGCCGCTTCGGCACGCAAAGCGTTTGATGCGGGCAGGTTTCAGATTATATTGCTGGATCTTGGCTTGCCCGATGGTGATGGCCACGAATTGATGAAAGGGTTTAAAGCAGCCCGGGATGAGCAACACATAGTGTTGGTTACCGCAGATGACTCTATTGATAGCATCCAGCGAGCCATCAGCGCCGGTGCTAATGGCTACGTGGTTAAGCCCTACTCCCAGGAAAAAATACACGATGTGGTAAGCAACTATACGGTTGTACATAGTGCCGGGTCGGCGATAACGCAAGGCCTGAACCGACACCATTAGCGGGTTAGCGACTGCTTTTTGTGAGCGCTTCGGCAAACGCGTACAGACACATATAGGAAGCACCCTCATAATTCATCTGTCACGTGTTTTTACGTTGTGCATTTTGGATACCCCAGTTGGGTATCCCATGGATCTCTCCTTTATACGCAGCCCTTATGGCTGCGTTTTTTTTCGGTAGTGGAAAGTCCGTAGCCACTAACTCGTACAGAAAATCGGGGTGGTTTGGGGGATAATTCGTACACTAATTAATCACCCATGCTGATAAATACCCAGAGGTTGAAACCTAAGAAAATGTCCGTAGATTCCGGATCTGCCCGCAATAAGTTCCGCTCCCGTTTTGTTGTAGAAATCGTTTTAATTGCCGTTTTGGCCATATATATGGCGTTGGCGAAAGGTCAGGTTGTTGGCGAGGACTTGGTCTTTACAGTTATTGGTGCCGGGCTGATGGCACTGGTTACCTATTGGACTCTGCACACCCTGAGGGATGGCCTGGAAATAATCGCTCTCCAAGTACGCGGTCTGAAGCACTAACGCATTTTCACGCCCGCGCGTGCGGGCGTGAACCCATCCTGTCTTTGCCCTGTTACAATACCTGCATTCTGTCTCGATCCTTGATTCTTATTAATAGCGTTTATGCCAATACTAGGAGCGCCCATGACTAATGCCGTGGTTGTAATCTATTCCGGAGGCATGGATTCCTTCACCCTGCTTCACCGTGCTCGCGCCCGCGGGTTACAGGTGCATGCGTTGTCCTTCAATTATGGCCAGCGCCATGTCCGTGAGCTGGATGTTGCAAGCTCTGTGTGTGCAACCCTGGATATCCCTCACAAGGTGATTGATATTCGTGCCATGAGCGAGGTTATGTCTGGCTCGGCCCTGACCTCCGATGCCGATATTCCCGAAGGCGAGTACGAAGAAGAGAACATGAAGGCCACAGTGGTGCCCAACCGCAACATGATCCTGCTCTCCCTGGCCACCGGTTATGCCGTAACCGTGAATGCCAGTGCCGTATGGTACGGCGCCCACGGTGGCGATCATGCGATTTACCCCGATTGTCGGCCAGAGTTTGTTGAAAAAATGGATGCCGTGTGCCGGATAGCCAACTATGAGCCGGTAGGTGTTGAGGCGCCGTTTATGCACATGAGCAAAGGCGACATTTTGGCTGAAGGTCTCAAGCTAGGGCTTGATTACGGCGATACCTGGACGTGTTACAACGGACGAGAAAAAGCATGTGGGCTCTGCGGCTCCTGTGTGGAGCGGCTTGAAGCCTTTGCGGAAAACGGCCTTGCAGACCCGCTGGCCTACGAGACGGGGCGCTGATGTACAAAGTAAAAGAGGCCTTTTATACCCTGCAAGGTGAGGGAGCCCAGGCGGGCCGCGCTGCGGTATTTTGCCGGTTTAGCAAGTGCAACCTGTGGACAGGCCGGGAAAAAGACCGCGCAACAGCCGTTTGTAATTTCTGCGATACGGATTTTGTGGGCACGGATGGTCAAAATGGTGGCGCTTTTGAAACCGCCGAAGCTCTGGCGACGCACATTCATAGTCTGTGGCCAGATGCCCCAGGAGCGCCCTATGTGGTTTGCACTGGTGGTGAACCGCTGTTGCAGTTGGATGAAAAACTCATTGGTGCCTTCCACCAAAGAGGGTTTGAGGTGGGTGTTGAGACCAATGGCACTCTGCCCGCGCCAGCCGGCATTGACTGGCTGTGCGTGAGCCCTAAAGCAGACGCCCCGGTGGTAGTTAAAGCCTGTGATGAGCTAAAGCTGGTATACCCGCAATCGAAGGCCATGCCGGAACGGTTCTCCCACATAAACGCCCGCCACTTTTTTCTCTCACCTATGGCGTCGCCATCAGCCCCGGATACCGGTACAGACCCGATAAAGCAGAGCAATACCCGTAAGGCAACGAATTACTGCCTGGCGCATCCCCGCTGGCGTTTGACCATACAAATGCACAAAATTATCGGTATCGACTGACTTATACGGGCGCAGAGCGGTGCGCAAAAGTGCCAACAGGTTGCTGCCCGGCGACCCTGTAATGGCTTGGGCTGACGCCCGTCCAGCGCTTGAATGCACGGGTAAAGTTGGCGGCGTCGGCGTAGCCCAGCACGTCTGCAATCTGGTTTAGATTCATGCCGGTACCGGTTAGGAACTCCCGGGCGCGCTCCAGTCGCACCTGGTCTACAAGGTTCTGGAAACTGGCGCCCTCTTCCTGCAGCCGGCGTTTCAGAGTTCGCTCAGATACATACAGTGTGGCCGCCACACGAGCCAGTTTTGGTGGGAACGGATAGCTGGTTTCTATAACCCGGCGTACCCGGCAATCAAAGCCTGCGTCTCCTGTTAACTGTTTTAGTGCAACCTCACATTGGGCGCGAGACGATTTCGCAAGCTGGTCGTCGCTGAAACGAATAGGAGCCGACAGCATGGCGACCGGAATAACCAGTGCATCGTCTGTAGCGCCGTACTCAACCGGAACGACTATGCGCTGGCGAAAACGTTGAAAATACGAAGGCTCCGGTCCCCTCCTGAGAATTTTTGCCCCCTCAATTGTGCTACCAGTAAGCTGTTCGCCCATAAATGCGCAGCCGAACAACATGGAGTCCATAACGAACCCCAGCAGTGGCCCCGGTTCGCCATCACACAGAATGGCGTAATACATGTTGCCATCGTGTTCGTGGCGACTAACGCTCAAGTGTGGCGCCCGCAGGGTGAGGTAGCGGGTCATCAAATCCAGTGCGTCTTGCAGGGTGCGGCTGCTCATTACAGCCACGCCCAAAGCCCCGTGCAGAGGCAGCTTTAGTTTGCTGGCCAGCATAATACCAAGACCGGGCTCGCCGCTTTCTATAATGGCACGGGTAATAAATTCAGCGGCTTGAGCCTGGCTTACCCTGATATCTGCAGATTTCAACTGAACCGGGTCCAGCCCGACCCGAAGCAGTAGGTCGTGCTCGTTCAGGCCAATACTATGCAGCAGTTCAGCCAATATGTGTAAGTAGATGGCTGGCATGCCCAGATCTTGTGAGAGGGAGGCAGAGACGCGCATGAGAATCCTTGTTAAGAACTGTTCTTTTTATCTGACGTTTTAAGCACTGCCTCGATTATGACCTTTGCAACACCTTGTCCCCATGACTTCAATGACGCGTCAATGGGCACGAGAGGCCAATTGGCACCTATCTTTGCGGAATCTTTCAGGAATATGAGCCTAGGTTTCGGTCAGAGTTGGATATCGGTGATTAATGGATTGTGATCAGAGGAGCGCCAGGGCGATGTGGTCGTGCCAGGGAGGTTGTTTTTATATCCGAGTGCCGGTGGTTCATCGGCATTGATTGCCCAGACTTGGGCATCGAGAACCCTGTCCTTAAGCGGCGCTGAGGCGAGCGCGTAATCCAGCGATCCCTTCTCACCTTTGTACCTGTATGTGTATTGCTCGCACTGCTGCGCCGTGCAGGGATAAAAATGGTGCATCATGCTAGTGAATCCCGCGCGCTGTAAAACCTGCAGTGGTGTCTCCCGGAAATAGCTGTTGAGATCGCCGGTGATCAGTGTTCCGGTCAGATCAGGAATTTGTGGCAGCTTCCCGACCCACTCTACAAGGGCATGGGCCGCATTGGTGCGGCGGTCAGCGTAGCACCCCTGGCCATCGTTTCGGTCACGGTTGTTACCCTTCGCACCTCTGCACGACTTTGATTTTAGATGTGGCACCACCACCTGAACACTCAAGCGCTGGTCTTTAGGGCGAAAAGTTTGTGCCAGTGGCGGCCGGCCCCTTTTGCGGAACGGCCCGCTATTCAGACGTTCGGCTTGCGTCTCGGCGACGATTCGATCACGGCGGTACAACAAGCCGGTGCGTATCTCGTCGCTGCCGTCAGCCCCGGGCGTTTTAATAAAGTTCCATTTTGGTCCGAGTGCCCTGGCAAGCTGCGCTATTGCGCTGGTATTGCTATAGCCGTCGTTCTCCAGTTCTGTAACGGCCAGAATATCCGGGTCCGGTCGGCGCATAGCCGCTACCAGCCGTTGCAGTTGTAATTCAAGCGCTTGTGCGGTTGGCGCCCCGCGAGTCGTGGGAAAGCCTTCGCCCTTACCATCACCGTTAAAATAATTCTCCAGGTTCATGGTCATAACTCGAACATGAGGCTCTGCGGGCCTGGTAGGTGCGGGAGACCGGGTATTCGCGGGCTCGAAAACCGGCTGCTTTTGTGGCTGTATTCGCCAAGCGCCAAACCGGTAATCAAGAATGCCGGTAAGCTGGTTAATTTTGTCACCGCTGCGAACTGTATGTTTGCGGCTTTTGCCATAGAGGCCACCAGGGGGCCAAGGGATTGGGTTAGGATTGCGAACGCCGCGGGCATCATCCAGTAGTAGTCTCTGCTGCCGATTGCGGTTAGCGATTTGCGCGGCCTTTGGGCCGGGTTCACTATATTCCGTTGGCACTACCTGGTCACCAGCTGCCAGGGTCAGTTCGCCATAACGTGACAGGTTCCAGGAGTCGATAACGGTTAATGGCTGGGCCACCTTTACGCGCATGTTTTCGAGAGACTCGAGAGCCTTTGGCCACAGCAATGTTAAAGTTTGAGCTTTGGGCAGGGGCGCGGAACCGCAGGTGGAAACAGAGCGAACGTTCGCCAGCTCGGTTAAGTTATGGAATTCTTTTACAGTACCAGTAACCCGCAGACGCTCGCCGGGCTTGCCGGTTTTCTTGCGGGTATACACAAACAAGGCTTCGGAGGTTTCGGGGTTGCCGTCGGTTTCGTCGTCGGCCTGTTGTAGGTAAAAGCCGGAAAACCCTCCTTCCATGCGGGCATCGAAGGTGAGAATGCCCTCAACCGTCACTCGATGGCCCGTCAGTGGCGATGTGTCACCCTGGCCTTGTATTTCCGAAACCGGCGTTGTCGGCCCACCACAGTTACCTACTGCCTGTGCCTGAGAGACTGGCAGCAGTAACAAGAGAAAGGGGAAGGCACGAAAACACCGTGTGCTTAGGTTCACGCTGATTGTGTAATGCTTAGCTGAGGCCAGCGACCGCTTTCAGGGCACGCTCTCGTTTACTGCCAAAGCCAAGCTGGTCCGGGTTGTTCAGTTCAAGCTGCTGAATCAGCGGGTCAGGGTGATGGTTGTCGAGGGTTATCCCAAGTTGCGACAAAACATACGGCGCCAGAGCAGCCCGGGTATCCACCACCAAGTGACCGTTTTGCATGCCGTAATCCAGCGCGATAATTTTTTGCTGGGCCTCGGTCAGGCGGGTGTCGGGGGAGATCGACATTGACACGTTACGGTTCCAGTCATCGTCTTGCTGGCTGGTATGTTTGGCTTTCAATCGCAGTGCCGTAGGTGTGCTGTGAAAACGGCTAAGAGCGAAGTCTCTGAATTCACGGTTGGAGTCACACCAGGCACGCAGGTGCCAATTGTTACCAGTACACACCAGTGTGTGCGGTTCCAAAATACTTTCCACAGCTTCGGGGCGGCTCAAAGATGAGTAGCTTGCTCTTAGCTGACGGCCATGGCGGGTAGCTGTCACAGCGGCCCGCATGGTCTCGGGCGCTATTATTCGGTTGGGGCCGAACACAACAGTGTTGTCTGGCAAGCCGACCTCAAGGGTCTCAAACGTGCTGCTGAGGTTTTGCTGGCGCGCAAGTAGATCCTGGTATTCGCTGACATGCCCTTGTGTTACCGCCGGCTTGTAATTGGTTGATGGCACATACCCCTTCAAGTGGCGATCATAAACAAGATTGCCTGGCGCAAGTTCGCGCAGGTATGTGTTTATGTCTTTGGATGCCTGCTGCCGCCCGATACCAAAGCTATGGCATATGTGGTTTGTCGTGAGTCGACCTTCCCACAGTGCAATGGTTTCAATGAGTCGGTAGCGAAGTAGCAGATCCCATCGGATGGGCCAGTCCGTTTTTTTCATAACCAGACACTCACGAGTATATTGAATAATTGCTATTGATATTACCTTCTATGGCCCTGAAGGTCTGTTACGGCGCATTAATGTGAAATAATGTGAAACCGCTTTTAGGGCATGCTTGCAGTGTTCATGCAGGCGTTTTGGGCGACCTCGGAAAATGCCTATTAGGCGCATGTTTAAAGGGCTGGTGTAATACCAGGTCAAACGATACCCGGAGTGCCCATAATGACCCGAATGGTCGCTTCTTTGTCTGCTCTGCTTCTGAGCATTGTTCTGCTGGTCAGCGGAAATGCGTTTCTGATGACTCTGTTGGGTATCCGCTTGAGTATTGAGTCGATCTCCCCCGATATTATCGGCTGGGTGCTGGTTTGCTATTCCGTAGGTTTTGTTCTGGGCACTCTTTATGTACACCGGATTATTGGGAGTGTTGGCCATATCCGTGCGTTTGCGGCATTCGCAGCCATTGCGGCGGCTGTGTCGCTGATGTACCCCATGGCCGTTTCCATGGTGTTTTGGGCCTTCCTTCGGGTCTTGTCGGGTTTCAGCATTGCCGGTGTGCTGGTTGTGATTGAAAGCTGGTTTTCCAGCCGCGCCAGCAATAGCAATCGTGGTGCATTATTTGGGGTCTACCAGATTGTTTTTTACCTTTCCGCAGCCGGCGGCCAGCTCATTATTAACCTGGGCGATCCGTCCAGTTTTATGCCGTTTTCCCTTGCTGCCATTTTACTGGCGTTGGCGTTGGTTCCGCTCGCCCTGACGCGTATGGAGGCGCCAACTATTGAGCAGGTTCAGGGTATCTCTTTTTTCACGCTGGCACGCGAGTCGTTCACCGGAGTTTCCGGCGCCGTTACCTGTGGTGTGTTGATCGGCGGCTTTTACGCGCTGGGGCCGGTCTACGCAACGTTGACCGGCCTTGATGTTGCTAAAACCTCAACGTTCATGGCGAGCGCCATTGTGGCTGCCATGCTGCTTGCCTGGCCCTTGGGGCGGCTGTGCGATCACTTTGATCGCCGTCGTGTGATGTTTTGGGTAGCGCTTTTTTCCGCTCTTGCAGCGGTTGGCATCAGTTTTGTTGGTGCTGAAAATCTGTGGCTACTCATGCTCTTGGTGGGGCTATTTACTGGGCTTTCAGCCATGATCTACCCAATTTCCGTTGCTATAACCAACGACCGCATGGAAAGCACCCGTATTGTTGCCGCCAGTGCCACACTGCTGCTCAGTTACGGCGTTGGTAGTGTTATTGGCCCCATTGTGATGGCCGAACTGATTAACCTGATGGGGCCAAAGGGCCTGTTTGTGGGCAATGCGGGCTTTTTGCTGATTCTTGCGGTGATCACCTCTTTACGCATTACTTACACAGAGGATGTACCAATTGAGGATCAGGAACAATATGTACCAGCAATGCCCGAGACCTCTGCTGTATTAACTGAGATAGATCCCCGTAACACCGAGTTTCATGCACACGCAGAGGCTGAAAAAATAAATGAAGCACCTGCCCATTAAATGGGCTGAGCGCTTGATCTGAACCGTCTTGAGGTTTTTCTTAATTCTGTTTTAGCTTAACATCTGTTTTTATTACAATGGTTAGCTTACTATTGGTAGCATTCGTAAAATGTAAGCTTTTTGGCCGCTATAGAGCAACTCGCAGAGCTGCGATCTCGGCCCGGAAACGGAGCAGTAACCATGAAAGATCAATTCCCATTTGCCGTTGCTCGAGTAACCCGCCGCTGGCGTAAGTTATTGGATGAACGCTTGAAAGATTTGGGTGTAACCCAAGCCCGCTGGACCACTATGGTTTATCTGCAGCAGGGTGGCGAAGGGCTAACCCAGCGTGAACTGGCCAGCCTTATGGCTATTGAAAACCCAACGCTTGTGCGCTTGTTAGACAGCCTGGAGCAACAAAAATTGATCGAGCGCCGGGCCTGCCCTAATGATCGCCGTGCTCGTCGCTTGCATCTTACCGATGACGGGCGGAATTTTATGAACGTGCTGTCTGTTCGGGCCAACGACCTGAGAGACGAAATGCTTGAAGGTTTGAACAACGAAGATATTGACGTTGCGTTGAAAGTGTTCCAGAAAATTATGGAAAATGCGGAAAAGCAGAAGTAATCATTGAGCGATAATTCTGTTCAGGGCCTAACGGCCCGTTATGGCTCCAACTGGCGCTGGCTGGCTGTTTGTACGGTAATGCTGGGAACCATCGCTACCGTATTGAGTGCCACTGTGGTTAACGTTGCGCTCCACGAAATTATGGTGGAATTCGGCATTCGTCAGGGCCAGGTGCACTGGTTGGCAACCGGGTTCATAGCGGCCATGACCACAACTATGCTGGCGTCTTCGTGGCTGCTCGACCACTTTGGCGTACGCAAGACCCTGGCGCTTGCCATGGTGATGTTTACCTTGATCTCCCTGGCTGGCGGATTAGCCAATTCACCAGGGCAGTTGATTGCCGCCCGAATTGGCCAGGGGGCTATGGCCGGTTTGATGCAGCCCATGGGCATGTACCTTGTGTTTCGCATATTCCCCCGAAATCGACGCGGCCAGGCCATGGGCATTTACGGCATGGGGGTTGTACTGGCTCCTGCACTTGGGCCTGTGTTAGGCGGTTTTCTGGTAGATCAGCTCAACTGGCGTTTTGTGATGTTTGCGCCGGCACCGGTCACCTTCATTGGCGTGTTTATGGCGTTGCGGTTCTTGCCAACGCCAGCTTCCCAGCCTGCTCCTTATCGGTTTGATTTGCCTGGGCTGGTGCTTCTTGGTGCCACGGTAGGCCTTTCTCTCGATACCCTGAACCGCATGCAGAATCTCGGCGGGCAGGAAGCACGAGTTGCTATTGAAGCAGTTGTGGCTTTGGTGTTGCTGGCCATATTTGTGCGGCGCGAAAGACGTATAAAACACCCGTTGGTCAACGTGAGCCTGCTGCGTAAGCCTAGCTTTTTGTATGCCAATATAGGCGCTATGGCGTTGGGGTTGGCTCTTTTTGGGTCTACCTATCTGATACCGCTCTATGTTCAAACCACACTGGGCTATACCGCGACCCAAGCAGGCCTGTTAATGCTGCCTGCGGGCATTGTTTTGGGTATGACCTTCCCGTTAGCTGGAAAGTTGGCCGATCGTGGCGGTGATGCCCGCAAGTTGGTTATATTCGGAATGGCGATGTTTGCGTCATCGGCCATTCTGTTTTCACTTTCCGATATTACGTTGGCTTTTGGCTGGCTGGCGCTGTGGACTGTGTTCGGCCGGATTGGCATAGGGTTTATGTTACCGTCTTTGTCCATAGGTGCTCTGAACCCACTTAAGCCCGAAGAATTGGGCGCCGGCTCCAGTACCATAAACTTCACCCGTCAGCTGGGCGGGGCTTTCGGGGTAAATATTGTGGCATTGACTATCGAATTCGGCGAGCATAGCGCCGGCGTACCCACAATTAACGCTTTCCATGCGGCATGGTGGCTGGTTGCTGTATTTGTAGCGCTTGCTGTTGTACCTGTTTGGCGGATGCGAGTGTAGAGTCGTGCGTTACGGACCAGGAACTCCTGAGAGGATCTGATGTCACTGAACGCTAAGCAACATGTTTTTCTGGACTAGAATTTATGGGATTTATTAAGTACTCAGCACTGCTGCTAGCCGGAGCTATGACGTTGCAGCCGGTGTGGGCCGAGGTGCAGGCCAGTACGCCTGAAAAAGCCGAAACACCCGATCGCAGCCCAAGGGTACCCACATTTAAGATAAACGGTGATTTGGCCGGCCGGTTAGGCGTATTCACCACCCGTTATGAAGACACGTTTGCCGAAGTGGGTAACCAGCTGGCCCTAGGTTATCTTGAGCTGGTTAAAGCCAACCCGGGCGTGGATCCCTGGCTACCCGGTGAAGGCACCACAATTACATTGCCGCGCCAGTATGTTATTCCCGAAGCCCGGCGAGAAGGCATCGTGATTAATCTGGCTGAGTACCGGTTGTATTATTTTGCGGGCGACAGTGTAGAGGTTTATCCGGTTGGCGTTGGCACAACAGAGAACCCGTCCCCGCTGACCGATGCCGAAGTCACTATGCCGCTGGAATCGCCGGCATGGTACCCACCTGCCAGCATTCGCGCAGAGCGTGAGGCGTCGGGCGACCCACTGCCACGAATGATCCCCCCCGGCCCCGGCAACCCGCTGGGCAGTCATGCCTTGATGCTGAGCGAGAAGGGTTATTTGATTCACGGCACGAACAAACAGTTTGGTGTGGGCATGCCTGTCAGTCACGGCTGCTTTCGTATGTATAACGAGGATATATCCCGCTTTGTCTATCAAGTGAGCAAGGGCACATCGGTTCAAATTGTGAACGATCCGGTAAAACTTGGCATTTCCGGCGGCGAAGTATGGCTTGAAGTTCATCGGCCTCATGAAGAGTATAGCCAGCAGGAACGAGAGCGTTTGTGGCAGGAGGTTCTGCAGGAAATTGAAGCATTTCGCCAGAAGCATCCAAACGTTGAGGTTCAGCGCAGGGCCATTGAGCTGGCGGTAGATCAGGCAGACGGCATTCCTGCCATGGTAGGTGAACAGATCACGCATGTGGCGTCTGAAAAAGCAATAAAGGAGAAGCCGTCTCGGGAATCGGAAGAGCAGGAGCAGAAGTTGTATTTCTGAGGCTCTATTCTCCGGTGTTACCTATAAAGATAAAATAGGAGAATCTATGAGTCGCAACATACTTATGCGGCTACCAAGGTGGCCGTGGACGCCCATTGGATTTGTATTGCGGCGATTGCCGGTTTCGGTGCTTGCCAAGCTGTTCTGATCCATCTTTCGGATACAGGGAGGCGGAGAATGCAGTCCTATCATCCTCTGCGATCAGCGCGCCAGAAGTGGCTCAGAATGTGGGCCGTGGTTTTTCTTGTCGGCACATTGCTCGCATTGGCATCGCTGACCCACCAGGTATTTGCCCGGCAAGCGAGCTCACAAAGCGCGCTGGTCCTAACAGTTGATGGCGCCATTGGCCCTGCTACCATGGATTATGTGGTGCGCGGTATTCACCGTGCTGAAGCTGAAAACTCAGGGTTAGTGATTCTCGAGCTGGATACCCCCGGTGGGCTCATGAACTCCATGCGGGAAATCATCAAAGCTATCCTCAGTTCTGATGTGCCAGTGGTAACCTATGTAACCCCTCAGGGTGCACGTGCAGCCAGTGCCGGCACCTATATCCTCTACGCTAGCCACATAGCCGCCATGGCTCCCGCTACCAACCTGGGCTCTGCAACACCGGTACAGATGGGTGGGCTGCCCGGTAGCCAGTCACCACCGGCAGACTCCCAGTCCGATGAAGACAGCACCGGTGTTTCCGATGATGAACAGAAGGCGGGCTCTGCGAAAGCCACTAATCCGGACAGCAAGCGCCGTGGTGAATCCCCCATGGAGCGCAAGGTGTTGGAAGACGCGGTCAGTTATATCCGGGGGCTGGCAGAGCGACATGGCAGGAATGCTGATTGGGCTGAAGAAGCCGTTCGCGATGCGGTCAATCTTGGCGCCCGTGAGGCGCTGGATAACAACGTTGTGGATGTGGTTGCGGCCGACTTGCCGGAGTTGATGCGTCAAATTGATGGGCGCACCGTTCGTCTGGCCTCCGGTGATACCATCTTGCAAACCGCCGGTATTGAATTGAGCCGTCTGCCACCGGATTGGCGCACCAGTGTGCTGTCTGTGATTACCCACCCCAATGTGGCTTATTTTCTGATGATTATCGGGTTCTACGGTCTTATTTTTGAATTGGCCAGTCCAGGCGCGGTAGTGCCGGGTGTGGTCGGTGCAATCTGCTTGATTCTCGCTATGTTTGCCTTTCAGGTGCTATCCGTTAATTACGCCGGCTTGGCGCTGATATTTCTGGGATTGGGGTTTATTGTTGGCGAATCCCTGGTGCCCAGTTTTGGCATGCTCGGAATTGGCGGCATAGTTGCTTTTGTTACCGGTTCGATCATTTTGATGGATGGCAATCACCGGGCTATTTCGCTACCCGCCATTGGCGGCACCGCTGCAGTAGCGGCGGGTTTTATTTTGTGGACGGTTACGCGGTTTATCGGGCTGCGCAAAAAGCACCCGGTCATTGGCAGCGAACAAATAACCCACGAAAAAGCCGTTGCTTTAGATGACTTTGTGTCGGCAGAGAGTGGTTACCGTGGGCATGTACGCCTGAATGGCGAACGCTGGAAGGCTGTGAGCCGCAGCGCCATACATCGGAATGATTTAGTGCAGGTCACCGGAATTGATGGCCTGACCGTTAGCGTAAAGGAGGCTATATGATTGGTAATCTGATTTCCTGGCTGGCACCCGCTGTGGTGCTGTTACTGATACTTGGGGCTGCCATTAAAATTTTGCCTGAGTACCAACGTGGCGTGGTGTTTTTTCTTGGGCGGTTTCAGGGGGTTAAAGGCCCTGGGCTGCTCTTCATCATTCCCGGTATTCAGCAAATTATTCGGGTGGATCTTCGAGTAATCACGCTGGACGTACCCAGCCAAGATGTGATCTCCCGGGACAACGTAACGGTGCGAGTGAATGCGGTGCTGTATTTTCGGGTGGTCGACCCGGAACGTGCGATTATCCGTGTTGAAGATTTTAACTCTGCCACCAGCCAGCTATCCCAGACAACGCTGCGATCAGTATTGGGCAAACACGATCTGGATGAGATGCTGTCAGAGCGGGATAAACTGAACGCAGACATTCAAGAGATCATTGATGCACAAACCGAGGAGTGGGGAATCAAGGTAGCCAATGTTGAAATCAAACATGTAGACCTTGATGAATCTATGATTCGGGCCATTGCGCGCCAGGCTGAAGCGGAACGAGAGCGTCGGGCAAAAGTGATTCACGCGGAGGGCGAACTACAGGCCTCGGAGAAGCTGGTCGAGGCGGCAAAGGTAATGTCTGCCGATTCGGGCGCTATGCAGCTGCGCTACATGCAAACCCTGTCAGATATGAGCAACACCAATTCATCGACTATTGTTTTCCCATTGCCGATCGATTTCATGAAAACGTTTATGGAGAAAGTGTCGGCTCAAAATCAGCCAAAGCAACCAAAACCATAAGCTGAAAACATAAAAAAGGCCGGGAGTCCCGGCCTTTTCTCGCAATGCTTAAGCCTTACTTCTGGCTTGCACGCTCGAGCATACGCTTAGCGCGCTCGTTTGCTTCGTCAGCAGACTTCTGTGCTGCTTTAGCTGCAGCCAGTGCCTTGTCTGCAGTGTTCTGTGCAGAACGTGCAGAGCTTGCAGCGCTGTTAGCAGTGTTCATTGCCTTGTCTGCAGTCTGGCCAGCGGAGCTAGCAGTTGCATTGGCTTCGTCGATTGCGCCCTGGTCGGTAGTTGCACAACCTGCAGTCATAGCAGTAGCCAGTGCGATTCCGGCGATCGTCAGTTTACGCATTGTAAATCCCCTTATTGGTCGAGTTATTTCCTGTTGATCCGAAAGTCAGTCAGTAGACTTCCTGTCAGCTTCGGCCCGATAGGCGTTGACTACCGGAGTCGTGAAACAGTGTAAAACAACCTGAGAGGAAATGTTAACTAAGTATACGTAATTTTTCAGAAGCCATGACGACAACTTAATATTGTGGTCATGGGAATCGCCTTTATGGCGTAATGCGAATGGGTGTGCCGTCGTTCACCAATTGCCAAATTTCGTCCATCTCCTGGTTGTTCACAGCAATGCATCCGTTGGTCCAATCCAGGCCTGTATAGGCAAACGCCATACCTTCTTCGCCATTGGGCAAGCCGTGAATCATAATGCTACCGCCAGGGCTTAAGCCCCAGCTTTCTGCCATCTTACGGTCTTTTACGCTTGGGTAGGAAATGTGAATAGACTTGTAAAAACTGCTGCCGGCGTTGCGCCAATCCAGCGTGTACTCGCCCTCTGGCGTGCGTTCGTCGCCTTCATACAGTTTGTGCCCCTCGGGGTTGTCACCAAGGGATATGCGGTAACTGCGGACAATTTTTTCGCCGTTCATCAAATCAAGCCGACGTTTCTTTTTACTAACCAATACCTTGCTAACCACCAAAGACTCACCCGGTGTGTTATTTACAACCGGCATGCGGGTATCTGCTTTGGCCAGCAGCTCTGAGCTGTACGCTGGAAAGCTTGCTGCAACAAACAAAGCCAGAAGACACCGGGTTAATAAACGGGGCATAGCCATAACCTATACTTACCAATGATTAATCTTTTCGTAGAGCTGATTTATACCATAACTGGTCGATTAGATGTTAAGGGGTTTTGTTAACTTTTATAGCTACCCGGTGCACATATCACGGGTTTTGTGGGTTTTCCATCTTCAAACCAACCTTAGTAACCTGATCTGTCTCTATGGCTCTTGCCACCAAGGTGACCGGCCCCAGCACCACAGTGTCGCCAATAACCGGGTGGCCTTTGGTGCGTTTGGCGAAGCACTCCGCTAATGATAACTCGGGAGACAGCTCGCTGAACTCAACGCCATAAACCTGTTCGACATCCCCAAGCAGCGCATCTCCATTCAGCACAAAGTCGCCAAAGAAGGCCCTTTCCGCCAGGTGTTTTGGCGCTTGGCGGCCGCTCAGGGATTTGCCCAGTTCTTTTAGCACGCTGGGGGTGGCAAACATGGCAACCATATCGCCGCTGGAGACTTCCAGGCTGGCCTTTGGTTGCAAACAAACACGATTGCGGAATACACCGGCAACGGCTGTATTTTTCGGAAAGCGCAGTTGGCCCAGCACAGTGGGAGTTTCCCAGTTTTTCCCCCGTAAAGGGAAGAGCATCAGCTCGTGATCCCCGGCAGCTGGCGCATCTAATGGTAAACGACGATAGGGCTCGCCATTTGCCGGTATCTCCAAGCGTAACTTGCGAGCGAGAGGCGTGATGGTAGTGCCCTGAACCAATAAAGACACCAGCACAATAAAAAAGGCGGCATGGAACACCAGTTGTGCTTCTGGTATATCGGCAATAATTGGGAATAGCGCCAGAACAATGGGTACCGCACCGCGTAGCCCAACCCAACTAATAAAGCCGAGCTCGCGACGGTTGAAGCCAAAAGGCCAAACGGTAGCCATTACAATGAGAGGCCGAATCACAAAAATCAGTGCCAAGGCTAGAATCAGGCCGCTTCCGGCCAAGGGCAGCAGGTCTGAGGGATTAACCAGCAAGCCGAGTATTAAAAACAGACAAAGTTGAGCCAGCCAGGCCAAGCCATCGTGTACCTGTAGGATCATCGGCATCATCCGTACCTGCCTGTTGCCGATCACAACGCCACATAAATAAATAGCTAAAAAACCACTGCCACCAAGGGCGTTGGTGGCAGAAAACACCGAAATACCGGCAGCAACGACCAGCAGCGGATAAAGCGATGGGTTGAGGCGAATGCGGTTGGCCAGCTCAGCAATCAAAAAGCCTCCCACAATGCCGCCAACGCCGCCAATGCTGAATTGCTTGGCCAATAAGATCAGCGAGTCCTGAATGGCGTGTTCGCCATTGCTGGCAATCAGGGTGACCATCATCAGTGTCAGGAAGATTGCCATCGGGTCGTTACTACCCGATTCAATTTCCAGCGTGGCGCTCACACGCTCATTCAAGTGCAAACCGCGCCCTTGCAACAGGGAAAATACCGCGGCGGCGTCGGTTGACGAAATAATCGAACCGATGAGCAGAGCCGTCATCCAGTGCAGATCAAAAACCAGCCAGGCCACAAAGGCAGCCCCTAAGGCTGTCAAGGCAACACCAACCGTTGCCAGCATCATGGCTGGCTTAAGCCCCACGCGGAAGGTTTCGGCGCGGGTGCGCATGCCGCCATCCAGCAGAATAACGCCCAGCGCCAGGTTGGCCACCAAAAACGAAAGCTGAAAATCATCGAACTCAATGCCACCCGGGCCATCCTTGCCCATCATCATGCCCACACCCAAAAAGATCAGCAGCACCGGCATACCGACCCGGCTGGAAATCGGGCTAAGAACGATGCTGATGACAAGCATCAGGGCACCTACCAGGGTAAGCATTGGATCCATCGGAACTCCATTAGAGAATACGAGCCGGGTACCGGCAGAAACGCAGCACTGTAAGTTTGCCCATCGCGGGCCCGGTAAACAAGCGCAGCTGCCCGATCTCCCTGAAATAGGCATAGAAAATCATAATACTTTTAGCTAGTTGATGTTTTGTATCCTAACGAATCAAATCACTGCCGATGTGTTGGGTGTTTATTTATCAAAAAGATATGCACGTACATGCATATATGTATCGATAAAGATCAGTCAGCTCAAAGAGTGCCAATAACAAAACGACAAAAACAAAAGGGTTTGTTTATGGATGGAGTAGCCGACGATCAATCGTTCAGCGGCGATACCGCGAGCGCGAAGCCGGGTTTTTTCGACAGGGAAAATACTGTCGCCGGCCCGAACTTTAACCGCTGGCTGGTTCCCACCGCCGCTTTGGCAATCCACCTGTGTATCGGCATGGCCTATGGCTTTTCGGTATTCTGGTTGCCCATGTCTACGCTTGTGGCCGGCGCCGACCCGGTAGCCTGTGCTGATATCAGTTTCTTTCAAGCGCTAACGACTACGTCCTGTAACTGGGCTGTCAGCCATGTTACCTACACCTTCGGTATATTCATCGGCATGTTGGGCATATCGGCCGCACTTTGGGGTGCCTGGCTGGAGCATGCCGGCCCCCGAAAGGCTGGCGCTATCGCCGCCCTGTGCTGGGGTGGCGGTATGATCCTTGGCGGCGTGGGTGTGATGACTCACCAGCTCTGGTTGCTCTATTTAGGTTGCGGTGTTCTGGGTGGTATTGGCCAGGGGCTGGGATACATCACGCCGGTTTCAACCCTGATCAAGTGGTTCCCCGACCGCCGCGGCATGGCCACCGGCTTTGCCATTATGGGTTACGGCGGTGGTGCCATGGTAGGTGCTCCGCTGGCGGTTTGGCTGATGGGGCATTTCTCGGCAGACGGCGGAGCCGGTGTGGCCAGCACCCTGATGACTATGGGTGTTATCTATTTCTTCATCATGATGGCGGGTGCGCTGGGCTTTCGGGTACCGCCCAACGGCTGGAAGCCAGAAGGGTGGGAGCCGCCCGAGGGCCAGCAAGCTAATGCGATGATTACCCACGGCCATGTTCACCTGAAAAAGGCATGGAAAACCAAACAGTTCTGGCTGATCTGGAGTGTTCTGTTCCTGAACGTAACGGCTGGCATCGCTGTGATATCCATGGCCAGCCCGATGCTGCAAGACGTGTTTGGCGGCGCGCTTGTCGGTATTAAAGATTCCGCCGTTGCGCTTACAGAGGCACAGAAAGCCGCTGTGGTGGCTGCTGCAGCCGGCCTGGTAGGGCTTATCAGCCTGTTTAACAGTGTTGGTCGTCTGTTCTGGGCCTCGTTGTCTGACAAGCTGGGTCGCAAGAACACCTATCTGACCTTTTTTGTGCTGGGTGTTGGCCTTTACTGCTTGCTGCCAACCTGGGGCCACATGGGTATGGCCGGCCTGTTTGTGATCTCCATTTGCATCATTTTGAGCATGTACGGTGGCGGCTTTGCAACGGTGCCCGCGTATTTGGCTGATATCTTTGGCACGCAAATGGTCGGTGCCATTCACGGCCGCCTGCTAACCGCCTGGACAGCCGCTGGCCTCGTGGGCCCTGTGGTGATCGCGCTGATTCGTGAGGTGCAGCTGGATGCAGGCATCGAACCGGCTCTGGTGTACGACCGCACGTTGTACATTATGGCTGGCCTGCTGGTAGTCGGCCTGATTTGTAATGCACTGGTGCGCCCGGTGGATTCGTCCCTGCATATGACTGATGAAGAGCTGGCCCACGAGCGCATGTTGCAGCGGGACAATGGCGTCTCCTCAAAAGCGAAAACAGCCGCGCGTGGCGCGTTCGGAATCACCGGTGTGCTGGCCTGGCTGGCGGTGGGTGTGCCTTTCCTGATCGGGCTTTATATCGCCATTGCGAAGGCTGCAGCTTTGTTCTGATGTGCGTTCAGGCATCCCCGGCCGTCAGCGCCTCAAACGTGGTGACTTCACCGGGGTTGTCTGGTGCATAGCCAGGCACCAGGTTGATGCGATCAATCAGTGCCGGGGACTTCAGCAACGTGGTTAGGTGATCCAGTGTTTCCAGGGGTAGGCGATCTTCGCGGAAAATCAGCATGTAATGTTCGCTGGCCAGTTCAATAAAGTTCAAATTGAATTGCTCGGCGGCCGCCTGCACACCAAAACCAACTTCCGCCATGCCAGAGGCCACAAAGGCGGCAATGGCGGTGTGGGTAAATTCCTGCTGAGACGTGCGGTTGATGCCGTCTTCTGCAATGCCTTGCTGTTTTAATAAAAGATTGAAAAGGATGCGAGTACCTGAATGACGGTCGCGGCTGATAAAGCTGAGCCCCGAGGCACTTAAATCCTGCAGGGTGCGAACCTCATTGTGTTCGCCTTTGCGCATCATCAGGCCTTCGCGCCGGGTGACAAAACGAATCAGGCGGTGGTGGTTGCTGTCCAGGTGTCGCTGGTAATAACAAATGATCTGCTGGGCCAGTGCCGGGCAGGTAGGCAGGTGAAAACTGGCCGCATCGCATTCGCCGCGGTTGAGCGCTGAAAGTGCTTCTTCCGGGTTCCGGTATTGCAGGTTTACGTTGATCTGCTGCGACAACTCAGGCAGCAGCGCTACCGAATACCCATGACTGGCGTGCAGGCGCAGCGTGGGTTTTGCACCGGCCAGCAGCTGTTGAATCTGGTCGTTAAGCTCGGCAGTCATGCTGTCGATTTGCGGCCCCAGCCGGGCTTTTACCCGATGTTCGGCCCATAGAAGTTTTTCGCCCAGGGCAGACAGTCGGCTGCCGTGGCCTTTGCGCATAACTACCAGCGGCAGGCCCAGAGTATCGCCGCCACGGTTGAGAAGGTTCCAGGCATGGCGGTATGAGATGCCCGCAGCGGCGGCGGCTACCGTGAGCTTGCCGGTGTCGCGGATGTTCTCCAGCAAACGAAACAGTACCGGCTCAAAGAATTCGTTGGTGTCGGTGCGAAAAACCCAAGCGGGGGATATGTTCAGTTTCTTGTTATGCATGTGTGTTCATATTCCGTGGTTGTGTCTGGAGTGCTAGTTTGGCGTTATAACTTGTTTGGCTACTGTATCAGAATAAAAACAGGTAGGAATGATTATGCATATTTCAGAGAGAGCCAATCCGAATGGAACGGGAGTATTGCCTGCCGGCGACAGTGATTGGAGCCCGGAGGCTATCCGTGAGGAAATCGCCGCCCTGCAGCACGAGCCCGGTGCGCTCTTGCCTATTCTGCACGCCATACAAAATCGTATTGGCTATGTGCCGGAAGGCGCTGTGCCCATTATTGCGGACATGCTGCAACAGACCCGCGCCGATGTGCATGGGGTTATAAGCTTTTACCACCACTTCCGCACCCGCCCGGCGGGCAGCAACGTGTTGGAAGTTTGTCGTGCCGAAGCCTGTCAGGCCCGGGGCGGTCGTGCGCTGGAGCGCCATGTGCAGGAAAAGCTGGGCGTGGGCTACCACCAAACCACCGCCGATAACGAGTTCACCCTGGAGCCGGTCTATTGCCTGGGCAACTGTGCCTGCGGCCCTTCTATTCGAGTGAACAATGAAACCATTGGCCGGGTTACCCCGCAAACATTCGATCGGCTGGCGGACAGCCTGACAACCTCTGTTTTGCAGCTAAAATAAAGGCAGGAGCAAACGCCATGACAACAACAATTTATGTGCCCTGCGATACCACCGCCCTGTCTTTGGGGGCCGACCGCGTGGCGCAACAGTTGCAGAATCTTGCCGAGCAGCAAGATCTTGATATTCATCTGGTGCGCAACGGTTCTCGCGGTTTGTTCTGGCTGGAACCGCTGGTGGAAGTACAAACGCCTTACGGTCGTGTGGCTTATGGCCCGGTGGAACCCCATCAAGTGGAAGAACTGGTCGCCGCCGGATTGTTTGAAGGTAGCTCCGATCACCCGTTGTATCTGGGCGATATCGAGCAGCACGCCTATTTACAGCGGCAGCAGCGTCTTACCTTTGCACGCATTGGCATCACCGACCCCGTCTGCATCGAAGATTACATCGCCCACGGCGGCTTCGTTGGCCTGAAGAAAGCCGCAGCGCTAACACCCCAGGGCATTGTGGACGAAGTAAAAGGCTCTGGTTTGCGTGGCCGTGGAGGCGCGGCCTTCCCTGCCGGTATCAAATGGCAAACCGTGCTGGACGAACCTCACGACCAG
>JAKDUK010000006.1 GCA_030457765.1 Marinobacter sp. | reverse complement strand
GTGGCTCAATCAAGGAGGCGAATTATACATCGTTTCGCTACCCTGTCAACCGTTTAAATAAAGAAACTTTTAATTCGTTTTCTTTAATACTTTCAAACAGTTGCATCCCTTCGAGCTAGCCGCTTGAGCGGTGTGTCCCTCGAAGGAGATGCGCATTCTACAGACACCGTCAGATCTGTCAACGGCCATTTTGAAAAAACTTCAAAACAACCTGAAACCGATCAATTTGTGATCAACACTTGTGCGATTTTCTTCTTTCCGGCCTGAATTACACAACGATCGCCCGCTACAAAGGTGCGCTCGCCCTCAAACTTCTGGCCGTCTACAAAAACAGCGCCACGTCCCAGAACGTCTCGAGCGGCCGCACCATTTTTCACAAGCCCGGACAGACGCAACAGCGAAGCCATAAGCATCTCGTCCTGCCCGCCAAGCGAAACCTCTACGCTGGGCACATTCTCCGGGATCTCGCCAAGCGCCACCCGATTACCCGCAGATTTATGAGCCGTTTGCGCGGCCTCTTCATTATGGAAGCGGGCAATAATCTCCTCCGCAAGAAGTTTTTTATAGTCTTGGGGGTTAGCCCCTCCATCGACAGCTTTATGAAACTCTTCTACCTCGGCGAGCGGGCGAAAACTCAGCAACTCAAAGTAACGCCACAACAAATCATCTGGGACAGACAGTAACTTGGTGTACATCTCCCCAGGAGCATCGTTAACGCCGATATAGTTACCCAAAGACTTGGACATTTTCTGAACACCGTCCAACCCCTCAAGGATTGGCATAGTCAAAACAGCCTGCGGTGACTGACCATAGTGCTTCTGCAGAATACGACCCATAAGAAGGTTGAACTTCTGATCTGTACCACCCAATTCAACATCAGCCTCTAACGCGACCGAGTCGTAACCCTGGATCAATGGATAGAGGAACTCGTGAATCGCTATAGACTGCTCAGCACGATAACGCTTGGTAAAATCATCCCGCTCCAGCATTCGTGCAACTGTGTACTGACCGGCCAAACGGATCATATCCACCGCTGTCAGCTTGCTCATCCACTCAGAATTGAAAACAATCCGGGTTTTCTCCGGGTCCAAAATTTTGAACACCTGCTCTTTATAGGTAATGGCGTTCTGAGCGACTTGCTCATCCGTCAGTGGTGGTCGGGTAGCACTTTTACCGGATGGATCGCCAATCTTCCCTGTAAAATCGCCTATCAAGAAGATAACCTCATGACCAAGATCCTGGAACTGGCGCAATTTATTGATAAGCACTGTATGCCCTAGATGCAGATCAGGCGCCGTGGGATCGAAGCCCGCCTTAATACGCAAAGGCCGATTCTCCTTCAGCTTTGCGATCAAATCATCTTCGGGTATTAATTCGTCTACGCCTCGCTTTATAATGGCAAGCGCTTCATCAATAGATGCCATGCGTTCTTTATCCCCAGTCAGTTTCGTAAATTATCAGTTACAGACCTCAACAAAAGAAATCTGTGCGTTACCCGGCGCCCTGCTAAAGTATCAGTGCTCAGTTTTCGAACAAAACCAGGCAATCTGGTCGAGCGCATTATACCAATGACGCCACAATAAATCCTACCGGCAGCGCAACAACCGTAATGTTCTGCGCTGTTCCACATACTTTTTATGCGGTAATCTGTTGGTCTATACTTGAACAACAGCTTTAATTAGGCAGTACAAACTGTCGGAATGCCGATTAAAACGGATGCGATACGTGCTTAAAATGTTCCCAAAAGCCCATATTACAATTGCTGCCGCTACCACCGTTGTAGTGACCGCTGCGATATTGATGAGCCCCAGCGCAGATGTTGAGGCCAAACGGATGTCTTACACCCTCGATCTAGAACAGGGTAAAACGTCAGAAATTATCTCGCAAAAGCCAAATGCAAAAACCAACACGTCTCCCGAAAACATGGCGAAAGAGACTCAATCAGAAGTCGCTTCGCCGGCCCCGGAACAGGCAAATCCGAATCCGGCACCAAGCCTGGACTGGCAAACATTTGAGATTAAATCAGGCGACACTCTTTCTTCCCTTTTTAACGAAGCAGGATTCAGCGATGGCATCATGCTCTCTGTTATTCACGGCGAGGGGGAGGCGGATAAGTTACAGCGCCTCTATGCTGGCGAAACTATTCGCTTCGCAAGCGATAGTGAAGGCCAACTTGCAGCCGTTGAGCTCCAGCGCAACTTGCTGGAGACCTTGAAGGTTGAAAAACAAGACGGGACGTTTAATGGCCTGACAGAAATGCGAGAGCCGGAGGCCAAGCCTGCATTTGCGTCAGGCACTATTGATGGCTCGCTTTACCTGGCCGCCCAGGAAGCTGGCCTTAATGACCGGCTGACCATGAAAATGGCTGGCATTTTTGGCTGGGACATCGATTTTGTCTACGACGTTCGTAAGGGTGACCGGTTTGAAGTGGTATACGAGGAGCTGTATCTCGATGGCGAAAAGTTCGGCACCGGCCGCATTCTGTCCGCTCGCTTTATAAATCGGGGGAAGGAAAACATCGCTCTGCTATATACCGATAGCAATGGCGACAGCGATTATTACGCTCCGGATGGCAAAAGCATGCGTAAGGCTTTTTTGCGTACGCCGATCAACGCACGGATTTCCTCGTCGTTTAACCTGCAGCGCCGCCATCCGGTTCTGGATGTTGTGCGCCCGCACGAAGGGACAGATTATGCTGCACCTCCAGGCTCGCCGATCAAGGCTGCCGGTAACGGCAGGGTTCTGTCCTCTGGCTGGAAAGGCGGCTATGGTCGTACAGTTGTCCTAAAGCACGGCGACAACATCACAACCCTGTATGCACATATGAGCCGGATCGGCAAAAGCATGAAAACAGGAGCACGGGTTAAGCAAGGCGATACCATTGGCTATGTTGGCTCTTCTGGCATGGTCACAGGCCCGCACCTGCACTATGAATTTCGGGTAAATGGCTCCCCCCGCAACTCACGGACGGTAAAATTGCCAGAAGCTCAACCAATCCCGGCCTCTGAAATGGCGCGATTCAAGAAAATCACCTCGCGACAGATTGCACAGTTCGAGGCGTTCAGCAGCAACTACCAACACCTAGCTTTAGCCTCGGAAGACTGAGGCTAAATGGATACCTGGATCGGGCTGATGTCCGGCACCAGCATGGACGGCATAGACGCCGTGCTGGTGTCCTTTCAGGGTAAAACTGTCCAAATCCACGAAACACATTCCATCCCCTACCCAGAAAATTTGCGCCAACGCTTAGTCCTCGCAAGCCAAAACCATGCAACACCTGATGAGGTTGGCGAGCTCGACACACTCACAGGAACACGCTTTGCAGACGCTGCGGAGGAGCTAATCCTCAAGTCTGGTGTCAACAGGCGCTCGATTCGTGCCATAGGTAGCCACGGGCAAACTCTGCGACACCAACCTGCCGGCCTTGGCCGCTTCTCTCTTCAGGTGGGAAATCCTTCAATAATCGCGGAAAAGACCCGAGTCACAACTGTGGGGGATTTTCGTAGCCGGGACATGGCCGCCGGTGGGCAAGGAGCGCCGCTGGTACCCGCCTTTCATCAATACTTCTTTGGTTCCGACACCGAGGACAGATGCATTCTGAACCTTGGTGGCATCGCTAATATTACCTGGATTCCTTCCAGGCAAGACAGCCCGGCAACAGGTTTCGATACCGGCCCTGCCAACGCGTTGATGGACGCCTGGTGCGAGGAACAAACCGGCCGTGCATACGACGAGGATGGACAGTGGGCGCAAGAAGGGATCGTGGACCAGGCATTGCTAAGCGATATGCTGTCAGATGGGTATTTCGAGCGCCTGCCACCCAAAAGCACAGGGAAAGAGAAATTTAACCTTGAGTGGATCAAAACACAGGTACTGCGACATAGCGACACCCGGCCGGAAGACGTTCAACGCACTCTCCTCCAGTTGTCGGTTATAACTGCGGCCAGACAAATGCCTCAGACGCCTGAGATGACAGTCTATATCTGCGGCGGCGGGACCCGAAACCGGCTTCTGATGAGAGAGCTTTCTCAGGCGCTAAGCCCTGTTCGCGTTCTCAATACAGATGCGCTTGGTCTTGACCCGCAATGGGTGGAGCCAACGGCGTTTGCTTGGCTGGCCCGGCAAACAATGGAACGCAAACCGGGGAATTTAGCGGAAGTGACTGGAGCGTTAGGCCCACGAATACTTGGCGCCATCTACCCGGCCTGAACCCGAGCTTTTCCTTTCGGGCGCAGGCTACTGCCAAAACTCAAATGGTGAACGAACTTCCGCAACCACAGGTAGAGCTGGCATTGGGGTTTTGCACCACAAACTGTGAACCTTGCAACCCTTCCTGATAATCGACCGTGGCCCCCACAAGATATTGATAGCTCATTGGGTCAATCAGCAGTGTCGCGCCTTCCCGTTCAATAATGGTGTCTTCCTCATCCTGACTTTCATCGAATGAGAACCCGTATTGAAACCCGGAACAACCACCGCCAGTAACGAACACCCGCAGCCTGAGATCGGCACTCCCTTCCTCATCAACCAGCTCACGTACTTTGTTAACCGCGCTATCACTGAAAAACAGCGGCGCCGCCATTTGCTGCTGAACTACACTCAAGTTCGCCTCCGGATTACCTGATAAAACTTCATAGATTATGGTATTCCTGAGTGGAACAATCAACTATTCGGACTTTCCACCATCATTTTCTGATGACTCACCGACTCCTTCATCAGCCAACATATCGCCGGCTGACGCCCTATCCTGGGTCAACAATCCCGAAGGCTCGCGTTGATGAACAAGGTTGCCATTTACCGACGACCCCACGGCCATCTGGATAAGGTTATAGTAAACACTGCCGTTAATAGCAGCCTTTTCAGCAAGCTCAAGGTGAGATGTCGCATAAACATCACCGTTAACAGTGCCGTTAATGATTACGTGTGGAGCCGCAATATCGCCAGTAATTTCACCAACTTCCGAAAGTCGCAACACAGCGTCGCTACCTTCGTCGGCCAAAACCTTCCCCCGGATATGGCCATCGACGTGCAGCCCGCCCGAGAAGTGCACATCACCTTTGATGGTCGTACGCGACGAAATCAGCGTGTCAAAGTTGCCTGTAGGGCGGCGGGATTTCTGCTTTTTCTTGCCAAGCATGCTTAGTTCTCCGTTAAATCATTCCAGTTGAATGTGCGCTCAGCTTGCGCGGATTTGCGCCCCTCCGCCTGGGCAACCACCTGCACTTCGAGCGGCTCGAAGTCTTCGGGCAGTGCCAGCTTGCCTTCCACATCCTGGAAATACCGAAAGCGGAACTTTACACCCAAATCTTCAATATCTTGAGACAGGTCGCGCAGCGCAATCACTTCTTTTTTATCATCGCGCATACCGATGATGTTCACGGCCACCAGACCCGAAATATAACTCTTATTGTTGCCAACCTGTGTTAACACCAACTTGAAGCTATAGACACTGGCCTCACGATCGCTGGTTAGCGAAAAGCGATCAACCTGAAGCCCTTTGCTGGTCTCGGAAGGCGCCATGATATTTTTATAGAAGGTGAGATCAGACCTCAGCTCGCCAACACGGCCCTCAAGATCAACAATAATTGTGCGGGCCTGATTCAGCGCCTGCTCATCAATGAGCTTGCCCCGCTCAAGGTTGACCAGTTTCTGCCGGGCCTCGCGATAATTGGCTTTAAGGGTAGCAACCTGATCCTCCAACCGCTCGTTAGAGGCTTCGGCACTGGTAAAGCGAAAACCACCTTGGGCCATACCAACCGCGTAACCGGCAACACCGGCGATAACCGTGAATACCAGCAAAATCACACTCCGTCTCAGCCGGTATCCTGGCCGGTGACGGATAACTACATATTCCTCGGCCGGCTTGCGTTGTTCGCTCACGGGTTTTCCTCAGGGCAGCAGTGCGGGGGCTTCAAGACTCAGGGTTTCTTTGAGACCAAACATGATGTTCATGTTCTGGATTGCCTGGCCTGCCGCACCCTTTACAAGGTTGTCGATGACTGAGGAGACAATAACAATGTTACTTTGCTCTTGGCGATGCAACGCCATACGGCACATATTTGCACCCCGCACACTGCGGGTTTCCGGATGACTACCAAAAGGCATTACATCCACAAACGGCTCATTGCGGTAGCGTTCTTCAAACAATTGCTGCAGTCGATCGAAATCCGCCGGGCTCTTAAGCTCCGCGTACAGAGTAGCCTCGATGCCTCGGATCATCGGAATAAGGTGCGGCACAAATGTAACGCCGGCCTCCACGCCAGCTGCCTCAGACAAGCTCTGACGAATCTCGGGCAAATGGCGGTGCCCTGAGGCGCCATAAGCTTTGAAGCTTTCTCCTACTTCGCCATGTAGCATGCCGATTTTGCTCTGGCGACCACCGCCACTGGAGCCGGATTTCGCATCAGCTATGAGCCGCAATGGGTCGATCAGATCTTGCTCTAATAAAGGCAAAAAACCTAACTGCACAGCCGTTGGGTAACACCCAGGATTGGCTACCAGTTGCGCTTTGGCAATCTCATCACGGGCAACTTCGGGTAGCCCGTAAACTGCCTTTTCAGCCCATTCTGGTGCTTCATGAGGCATTCCGTACCACTGCGACCACACCTGAAGATCCTTAAGACGAAAATCTGCCGAAAGGTCGACAACCCGCACACCAGACGCCATTAGTTCTGGGATCATTCGCATCGCAACGCCGTGCGGTGTTGCAAAAAACACCAGATCGCACGCAGCCAGAACACTGGGATCTGGCGCGGAATATGCCAAATCACAATGACCACGGAGGTTCGGATACATATCGGCTACCGGCAAGCCGGCTTCCGACCTTGAGGTAATACAGCTAACCGTAACGTCCGGATGAACGGCTAGTATTCTAAGCAGTTCGACGCCGGTATACCCGGTGCCACCTACGATACCTACTTTAATCAACTTGCTCTCCAGCGATGTCGTATCAGGATTTGGAAGTTTAGCTTCGTAGTCTAACATGATAAACCAACGACTTATTGCAGCTTACGGGGCGACGGTTACAATGTTGTCAGAAATCCTTTGGCGGGCCACCCTCTTGTACCGGAACACCGGCATTCATGACTAAAATCTGGCATCAGATTAGCGAAAAACTGACTTCTGTGTTCACGCGCAGACTGTCTGGTGTGGACTCATTACCGCAGCTGGCTATCCTCGGCCTGTTGTCCGGGGTAGTAACCGGAGCTGTAATCCTGGCTTTCCGCCTAGCCATCGAATGGCCTTTAGAGCAATTCTTACCGGGTGAAGGGTCGGAAGCATTTGAAGGGCTGGACATTGTTACCCGAGGGTTACTGCCACTGGCTGGCGCTCTCGGCATTGGCCTGTTTTTGCACCGCCTTGCCACACACGACCGAAAGGTAGGTGTGGTTCACGTAATGGAGCGCCTGAATTATCACCAGGGCTACATTACCGTGCGCAGCGCTCTTATCCAGTTTGTTGTGGGCGTTGGAACCGTTGTTACCGGGCAGTCTGCCGGCCGGGAAGGGCCCGCCGTTCATTTGGGAGCGGCCTTTTCCAGCCTGATGGGGCAATGGATGCGGCTGCCCAACAACAGTATTCGAACCCTGGTGGCTTGTGGATGCGCGGCCGCTATCTCAGCCTCGTTCAACACCCCCATTTCCGGCGTCATTTTTGCGATGGAAGTGGTGATGATGGAATACACCATCGCAGGATTTACGCCCATTGTACTGGCGGCCGTTAGTGCGGCGGTGGTCACACAACTGGTTTATGGTTCAGAGCCCGCATTTAACGTACCCGCACTCACCATGAATTCGTTTCTGGAGATCCCCTGGGTTTTGGTTATCGCCGTTATCATTGGCGTGTCGGCGGCACTGTTTATCCATCTGGTCGATGCCATGGGGCGTTTCAAGCATCGCCCCGTTTTACTGCGCGTTATTATAGCCGGTGCATTGATGGCGCCAGTTGCGGTGCTCGTACCCCAAACCATGGGCATAGGATACGACACAGTGAATGAAACCATGAATGGTGGACTCGGCTTCTGGTTGCTATTAAGTGTGGGGGTCGCAAAACTTGTGATCACCGCCCTCACGGTTGGCTTGGGCATGCCCAGCAGTATTATCGGCCCAACGCTTATAATAGGGGCAACACTTGGTGGCGCCTTGGGCCTGGTTGGCGCGGATATTTTCCCGGAGCATGCTTCATCTGTTGGCTTTTACGCCATGCTTGGAATGGGGGCGATGATGGGCGCGGTTTTGCAAGCGCCGCTGGCGGCGCTTATGGCATTATTGGAGCTCACCCGCAACCCCAACATCATTCTGCCGGGCATGCTGGTTATTACCACTGCCACCTTGATCACCAGCGAAGCGTTCGGGAAAAAATCACTGTTCCTGACCGTACTGAAAAGCCAAGGTTTGAGCTATCAGAGCTCGCCTGTTATCCAAGCCCTACGCCGGGTCTCTGTGGCCGCAATCATGGATAAGGGCATCCTGCGCATTAGTCGGCGGCTGACAATTGAAGAGGCTCGAAAAGCCCTCAAATCAGAACCTAAATGGCTGGTAGTTGAAGGGAAAAATGGCCCTACCGCTCTACTGCCCGCAGTAGATCTGGCCCGCTACCTGGAAGACGCCGAGGAGATGGCAGCCGGTCAGGCCGGCGAACCACCGGAGTCTATCGATTTAATGGATATCCCGGCCAACCGGCGTGACATTGCGCCAGTACAATACCAGGCCACGCTGGAAGAGGCCCTACACGAATTTGAAACGACAAGCGCAGAGGCGCTATACGTGCAACGCCACGTAGCGCCAATGATTCAGCGGGTTTATGGTGTGGTGCTCAAATCTGATATCGAAAGCTATTACCAATATCGACGGAGTTAACGAATGCTGTGGGTTAAAGCCTTTCATATAATTTCTTTGGTGTGCTGGTTTGCCGGCATTTTTTATCTGCCCAGACTGTTTGTATACCATGCTGCCTGTGAGGATCAGCCAGGGCGCGAACGGTTCAAAATCATGGAGCGTAAGCTCTACCGGGGCATTACCACGCCTTCGATGGTTGCTACCGTAATATTTGGCGTATGGTTACTGAGCTACAACGTATCAGGCTACTTCAGTCAAGGTTGGCTGCACGCAAAGCTGGTATTCGTGGCGCTGCTAATTGTTTATCACTTTTACTGCGGGCACCTGGTGAAGGTGTTTCGCGACGATCTGAATACCCGTGGCCATGTATTCTATCGCTGGTTCAATGAGTTGCCGGTATTCATTCTACTGGCCGTTGTTATTCTCGCCGTTGTTAAACCTTTTTAGGGAGCTTTAGCCATTACACTCTACACTCGCCCTCACGTACTTATTCTTTCTGGTCTGGACCCGTCCGGCGGCGCCGGTATCCAAGCGGATATTCAGGCCATCACAGCACTGGGCTGTCACCCATTGCCAGTGCTTTCTTGCTTAACCGTTCAAGATACCCAGAACGTATACGGTGCCGAAACCGTTAATCCAGAGCTGGTCCGCCAGCAACTCGAGTGCGTGGCGGAAGATACACCCATACATGCGGTTAAAACAGGCGCACTGGGAAGCGCTGCGGTGGTGGATGTACTGGTCGATTTTCTTGAAAAGTACCCAGACATTCCGGTTATAACCGACCCGGTCATCAAGGCCGCAGGCGGTGGCGACCTGGCAGACGACGAACTGCTTGCTGCCATGAAAGGCCGGCTGTTTCCGCTTGCTGAAATGATAACGCCTAACGGCATAGAGTTGGCCTTACTGGGAGAGAGCGAGAACCCGGATGAAGCAGCACGCAAACTGCTGGATAAAGGTTGTGTCTCTGTACTCGCAACCGGAGGCCACGGCACAGGGGTTCACATCACCAACACGCTTTATAACGACTCCCCCACACCTATGTCTTGGGACGTTGAGCGCATTGGCGGTGAGTATCATGGCACGGGCTGCACTCTCGCTGCGGCCATTGCAGCGGGCCGGGCCCAAGGGCTTTCACCCCGCGCGGCCATATCCCAAGCGCAAAACTATGTGCACCGCACTATTTTGCACGCACTTGAAGTGGGCAAAGGCCAGCCGGTTCCAGACCGGGGCATTCTGTGGGAACAATGATCACCCGGGTACCCGTTGGTCTCTACGCCATTACCGACAGCCAACTTACGCCTGCGGCCTCATTAATTGCCGCTGTTGAAGCAGCGATTCGCGGCGGCACAGTAATGGTACAATACCGAGAGAAGCTCGCGCCCATGGCCGAACGTCTGGCACAAGCGAGAAATCTGCAATCCGTCTGTGCAGGTGCCAATGTTCCGCTTCTCATCAATGATGATATCGGGCTTGCCAAACGGGTTGGTGCGGCCGGCGTACATCTCGGCCAAACAGATGGCTCGGTCGCACAGGCGCGCCACCTGCTGGGAGATAATGCAATTATTGGCATTACCTGTCACGCCGATCTCGCGCTGGCAGAAGCAGCCACAACGGCCGGCGCAGATTACCTGGCTTTTGGTCGTTTTTTTCACTCATCAACCAAACCAAACGCCCCGCCTGCGAAAACCGATATACTGGCGCAAGCAAAATGCTTTGGTAAACCCATTACCGCTATTGGCGGCATCACCTCACAAAATGGTGAGCAACTCATTCGCGCAGGCGCTGATTTGCTGGCAGTTGTCGGCGGGCTTTTCAAAAGCAGCCTTGAGGCGACAGAACAGAACGCAAAAACGTTTCAGCGGCTGTTTGCCAGCCACCACCCATTATATTCACACTCCAAATAGCAGGAGATCTAACGAATGACACACTCCGAAACCCTGTTTGAACAGGCTCAGAAGTATATCCCCGGTGGTGTTAACTCGCCGGTTCGCGCATTCCGTGGTGTGGGCGGCACCCCGATTTTCTTCAAACACGCTGAAGGCGCTTACCTGTACGACGAAGATGGCCAACGTTATATCGACTACATCGGGTCCTGGGGCCCAATGATTCTTGGCCACTCAGATCAACGAATCAAAGATGCCCTGCACGCTCAGGTGGATCTGGGCGTTGGCTACGGTGCCCCCACCTCAATCGAAACCGATATGGCCCGAAAAGTGTGCGAACTGGTACCATCGATTGATCTGGTACGCATGGTGAACTCCGGCACCGAAGCTACCATGAGCGCCGTTCGGCTGGCTCGAGGTTACACCGGGCGAGATAAGATCGTAAAATTTGAAGGCTGCTATCACGGGCACGTCGATTCTCTGCTTGTAAAAGCCGGTTCTGGCGCCCTCACCCTTGGCATACCCAACTCCCCAGGCATACCCGCCAGCCTGGCCGAGCTCACGCTAACATTGGACTTCAATGATATTGAGGGCGTGCGCGAAACCTTTAAAGAGATGGGCGACGAGATTGCCGCCATTATTGTAGAACCGGTGGCCGGCAACATGAACTGCATCCCTGCCACCCCAGGCTTCCTGGAAAGCCTGCGAGAAGTCTGTGATGAACATGGCACCGTGCTTATTTTCGATGAGGTCATGAGCGGTTTTCGAGTGGCTCTTGGCGGGGCCCAGGAACTGTACGGAGTTACCCCGGATTTGACAGCGCTTGGCAAGGTTATCGGCGGCGGACTGCCTGTTGGAGCCTTCGGTGGTAAGCGGGAAATCATGGAGCACATATCTCCACTGGGGCCGGTCTACCAGGCCGGCACGCTCAGCGGCAACCCTCTGGCTATGTGCGCCGGCCTAGCCACACTGAACGCCATCTCAGAGCCGGGCTTTCATGATCGCCTCACGCAAAAAACCATGGCGCTGCGTGAAGGCCTGAAAGCTGCCGCAGATGCCGCAGGCATTCCTTTGACCATTCAGGGCGCAGGCGCAATGTTCGGCCTTTTCTTCACCGAGGACTCCAGTGTCACTCGCTTTGATCAGGTAATGAAGTGCGACGCAGAGCGCTTTAAAAAGTTCTTCCAAGGCATGCTTAAAGAAGGCATTTACCTCGCACCATCTGCCTTTGAGGCGGGTTTCACTAGCGAGGCACTGTCGGATCAGGATATTGCCGATACCGTGGAAGCCGCTAAAAAGGTGATGGCAACTCTCTAAAACCAAACAGCAATATCGGAAATACTCCCCGGCAGGGCCTGCAGCGCTAGCACGTTCTGTCGGGAAGATTTCGCATTGCACCTGTTACAGGGCAGACGCCCGCTTCTCTGCCTGGCTGGCTCCAGCCACATTACCTCGCGCCCGGCGAATATCCGCCAGCAGCAACCAGCCTGCCCGTTGCAACCGGGCATTATTTCCGGCAAGCGACAACCCTTTCAGGGTGAATTGCTCTGCAGGCCCAAGCTTGTTACCGGCCACATAGGCTTCAGACAGTTTGAAATAAACCTCTGATGATCTGGGAGCAATACGTTGTGCCCGCTCCAGTCGGACGATAGCTCCCTGGGAATCGCCGTTTTCCAAAAGGCTGCTCGCCTCGTTAACCAAGCTAAGCGCTGCCGGCGAAAGTTCGTCCCCTGCCTCCTGATAACTCGGCTTGCTGCGGCGCTGTTGTCGCTGCTCTGACTTCTGGCTTTCAGTCTGCTCACTTTTCCGCCAGACCCGAGACTCCTCCTTACTTTTATCTTTCGCCGTCTGGGGCGGCTCTGGTGCGCTGGGGCCACCCCCTGCCGGAACATAAATAGAACCGCCCGGGCCCGAGGCACAGCCCGCCAAGCTCAGAAGGGCCACCAACATACTTATCTGAATAACACCTTGCCTACTCATTGGAACAACCCCTCAAACCAGCCTCGAATTTTCCGCTCAAGGGTACCGGAACAAGACACTCTCTGTGTAGGTTCGCTACCCGATATAAACGGTAGAAGGCGCGCATTATCGCAATGTTCATCGGTTAATGCCTGTTTTTCAGGATTTACCCAATGGTAATTCACCCCATCGGGCACCACAGGCGAAAACCCGTGCTGTGGCACCTGTGCCATAAACCGCGACCATACCGGCAAAGCCCCGGTAGCACCGGTCAGTGCCGTCGGGCCATTATCATCCCGGCCTACCCAGGCCACGGCCAGAAAATCACCGCTAAACCCTGCAAACCACGAATCGCGCCCCTCATCCGTTGTTCCGGTTTTCCCGGCGAGCGTCAGCTCCTTAGGCACTGAGTAGTACGCCGAACGTCCAGTACCTTCCTGCATGGTTTCCTGCATTGCGTACTGCAACAGATGCACCGCCGCGGGGTCTGCCACCTGATCCACTTCCAGGCTATAGCGCGAAAGCGCCTCCCCGCCCGAATCCGTCACTTCTCTTATGGTGCGCAACGGCGTATTAAACCCGGAGGTAGCCAACCCCTGATAGATTTGAGCAACGGTTACAGGGCTCATGGCAACCGAACCCAACAGCATGGAAGGGTATTCAGAAATAGGCGTAACCACACCAAAGGCACGCAGAGTGTCGCGAACCGCTGGTACGCCTACATCTAACCCTACCCGCACTGCCGGAAGGTTATAGGATTTCGAAAGAGCGCGATGCAAGGGAACTTCGCCCCGCTCTTTGCCATCGTAGTTTTTTGGTGACCAGCGTCGCCCGTCGTCAAACTCCAGCGTAAACGACTTATCCATAAGCTGGGTCATCAGGGTATAACGGTCTGGCTGCTCCAATGCAGTCAGGTAGGTAAACGGCTTGATTAGCGAACCAATCGGGCGATTGGCATCCAGAGCCCGGTTGAATCCGGCAAACTGCGGGTCCTTGCCACCCACAAGTGCCACAACTTCGCCAGTATTCTTGGCGGTAACCACAACCGTCGCCTCCAGCGCGTCAGCGGTCTCGCCGCTGGCCAGTCTAGGCAGAGTATCGGTAACAGCATACTCGGCGGCATACTGAATAGCCGGGTTCAGCGTGGTAAAGATACGCAGCCCTTCACTGCGCAAATCTTCTTCTTTGTAATCGCGCGCCAGGTGACGCCTTACAAGATCGATATACGCGGGGTAGCGGTTTTCCGAGTAAGACGGCTTGGCACTTACGCCCAAAGGCAAACCACTGGCGCGCGCAGCTTTCGAGGAATCAATAAGACCGGCGCTTTCCATCTCGCCGATAACCAGGTTTCGGCGCTGGGTAGCACGCTTTGGGTGCCGGCGAGGATTGTAATAGCTTGGGCCCTTCACCATACCCACCAGCAAGGCAACCTGATGCACGTCCAGATCCTGCAGGGATTCACCAAAATAGAACTGGCTAGCCAGCCCGAACCCGTTAATACTCCGGGTGCCTGCTTGCCCTAAATACACTTCGTTCAGGTAGGTTTCCAGTATGTCGTCCTTCTCGTAATGCAGCTCGAGCAGGATGGACATCAAAGCCTCATTTCCCTTGCGCAACAGGGTCTGATCCCGGGTAAGGAAAAAGTTTTTTACCAGCTGCTGGGTCAGGGTACTACCGCCTTGAACAATCTTTCCTGCACTAATATTGGCAAGCATGGCACGAGCGATAGACGCAGGCGCAATTCCGACATGGCCATAAAACTTACGGTCTTCCACCGCCATCAGTGCGGCGGGCAATTGAATGGGAACCTCATCCAGACGCACCAGGATTCGATCCTCTTTATGCGCAGGGTATATTCCGCCAATGCGGGCCGGCTCCAGCCGCACTATTGCAGTGCTATCACCCTGAACCACCGAAAAATCCTGGATCCGGTCACCATAGATATTCAAAGAAAGCCTTCGCCTGGGCTCGCGGCCATCTGGAAAACGAAAGCCTCGGGTGCTGATAATAAAGTGGCCACCATTGCGGCGATAGCTACCGGGCTTGGCCCCGTCGCCTTTGCGGTACCCCGAAAGCGCCAGTTCTCGCTCCAATGCCCCAGAACTGACACCCGCGCCGTTATATAACTCTAAGGGCCGTGCATACACCCGCGAGGGCACTTCAAACCGCCGGCCTTCGAACCGGGACGTAACCACTGCATCCAGGTACACCATCCAGCAGGCCAGCAGCACAACGCCAACCGCCGTTAAGCGGATAAACATTTTCCAGAACCAGGACCGACGTCCATTCTGGCCGTTTTTCTTTTGAGGTTTTCTATTTCGCTTTGAAGGGGATCTGTTTTTTTTCATCCGGAGATTATAACGAAGCCAGCGCGCTATAAGGCAGGCTAACTATGTGTTATTTCTGTAACCTGCCCGTTATGATGGGCTTATAAAAAACCAACGCGTTCAGGGAAGCGAGGAGCACACCGTGAGTGAAACACCCCCAGGCAATCTGTTACTGGCAATGCAAAACCCCGAGTTATACAACCACCCGGTTGACGGATTCCAGATTATCGAAACTCACATCTCCCAGGTAATTCTGACGGGCCAATACGCTTACAAAATTAAAAAGCCTATGGATTTCGGGTTTCTTGATTTCTCTACCCTGGCGCGTCGTAAACACTTTTGCGAAGAAGAGCTGCGCCTGAACCGTCGCTTGGCAGAACCGCTGTACCTGGAAGTACTGCCTATTACCGGCACCCCAGAGCAGCCGGTTATTGGTGGCGAAGGCGAGCCGTTTGAATACCTTCTGAAAATGCGCCAATTCCGGCAAAACCAGCTGTTTGATCACATGCAGGAAACCGGCGTTCTCAAGCCGGAACTGCTAACAAGCCTAGCAACGCAGGTAGCAGGCTTTCACAACAACCTGGAGCCAATACCAGACGACAAACCGCTGGGAACCCCAGAAGCCGTGTACGCCGGAATGCAGGAAAACTTTGACCAGATTCGGCCGATGATTGACGACCCGGCACTGCTCAGCCAGCTAGACAATCTTGAAGCCTGGACCCAAACCACCTTCGAGCGCCACAGGGATCTGATTGCACAGCGCAAAAGCGACGGATTTGTGCGCGAATGCCACGGCGACCTGCATCTGGCCAACATCACCGTTTATGACGGCGAGGTTACGGTGTTTGATTGCATCGAATTCAGCGACGCCTTTCGCTGCATTGACGTGATCAATGACCTGGCTTTCTTGCTGATGGATCTGGAGTCCCGGCGTGAGTACGCTCTGGCAAATCGGGTTCTGAACTCCTACCTGGAATACCGGGACGATTTTGCCGCCTTGCCCTTGCTACCCCTTTACAAGGCTTACCGGGCGCTGGTGCGGGGCAAGATTGCCCTCTTCACTCTGGCCAATCCGGCGCTGAGCGAGGAAGAAAAAGCGGGGCTTATGCAGCGTTATAGCGATTACGCTCAGTTGGCAGAAGACTACAGCCATATCCCGAACCGCTACTTACTGGCCACAGTGGGCTTATCCGCCAGCGGCAAAACCTGCGTCAGCGCTGCCTTGTCAGGCGAATTAGGCCTTATTCGCCTAAGGTCGGATATTGAGCGCAAGCGGCTGCATGGTCTGGCACCTCTGGAAGATAGCCGGTCACCCACCGGGGGCAATCTGTACGACGAAGAAGCCAACGAAAAAACCTACCAGCGCCTGGCAATACTGGCCAGCGACCTACTCTCTGCTGGTCTGCCTGTGATTGTCGATGCTGCGTGCCTAAAAGAGAAAGAGCGCGCGCTGTTTGCAGCAGTTGCGGAAAGCCAGGGAGTACCCTTTGCCCTAATCCATTGCGAGGCACCAGACGAACTGCGTAGAGATTGGGTGCGCAAACGCAAGGGCGATGCCTCAGAGGCTACAATAGAACTGCTGGATGCCCAGAAAGCCTGGTTTGAGCCACTAACGGCGGATGAAAAAGCTTACACTGCCAACCTGCGCACCGATCAGGAACAAGTGGCAGAAGCCGTGGCAGATCGTATTCGGCAGCACTTTGGTTTGAGCTCAAAATGAACCAATGGCAGCCCGTTTGTTCCAGACAGGCAGTGCAGGCCGGCGATTTTTTTGAATTCTCGCTGGCCTGCACGGAGCCCGAGGCTATCGAAGGCGACGACACGCTGCCCCTAACCGGATTTGTGTTCCTGCACGGCCACACACCCAAAGCTTACGTGAACAAATGCCCTCACATGGGTGTTGAGTTAAACTGGATGCCCGGTCGTTTCATGGACATCGACAACCTGTTCCTTCAGTGCTCCACCCACGGTGCGCTGTTCAAGCCAGGAGACGGCGAGTGCATTGCCGGGCCTTGCCAGGGCGACGTACTCACCGCCCTGGATGTGCGGGAAACTGAAGGCGTTTTAGAGGTCAGGCTTCCAGAATAACCGGCACGCGCTCGGTTAGCGCCAGCGCACCCGTTGGGTTTCCATCGCTATTGCCCAGATCCGCACGATAGGCTACCACCTCCACACCAGCGTTACAGGCTTGGCGCAAAAGCTGCCCGTAAAGCTTATCGATATGATCCGCAGGTCGTACCGTTTTTATGCCTGTATGGTTAACCACAAAAAACAGCACCGCTCTGTCGCCAAGCGCGGCCTGCGCCATCAGTTCTCGCAAATGTTTCTGGCCGCGGGTTGTCACTGCATCCGGAAAGAAGCCCTGGCCTGACTCATTAAGGGTTACATTCTTCACCTCTACCCAGGCATCTGGTTCTGAATCATGCCTACTGAGCAGCAAATCAATCCGGCTCTTTTCATCACCGTACTTCACCTCTGGACGACAGTGCAGGTAACCCCTCAACTCGGGGATACGGCCGGCTTCAATGGCTTCGCGGGCCTGTGCGTTAGGCCTTGCCGTGTTCACACACGCCAACAGGCCCGGGCCTGTCTCAACAAGCTCCCAGGTATAGGCCAATTTGCGCGCCGGATTGTTGCTGCGACTCAGCCACACTCTGGCATCAGCCGGCTGGCACCCCAGCATAGAACCTGTATTGGGACAGTGAGCGGTTACTTCTGTGCCGTCTGGCAAACGTACATCGGCCAAAAAACGTTTATAGCGCCGAATCAGGCGGCCTTTAATTAAGGGTTCCGGGAACTTCATAGACTCTCCAAATGCGAGTTAGGCATCACAGGGCTGGCACCTCCGTGAGTAATCTGCTATTTTCCGCCAAATCCCGTTTCAGGACGACTGCTTCATCCAAGTATTAACCGCGCCGCGGCGGGGGCTGGCGCGCAGGGAAGCACGGCGTCCTTGTAAGGAATATAAAAAGAGGCCGGGTCATATGGCAACCACAGCAGATCAATCAAGCGAACGTTTTACGGACTTCACCCCTTATGAAATGAAAAAGGGTGAAGAATACATGAGTGCCGAGATGCTGGAGCACTTCAAGGATCTGCTGCTGCAATGGAAGCAGGAGCTGATGGAAGAAGTGGACCGCACCATGCACCACATGCAAGAAGATGCTGCAAACTACGCAGATCCCAGTGATCGCGCAACCCAGGAAGAAGAGTTCAGCCTGGAACTACGCACCCGTGATCGTGAGCGTAAGCTGATCAAGAAAATCGATCAGACCAACGATCGCATCGATCAAGACGATTATGGCTTTTGCGACCAGTGCGGTGTAGAAATTGGTATTCGTCGCCTTGAGGCACGACCAACGGCAACATTGTGCATAGACTGCAAAACACTTTCCGAAATCCGCGAGCGCCAAACTGGCATCTAAGACGGAAAACCCAACTTGGCCGGTACCGCCTGTTAAGGCACCGCCGGCCAAGTTGTCGTACTCATGACCAACCTGCACCCATACCGGGGCCGCTTTGCGCCCTCCCCCACAGGCCCGCTGCATTTCGGTTCGCTGGTTACCGCGCTGGCAAGCTATCTGGAAGCAAAATCCCAGAACGGACAATGGCTGATTCGTATAGAGGATCTCGACCCACTTCGGGAGCCGGCAGAAGCGACAGGCCAGATTCTTACCAGCCTTGACGCTCACGGGCTATTCCCCAGCGAGCCAGTGCAATTCCAGTCTCGCCACCATGAGGCCTACCATGCGGCCATTGAACATCTGCTGAACAAAGGTTACGCCTATTGTTGCAGCTGTTCACGCAAACAACTCCAAGCCAATTTTGGCCGGCACCCGCAGCTCTGCCGAGACAACCACACGGCCCGCGATAAGCCCTTCGCCATACGTTTTGCGCTCAACGATGATCAATGCCGCTGGCATGATCAGCTACTGGGGCCACAACACCAGGTTGTTCAGGCCGAAATTGACGACCCGGTTCTGTTGCGCAAAGAGGGTTTTTTTGCTTACCAGCTTGCTGTGGTAGCAGACGATATCGCCCAGGGTATTACCCATGTGGTACGAGGCTCAGACCTACTGGACATGACCGCTCAGCAACTACAAATTTACCATGCACTTGAGGCAACACCGCCGCATTGGCTGCACATTCCGGTTATTGTTAACAGTCAGGGACAGAAGCTATCCAAACAGAGCCACGCACCAGCGCTGGATAACCAAACGCCGACCGCCAACCTTTTTGCTGCCTTGAACGCTCTAAACCAACAGCCACCACCTTCCCTACAGGCCGGATCGGTAGAATACCTGCTGGAGTGGGCCTGCATCCATTGGAAACACCAGGGCGCTAACCTGACATCCCAATGACTGTCGTGGTATAAAGCCTTTCACAAACCCCAGCGCGGATCGCATGCCTGATGTACATCTACCGACTGGTTTTTTTACTGGTTCTGGCCATTTATATTTTTTCACCCAACATTCTCGACTGGTGGACGTCTCCAGGGAACGTCTGGTACAGCCCATTCGTTATCTGGTCTGTTCTTATTGCTATCGGGTTTTGGCTGGAATGGCGACGAGACCCCAATGAGTTTTAGTGCTTCCGGGCTGCTCTTTGCCAGCCTGTTATACCTTATTCTACTATTCGGCATCGCTTGGGTAACCGAGCGCAACATGCTGCCCCGGCACTGGGTTCGTCACCCGCTGGTCTACACCCTCAGCTTGGGCGTTTACGCCGGCATTTGGGCCGTTTATGCGGCTATTGGCCTGGCTGCAGAGTCTGGCTACGGCTTTCTTGCCTACTATCTCGGCATTAGCGGCGCTTTTTTGCTGGCTCCGGTTCTGCTTAATCCAATCATGCGGATTGGACGCGCCTACCAACTAACCTCCCTGGCGGATCTGTTCGCCTACCGGTATCGCAGCCAGTGGGCGGGAACGCTCGTTACTCTATGCTCTGGTGGCGCTATATTGTCGTTACTGAGCATGCAGATACAGGCGGTTTCTGCATCTGCCAGCATACTGGCGCCAAATACATCGCCACACCTGATCAGCGTTATGTTCAGCCTGATCGTGGTGCTGTTTGCCATGCTTTTTGGCGCCCGACGCCACCAGGAGGCAGACAACCACCCCGGCCTGGTTTTGGCCATCGCCTTCGATTCACTGGTTAAGCTGGTGGCGCTGCTGGTAATTGGCGGCGTTATCCTATTTAGCGTATTCGATGGCATGAGCGGCCTGGACACCTGGCTTGCGGGCAACACTGCCACATCGTTAGGTACCATGTCCCTGAGTATCGACGACGGCAGTTGGCGTGCGCTTATGCTAATGTCTTTTGCCGGCGCCCTGGTGCTGCCACACATGTACCACATGACCTTCAGCGAGAATCCATCACCCAAAGCACTGGCTAAAGCCAGCTGGGGCCTGCCGCTGTACCTACTGCTACTGGGCATTCCTGTGCCACTGATTCTTTGGGGCGGGCAAGAACTTGGCGTTACTCTCAATCCTAACTTTTACACCATTGGCGTTGCTCAGGCACTGGAAAGCCCGGCGCTAACCCTCTTTATGTACATTGCCGGGCTATCGGCTGCCAGCGGCTTGATGATCGTGAGCACTCTGGCCTTGGCGGGCATGGTTTTGAACCACGTGGTTCTGCCCTTAAGAACGCCAAAAGATCAGGGCGATATCTACCGTTGGCTGCAGTGGGTTAAGCGGTTATTGATTGCAGCAATTATTTTACTGGCCCTGCTATTCCACGAAACACTCGGCAAAAACCTGGACCTATCCATTCTGGGGGCTATATCCCTGGCCGGAACACTGCAGCTTTTGCCCGGTGCTCTGGGCGTTATCTACTGGCCCGAAGGCAACCGGCGAGGGCTAATTGCCGGGCTGATTGCCGGCCTGGTTATCTGGCTGGTTACCCTCGTACTGCCTTTCTCTCATACCGCCAACCTACTGGGTTGGCTGAACGCCCCCCTGGTTCCCGATTACGACAACTGGCATATATTTACCTTTGTGAGCTTAACGGCAAACCTGTCGATATTTACACTAGTCTCCGTACTTAGCAGCAGCTCCAACGAAGAAACCAGCGCAGCTCAAGCCTGCTCCATGGGCGCCCTTACACGCCCGCAACGGCGCGAGCTATTGGCAAACTCGTCTGCAGATTTTGTGCGTCAGCTGGCCGAACCCCTGGGCTACGACGCGGGCAAACGAGAAATAGCACGCGCACTGAGCCAACTAAAACTTCCGAATGTGGAATACCGCCCGTATCAGCTCCGCCGACTGCGCGACCAGGTTGAAATCAACCTATCAGGGCTACTTGGCCCTTCGGTTGCCCGGGATATGGTCAAACGTCACCTGGGCTTCAAGCCTCTAGCACGGGGCGGCACAGCCCAGGATATCCGATACGTGGAGCGCGCAATGGGTGACTACCAGAACCGCCTCACCGGTCTGGCAGGCGAGCTGGACAACCTGCGTAGACATTACCGGCAAACCCTTCAGAACCTGCCAATCCCTGCCTGCTCCGTGGGTGAGGACGGTGAAATCCTGATGTGGAACCAGGCTATTGCCGAACTGACCGGCATCACCGCTGACGATGTTGTCGGGGCGCAGCTGAGGGCTTTGCCAGATCACTGGCACCATTTATTAGACGACTTCAACATTGGCGAAGATCTGCACCGCTACAAACACCGGCTGGATTTAAAAGGCCGGCCGCATTGGCTAAATCTTCATAAAGCTGCTTTGAGCGGCCCAGATCACCCGGATGGCGGCAGCATCATTCTGGTGGAGGACCAAACGGAAACCCGATTACTGGAAGACGAACTGATGCACAGCGAGCGCCTTGCATCTGTTGGACGCCTGGCCGCAGGTGTGGCCCATGAAATCGGCAACCCGGTAACGGGCATTTCCTCACTGGCCCAAAACCTTAGACTGGAAACCGACAACCCCGAAGTTCTGGAAACGGCCGACCAGATTCAGCAACAAACCCGGCGCATATCCACCATTTTGCAGTCGCTGATGAATTTCGCCCGTACCGGCAACCATTCCCAGGCCACGCTCTATGAACCTGTGAGTATTCGGCGTTGCGTAGGCGAATCTATCAATCTTTTGTCCCTCAGCGATCAGGGGCTTGGTATTCATTATATTAACGATTGCCCCGAAACACTTTTGATACTGGGAGACGAACAACGGCTTGTGCAGGTGTTTGTAAACCTGCTGGCCAACGCCCGAGACGCTTCCCCCGAGGGCGGCTATGTTCGGGTAGCTGGCAAGGAAGACGGCTACTCGGCTATCATCGAGATAGTTGATCAGGGCTCGGGCATACCCGTGGATCAGCTTGACCATGTGTTCGAGCCCTTTTACACCACCAAGGCAACGAGCAAAGGCACAGGTCTTGGCTTGTCTCTGGTGTACAGCATTATTGAAGAGCACTACGGCAACATTCAGGTTGAAAGCCCTGCAGACCCTGCAACCGGGCTGGGCACCTGCATGCGACTCAAGCTTCCTGCTTATGAGCCGGAGCCAGAAAACTCCGCCATCCGCCCGAACGAAAGGTTCTGAGACTGATATGCCCCGAATTCTGATCGTGGAAGATGAAGACATTATTCGCTCCGCTGTTCGTAAATTGCTACTGCATGCGGGCTATGAGGTTGAAGATGTCGGCTCTGTTGAAGAGGCTGAGCAGCACCACGATCCTGGCCAGTTTGACCTGATTATTTCAGATCTGCGCCTGCCCGGTGCCGCCGGCACAGAACTGATCAACCGGGCGCCGAATACACCGGTGCTGATCATGACCAGCTATGCCAGCCTGCGCTCAGCTGTAGATTCTATGAAAATGGGCGCGGTTGAGTACATTGCCAAGCCGTTTGACCACGATGAAATGCTGGCAGCCGTAGAAAGCATTCTCGCTCGCACCATGCCATCAACACTTACCAGTCAGGCAGAAGCCGCAACACCATCCGAAGACGGCGACCCGGCCAGCATTATGTATGGTCAGTGCGAACCCATGCAGCGGGTATTCACCCTTATACGTAAAGTAGCGCCAACAGAAACAACTGTGCTTGTGCAGGGCGAATCAGGTACAGGTAAAGAACTGGTTGCCCGGGCCCTGCATCTTTCCAGCCCGCGAGCAGCAAAACCACTGATCTCGGTAAACTGTGCAGCCATTCCGGAAAGCCTCATAGAGTCTGAACTGTTTGGCCATGAACGAGGCGCCTTCACCGGCGCTGTTTCTGCCAAAACCGGCCTGATTGAAGCCGCAGATGGCGGCAGCCTGTTTTTGGATGAAATCGGTGAATTACCCGCCGAAGCGCAGGCACGGCTACTGCGGGTGCTTCAAGAAGGCGATATCCGCAAGGTAGGATCAACCCAGAGCCGAAAGGTAAGCGTGCGCATGATTGCCGCGACACACCGAAATTTAAAAGCTATGACCCGCACCGGTGGCTTTCGAGAAGATCTTTATTATCGTCTCAACGTCATGCAGATAAGAATTCCACCCCTGCGCGAGCGCCAAAGCGACATTCTGGGACTTGCCCGGCGCTTCCTTACCTCCCAAGGTAACAAAGTGGGCAAGCCCAACCTGAATCTCAGCCCCGAAGCCATGCGAGCACTCGAAAGGCACCGCTGGCCCGGCAACGTACGAGAGCTGGAAAACGCCATAGAAAGGGCCAGCATTCTGTGTGATGGCGACATAATCACACCGTCTTTGCTGGATCTCGACAGTGAAAATGGCGATGAGTACATCCCTGACACCTTGGTAGAAGGCGACAATGAGCAGCTCCCCGCCCGGGAAGCCGATAGCACTAACGACCTCTCCCTGGAGGACTACTTCCAGCACTTTGTTCTGGAAAACCAGGATCGCATGAGCGAAACCGAATTAGCGCAAAAACTGGGCATTAGTCGAAAATCTCTTTGGGAACGCAGGCAGCGACTCGGCATACCCCGCAAAAAAACCTCAGGCAACTAGCGTTTGCAGGCGAGCCAATCAATGTGGCTTTCCTAAAATAAATGAACTCAGACTCAGTTGTTACCGCGTGTTCCCCTTGGTAACACTTCATAAGGCGGCCACCCATTTCGGGTAACACTTATACAGGGTACGGGGTAACACTTATCTTCTTTAAAAACCTAAACGCCTGTTAATACACGAGTTTCGAAAACTGGCACAGCAACTGCAACCTAATAAGCGCACAACAACAAAAACAACAGTGACAAAGCAGCGCCGTAACAAAAACAAAAAGCTGCGGGAATACGTTCAGCAACAAAAACAAAAATAGAACGTGAGCGAACTGAGTGTTTTGGGTACTTTGCTTTTTTGGTAGTCCCTTGGCACGTGTGAGTTGTAGAGATGCAAAGAAGAATCACCCTTAGAGGTGACGCCGCACCTACCAATGACTTGCTCGATGTCTTTGACTGCTCATTGTGTTCAAAGCCTTCCGTTTGCACTGCTGAGAAGCCCCAAATTTGGGGATATACAGTGGGGTACAAAAACGAAGAAAAATCCCGGCAAAAAATAAAAACAATGCAGATCGTCAACGTTTTGAGGGCGGGTTCGCGAAAGCGGATCCGCCTTTTGATTATCTGGAGCATGTTAAACGTGTGCAAATCCTGCTCAAAGCGTTAAACTCTCGGTTTTGCTCACCGCAACCACGGATTTCAATGTCAAAAACATTCTCCTCCATCCTCGAACAGTCCGTCGATAAATTACGCTCGTTCATCCCCGGAAACGGAAAGAAAAAGGCTCGAGCCTACCAGCGACGGGAAGTTCCCAGAGACCAGCATAACGTCTCACGCTCTGTTATCAGCGAGCCTGCCAAGAAGGTTCTCAGCCGGCTCAACAAATCCGGTTATGAGGCTTACCTGGTCGGTGGCGGTGTGCGCGACATTCTCCTTGGCCAGCGCCCCAAAGATTTCGACATAGCAACCAATGCCACCCCGGAAGAAGTGCACGACCTGTTCCGCAACTCCCGCCTTATAGGCCGGCGTTTTCGGATTGTGCACGTAGTATTCGGGCGTGAAATCATTGAAGTAACCACCTTCCGTGGCAACGCAAATCAGGCCGATAAAGACAGCACCAGTGACGATCGTAAAACCAGCGAGCACGGCCAACTACTGCGAGATAACGTTTACGGCAATCAGGAAGAAGATGCATTACGCCGGGATTTTACGATCAACGCGCTTTATTACTGCATTCGCGACTTCACCGTAATTGACTTTGCCAACGGCATTGACGATCTCCGCAATCGGCAATTGCGCCTGATCGGCGACCCGGAAACCCGTTACCGGGAAGATCCAGTGCGCATGCTTCGTGCCATCCGCTTTGCTGCCAAACTGGACTTTGATATAGAACCTGAAACCGAAGCACCCATACGGGAACTTGCGCCGCTACTGACACACATCCCACCGGCGCGACTGTTTGAGGAGGTACTTAAGCTATTCTCTGCAGGCCATGGCGAGGCAACTTACGACCTTCTCACCCGCTACGACCTGCTTGCGCCACTGTTCCCCGAAACCGTGAAGGCAATTGAGGCCGGCGAGCCAGACGAATTGATTCGCCAGGCCTTGCGTAATACCGACGCCCGCATCGCCCAGGGAAAGTCGGTCACGCCCTACTTCCTGTTTGCGGCCATGCTCTGGCCTGCGCTACAAAAAGAATGGAATCACCGCCAGGATAACGGCGACCCGGTACAGCCAGCTCTGCACGGTGCCATTGGCAAAGTTATTGGGCGCCAGGTGCAAGCTACCTCTATACCCAAGCGTTTCTCAGGCCCCATGAAAGAAATCTGGGAACTGCAGATGCGCTTACCCCGCCGCCAAGGTAAACGGGCCTTTGTAACCATGAGCCACCAAAGGTTTCGTGCCGCCTACGACTTTTTGCTGGTTCGGGAGGCCTGCGGTGAAATCAAACCGGGGCTGGGCGATTGGTGGACAGAGTTTCAGCGTGTGGATGAGCGCGGGCAAGAGCGCATGCTTTCAGAGCTCACCAACGACGCACCCAAGAAACGCCGGCGCCGAAAACCGGCCCAACGGCCTGCGCCCTAATGCAAACTGACGTCTTCATTGGCCTGGGCAGCAATCTGCAAGAACCCGCTGCCCAACTGGCACGAGCGGTCGCCGAATTAGCGGCACTGCCTGACACCACGCTTATTGCGCAATCACCGTTTTACGCCAGCCGTCCCGTGGGCCCACAGGATCAGCCAGATTTTGTAAACGGCGCGGTATGGCTTAGCTCCAGGCTTGTGCCACACGCCCTACTCGATCAGCTTCAAGCAATTGAACAAGCACACGGGCGGGAGCGTCTCAGACACTGGGGCCCACGCACGCTAGACCTGGACCTTCTGGTATTCGGCAGCCAAACACTAAACGACGACCGGCTTATCGTGCCCCACCGAGAGCTTCCCAACCGGGATTTTGTACTTCAGCCGCTACTCGATCTAAAACCCGATCTAACGCTGCCAGACGGCACCACAATTGTTACCCTGAGGACACAATGCCCGGACAACCGGTTGCGCAGGCTTCCCCCTCCGGATTACCCTTAGCAATTGAACGCCGGCTATTTCGGCACGGTCTTGGCCCACCTACCCTAAAGGCAAGGATTTTATGGCTGTTACCATCAACACCCTGCGGGAATACAAGCAAAAGGGCGAAGCTTTCTCCGCCCTCACCTCTTATGACGCTACATTCGCCCAGGTAGTCAGCGAAGCCGGAGTAGACGTTATTCTGATTGGCGATTCGCTTGGCATGGTACTTCAGGGCCACGACAGCACTTTGCCTGTCACCATGGATCAAATCGTTTACCACACCAGCTGTGTTGCTAAAGGCAATCGCGGCTCTTTGATCATGGCCGACATGCCATTCATGAGTTACGGCACGGTAGATGCGGCGCTGGAAAACGCCGCAGAGCTTATGCGGGCGGGTGCCCACATGGTAAAACTGGAAGGCACCGACTGGATGAAAGAAACCATCACCGCGCTGAGTGAGCGGGCCGTCCCGGTGTGTGCCCACCTGGGCCTGACACCGCAGTTTGTTAACAAGTTTGGCGGCTACAAGGTTCAGGGCCGTGATGATAAATCGGCAGAGCTGATGATCGAGCACGCCTGCGAACTGCAAGCTGCCGGCGCCGACGTTATTTTGCTGGAATGTGTGCCAGCCCCACTGGCAGCCCGGGTTGCCCAAGCCGTTAAAGCCCCTGTTATTGGCATTGGTGCAGGCGCAGATACCGATGGCCAGATTCTGGTACTGCACGACATGCTGGGCATTACCACCGGCCGCAAACCACGTTTCGTGAAAAATTTCCTGGCAGAGACAGATTCCATTCAGGAAGCCATTACCGCCTACGCAAAAGCAGTGCGTGAGCGCACATTCCCCGCCCAGGAGCATACGTTCAAGGCATGAGAACCGTCCATTCACTGAAAGAATTGCGCGCTATCCTCCGCGGATACCGCCAGCAGGAAAAAACCATCGGCTTGGTGCCCACCATGGGCAACCTGCATGAGGGACACATCTCACTGGTTCGCAAAGCGGCCGAAGCGGCAGACATTGTGATCACCAGTATTTTTGTTAACCCGATGCAGTTTGGCGCCAACGAGGATCTGGACACCTACCCTCGAACCCTGATTGGCGATCAGGAGAAACTCGGCACTGCCGGAAACACACTGGTATTTGCCCCATCTGCTGAAGAGGTCTATCCGGATGGCCTTGCGCGGCACACACGAATAGTGGTTCCGGAGGTCAGCGATGGGCACTGCGGAGCCAGCCGCCCCGGACACTTTGAAGGCGTCGCAACGGTGGTGTCTGTGCTGTTCAATATGATCCAGCCTGACTTTGCCGTGTTCGGTGAGAAGGACTTCCAGCAGCTGGCGGTTATCCGCAAGATGACGCGGGACCTAATGATGCCGGTTGAGGTGATTGGAGCGATCACCATTCGCGAAGAAGACGGCTTGGCCAAAAGTTCTCGCAACAGCTACCTATCCGACGAGGAACGCAAAATAGCCCCGGCTATTTACCAGGAGCTGCAGTCGACAGCCGCAAAGATAGCCAACGGACACGGCGATCTTCAGGTGCTTGCAAAAGAAGCCGGCGACAACCTGCGAAATGCAGGCCTACGCCTGGATTACTTCAACATTGCAAACAGCCAGACCCTGAAACCGGCCACACCGGAAGATAGCAATATTACGCTGCTGGCTGCGGCATACCTTGGCACCACCCGGCTGATTGATAATATCTCGGTAACTCGCTGAGGCATTCTGCCAATCCACCAGGAAAGGACTCTCTGATGACCTCGCCATACGCAGCACTGACAACCTCACCCGAATGGCAAGCGCTATTAGCTTGCCGCGACAAACTGCAGGGCAGCCCTATGAAGGCGCTCTTTGCAGACGACCCGGAAAGGGCAACGCGTTATTTTATCGACGGTGCGGGGCTGTCTCTGGATTTCTCCAAAAACCGGCTAACAGACGAAGTGCTCGAAGCCTTAATGCAGCTGGCTCGCAGCCGCAAACTCGAAGAGCGCAGAACCGCCCTGCTTTGCGGCGAGAAGGTAAACACTACCGAAGACCGACCCGCACTACACACAGCTTTGCGAAACGCTGGCACCAACACCATTGTTATAGATGGCCAAAACGTGGTCGCTGAAGTAAACACAACACTGGCGCGCATGGACACCTTTGTGCAGGAGGTGCGTAACCAGTCGCGCACCGGCTACACCGGCAAAGCGTTTACCGATGTAGTCAGCATTGGCATCGGCGGCTCCTTCTTGGGCCCAAAACTGGTGTCTGAGGCACTGCAGCCATACCAGTCATCAGGGCTTCGCTGCCATTACGTGGCCAATATTGATGGCACAGAAATCTGCGAGACCCTGGCAGGGCTCCATCCTGAAACCACACTGTTCCTGGTTCAGTCGAAATCCTTTGGCACCCGAGAAACCCTGGAAAACAGCAGGGTTGCCCGAGCATGGTTCATCGAACGCAGCGGCAGTGAGCAAGCAGTTGCCAGCCACTTTATGGCTGTAACAGCCAATACTGCCGCCGCGCAGGACTTTGGCATTGATCCCGACAATGTATTCCCTATGTGGGACTGGGTAGGCGGGCGCTACTCTCTTTGGTCTGCCATAGGCTTACCCGTTGCGCTCACCATCGGCATGAACAACTTTCGGGCATTGCTAGCCGGGGCTCACGCCATGGACACCCACTTCCAGAATGCGCCACTGAAAGAGAACCTGCCTGTTGTTATGGCCATGCTAGGCGTTTGGTATAACAACTTCTGGGGCGCAGACACTCACGCCATACTACCTTACGATCATTACCTGCGTAGCTTGCCAGATCACCTGCAACAGCTGGATATGGAAAGCAACGGCAAGCGGGTAAACCTACGCGGGGAAACCCTGGAATATCAAACAGGGCCGGTTATCTGGGGAGGCGTTGGTGCCAACGGCCAGCACGCTTACCATCAGCTGATTCACCAGGGCACCCGGTTGATTCCGGCCGACTTCATCATTCCACTGCAAACCCATAACCCGGTTGCTACACATCATGCAGACCTTTTTGCCAACTGCCTGGGCCAGTCCCGGGCAATGATGACAGGCAAAACACTGGAAGAAGCGAAAGCCGAACTGGCGGCCAGTGGCGCGAGCGAGGAAGACATTGAACAACTGGCACCACACAAAGTCGTTCCTGGAAATCAGCCCAGCAACACACTGATGATGAAAAAGGTGACACCAAAAACCGTGGGTGCACTGATCGCGCTGTATGAGCACCGCACCTTTGTTCAGGGTGTGATTTGGGATGTTGATTCGTTTGATCAATGGGGCGTAGAGCTGGGTAAACAGCTTGGTCAGGATATTCTGCCACGGCTTCTGCAATCGAGCACGACAGGCGAAGCAAGCGATACAGGCACAGACAATCTGATTAAGCTGTTCCGCTCAGCCAACCGCCCGTGAAATCACTCGCCCCCGCCAGTTAAAATCCACCGGCCAAAGCCTCTGACCAGCGCTGTAAGCTTGCCAGAGCTCAAGATAACTTTTCCGGCACACCGGGTGTTTCACGTTAGGCGCAACGTCTGCCAGAGGCCGAAGTACGAACGCATTCTTGAGAATCTCGGCTCTTGGCAACTCAACTCCGTCCATTCGGCCCACGGCTTCTCCGTAGGTCAGAAGATCGAGATCCAGCGTTTTTGCGCTGAATTTCGGGGCCCCTGGGTGGCGGCCGTTTTCTACCTCCAGTTGCTTGAATCGCCGTGATAACTCACCCACAGACAGGCTTGTTTTCACACCAACTACCAGATTCAGAAACAGCGACCCATCAAAACCCACTGCCTCGCTTTCATACACCGGCGAAATGCTCAACTCTCCAAACCAGTCGGCCAAGGCATCCAGAGCCGCGGGAACATAGCGCTCCCTGTCGACATTACTACCAATGCTAATGTACACCGGAATCTGATCTGGCATTACCGAGCTCCCTTCAATGCAGGCCGCTCTATGCATACACCCACAGACCGGGCCGCAGGTACCGCCCCAGGCTTGCGCAGCGTAAGCCGGAGCCAACTAACACCAAATTCTACCTGTAGCATCTTGGCCAATACCTCTGCGCCGTGCTCAAGCAACTGCGGTTTGAGATCTTTCAGGCAGCGTGCTGTGCGCTCGCTAACCAAAGCATAATCAAGCGCATCTGCCACATCATCTGACGCGCCGGGAATACGGTTATCCCAAGCCATTTCCAAATCCACAACCAGCGCTTGGGTTACGTCACGCTCCCAGTCATATACACCCACCACGGTCTCTACAACCAGGCCTTCGATCAAAACACTGTCTGCCAAGGGAGCTCCCGGGACAATCCCACATACTGCTGATTGAATAACATACAAACTGCGGATACTGTAAATACACCAGCCTGTAAATTTAGGGCCGGCATTTTCGCACACATTACCCTGATACGTCTTTGTCTCCGAGTTCGCAAAATGGCCCTGAGTGACCCGATAGTAACTGTTTTGTTATGCATAGCGGCTTATCTGGCTGGCTCTGTGCTGTTTGCACTGCCAGTTTGCCAACTCTTCGGGTTGCCCGACCCCCGTGCACAGGGCTCCGGAAACCCGGGCGCCACTAACGTATACAGAACCGGTGGCTGGCTACCCGCTCTGATCACCCTGGCCCTGGATGCCGCCAAGGGGTGGCTCCCTGTTTGGCTGGCCCACCAAACAGGATTATCCCCGCTGGTTCAGGCGATGATCTCCCTCTGCGCAGTTACCGGGCACATGATCCCGGCGTTCTACCGCTTCAAAGGGGGAAAAGGCGTTGCAACCGCGCTTGGGGCTGGCCTGGCCCTGGCGCCTGTCACTACCTTCGTCATGGCCGCTTTGTGGTTATTAATAATATGGCGCTGGCGCATCTCCGCCCTGGCCTCTGTAATAGCCATCGTATGCGGGCCAGTTATCAGCGCACTGATAGAGCCAGATCACCTGCCCCTGTTTGGCCTGCTGGCAATCCTGATTGTCGTGCGGCACCGCAACAACCTGATTCGGCTTGCACAGGGGCGGGAAACCGGCCTTTAGGCCTGCCGCTGTCATTTAATCAATAAGCCCTGCCTGTCGCACCTCTGTGAGCGGGGGCAGCGTATTCATAGGCCATCGGGGCACCGCCATTATACGCTCGCCATCACGCTGCCCTGCCTGCATACGCTGAGCGCCTGCGTAGGCAATCATCGCCCCGTTGTCTGTACAAAACTCCTGACGCGCATAAAACACATGGGCTCGCCGTTTTCCAGCCATTTTCTCCAGGCTGGCCCGCAACCGCTTGTTGGCACTTACACCACCGGCTATCACCAGGCGACTACAGCCTGTTTGTTCCAGCGCCCGTCGGCACTTGATCATCAGCGTGTCTACCGCAGCCGCTTCAAACGCTAAAGCAATGTCAGCACGAACCTGGTCCGTTAGGCCATCCGCTGTTTTCTTTTCCGCATTCACTGTATTCAGGGTAAACGTTTTCAAACCGCTGAAGCTGAAATCCAAACCTGGCCGATCGGTCATTGGCCGGGGGAACCGATAGCGACCTGGCTCGCCTTTTTCTGCCAGTGCAGCCACGCGGGGCCCGCCAGGATAATCCAGCCCTAACATCTTGGCGGTTTTGTCGAAGGCCTCGCCGGCGGCGTCATCCACCGATTCGCCCAGCATCTCATATTCGCCAATACCATCTACGCGCACGAGCTGCGTATGCCCACCCGAAACCAGCAGCGCCACAAACGGAAAAGCTGGCGGGTTATCCTCCAGCATGGGCGCCAGCAAATGGCCCTCCATGTGGTGCACGCCAAGCACAGGTATATCAAGAGCAAACCCCAGTGCATGAGCCACAGACCCACCCACCATCAGCGCGCCAATAAGGCCGGGGCCAGCGGTATAGGCAATGCCGTCAATGTTTTCACGAACAAGCCCGGCCTCTGCCAATACCTGATCACACAGCGGCAAAAGTTTACGAACGTGATCACGGGACGCCAGCTCTGGCACCACACCGCCGTAATCAGCGTGCATGTCTATTTGGCTGAACAGTGCGTGGCTCAAAAGCCCTTTGCCGGTATCGAACAGCGCAACACCGGTTTCATCACAGGAAGTCTCAATACCCAGAATCAGCATATAATCTGGCCACATCGGTTGGCGTAAATGGATAAACGGGGCGTATTTTAGCAGAAACCCGAAACTCACAGGCAGTTTCGTAGAACAAACATTGACCTCGTCGGGATTCAGGCGCTATCATTGCCGCCCTAAATTACGAACTGGTCGAGTTTTAGCCAATCTGACCAGGGATCGAGCCAGTCTGGCACTGCCAGATGCGCATCTAAATGAAACCGAATCTATCAGGTAGGTGATTGTCGAATGCCAGCTGTTAAAGTGAAAGAGAACGAACCGTTTGACGTAGCACTGCGTCGCTTCAAGCGCTCTTGCGAAAAAGCAGGTGTACTTTCCGAAGTACGTCGCCGTGAGCAGTATGAAAAGCCCACAGCCGTTCGCAAGCGCAAAGCAGCCGCTGCCGTTAAGCGTCATCTCAAGAAGCTTCAGCGGGAACAGCGCAAGTTCGAGCGTCTGTACTAAGTTATCCCAGACGCCGCTTGACTGCAAAGCACTGATTGCCTGTTCAGCCACAGGCTGCACAGAGCGACCATAAAATGCCGCCGGGGCCTGGCTTCGGCGGCATTTTTGGCTATTGGCCTTCTTGCGTTATGGGCCTGATGTGGAGCCATTATGAGCGGACTGATCCCCCAACGCTTTGTGGAAGACCTGCTCGACAGGGTAGATCTGGCACAGCTGATCGGCTCGCGCGTTACGCTCAAAAAAGCCGGGGCCAACTACAAAGCATGCTGCCCGTTCCATGATGAGAAAACACCCTCATTTAACGTAAGGCCGGATAAAGGCTTTTATCATTGCTTTGGTTGTGGTGCTCATGGTGACGCCATCAGCTTTGTACGTGAATTTGAAGGACTGGGCTTTACAGAAGCTGTTGAAGATCTGGCTCGCAGAGCCGGGCTGGAAGTACCTTACGACCAAGCCGCCAAGCAGGAAATTCAACAGGCGAGAACGCTGACCGACGCGCTGGATTTTGCCAGCCGCTTTTATCAGTCAGCACTTCTTGGTGAGCAAGGCACCTACGCCCGCGATTATTTGAAACAGCGAGGGCTAGACGACAGCGTTATCCAACAATACCAGATAGGTTATGCGCCGGCCGCAGGCACCTCGCTGTTTGATGCCGCAAACAAGGAACTGCAAGGGCCGCTCATTGAAACAGGTACCGTTTCTGACAAGTACGGCAGGCCACGGGATCTTTTTCGAAACCGGGTAATGTTCCCGATCCGCAACAGCCGAGGCAAAACCATCGCCTTTGGCGGACGGACACTCGGCGACGACAAGGCAAAATACATCAACTCTCCAGAGTCGGATGTATTTCATAAAAGCCGGGAAATATACGGCCTGTTTGAGGCAAAACAGGCCGTGAGGCAGCTGGATAAGCTACTCGTAGTAGAGGGCTACATGGATGTGATTGCCCTGGCCCAGCACGGCATTCGTTACGCCGTTGCGACCCTGGGCACCGCCACAAACCAAGACAGCCTGGCGGCACTGTTAAAACAAGTGCGCCATGCCGTGTTCTGTTTTGATGGCGACAAAGCCGGGTTTAAAGCAGCGGACCGAGCATTGGATAACGCTCTGGAGCTCATGGCAGATGGGTTGCATCTGCAGTTTTTAATGCTCCCTGAGGGCGAAGACCCAGACACACTGGTGCGCAAGGAAGGTTCCGAGGCATTCCAGAAACGTGTTGACAGCGCCACGCCGTTCTCCCGGTATTTATTTGACCGCCAGAGCGAAGGCCTGGATTTAACATTACCAGAGCACCGCGGCGAACTGAGAGCCAGAGCCGAACCTCTGCTGAACAAAATGCCCAAAAGCACCCTGCGGGATGCCATGTGGCACGAAATGCTCCGCTTATGCGGAGGCCGCAACCAGTGGCAAAACCGCCAGCCCCAGCAATGGAACACATGGAAGGGTGGCCGGCGAGACCGTGTTACGGAAGAGCGGATAGATGTAAAGCTGAGCAAAGACAGCATTTTGTGTCTAGCCTTACTTGAGGCACCAGATTTAGCCAGCGACGTAACCGAACTGGCACAGGGCTCTCGCCTGTATAATCAGGCAGGCAGTTTTGCCGCCTTTATTACTGAGCGTGAGATCCGGAATCGGAAATCACTTATAACGGCACTGGCGCTAAATAGCCAGAAGCGTGAGCAGTTCTACAACCTGTTTGACGGCATTGAGCACATCCCAACCCGGGAAAGCACGCTGGCCGCGGCACGAGAGCTGCTTAGCCCCAATGAGGAAGCATCGAGGCAGCAAAGGCTGGCCACGCTTTTACGCAACTTCGCAAACCTAACCGCCGAGGAACGGCAGGAGCTGCGAGAGCTAAGCGGAGGAACTCCGGATTAGCAGCACTTGAAACTTGGCGCACTGATCACCATCTAACCATTCGGTGGCAGAGCATTAGAGCGACAGCTATAATGGCTGTTTCATTTTTTCTTATTTAAGCGAGTTCACAGGGTGTCTATGTCAGGCAATTCGCAGAAATCACGTTTGAAAGACCTTATCGCACGGGGCAAAGAACAAGGCTACCTGACTTACGCCGAGGTGAACGACCACCTCCCGGAAGACATTGCCGATCCAGATCAGGTCGAAGATATCATTCGCATGATCAACGACATGGGCATTCAGGTGTCTGAAGTGGCACCAGATGCCGATACCCTGCTAATGACCGATGGCGATTCCACCGCCGACGAAGCCGCCGCCGCCGAGGCCGCCGCCGCTCTTGCCGCTGTGGAATCCGATGCTGGTCGCACCACAGACCCAGTGCGCATGTACATGCGCGAGATGGGCACCGTGGAGCTGCTAACCCGTGAAGGCGAAATTGTGATCGCCAAGCGCATCGAAGAAGGTATCCGAGATGTTATGGCAGCCGTGGCCCACTTCCCCGGTACCGCTGGCACGGTTATCCAGGCCTACGACCGCATCATCGAAAACGAAGGCCGCACCAGCGATATCGTAACCGGATTTCTGGACCCGGACGGCGCTGAGCCTTTCATGCCAGCACCGCCTCCCAAGCCCGAGAAAACAGAAGAAGAGAAAGCTGAAGACGGGGAAGACGAAGAGGAAGAAGAGCAAGAGAGCGGCCCGGATCCTGAAGAGACCCGCCTGCGCTTCGAGCTCCTCAGAGAAAAACTGTCAGCCGCCGAAGAGCTACTTGAAAAAAATGGCCGCGCCGACAAAAAGACCCAGGCGGCACTTAATGAGCTAGGAAAGGTGTTTGCGCCGTTCAAGCTAGGTAACAAAGCGTTTGATGAGCTAGTTAATGTGGTTCGCTCTACCAACGCCCTGGTACGCGAAAACGAGCGCGCAATCCTTAAAATCTGCGTGCGCGAATGCAAAATGCCACGCAAAGATTTCATCAAATCATTCCCGGGTAACGAAGCAAACCAGGACTGGGGCGTTAAAATCGCCAAAAGCAAAAAGCCCTACGCAGCGGCCATTAACGAGCGCATGGACGAAATTGTTCGCCTTCAGAAGCGCATAATGAACGTGCAAACGGAAGTAGATCTGGCCGTAGCAGACATCAAAGAAATCAACCGTCGCGTATCCATTGGCGAAGCACGAGCCCGCCGCGCCAAGAAAGAAATGGTTGAAGCTAACTTGCGGCTGGTTATTTCTATCGCCAAGAAGTACACCAACCGTGGTTTGCAGTTCCTGGATTTAATTCAAGAAGGCAACATCGGCCTGATGAAGGCCGTAGACAAGTTTGAGTACCGCCGTGGTTACAAGTTCTCTACCTATGCCACCTGGTGGATTCGCCAGGCCATAACCCGCTCTATTGCGGATCAGGCGCGCACCATTCGTATCCCTGTGCACATGATTGAGACCATCAACAAGCTCAACCGTATCTCCCGCCAGATGCTTCAGGAAATGGGCCGTGAACCCCTTCCTGAAGAACTGGGCGAGCGCATGGAGATGCCAGAAGATAAGATTCGCAAGGTGCTGAAGATCGCCAAAGAGCCGATCTCAATGGAAACACCGATCGGTGACGATGAAGACAGCCATCTGGGTGACTTTATTGAAGACATCCAGGCGCTCTCGCCAGTGGATTCGGCAACAGCCGAAGGCCTGCGCGAAGCCACCCGTTCCGTTCTTTCTGGCCTCACCGCCCGCGAATCCAAAGTACTACGCATGCGTTTCGGTATTGAAATGAATACCGATCACACACTGGAAGAAGTCGGTAAACAATTCGACGTAACCCGTGAACGCATTCGTCAGATCGAAGCAAAGGCCCTGCGCAAATTGCGCCATCCTTCCCGCTCGGATCACCTGCGTGGCTTTATTGACGACCAAGGAAATCAGGGATAAATCGCAACAACAGTAGCGGGCGCTCTACCTCATCGGTATACTGGCGCCCGCTTTGCTTTCCTCTTTACGGGGATCGGTTAAAACCCAACCACTAGCAAGCAGAAACAACAGTTTAGGGCCTTTAGCTCAGTTGGTTAGAGCAGTCGACTCATAATCGATTGGTCGCTGGTTCAAGTCCAGCAAGGCCCACCATACAAAGCCCCGAGCCATTAGGTTTTCGGGGCTTTTTTATTACAGTGCCATTCCAAGCTAAATCAACAACCACAGTGACCGCTTATTCACACAATTACCTGGCGGAAAATTTAATTTTTTTCAATCACTTAAATCCAATCATAACCACAACATGCTCTCTCTCACGCGTCTCTCAACAGAATTTATTGCGAATGAGTCATGGTTGAATGCCAGCTGGCTGCTAAGCTTTGATACAAGGTGCGCATGGCACTCCGCAGTTTTACGGCGCAACTCGTCTCGTCGCCGTTCATAAGAGTCCGTCAATCCTGGCGGCAGGATTGTTTCGTGCAGACAACGCTTTCCTGCAGAGCTTGTAAATCGCTGAAAGGAGATCATGCATGAATAAGCATAAATCAATGCTATACACCGCCAGCATTGCTGGCATAGCTCTTACCATTGGTGGCTGCGCCAGCTCTGGGGAGCGACCAGACGCCGATCTTAATACCGCCCAAAACTCCATTCAACAGGCTGTGTCTGCAGATGCACGTGAGCATGAACCTATACTGCTCAACGACGCTCAAAACAAGTTAACCGACGCGAAGGACCTGATTGAGCGCGAAAAGTACATCGAAGCCGAGCGCCTTCTAGAGCAGGCTTCCGTTGACGCTCAACTGGCTGACGCTCGCTCTGAAACAGCCAAAGCCAAGCAAGCCGTGAAGGAGATCAATGACAACATTGAATCTCTTCGCCAGAGCATCAACCAAGACCAGTAAATGCCTTATCTGGAAAGGAGACCGTTATGAACAAACGCAACATAACATTGGGCACGGCTATGGGCTTGTCAGTACTGATCGCCGGCTGCGCCACAACACCACCAGACAACGCAAAGGTAAACGAGGCACAAGCCTCTTACGCCAAAATCAAAAACGATCCGGACGTTGCCCGCAGTGGCGACAGCCATATGCGTAGCGCAAAAAAGGAACTCGACCGGGCAGAATCCCTGCTGAAAGACGGCAAAGACACCGACCGCATTGAGCATGCCGCGTATTTGGCAAATCGCCACGCACAAATCGCCAATCAGCAAGGCGAACGAGCCAGGCTGGAAAAACAGGTTGATTCCGCAGAAGAGCGTCGCCGCAAGTTAATGCTGGACAAACGCTCAGGGGAAGCCGTGCGCGCCAAAAACGAAGCAGAAATGCTGCGTAAAAGAATGAAAGAGCTGCAGGCTGAACGTACTGACCGTGGCATGGTGCTTACGCTTGGCGATGTTCTCTTCGATTTGAACAAGGCCGACCTGAAAGCATCAGGGCAGCAAACCATCGGGCGCCTCGCGCAGTTTATGCGGGAGTACGAAGACAGAAGAGTCCGTGTGGAAGGCTACACTGATAGCACAGGTAAAGACTCATACAACCAGAAGCTATCTGAGCGCAGAGCCGAGGCCGTCCGTGACGCACTGCTATCCCAAGGCATTGAGCGCCGCCGGGTAGAAACCAAGGGCTACGGTGAACAGTATCCCGTTGCCAGTAATGACAGCTCAGCCGGTCGGCAGCAAAACCGCCGTGTAGAGATTGTTATCTCGGATGAAGACGGCAATATTGAAACCCGGTAATAAACCGCCATAAAGGCAAGTTGCAGGACATGGGGAGGCTCTTCCCATGTCCTGCAACTTGCAGAGCACTCCCTCCTTAAATCCCGCATAAAAGTGTTTTTTTGCACGGCATTCAGTGTTTGGCCACATCGCCGTAACACTCCCGCCTCATTCGTCACACCGCCAAGATAGAGGTGTTCGTTTCGACGAATCCCCATGTCACCAAGGCCAACGTCCCCAAAAGACAAGACCGTTACACTCTGAAGCAGTAGTAGTACTAATACCTAATAATGTGGCGTATTAAAACGCTCAAGCCACACCAAAGACAAAAACAACAGGAGTCACATCCATGTTCGGTTCCCCCCGTTTTGCAGTACGGGCACTCACGCTTGCCGTTGCCACCACCTCAACCGGATTGGGTAGCCTCGCATCCGCCAGCATGGGTAACATCGGCACAACCTATGGCGTAATGCCCATAGACGTCGCCACCGCTCAGTCGCTCTCCATGTTTAATGAACAGGTATCTGCCACCTACTACAACCCGGCCTCACTTACCCGGGACGATCGCGGTGAACTTACCTCTGGTATTTTGCACGCTGAGCAAGAATTGCGGTCGGCAAACCCAAGTTCCGATGGCGATGTGGTTTCCAACTCTCCCAGCCAACACGTACTAATCGGCATGAAAACCAATCTGGGCTCCCTTACCCGCTTTGACCACCCTATCTACCTGGGTTTCATTGCCGGCGTTGAAAAGTACGGTAAAGAGATGCTGGCCTTCGATTCGCAGACATCAGACACAGGTCAGTTCCTGCAATATGGCAAAGAACCTCTGTTCCTGAACATCGGCGGCGCCACCCCAATTTGGCGCGGCATATCCCTTGGTGTATCTGCCCGCATCACTCTGGATGCAACCGCTAACCTCACCGCCGTATCCACACTTGGCGGAGACACCAGCCGCGAACGCCTGGCAGTGAATGCCGAGCCACAAATTAAAACCATTATTGGCACCACCATTGATCTGGGCAGCACCTTCTGCCCTGAAAGCAACTGCTTTTTACAAGGCTGGGAAACCGCCTTTACCTACCGTACCAAATCGTCTGCATCTACCGCGGTTGATTCAAATATTCTTGTAACACAAACCATTCCCGACCCGGGCCTTAGCCTTGTGGTATCTACCATCGATTCTTTCCAGCCAGAAACCTTCGGTTTCGGTGCTCAGTACCAAGGCGATAACTGGCGCATTGGTGGCAGTGTTGAGCAGCAGAACTGGTCTGAACTGTCTGAAGAGTTTGAAAGCGACTCAATCAAGAACCAATCAACCATTCCCGCTGCCGATCGCATAAAGTTTGATGACACAATCGTGCCGCGACTGGGTGCTGAATTTGACCTGAACAAAAACTTTTCCGTGCGAGGAGGCGTGGCTTATGAAGAGTCGCCACTGAAGACCACGCGCAACCCCGAAATAAACTACCTGGATACCGATAAAATTGTCATTGGCCTGGGTATTAGCGCCACCTACGACCGCACCCGCCTGCTGGCCTTCCCTGTTCGTTTCGATCTGGGTTACCAGTATCAACAGCTGCAGGAGCGCGACTTTACGTTGGTAGAGGTTGATTCCAGCAATAATGTGACTGATACAGATGTAGTTGCAGACGGCGACGTACATGTTATCAGCGGCTCAGTTACCCTGAAGTTCTGAGGAGAAGTTTGCCATGAAGTACAAAAAGACCCTGGCACTGGTTCCCGCCCTGCTGCTTGCAGCCTGTGGTGGCGATGAGCAAAGCGTAAACCCGAAAGCCACACCTGGCTCGGTGATTTATTCCTATCCCGCAGATGGGCAAATAGATGTCAGCCCTAAAGCAGACATAGTTCTTCGGTTTTCCGATGCGTTAACGGAAGAAAAAGCAGACCTGAAGAACAAAATAAGCCTGAAATCCGGCAATGAAGACATCGATTTCGGCATTGAAAAGATTGATGGCGGAAAAAGCCTGAAACTAACTTCAGATGGCGCGCTGAAAACAGCATCCAAATACTCGGTTACCTTTGATGAGCCGCTCAAGGCAGCGGGTAATCGCTCTATTAGCATACCAGGCAACCTTGACGATTCAGACATCCATTTCAACACCCGAGGCAGTTACTCCGGTGTTGCCGAGCTGGCTGAAACAGACGATGTCTTTAAAATTGCCCAGCAGATACCTGCTAGCGACGGAGAGGATTCTCCCTTCCGTGCAATGAACTTCTCCACGTTCCGCCTTATCCTGACTCAGCCGGTTCACCCGGAGTGGGACTCAGAAGAACGTGGTGGTTCAATCAAGCTTCTGGACCAAGACGGTCAAACTGTCCCCGCTACAGTACTTGTTAAAGGCAATCGCATAACCGTAGACCCCTGTGTTACCCCGGAGAAAACCCTGTGCGGTAGCAAAGACGACATTCTGAATAGTGGCGAAACCTATACGCTCAAGCTTGAGAACCTGACGAGCCTTACAAGCCCCGATGTCGAATACAAGGGTCTTGAAGAACTTGAGTACACGCCAAGGGATACTGGCCCAACGATCGCTCTCAAGCAGTCAGCAACCGACTCTGGCCTTGCCAACGGCATGTCTGAAGAGGCTGCCACCAAGTCCATACTGAATGGCCAGCCCATTAACGGCGTTACTCTGAACTCCGTGCTCCAGGGTGAAGCTGGTCCGTCCCAGCAAACCGGCGACATGTTTGCAGAACTTGCTTACGCCCCCGCATTTGAAGATAACGAAGCCCTGCCGCTCAGAATCCCCAAAGGTAGTGTGCTATCCAGCACCAGCCTGGATGTGTTGGTGGGTGGCAAAGTACCAGTACTGGATGCAGCAACAGGTGAGTTACAAACCACGGGCGACATCAAAGTCACCATGCTCTCAGATGCCTCTGGGTACATGAGCCCGAACCCTTACACCGATGACACGAGCGCACCGCGCCAGATCACGCTATTCATGGATGTATCCATGAACGCCGAAGAAGGCCAGCCTAACGCTGCGCTATCTCAGGATCTGATGGGCGTAGAACTTCGTGGTATTGCGTTGGTACGGGATGGCGTACTTACTATCGACGCCATCGGCATGGTTGAGCCGGCACTGCTGGGCCAGGAATACACCGACTCCACTATCGCATTCCATCTGGAAGCAGCAACGGATATAGATTCCGCTCTTGATGCGGACGACCTGAGAGAAATAGATAGAACCGGCCCAAGCCTTGTGAGCTGGATGCCTGGTGATGAGGATGCTATTCCCAATACTCGTCAGTCCATGCACCGACCGGGCGACCCGGTGATTCTGTTCTTCGACAAGCCTCTGGACCCGGATTCAGTTGCAGACGGGGTTTCTCTCTCAGGTCCTGGCGGCACTTCAGATGGCGAAACAACAGTAGGGAACGGGCTAAACGCTGAGGTTGACGGTACAACTCTTACACTCAACCCGGACGGCGGCCTAATTCCAGGTGGTGACTATATAGTGAGTGTGCCAGGCCTAAGAGGCATTAATGGCAAGCCTGTAGACATCCTGACTGTGAGATTCAAGATGGATGGGGAAGATGCCCCGGCAGATGCACCGCCTCTGGCATTGACGACCTATCCTGGCTTTCCCTGTGAAACGATACACGATGACGTTGATCTTGAAGCTGGCACTCACGGTCAGTGTTGGGATGCAGCTCCAGACGGGGAAGCCGGTGACGTTCTTCCAATATCAGAAATGCCGGCGGACCGGCCAATCACTGTAGTGTTTTCCCAGCCGATGAGTTTAGATTCCATCCGCCTTGGTGACACATTCACTGTTGAAAAGGTAGAGGCAAGCCCGAAGAACCCAGCAAAAGAAGAAGACAAAGATAAATTCGTCGCTGGGCGTTTGGAAAAAAATAATCAGCGCATACGCTTCTACCCAGACGAGCCTTGGGAACCTGGTAAATTCTACCGTTATACCATGAAGGTGGACCGCGACTCCGCAGCGGTACAAGAAGATAGCTCCTGCACACCTCAGAAGGAGTCCAGATCGATCTGTGGACTGAACAACTTTCCACTTAAGACAGACTTACTGGAAGGCTTGGAAAAAGGTGATGGTAAAGACGGCAAGAACTCGATGATTATTTATTTCGAGGGTGTGGAGGCACAGGACTCTGTGTTCACGGCGCTACGCAACCTTCCTGTTCGCGATACCAACGCTAACCTTAAAATTGATAACTTCGAACCTGGCAATTATCAGCCTAGTGGAAATGGGGGTTACCTGCCCCCAGCGAACTCTGCCAAATTGCTCGTTAACGTTAAAGATCAGAAGCGACAAGCACGAGTTGGGTGTGCAATTGGCTCGACTGAAAAAGATGAATGCGAAAAAAACAAGTTTATCTATCAGACTTATGCGCTGAATACGGAGGTGGTTGGACCAAAGATTTTCAAAAGCGATGACGGCAAGAAGAAAGAAGGCTTAGAAGTTCTTTTATATCCCACTTCTATAGCCACAACATCTTTAACGGTACACACTGACACATTAGACATAGCGTCGATTACTGGGCCTCAAATTCTCAGAATGCGATACGCAGAAGACCCTTCTGGCTGCGACGAGGAAACCGCGGTATGTCGCAATAGTTTAATCCCAGGCATTATTGTCGAAAACGATAAAGGCCAACCTGTATTCAAAACCACAGTAGATGTCTTTATTGATGCGCCAGACCTCAAACTGGATACTTTCCTAATAGTAGACCATAACCTGTATAGCTATCCTTTTACCCTTGAACTCTCCGGGAATGTAACCTTCTTTAATGACGGGCGAATGCAAATCGAGCAATACAATCTAAATGTGCCAGAGATAAACGTAAACTCAGAATTGCTTGCCGGCATCATAAAGAAAACAATACCACTGCTTATTCCTGAAAAAGGTTTATACCTCAACTTCATTTCCAACCCGGTCAAAGACCTACCCGCGCGCTTCGAATAAAAAAGTCGCACCAAAAGGCCAGTCTCCGGGCTGGTCTTTTTTTATGCTCTCAACAAACCCCGTTTCCCCCACTACTGCATTCCTGATAATCTGCGGTCACCATTAAACACCCTCTAAACACAGGAACAGCACCATGCCCCAATGGCTACAGTGGAGCCTAATCATTGCCGGCGTTATCGCCATTATTGTGCTGCTGGGCTTTATTCGAAAGCAGATGGTTACATTGGCTGAAAGCCGCAGACGCCAGAAAAAGGCGGAGGTGTTTCAGGCGAAACGGCGCAAGGATATGGTTGATAGCATTCGGGTGATTGCTATGGCTATTGAAGAAGAGCAAGTGGAATATTCCGAGGGTTGTCTGCGCATTAAGGGGCTACTGGATCACGTGGCGCCGGAACTGATGGAAAAGCCGCCCTTCAAGGTGTTTATGGAGGTGTATGAGCAGCTTCGCCACATGCCTACGCACCAGGCACGTCAGGATACAGACGCGCGTTTTGTGGCAAAAATGGATAAGGAGCGATTTGCGGTAGAAAGAAAGCACTCGGATGAAATTCGCCGTGCCGCAACCGCCATACGGAACCACAGTTTTTGATCAACCACTAAGTTTGTGTTTTTTTGTAAGTAAAGTTGGCACAAAGCAATCTTATCATTTGATATATCATACGCTTGCTTATATGCCGAAAAATGAGGAAGCGCTCAAGTTCTACCCAAGCCTCACACTGCCTTTTCTTTTTGCCGTTCTTGTCTAGATTGAACATAGGGCGGTAAGTTTTTACGGCATCTATTATCGCCCCGGGTTGTTTCTCCTCCGGTGTTCGGACGAGTCTGCTAATGAGCGGAACCTTGCCGGCCCTCTAGGCCGGCCTTTTTGTTACTGGCTCATCATGCCAGCCATGGCCATAACATTGTCTTTGCTGGCCACCAACTCATCAAATTGCTCTTCTACCTGTTCGCGATTCAGGCCCAGCTCGTCATACAGCTTCTGCTCAACAGTGGCACTGGCACCCATTGCCACACCTCTTGCGGTTAGTAACTGGCGGCCCAACCAAAGAAGCTTGGCGTAAACGTTGTGTGTGCCTTGGTAACTGCAGTTCTTTTGGTATCGTATAGCCAGGGTGACTTCATCTGGCATGCCCCAGTTTTCCATAAGCTGGGCGGCAATCTGCTCACGGGTTATGCCCAGCAGATAGTGCTCTGTTACTGAGGAATCGATAGCGGAATTCACTTCTAGCGAACGGCATACCAGTTTGAAATGCGGAGGGAACACCTGGGCCAGTAACAGGTAGCCAAAGTTGTGCAGTAGGCCCGCAAGGTACGCCAGCCCGAATAAGGGGCGCTCGCTCCGGGGCATCATACTAGCCAGAATACCCGCCGATTGCGCCTGCCAAATAGCTTGCTGCCAGTAGTCTACATAGCCATCCGGGTGATCTTGCGGCTGATTTAGCGCGCGCCCTAAAGATAGCCCCATGGCAAGGTTCATGACCATATCAAAGCCAAGCACTCTGGAGATAGCATCGTGTACAGAACGCACTTGCCCGGCGGCTGCATAAAAAGATGACGAGGCCCAGCTTACAATCTGGGCTGCCAGGCTTGGGTCGCTTTCAACAATATCTACCAAATCGCCCATCACGGCGTTGGGGTTTATTCGCAGGTGAATAATGCGCTGGGCCGTTTCAGGTAATGGCGGCAGCTCTAAGGTGTCTTCCAGGCGCTGCTGTATGCGCAGGCTGGTGAATTTTTTGATGGCAAAATTAAGCTGGCTGCGATCATTGCCCGGGTCGTTCAGGTTTACCGCAATGGTTTCCGAGGCAACCACAAAAGATTGACGCTCTGCCTGTTGGGTCAGTGTTCGAAAATCTTCTGCTGGCATTACCATGGCCAGATGTTGCTCACCCAGTTCTAGAGCTACGCAGGACAGCTCATCTACCCGGCTATCCACCAGCGTGGGCCAACCGGTCAGGGAGGGCAGCGCGGGTAGCTCCCGCAACCCGGCACGCTCTCTCACGCGTACCTGTTCCCGTGGTTTCATAAGGCGGTAGTTGCGCTGCAGCTGCTTATTCAGCTGCTCCAGATCAATCAAATCTTCCTTACAGCAAATAACCTGAAGATTGTCTTGCCCGTCATTTAGCAACACCATTCGCAGCAGTTCGTGCCTGCTGGCCTGGCCTGCGTCTCTCAGCGACACGCCCTTGGCGACATCGCCCAAAGCCTGCTGAACCGTGACAGGTAATTCCATCATCTTCTCCCAAGTGTTGCGGCTTGCCGTTCGATCAATTAAACCTGCCGCTGCTACTCAGTATAAGGTAAAGAGTAGGTGTAAACGTTGATATCGAACCAGTTTATGCAGATGCCCTTACTGCCGGGTGGAGCACTGACCCGGTTTAAACATCGCCGTAGTGTATTTTTTCTCCAAGCCAGCGCCGAATCAGCCCCTGTACCAGCCGCGGCTGCCTCATTAACTCTGGGGCCATCTCGCGTATTGGTTCTATCCAACCTTTGTCTCGCTCAAAATCGGCCAGCCGAAACTGCATCATGCCAGTCTGGCGGGTGCCTAGCACCTCACCAGGCCCTCTTATTTCCAGATCTTTCTCGGCAATCACAAACCCATCCTGGCTATCGCGTAGGGCTTGCAACCTTGCCTTGCCGTTGGCCGACAGGGGCGGATGGTACATAAGCACACAAAAACTGGCCTGCTCGCCCCGGCCCACTCGGCCCCGCAGTTGGTGCAGCTGGGCCAGGCCCAGCCGTTCCGGGTTTTCGATAATGATGAGCGACGCATTGGGAACATCCACCCCCACTTCAATCACGGTGGTGGCAACCAGCAGGTCCAATTCGCCCTGTTTGAATTGCTCCATTACTGCTACTTTTTCTGCCGATTTGAGTCGCCCGTGTACCAGCCCGATTTTCAGGTTCGGCAAGCGCTCGGTCAGCTCTTGTTCGGTTACTTCTGCCGCCTGGCACTGCAAGGCTTCGGATTCTTCAATCAGGGTACACACCCAATAGGCTTGGCGCCCGTCGGTGCAGGCACTGCGAACTCGTTCAATCACATCTTCCCGGCGGCTGTCGGGAATGACAATGGTGTCAATGGGTTTGCGGCCAGGTGGTAGTTCGTCAATCACCGAGGTATCAAGATCTGCGTAGGCACTCATGGCGAGGGTACGCGGGATGGGGGTAGCGGTCATGATCAGCTGGTGTGGTGCCAGGGTTCCGCCTACGCCTTTTTCACGCAGGGCCAGGCGCTGGTGTACGCCAAACCGATGCTGTTCATCCACAATCACCAGCGCCAGGCGGTGAAACAGCACATCGTCTTGAAACAGCGCATGGGTGCCAATGACCACGCTGGCCGCCCCGGCGTGAACAGCTTCCAGTGTGTCTTTTCGGGCTTTGCCTTTTACCTTGCCAGATAGCCAGGCCACTTGAATGCCCATGGGCTCAAGCCAGCCACAGAAGTTTTGATAGTGTTGCTCAGCCAGTATTTCTGTGGGTGCCATTAGCGCTATCTGGGCGCCCGCGCCTATGGTTTGAAGCGCAGCCAAGGCTGCAACCACGGTTTTACCAGACCCCACATCACCCTGAACCAATCGCAACATAGGTAATGGCTGGCTGAGGTCTTGTCGGATTTCACTCATAACCTGGCGCTGGGCGCCTGTGAGCGCAAACGGCAGCTGCTCCAGAAAGCGTTCAGGTAAGTCGCCTGTGGGTAACAGAGGCAATGCCTGACGTGCCTGAATCTGCTCACGAACTTGTAGCATGCTCAACTGGTGGGCAAGCAACTCCTCCATAACCAGCCGCTGTTGTGCCGGGTGAAGCCCCTCCATCAACAAATGTACGGGGGCGTTGGCCGGGGGTGAATGCACTAACTGGACGGCTTCTGTAATGCCGGGCAGCTGGTACCCTGCGAGCAGTTCAGCGGGCAACCAATCGCTTATAGGGTGGCGCTGAAGATACCCCAGAGCCTGCTGGCACAGCCCTCTTACACGAGGTTGCTGAATACCTTCGGTAAGCGGGTAAACCGGTGTGAGGGTTGCCTCACCAGCTGCTGGCATGGGGGGCGGGTGTATCTGATATTCGGGGTGGTAAAACTCATACCCGGCGCGGCCTGGGCGCACTTCGCCGAAACAACGCACCCGGGTGCCTTCCGAAAGCTGGTTCTTTTGGGCAGCGTTAAAGTGAAAAAACCGCAGCACCAGAAATCCGCTGTTGTCTTTCAGGGTAACCTGCAGGCTGCGGCGGCGGCCCATCATCAGATCTGCCTTCATTACCTCCCCTTCCACCACGGCCACATCGCCTACCCTCAAACTGCCCATGGGTATAATGCGGGTGCGGTCTTCGTAGCGGTGAGGTAAATGAAACAGCAAATCCTGCATCGATGCGATGCCCAGTCGCGCAAGCTTTTCAGCCAGGGCGCTTCCTACGCCCTTTAGCTCTGTGACCGGGATATCATCCAGTGAGGCCATGGCTTGAGTCAGTCCGTGTCGGCCGTAACCGGTGTTTCTGCTTTCGCTTTTTCAATCACGCGGCACTGGTTGGCGGCAAGAGAGAGGACATCGATGGCTTTCGGCCTCGGGAAAGTGACTCGCCAGGCCAAAGCGACTGTGCGAGAAGGTATTGGCGGCGCGAACGGCCGGGTTACCAGTACGTCTTTACGATACTGCATAGCCGTCGCTGCCGAGAGCGGAAGCACGGTAATGCCCAAACCAGAGGCCACCATGTGGCGAATGGTTTCTAAAGAGCTGCCTTCGGTAACCAGCGATGGCGAACCCGTATCAGCGCGGCGGGTAACGGCATCAACCAAAGGCGGGCAGGATTCAAGTATTTGATCCCGGAAGCAGTGCCCTGGGCCAAGGAGCAGCAATTGCTCGCGAGACAACTCTTCGCCAGTGATCTGTTCTTTTTCTGCCAGTGGGTGGTCCGCTGGCAGCAGCACCACAAAGGGCTCATCGTATAACGGCAGCGTTAACACCTCCGCCTCTTCAAACGGCAATGCGATAATGATGGCGTCCAACTCGGATTGGCGCAGCTTTTGTCGCAAGTTGGCGGTGTAGTTTTCTTCGATGTAGAGCGGCATTTCCGGGGCCGCTCGGCGCAGTTCCGGCAGCAGGTGCGGGAACAGATAGGGCCCAATGGTGTAAATGGCCCCAACTTTTAACGGCGAGCTGAGCTGGCTTTTGCCATCCTGAGCCATATCGCGGATAACACCCACCTGGTCCAGAACACGCTGAGCTTGCTCAACAATTCGCGAGCCGGTTTCTGTCACACGGATACTGCTTTTGCTGCGCTCAAACAGCGGAACGCCCAGTTCATCTTCCAGCTTTTTGACCGCCACGCTGAGGGTTGGCTGGCTAACATGGCAGCGCTCGGCCGCCCGGCCAAAATGCCTTTCCCGGGCAAGCGTAACGACGTATCGTAACTCGGTAAGAGTCATGGTGATCTCCGGTCAAAAGGATACGGGTCGAAGTTTCACTAAATTATGGGTTAGAGGATAAGGATTGATATTGTCTATGGCAATCGCTGATCGCAATAGTACACCGAGAATTCTCATCGCCGGGTGTGGCAAACTAGGTGGCGCTATCGCCAGCACGCTGCAAGAATCGGCACAGGTTTACGGGCTGCGCCGCAACCCTGGCAAGGTGCCAGAAGGCGTGGAGGGTATAGGTGCAGACTTGACCCGCCCAGACACTCTGAATGGCAAACTGCCGGATAGCCTGGATACGGTTATCTACTGCCTGACTCCCTCCAGCTATGATGAGCAGGGATACCGCGATGCGTATGTGACCGGCTTGTCCAACCTCCTTGAAGCACTAGGCAACCAACCGCTCAAACGGCTCTTTTTTATCAGCAGCACCAGCGTTTATGCCCAAAACGACGACAGCCTGGTAGACGAAACCAGCCCTACCTCCCCTTCCCGGGTAACTGGTCAGCAGATTTTGGCCGGAGAGCAAGCAGCACTAGATAGCCCCCACCCTGCCACCATTGTGCGTTTTAGCGGCATTTACGGCCCTACAAGAAGGCGCTTTTTGGAGGCAGTTGTTGCCGGCCGCATGAACCCAACAAAACCGGCGCCGTTCAGCAATCGCATTCATGAGGAAGACGCAGCAGCAGCTGTGGCCTACCTAAACGGGTTGGCGTTTTCAGGAAAGCCCTTGGACAACTGCTATGTGGCCAGCGATTGCGAGCCGGCTCGCCTTGATGAAGTGGTTAATTGGGTGCGCCAGCAAGTGGCATGCGCCGAGCCCGCAGCAGACGCCAGAAAAGGCGGAAGGGCTGGCAGCAAGCGATGTAATAATCAGCGTTTATTGCAAACCGGGTTTCGCTTTCGCTACCCGGATTTTCGAACTGGGTACCGCGAAATGATCGAAAAGGGCCAGGTTTAAAGTGGGCCCAAAACGAACAAAGGCGACCCAGGGCCGCCTTTGTTCTGACTTTTTACACTAACTGCGGTATCAGCTCAGTACCATCACGGCTTCTACCTCTACCGGTACGCCTTTGGGCAGAGCTGACACTTCTACAGCAGCCCGCGCCGGGTAGGGCTCTGGAAAATACGTGGCCATAATGTCGTTAACCGTGGCAAAATTGGCCAAATCGGTCACGTAAATGTTCACTTTAACAACGTCTTTCAACTCGCCACCGGCGGCTTCGCATACCGCTTTGAGATTTTCGAATACCTGACGGGTTTTTTCTGAAAAATCCCCGGCCACTACTTCCATGGTTTCGGGGTTCAGCGGAATCTGACCAGAGATATAGACCGTGTCGCCTGCCTTAACGGCCTGAGAATAAGGGCCAATAGCCTGAGGTGCATGTTCAGTCTGAATAACGGATTTGTTGGCCATGCCGTGTAATTTCCTTTCGTCCAAAACACCAATCGTCGCCCTTCCGCACGTGAGCTGTCAACCGCGTGGGGCTGCTTAGACTCAGTATTTCACGCGATTGATCGAGGTAATCGCCTTGATGTTACGAACCCGGCGCATCACGCGGGCCAGGTGCTTGCGGCCATGCACCTTGACTACCATGCTGACCACACCAAAGCGGGCATCCTGCTCGTCTACGTTAATACGTTCGATATTGCCATCTGCCATGGCCACCGCGTTGGCCACTTCGGCAATCACGCCGCGCTGTCGCTCCAGCTCAACGCGCAACTCTACAGAAAACTCATCGGTAATATCTTTGGCCCAGGTAAGGTGGGTCAGACGGGACCGGCCTTCGTTGTCTTCCGGCAGGCGGGAACACGTATCTGAGTGGATTACCATACCACTGCCCGAATCCATCACGCCAACAACCGGGTCGCCGGGAATAGGCTTGCAGCAAGAAGCAAAGTGAACCAGCATGCCTTCGGTTCCCTTTATGGTGATCGAGGAAACATCTCCACCTTGAGTATCTTTAGTGACTTCATCGGGACCCTCTGTTTCCGCACCACTTAGAAGTTGGCGCGCAACCAGATAAGCCATTCGGTTGCCCAGACCGATATCGCTGACCAGATCGTCAAAACTGTTTACTTGATTATGATTCACCACCACTTGCCTCTGGGTATCGTCAATATCTGACAAGCGGGCACCAAATCCATTTAAGGATTTCTTCAACAGAGTGCGCCCCAACTCCAGCGCCTCTGCCAGTTTTTGGCTCTTCAGTGTATGGCGAATGCTACTGCGCGCCTTGCCGGTAACCACAAAGCTGAGCCAGGCGGGGTTAGGCCGGGCACCAGGGGCGGTGATAACTTCTACCGTTTGACCACTTTGCAGCGGCCTACTTAAAGAACCCAGGGTGCGGTTGATTCGGCAGGCTACGGTGGCATTGCCTATATCCGTGTGAATGGCATACGCGAAATCTATCGGGGTTGCGCCACTGGGCAACTCCATTATTTTACCCCTTGGGGTAAACACATAAATTTCGTCCGGAAAAAGATCTACCTTTACATGCTCGATGAACTCGAGCGAGTCGTCTGCCCGCTCACGCATTTCCATCAGGCCTTTCACCCAACGGTCTACCCGCGTTTGGTTCGCGCTGGTCACACTGGTTGATTCATTTTTGTACATCCAGTGCGCGGCAATACCATCGTTGGCTATGTGTTCCATTTCCTCAGTGCGGATCTGGATTTCTATGTTCACATGCATACCAAATAAGGTGGTGTGCAACGACTGGTAACCGTTTGCCTTGGGCATGGCAATGTAGTCTTTAAACCGACCGGGCATAGGCTTATAAAGACTGTGAACTGCCCCAAGAATTCGGTAGCAGTCGTCTTCGGTGCCGGTAATGATGCGGAAGGCGTATACGTCCATAATCTCGTAAAACGACTTCTGGTTGAGCTTCATCTTGTTATAGATGCTATTGAGATGTTTTTCTCGCCCAAGTATCCGCCCGGGAAGCCCTCGCTCCTCCAATTTCTCCTGCAGGCGACCCTGAATGTCTTCGATTATTTCCCGGTGACTGCCACGCAGTTTATCAACGGCCTTGGAGATATAACGTGAGCGCATCGGATGCAGAGATGAAAACCCCAGGTCTTCCAACTCAGTAGAAATCGCGTGCATACCAAGTCGATTGGCAATGGGGGCGTATATGTCGAGGGTTTCTGTGGCGATGCGCTGGCGCTTTTCATAGGGCATAGGCCCAAGCGTACGCATGTTGTGCAGGCGGTCTGCCAGTTTTACGAGAATAACCCGAATGTCCCTGGCCATGGCCAAGGTCATTTTTTGAAAGTTTTCTGCCTGGGCTTCCGCGCGGGTGCGGAACTCTATCTGGGTAAGCTTGCTTACGCCGTCTACCAACTCGGCCACGTCTTCGCCAAACTGCTCGGAAAGAGCGTCTTTGGGAATGCCGGTGTCTTCAATAACGTCGTGAAGCATAGCGGCCATCAAGCTCTGGTGATCGAGCTTCAGGCCGGCAAGAACGTGGGCAACTGCGAGGGGATGGGTTATATAGCGGTCGCCGCTTTTACGCATCTGGCCTTCGTGGGCTTGTTCAGCGTAATAGTAGGCTCTTCGCACCTGATTGATGCGATTGGTATCCAAATAGGTGCTGAGCTCACTAGCCAGCCCCTCTACCGTAGCCTCAAGCGACACCGCGCCTCCATCCTAAACCCGCAGCCGCTTTACTCTTCTTCGACTTCAGTAAGCAGATCGCGGGAAACCAAGCCGCCGGCAATTTCGCGCAGCGCGATAACTGTGGGCTTGTCGTTTTCTTCAGCGATCATCGGCTCGGCACCTTTGGTGGCAAGCTGACGGGAACGCTTAGTAGCTAGCATGACCAGCTGGAAACGGTTATCTACGTGTTCCAGACAATCTTCAACGGTAACTCGTGCCATGATTTCCCCGACAAAATAAAATGACTGATTTAGCAGATCAGATAGTTTACCGCCAGCGGCACAATTTGTATACAGCAAAAGCCCCTATCACGTTGTGCTGTCGCCTTCATCTAATAACCCGGAAAGCAGGCGCCTGTGCCTCGCCCGCTGGGTAATTATGTGCAACCGCTGGCAGCGTGCAATGGCTAGCAGATCGGTCAGTGCTTCCTGGAAATCATCATTCACCACAAGATAATCAAACGACCCGATATGTCGACATTCTTCTCTTGCCTCGGCCAGCCGCCGCGCTACGACTTCTGGCGCGTCTGTCCCCCTGCCTACAAGACGGTCCCGCAAGATTTGTGAAGAAGGGGGAACAATGAAGATACTCACACATTCAGGAATCAGGTGGCGCACCTGCGCGGCACCCTGCCAGTCTATCTCAAGGATAACATCCCGGCCGCGGGCCAACGTTTCACGAACCCAAACTTGCGAGGTGCCATAGTAATTGCCGAACACATCGGCGTGCTCCAGAAAGTCGCCACGGCCAATCATGGCTTCAAATTCTTCACGGCTTACAAAGTGGTAGTTAACACCGTTGGCCTCACCTTCGCGCATGGGGCGAGTGGTGTGTGAAACAGACACCCCAAGTTTTTGATCTGCACGCAACATTTCTGCTACAAGACTGGTCTTGCCAGCACCCGAGGGCGCAGAAATAACAAACAGCGTACCCGTTTCACCGGCCTGGCTCATCACTCGACAACTCCTAAACTGGATCTGGCCGCCCTTACTTACTGAAGGCCCGAAAAACCGTCAATTATACGGCCTTTGACTTATCACCGCATCCTAGAGCTTCAACAACTGGTAATATCAAGGCAAAGGCAGCTAAAACACTCAAGCACAGCAAAATAACGGAAAGGCAGCATGGATAAACTTCTGATTGTCATGGACCCAGCCCACAAGCATCAAAAGGCACTGGCCCGGGGAATCGAACTGGCGCGCGCCACAGGTGCTCACCTCGACATTGTGGCCTTCACCCACGAGCACCTTGGCGCCCTGCCATCAAACCCTGCCGTACAACAGCGCGCTAGAGAAGCTCTTATTGACCTGCGCCAACGATGGCTGGATCAAATGCTGGCGCTTTCGGATTGCAGCGATCTACAGGTCAATACGCAAACGGTGTGGGAAAAGAACATTCATCAGTGGATTATTGAACATTGCCAGCCCAAGCGCTTCGCAGCGGTGATTAAAACCGGGAGCCGCTCAGAGACCCTGCTTTATACACCCACTGACTGGCATCTGATTCGTGAGTGCCCGGTGCCTGTCATGTTGGTGGCAGAGCAAAAGTGGAACCACGCCCACCCTATTCTGGCGGCCGTAGACCTGAGCTCAACCAAGCCTGTTAAGAGAACACTTAATACCAGAATTATTGAGCAGGCCAGTGCTCTGGCGAAAGCCCTTGGAACGGAACTGCACCTGGTTCACGCGCTGCATATTTCTGAAGTACTGGCAGATCTTGAAATTATCAATATCGCTGAACACGAAAAAAAGCGAAGAGAAGCGCTGAAGCCCACCATAACCCACCTGTGCAACACTTGGCACTTAAGCCCGGAGCAGATTCACCTGGCCACCGGACCAGCACACAAGGTTATCCCCAGCGTTGCCAGCCAACTGAAAGCCGACATGCTGGTTATTGGCACCAGCGGTAAAACCGGCTTGAAAGCAAGGGTCATTGGCAACACGGCAGAGAAAGTGCTCACTCATCTGAGAACCGACCTGTTTGCCATCAAGCCTGAGGATGCTGGCCAGTAATGCGCAAGAAATTCGACATTACGACAACCCAGCCAGAAACCGCCAGTGAAGCTCTGAGCTACGCATCAGGGCTGTCACGCCAACGCATCAAAGGTGCCATGAACAAGGGCGCCTGCTGGTGGACACTTAAAGGCAAAAAAGTGCGGCTTAGGCGCGCCACTAAAGAGCTCAAAACAGGCACCCGACTGCAGCTCTATTACGATGAGAACGTGTTAGCGCGAAAGCCTGAAGCGGCAACCCTGGTAACAGATAACACGCGCTACAGTGTTTGGTTCAAGCCCCACGGCACACTGGCGCAAGGCTCACAATGGGGCGATCACTGCAGTTTATTACGCTGCGTGGAGCTTGAGCTCAAACGCCCCAGCTTCCTGATTCACCGGCTGGATGCCGACGCCGCCGGGTTGATGCTGGTTGCCCATGACTCGAAAGCCGCTGGCGCGCTTTCTCAATGCTTTTCCGGGCGCACCATAACCAAGCAATACCTGGCGCAGGTGGCCGGCCTTATTCATACTCAAGACCAACTGATCGACACACCGATTGACGGTAAAGAGGCCATCAGCCGCGCCACCACCCTAAGCACTAATGAGGCAGACCAGACCAGCGTTTTACAGGTATCCATCGAAACCGGACGCAAACACCAAATTCGTAAACATTTGAAAAGCATAGGCCACCCCATTATAGGCGACCGCCTTTACGGCAAACCGGCGCGGGTACCTCTGCAACTGCTGGCTGTTAGCCTTGAGTTTGATTGCCCGCTGAGCAGGCAGCGAGTGACACTGGAGCTGCCGGAGTCGCTGAACAGCCTGGCGCCGATCTGATCAGGCTGGCCCTCGTTTACTCAATGTTCTGCACCTGCTCCCGAACCTGCTCGATCAAAACCTTCAAATCCACAGCAGCGCGAGTTGCACCGGCATCGATGCTCTTACTACTTAAGGTATTGGCTTCGCGATTTAGTTCCTGCATCAGAAAATCCAGCCGGCGACCTATGGCTTCATCTCGTTGGAGAGTGTCTTTAACCTCACTGATATGAGCTTCCAGCCGGTCTAGTTCTTCGGCCACATCGGTCTTCTGGGCGAGCATGACCATTTCCTGAGTAATGCGCTCGGGGTCCAGCTCTACTCTGGCCTTCTGAAAGCGTTCACGTAAATGTTTCTCCTGAGCCTTTAGTAGCTCAGGCATAAGATTACGAACCGTCTCCACCAAGGCTGTCATTTGCGCCAGCCGATCCTCAAACAATGGCCGCAAACGCTCGCCTTCCCGCTCTCGCACAACCGTCAGCTCTGCAACTGTCTGCTCAAACAGTTTCAAAGCAGATTCTTTGACTGAACTGTAATCTTGCTCTGGAACAGACAATACCCCCGGCCAACGCAGGATATCCAGGGCGTTGATATGCGCCGGGTTATCCAGCATGCGATTAATGTGATTTGCAGCTTCGTTGACCGCCTGGGCTACACCCTCATTAACTTCAAACCCAGACGTACGCGCCTCGCTGGACTGTAGGTGAATCGACACATCTACCTTGCCTCGCTTTAACTGCTTTCGCAGTGCTTCCCGAAATGGGTTCTCAAGTTCACGCAGCGCTTCTGGTAGCCGAAAAGATGGCTCCAGGTACCGGTGATTTACGGTGCGAATCTCACAGGTCAACGCTCCTTGGCTGTCCTGTACATCCTTCCGGGCAAAGGCAGTCATACTTTTGATCATGGCGGCTCCGGTTTGGTTAGTGGTCGCAATTGTTAATCGCAGAGCTTGAGTCTATCAGGCGGCGAAGGACACTGCAGACAATGAATACGCCAGCATGGGCGCCCCGATAACCACGCTCAACGTGTTACACTTTGCGGCTTTTCAATCCCAATCCGACGGGAACCAATCTCCCGGACACTTCACTAAATTATCAGGAACTATTATGCGTCCAAGCGGCAGAACGCCCGAACAGCCAAGAGACATTCGCCTTACCCGTAACTACACCTGCCATGCGGAAGGCTCTGTACTGGTTGAATTCGGCAACACCAAAGTCATCTGCACTGCCTCAGTAGAAAACAAAGTACCGCCGTTTTTGCGCGGCCAGGGCAAAGGCTGGATCACCGCTGAATACGGTATGCTGCCTCGCTCTACCGGCAGCCGCATGGGCCGTGAAGCAGCCCGTGGCAAGCAAGGCGGCCGAACCGTGGAAATTCAGCGCCTGATCGGCCGATCACTACGAGCGGCCGTCGACCTTGACGCACTGGGTGAGCACAGCATCACCATCGATTGCGACGTAATCCAAGCCGATGGCGGCACTCGCACCGCAGCTATCACCGGTGGTTGCGTGGCTTTGGTAGATGCCCTGAACCACCTGGTTGCAGAAAAGCGCATTAAGAAATCACCTCTGAAGCAAATGGTCGCAGCACTATCTGTGGGCGTTTACAAAGGTACGCCAGTGGTTGATCTGGACTACCCGGAAGACTCGGAAGCCGAAACCGACATGAATGTGATCATGACCGATCAGGGCGGCTTCATCGAAATTCAGGGAACTGCCGAAGGTGCGCCGTTTGTTCAGGAAGAACTGGACAGCATGCTGGCTCTGGCCAAGCAGGGTATTGATAAGTTGTTTGTGCTGCAGAAAGAAGCGCTGGAAGGCTAAAGGCAATGTAACGTGTCCGGATGGGAAAACCTCTCCGGACACGCGGCCCTCTAATTCAAAAACCGATCTCTATATCGTAATCCATAATCACCGGGGCGTGATCCGAAAAACGGGTTTTGCTGTCAATCCAGCCATCCTGAATGGTTTTGCGAATGCCAGGCGTCATCAACTGGTAATCCACCCGGATACCCGCATTCTTCCGCGAACCCTCGGTTTGCTCTGGCCACCAGGTAAACTGGTTGCTCTGCTTGTTGATGTCACGGAACGCATCCACGCAGCCCATCTCGTCGAACAACCGATCGAGCCAGGCACGCTCATGGGGCAAAAACCCGGAAAAATCCAACCGGTGGTAAAGGGGACTGGCATCTGTCACATGTTGCGCCGACTGTAGGTTAGCGCCAAAAATGAACTGCCGGCGCTTACGCAGCGTTTTTTGCATGTGCAGACCGAACGCATCCAGAAAATCGTCTTTATGGTCCAGCACCGTCAAGTCGTCTTCACTGATCAGTTCATCTTCCCGGCCAAGCGCACAGGGAGCCAGTACACTGGCTACTGAAACCTTGTCGAAGTCTGCCTGAATGAAGCGCCCTTCCCGGTCGGCCTGCTCGTTGGCGAAGCCATACATAATAGCCTTCGGGAAATGCCGTGTGTATATACCCACGCCACCGTCCGAGTTATTTTCGCCATCGATAAAATACGCCTCATAGCCTTCAGGAATAAGGTTTTGATCTTCAATCTCGTAGGCGCGCATACGGTGATCCTGCACACACACAACGTCTGCGTCCTGCTCGGCCAGCCAGTTGAAGAAACCTTTATCAATAGCCTGGGCGAGGCCATTAACGCTGATTGATACTACCCGCATACGTGTTCCCTGATTCGGTTTGCGTGTATGATACCGTTTTCACGCATTATTAAAAGATCCACACCCGCCAGAAGCCTTGCCATGCACGACTATCAGCACAAATTTATTGAATTTGCCATTCGCCGTAACGTACTTCGTTTTGGTGATTTTACCTTAAAATCCGGCCGCACCAGCCCCTACTTTTTTAATGCTGGCCTGTTCAATACCGGAGACGACCTGCTGCAACTCAGCAAGGCCTACGCTGCTGCCATCGCGCGCAGCGGCCTTGATTATGACATTATATTCGGGCCTGCCTATAAGGGCATTCCGTTGGCCACTGTCACGGCCATGGCTTTGGCCCGGGAGGGCGACAGCAAGCCGTTTGCCTTCAACCGCAAGGAAAAGAAAGACCACGGCGAAGGCGGCAACATTGTTGGCGCCCCGTTGCAGGGTAAGGTGCTCATCGTTGATGATGTTATTACGGCCGGCACAGCCATACGCGAATCTATTAGCCTGATACATGCCGAAGGCGCTGAACCTGCCGGTGTGCTGATCGCCCTGGACAGACAGGAGCGAGGCAACGGCGAACTCTCTGCCATACAGGAAGTGGAGAAAGAATTCGGCATTCCGGTAGTCAGTATCATCCGCCTGGAACAAGTTTTGGACTATCTTAAGACAAACCCGGAGTTTTCTGGCCACGCCCCAAAGGTAGCCAGCTACCGGGAACGCTACGGAGTCTGATCGATGCACAAGCGCCTAACCGTATTTTCGGCTGCCGCCTCTGCCTTCCTGCTAACCTTGGGCATGATATCCCAAGCTGAAGCTGGCATGTACCGCTACACGGATGAACAAGGCCAACTCGTCATCAGCAATACCATTCCACAACAAGCTACCAAGCGCGGCTATGACATTCTCAATTCGAACGGGCGTGTGGTGGATTCCATATCTCCAGCGCCAACAGAAGCCGAAATTGCCGCGCGCGAAGCAAAAAAGCAGCGCGAAGAAGAGCTCAACATTCAGCGCCAAAAAGACGCTCGGCTTCTGAAGCGTTTCAGTCATCCCGATCAAGCCATAAAAGCCATGCATCGCAAGCTGGATGAATTGCGAGGGCTGATTCAGCTCAAGCGGGGCAATATCTCTGTTATCTCAAGCCAATTAGATAACGAACAAAGCCGCGCGGCGAACATGGAACGGAACGGCCGTAAAATACCGGACGCAACCCTCAACAAAATTCATCGCCTTGAATCGCAAATTCGCGATATCGAAAGAGAAATTTCCGGGCAGGTTCAGGAAATAGACGCTCTGAAACAAATTTTTGAAAAGGACATAAAGCGCCTCGAAAAAATCACCGGAGAAAGTCGCACTCTATCGCTTGAGCCAACCATCACAGAGGATTAGCCCGCTCCGGGGCACCACCCAATTCCCCCACCACAAAATACAAAAAGGGCGCCTTGCTTTGAGCCGGCGCCCTTTTTGCTTGTTAGCACAAACCGTGTACCAACTTAACTGCTTACCTGAAAATCAGGCTGAAGCTGTTGCGCTCTTTTCAGCAGTCTTTTTCTTCGCTGCTGTTGTCTTGCGAGCAGCCGGCTTTTTGGCTTGTACCGTTTTTTTGGCGTCCTGAGCCGCTTCAGACACGTCGTCTGCTGCTTCAGAAACAGTGTCTGCGCCTTCAGCCGCATCTTTCTCAAGCTTTGCTACCAGATCTGCAGCAAAGCTACCAAAGCGGCTGTTCAGACTGCGCAACTGGTCAAACAAGCTGTCGCTGTAGCCGTTATAACGATTACGCAGATTTTCAACACTGTATTCACGGGCTCCGGACTCAAGCTTCTCTGCGTACTCAAAAGGCTTGGCTGCCAGCTTCTTCTGCTGTTCTTCAGCCGCATTGATGCCCTTTTCTACGATTTCCTGAAGCTGTTCCTGATAGGTTTTAAGTTTGCTCATATCACTTCTCCTTAGTTTACTGAAGCTATTAAAGGCCCACCCTCTACAACATCTAATATCGGCTTAAGCCGCGTGATCAGTATGAAGGCGAGAGCTTTTGTTTGATTCTGTAACCAAGGCTACGGTTAAAAATTAGAATATTCATACTAAAATTTAAAGCTTCAACTCTGTGACGCATAAGTTGTTTTACGTATATTTTTCTTGTAACAGATACTTCAATCGGCATAATCCTTCCTGTTTTAGCAGCCCGTCTCCACGTTTTATTCCGGCCTTACAAACTAAATTATAAACGAGGCTGTACAGCATCAGCCCTTACGCGACAGTTCCGTAGAGATTGCCATGATCAATGCCACCCTTTACCAGCTCTTATGCCAACGGAGCGGGTTTACTCTGTTTGCTTGCCTGCCGTTTATTATCGTTATGTCGGCACTCACTCTGCTAACCGGCTGCCAGGAAGACGACAGGGCTACACATTCAACTGTCTTTCGGGCATCAGAGCTGGCAAACACCCGGCTAGAGACAGCGGCAGGCGGGTTACTTGACACCCTTGGCCAGCAAGAACCTGATGAGAAGCCTCTCGAGAGGCTGACAGTAAAATACCCACCCCCAAAATCCTTGAGCTGGCACCCACCACAAACAAGGGAAGATGGTTCTGCGCTCAAGCCGGGAAGCATTGCGGGGTTTCGAATATACTACCGTTTACGGCACACCAATCGCTTTAAGGTGATGCTTGTAGATAGCCCAGACCGAACAAGTCAGCCACTAACCGACCTGCCGCCGGGTGCTTACGAGTTTGCGATTACAACGGTAGATGCAGAAGGGCTGGAAAGCAGGCGCTCAGCGCCCGTTCTCGTTGATCTGATTTAAGCGCAGAGGTTACCAGCGGAGCAGTATCCAGCTTGGTACCAGCATGTCCGAATCGGACTCCCGCGCCCAACCACCACCATCGGCGGGCACCAGGTAGTACTCACTACCCACTTCTGGCACCACTTTTATTTCCATAATCTGCCCGTTTACCCGGTATTCGTAGAAAATCTCATCATCACCAGAGCGGATAACAATCTGCTGACCTTCATTGGATGGCTGGTAATCTGAAATTACCACCGGCTCTTCAGGCGTTTCTACAACAGTCGTATCCAGAGCGCCGCTCTCCTGTGCTACTGCAGACCCCAAGCCCAAAACGAACACACATACGGAACAGGCGATTCGTTTCATTTTCGTGATACCCTTTTGATCATCAAATTAAGTACAGTTGTTCATCACATTAAGTACAGAGTTGCATAAGCCAACCCATGCTTCAATCAGAACCCGGACTCCCTTTGACATGACTGAACAAAAGACCCCTCCTGTGGTGCTTGTGGACGGCTCGTCCTATTTATTTCGCGCATATCATGCACTTCCGCCACTAATGACCAGCAAAAACCAGCCCACTGGCGCTATCAAAGGCGTTATTGCGATGATACGGCGACTGGATCAAGATTTTCCTGGCTCGAAAGTGGTTGTGGTGTTCGATGCCAAGGGCAAAACCTTCCGTCACGATTTATACGAAGAGTATAAAGCCAACCGCCCACCCATGCCGGACGACCTGGCCGTGCAGATTGAACCGATTCACCAGATGGTAAAAGCTATGGGGTTACCGCTGCTGATTGTGGGCGGGGTAGAGGCTGACGATGTGATTGGCACTCTGGCCAACGAAGCCACCAGCAAAGGCATTGACGTGGTGATTTCCACTGGCGACAAAGACATGGCCCAACTGGTAAGCGACCATGTTGCCCTGATCAACACCATGACAGACACCTGGATGGACCGCGAGGGGGTAAACGAAAAGTTTGGCGTAAGCCCCGAGCAGATTATTGATTACCTGGCCCTTGTGGGCGACAAGGTAGATAACATCCCCGGCGTGAACAAATGCGGCCCGAAAACAGCGGTTAAATGGTTACAAGCCTACAACAACATAGACAACCTGCTTGAGCATGCGAATGAAATTAAAGGCAAGATTGGCGAATACCTACGCGAAGCCGTTGATACCCTGCCCCTGAGCCGAGAGCTGGCCACCATTAGAATGGATGTAGAGCTGGAGTTCGGTCTGGAAGACTTGCAAGAACGCCAACAAAACGACGAAGAACTGCTCGTACTGTTCCGGGAGTATGAACTGCGAGGCTGGACAGCTGAGCTTGAAAACAAGGCAACCACAGCAACCAATACCAGTGATGAGCAGGCGAGCGACATTGCCGACAAAGAATCTCCGGCACCCGTTGAAAAACGCTACAGCGTGATCACCGATCAAAAAGAGCTTGATGAGTGGGTTTCAAGGCTTCAAACATCCGAGTTGTTCGCGTTTGACACAGAAACCACCAGCCTGCGTTATATGGATGCAGAACTGGTTGGCATGTCATTCGCCATTGAGGCGGGCGAAGCGGCTTATGTACCCTTCGGCCACGATTACATAGGCGCGCCGGAGCAACTTGAGCGGGAGAGCGTATTGGCTCAGTTCAAGCCTTTGCTGGAAGACCCAAAACTGAAAAAAGTTGGTCAGAACCTTAAGTACGACAAGAACGTGCTAGCCAATCACGACATTTGTCTGAACGGCATCGCCGAAGACACGATGCTGGAATCTTACGTACTAAACTCCGTGTCGTCGCGCCATAACATGGATAGCCTGGCCCGTGCGTACCTGGGTGAGGAAACCATTACCTTTGAATCCATTGCCGGCAAAGGCGCCAAGCAGCTTACGTTTAACCAGCTGGATCTGGAAAAAGCCGGCCGCTACGCAGCTGAAGACGCGGACATAACCTTACGTTTACACCAGGTTATACGCCCACAACTGGCGGAAGTTAGCAAACTGCAGTCGGTTTATGAGGATATAGACCTGCCATTGGTGCCGGTACTGTCTCACATGGAACAACGCGGTACGCTGATTAGCGCCAGCACGCTGCGCCAACACAGCCAGGAACTGGCCGAGCGCATGGCTGAGCTGGAAAAAGACGCCCACGAGGTGGCTGGCGAGAACTTTAATCTGGCCTCGCCAAAACAATTGCAGGCCATTTTCTATGAGAAAATGGGCCTTCCGGTGATAAAGAAAACCCCAAAAGGCGCACCGTCTACCGCAGAACCCGTACTGCAAGAACTGGCCCACGAGCACGAACTGCCGAGGCTGATTCTGGAACACCGGAGCCTTAGCAAACTCAAATCTACCTATACAGACACTCTGCCAGAGCTGATTCACCATCGCACCGGGCGCGTGCACACCTCTTACCATCAGGCGGTAACCGCCACCGGGCGGCTGTCGTCGTCTGAGCCAAACCTGCAAAACATCCCCATTCGCAGTGAACAGGGCCGGCGCATTCGCCAGGCGTTTATTGCCGAGAAAGGCTTCAAGTTGCTGGCGGCGGACTATTCGCAGATAGAGTTGCGGATTATGGCGCACCTGTCTGGCGATAAAGGCCTGCTAACTGCCTTTGAAAATGGCGAGGACATTCACAAAGCGACGGCGGCAGAAGTATTCAACGTAGCGCTCGATAACGTAAGCAGTGATCAGCGCCGCAGCGCCAAAGCCATTAACTTTGGCCTGATTTACGGCATGTCGGCATTCGGGCTGGCCCGCCAACTGGATATTGGGCGCAAAGTAGCACAGCAATACATCGACCGGTACTTCGAGCGCTACCCGGGTGTTTTGCAATACATGGATAACATTCGCAAGCAGGCCCACGACGACGGCTATGTGGAAACCCTGTTCGGGCGCCGCCTGTACCTTCCGGAAATCAATGCGCGCAACAAACAGCTACAACAGGCCGCCGAGCGCACGGCGATTAACGCACCTATGCAGGGCACCGCCGCAGATATTATTAAGATTGCGATGATTGATGTGGAAAACTGGCTGCTTGCGGAGCACCCGGATACCGCCCGCATGACCATGCAGGTGCATGACGAACTGATCATTGAAGTAAAAGAGGGAGCCGTAGACGAGATTCGCGAAGGACTGATCAAACGGATGTCCGGCGCGGCAAAGTTGGCGGTGCCACTGCTGGTGGAAGCTGGCGTGGGTGATAACTGGGATCAGGCCCACTAAATAAAAATGCCCGGTGAGCGAGCTCAACCGGGCATTTTTTTACTGCCAGTTAGCTAAAGCTTTGTTTAGAAGGCTTTGCTGACCTGGATGGAAGCGCTCCAGGCGCTTAGCTCGTATTTACCTTTGTAACTGGCTGCTCCAACTGGTGTTTCTGGAGCGTTATGATCGTATTCGCGATCATAGACCTCAGCATCATCAGCAAAGATCAACGTGCCAACAGCAGCATCAACCGCCCATCCACTCTGGGCATCTTTCCACTGAGTGCCAAGCGTTAGCCAGTGGCGATCTTCGGAAGGAATGCGTGCGGTAACATACTGGTCCACCGGAGATTCGTCCCACGCATAGCCTGCCTTGAATGCCCACTCAGGAGTTGCCTGCCAGATAGAACCAATATTGAACTGCCAGGTATTTTTCCACTTCTCGGTGATGTGTGTGATCGGGTCGTCACCCGTGCGGCCAGTTGCCGTGGAAACCCGGCCGCCATTTTTGCTGTTTATATCCAACTCTTCGAAGCGACTCCAACGAGAGTAAGTGGCACCTGCCAGCAACGTAACTGTATCGGTTGCCTGGTGTTTGGCCCCAAAGGTAATGCTTTCCGGAATAGCCAAAGGCACCGTGACATCTTCTGTAAGCGTCGTGGGAGCTAAACCACCCTGGCCGTCTGGAGCCGGGAAGTTTGTGATTTTGATGTCACCATCCAGATCGAACTCAGTCCCTGTCTGTGCTGTCAGGCCAAACTGGGTCCTCTCCGTCATTTCATACAAAAAGCCAACGCGGAAGTTTACTGCAATATCATCACCCTCGATGTCGGCATAAGGGGTGCCATAAGCTTGTTCGTAGCCATCGGCAGCCGCGCTCGCCCCTGCTTTAACCTGGCCCAAAGTGCCACTAGGCAGTAACGATGGGTCGTTTACCCCAGCTTTTTGCATCGCATTCGCAACGCCCTGCTGGTACAAACTGCCACGTATATCCTGGAACTTCGATAGACGCCCCTCTGCGTACATGATGTTAACACCCAAGCCCATCGAAAGGCCTTGGCCATTGTTCACGGAAATAGAGGGTGAAAAAGAGATCGCAGTCAGTTCGGTTTTGTCGGCAAAGTAACGACCTTCGAAATCATTTTCGTAGTCAGCAGCCAACCCATAAGGCGCGTGAATTCCGAACCCGACATCAATGGAATCATTAACTTCGTGGGTCATATACAGATTCGGCAAAACAGCAGGGTCGGCAATGTCGCCACCATTGGTGCCATTTACTTCGCCGCCAAGCTGGTCAGTTGCGCTCATGCTGCCGTTCTTGGCCTTGGCATCGATATCCAAGACAGATGCACCAAAAGACAAGTTTGTACCCTTAAGCTGACTCATGCCCGCCGGGTTAAACAAAACCGTGGAAGCATTTTCAGGGTTAGCCGCAGCACCGGCATTAGCAACGCCCATGGCACTCGCACTTTGTTCGTTCAGAGAAAAACCGCCAGCAAAAACGCTGGCTGGAGCAGCAATTGCGACGAGCGAAGCCAGGCGAACAGCGTGGGTAAGCAGTGAAGGTCTCATAACAGCGGTAACTCCTTTGTAATTTGTGGCGGAGTATACGCATCAGCGCCTACTGGCCTCAAATGCTAATACTACTGATTTGAAAAGTTAACAATCTACTACGTTAGTCGATACCCGCCTGTTCAATCATCCTGAATGGTAAGCTTATCCACAGAAGACGATAATTTATCAGCCCCCTGCGCATCTGCACCCAGTTTTATCATCAATCTCAGATCGTTAGCCGAGTCTGCATGGGCCAGCGCGTCTTCGTAGGTAATAGAACCTTCTGCATAAAGCTCATACAGAGCCTGATCGAACGTTCGCATACCGGATTCGTTTGATTTCGACATCAGTTCCTTGAGCTTATGAACTTCCCCTTTGCGAATCAAATCTGCCACCAAAGGCGTGTTAACCAAAACCTCGATAACAGCCTTGCGGCCTTTGCCATCCGGTGTCGGAATCAGTTGCTGGGCCACAATGGCCTTCAGGTTAAGAGACAAATCCATCCAGATTTGGTTGTGCTGCTCTGGCGGGAAAAACTGAATAATCCGGTCCAGCGCCTGGTTAGCGTTGTTCGCGTGCAGGGTTGCCAGGCAAAGGTGACCGGTTTCAGCAAACTGAACCGAATATTCCATGGTTTGGCGGGTGCGCACCTCACCAATCAGAATAACGTCCGGCGCCTGGCGCAGCGTGTTTTTCAGCGCCACTTCAAAGCTTTCAGTATCAATACCCACTTCCCGCTGGGTAACTATGCACCCCTGGTGCTGGTGCACAAACTCGATCGGGTCTTCAATGGATATAATGTGCCCACGGCTATTGCGGTTACGATGCCCCAGCATAGCCGCCAGCGACGTTGATTTACCGGTGCCGGTTGCCCCCACGAACATGATTAAACCACGTTTGGTCATTGCCAATTCTTTAATGATTTCTGGCAACGCCAAATCATCAATTTGCGGGATTTTTACTTCAATCCGGCGTAACACCATGCCGCACAAATTGCGCTGGAAGAACGCGCTCACGCGGAAGCGACCAATACCCCGGGCGCTGATAGCAAAGTTGCACTCGTGGGTTTCTTCGAACTCGGCTCGCTGCCTGTCGTTCATTGAGCCGTATACAAACTCCCTCGTCTGTTCCGGCGTTAACGCATTTTTAGTGACCGGCAGTACTTTACCGTTCACTTTCATGCTGGGCGGAACACCGGCCGTAATAAAGAGGTCTGACCCTCCTTTCTCTACCATCAGACGCAGCAGTTTCTCGAATTCCATTTTGATTACCTATACTCTTTTAGAAAACACCCGATGAAACCGGGGGGAAGGTCAGAAGTTATCAGGCATTTTCGCCTTGGAGCGCGCCGCCTCCCTGGAGATCAAGCCTTTTTGCAACAAGCGCTCAAGGCACTGATCCAATGTTTGCATACCCAACGAGCCGCCCGTCTGAATCGATGAATACATCTGGGCAATTTTGTCTTCGCGAATCAGGTTACGGATTGCCGCAGTGCCGATCATAATTTCATGGGCTGCAATTCGCCCACCGCCCATTTTTTTCATCAGCGTTTGCGAAATAACGGCCTCCAGTGACTCGGAAAGCATGGAGCGCACCATGGATTTCTCTTCCGCAGGGAACACATCTACCACCCGGTCGATGGTTTTAGCAGCAGAGGTGGTGTGCAGAGTACCGAAAACCAGGTGCCCTGTTTCTGCCGCTGTAAGCGCCAGGCGAATGGTTTCCAGATCTCGCAGCTCACCGACCAGAATAATGTCGGGGTCTTCCCGCAGCGCAGAACGCAGGGCTTCGTTAAAACCCAGTGTGTCCCGATGCACTTCCCGCTGGTTAACCAGACATTTTTTGGAATCGTGCACAAATTCAATCGGGTCTTCTACGGTAAGTATGTGCTCATAACGAGAATCGTTGATGTAATCGACCATCGCTGCAAGCGTGGTGGACTTACCGGAACCCGTTGGCCCGGTTACCAGTACAAGCCCACGGGGAACCGAAGATACATCCTTGAACACCTGGCCCATGCCAAGATCGTCCATGGTAAGTACTTTTGAGGGGATGGTACGAAATACAGCACCCGCGCCCCGGTTCTGATTAAACGCGTTCACACGGAAGCGGGCGACACCCGGCACTTCAAAGGAAAAGTCGGTTTCCAGAAATTCTTCGTAGTCCTTGCGCTGCTTGTCGTTCATGATGTCGTATATCAGCCCGTGAACTTCTTTATGCTCCATGGGCGGAAGATTGATACGGCGAACATCGCCATCAACACGAATCATCGGGGGCAGGCCGGCAGAAAGGTGCAAGTCAGACGCACCCTGTTTTGCCGAGAAGGCAAGCAGTTCAGTAATATCCATAGAGATCCTCGGGAGGCTTTTTCTTTTATACAGGTTGCGTCTGCCTGGCAAAGCATCGCCGTGATCACTTGGCATTTCAGTGACCTGCGAGTAACGTATCTTGATAAAACCAGCAAACTAAACGCGACTATTTCATAATATGGGCAGCATAGCAGACAACCTCGGGGGCGTAACCCGACTCATACAAAAAGCAACATTGCAGGCAGGTCGTAAGCCCGGCTCAGTGAATCTGCTCGCTGTCAGCAAAACCCGCTCGGCAGAAGAACTGCGAGAAGCCGTGGCGGCAGGCCAGCGGGCATTCGGGGAAAACTACCTTCAGGAAGCTCTCGATAAAATAGAGGCTCTTACTGATTTGGCGGATATCGACTGGCACTTTATCGGCCCGATACAATCCAACAAAACCCGGCAAATCGCCTCGGCTTTCTCCTGGGTACACAGCGTAGATCGCCTGAAAGTGGCCCGTCGCCTCAGCGAACAGCGGGAAACTGACTTACCACCCTTGAATATTTGCCTTCAGGTCAACATTAATAACGAACAGAGCAAATCCGGGTGCAAACCGGAAGAGTTGCCAGAACTGGTGTCGGAGATAAGCAAACTGCCAGGGCTGTCCCTGAGAGGGCTAATGGCGATCCCCGATCCAGATCAGGCAGAGCCAGCCTTGCGGGCAAGTTTTCACCGGCTGGCGAATGCCCTGAACGAGCTGAAACAGACCTGCCCGGCGGCCGGGCCTCTGGACACCCTTTCCATGGGCATGTCTGGCGACCTTGAACTGGCCATTGCAGAAGGGGCTACCTGGGTTCGGATCGGCACATCTGTGTTTGGTAAGCGGGTACCGAAAAGCTGAACTGGCCGGTTCCTGCTATTATCTGGCCCAATGTCTAACCGAATAACCGTTGGAGCAAATTTTGAGCAAATCACCCACCATTTCGTTTATCGGTGCCGGCAACATGGCCAGCGCCATCATTGGCGGTATGCTGGACAGCGGCTTCAAGGCCGGCAATATATGGGCCAGCGCCCCGAACGACGACCACCTGCAAACTATTCGCAAGCGTTTCGGAATCAGTGTCACAACAGATAACCGTTACTGTGCACAACAGGCTGACATGGTTGTGCTCGCAGTAAAGCCTCAGGCTATGGCCGATGTATGCCGCGACATAGCCCCCATTGCCCAGAACACACGCCCGCTGATGGTATCCATTGCCGCGGGCCTTGGCACTGATACGCTTGACGAGTGGCTTGGCGGCGGCCTTCCGATTGTCAGGGTAATGCCCAACACACCTTCACTGGTTGGCAAAGGCGCAGCCGGGCTTTTTGCCAGCGAAGGCGTATCTGGCGCCCAAAAGAAGATGGTGCAGTCGGTTTTTGAAGGCATCGGCATTGCAGTATGGGTTGATGACGAGGCTCTGCTTCACGGCGTAACGGCACTTTCGGGCAGCGGCCCAGCTTACTTCTTCCTGATGCTGGAGGCGTTAGAAGCTTCCGCAACCGAAGCCGGCGTGGATGCAGAAACAGCCCGCAAACTTGCCATTCAAACCATGGCAGGTGCCGCAGAAATGGCTGCCAAAAGCAACGAAGACCCCGCCCAGTTAAAGAAAAACGTTATGTCTCCGAACGGTGTTACCGAGCAAGCTATTCACACCTTTGAAGATGGCGGCATGCGCAGCCTGGTGAAAAAAGCGTATAACAGCGCTTACAAACGCTCGGAAGAAATGGCCAAAGAACTGGCAGGCAAAAAGTAAAAACAGTCACTGACAACGGAGAAACAGCTACATGCTGGCAGACATTCTGATTACGATCCTGCTGATCGCGTCCACCTTTTACATGACAATTATACTGCTGCGCTTTTTGCTGCAACTGGCTCGGGCCGACTTCTATAATCCGATATCCCAATTCGCAGTAAAGGCCACGAACCCTTTGCTGCGGCCCCTGCGCCGTATTATTCCGGGCTGGGGTGGCATTGATGGCGCAGCCCTGGTTCTCGCCGTTATCATTCAAGCCATCACCTTCTTTTTTATTCTTGTGGCTCTTAATGGCGGCATTCCATCGTTCAATCCCCTTACATTACTGGTTTGGGCGACTCTCAATGTTCTTGATCTGATCGTAAAAATCTACTTCTGGTCGGTTATCGCCGTAGTGGTGGTAAGCTGGATTGCCCCTGGCAGTAGCCACCCTGCTATTCAGCTTGTGGCGCAACTTACGGAACCGGTTATGCGCCCGGTGCGCAACATAATGCCATCCATGGGTGGACTGGACCTGTCGCCGATTATTGTGTTCATTATTCTGAACGTTCTTTCTGTGGTTATTGAGCACATGAAGGTGGCAGCCGGCCTTGGATCTATCGGGCTGGGAATGTAAGCCAAGTCTCAAAAAAACAATTTGTAACAATTCCGCACAAAAGGCCAGTCACGCAAGCCGCAAACTCATCCACATGATTTTGCGGCTTTTTTTGTGTAAGCTCTGTAAACAACCACCACACACCTGCAAGCGCCTAGCCACAAAGCCTGTCGCGACGGGTTAGTATTAACCGTAATTAATCAGCCAATCCGTTCGCCACACGGATCCCAGCCAATCTACCTGGTGAATACCGGAAGTTGTGTAGAAGGAAAATCCGATGAGTCTTCAGGGAAATCTGACCCAGCAGGTAGAGGCCTACCACAACTGGAAAAAAGAACTGATCCGCCAGATAGGGCGCTACAGGCTCTGGCTTCAGGACAACAACCTCTTCTCTGACGACATCAGCGCGCGCATTCGCCACGGGCTTGAGCTGCTTGTTGAGGATGAGCTCACCATTGCATTCGTAGGCGAATATTCCCGCGGCAAAACAGAGCTGATAAACGCTCTGTTTTTCTCGGAATATGGCCAGCGCATGCTGCCTTCCCAGGCCGGCCGCACAACCATGTGCCCCACCGAGCTGTTTTTTGATCGCAGCGCGAACGAAAATTATTTGTTACTACTGCCTATCGAAACCCGCACCGGCAGCCTGTCACTGCAGCAATTGCGCAAGCAGCCCGAGCGCTGGGTAAAGCATGATCTTGATGAGCGTGACCCGGAAATCATGCGTGAAGTGTTGGGAGAAGTGGCCAGGGTAAAGTCGGTTTCCCACGCCGAAGCACGGGCCCTGAGCTTCGAACAAGGCATGCTGGAGCATGACCGGAAAAACCCGGGAAAAGTGTTGATTCCGGCTTGGCGCAATGCTCAGATCAGCATCCGCCACCCGCTATTCGAGCGTGGCCTGCGCATTCTCGATACACCCGGGCTGAACGCCCTTGGCTCCGAACCGGAACTTACTATCAGCATGTTGCCAAAGGCTCATGCCGTTATATTTGTGCTCAGCGCAGATGCCGGCGTTACGGCCAGTGACATGACCATCTGGAAGGAACACATTGATACCGAGTATGCCGATCATCGGGCCGGGCGATTTGCGGTATTGAACAAGGTTGACGTGCTGTGGGATGACCTTCAGGGCGAGACGCACACCCAAGGCGCCATTGAGCGGGTGCGCAGCTATACCGCAGACCACCTGGGTATCCGCCAGCAGGATGTCATCCCGCTTTCTGCCAAGCAGGGGCTGATCGCAAGAGTAAGAAAAGACAGCAACCTGTTCGTGCGCTCCAACATCGGCAATCTGGAGCAGCTGATCATTCAGCGCATCCTGATGCACAAGGAACAGCTAATCACCCAAAGCCTGATCAACGACTTGCTGGGCATGCTGCAGAACAGCCAGGCGGCTATGCAAACCCGCCTAAGCTCTCTGGAGCAGGAGTCTCAGGTTTGCTCTGGCGTTACCATGGATAAAGCCGCGCTAAGTCGGCTGGCTGACCGGGCCCAGAAAGACTACGACTTTTATTATAAAAAGCTGATTGCATTGCGCTCCAGCCGGCGGCTTATGGGCTCGCAAGGCAATATGCTGAGTAAACTGGTCACCGAGGATCGCTTTGAGGCCCATGCCGACAGAATCCGCAAGAGTATGTCAAAAAGCTGGACCACCGCAAGCATGAACAGCGCCATGGATCAGTTTTTCGAGCTGATTGAAAGCGATCTTACCAACCTGCTTAGCGAGGGCCGCCTTGCTGAGAAAATGGTTGGCGCCATCTACCGCCGCTATAACGACGACACCCGTGCCCGGCACCTGGAACCTATTCCACTGCGTGCCGGCCGCCATGTTATTGCGGTTAGAGAGCTTCGCAAAAAAGCACGCCGCTTTCGTGCCAGCCCGAAAAACCTGCTCACCGAACAATCTGTTTTAGTGCAGCGCTTCTCCAACGTAATGATCAGCGAGGCGAGAACGCTACACGCGCGCGTACGAAACGATGTGGAGCGCTGGCCCTCAGAGGCCCTGCTACCAATCATGCAGTACTCGATGGAGCAAAAACAGCTGCTGGAGCACCAGATACGACGGCTACGGGACATGGTCAGAAGCGACCGTGACAGTCGCATTGAGCGTGAACGACTGAACAACACAATCACTGACTTGCGCCGCCAACTGGAGCTGGCAGATGCCATGCAGCGACAAATCCGCAAGCCGGCCCCTACCATGATTCAACAAAAAGTGGTTAATATCTCAGGCGCAATCTAGGCTCACGCCGGGCTGCAACACCGCCGGCCGGTTGCAGCCATGACGGCACCCCATTAGACTGCTGTGCTGGTGTGGGTTTTTGTCCTATCCAGCAACCTAGTCACTAACGGACCGAACCAGGAACCTGTCGCGCCGATGCCCGATTCCCTGCCTGTGGATTCTGTCGGGGTAGTGACCCCGCAGACCTATCATTTTGAGACGCCGATTGAACTGGCGTGCGGCCAAGCACTGGAACGCTATGATCTGGTGGTGGAAACCTATGGCGAACTGAACGGTGACCGCAGCAACGCCGTACTTATTTGCCATGCCCTGAGCGGCCACCATCATGCTGCTGGCTACCATTCTATGGAAGACCGCAAGCCAGGCTGGTGGGACACCTGCATCGGGCCCGGCAAGCCGGTGGATACCAATCGGTTTTTTGTGGTCTGCCTTAACAACCTGGGCGGTTGCCACGGCAGTACCGGCCCCAACTCGATTAACCCGGCAACAGGCAAATTGTACGGCCCCGATTTCCCGGTTATTACGGTGGGTGACTGGGTAAAAAGCCAGGCATTACTGGCAGATCGCATGGGTATTGAGTGCTGGGCAGCCGTTGTAGGTGGCTCTCTGGGCGGTATGCAGGCGCTGCAGTGGAGTCTGGACTACCCGGACCGTCTGAATCACTCGGTGGCTGTTGCCTCCAGCCCCCGCCTGACGGCACAGAATATCGCCTTTAATGAGGTGGCAAGGCAAGCAATCACAACAGACCGCGAATTTCATGATGGCCGGTACTACGATTTCGACACTGTGCCCCGCCGCGGTCTCATGCTGGCCAGAATGGTCGGCCACATAACTTATCTCTCAGATGCTTCCATGGGCGAAAAGTTTGGCCGCGAGCTGAGAGACCAGGCTTACAAGTTTGGTTACGGCGCGGAGTTTCAGGTGGAAAGCTACCTCCGGTATCAGGGTGAACGTTTCTCAGAATCTTTTGACGCGAACACCTACCTGCTGATGACCCGAACGCTGGATTACTTTGACCCGGCTTATGAATGCGGCGGCGACTTATCGAAAGCGCTAGCTAAGGCTCGCTGCGAGTTTTTGGTACTTTCATTCAGCACCGATTGGCGCTTTACGCCGGCCCGTTCAGAAGAAATGGTGAACGCCATGATCGCGACCCGCCGAAAGGTAAGCTACGCAGAAATTGATGCTCCCTGGGGCCATGATGCGTTTTTGATTCCGACGCCTCGCTATACCGCAATTTTCGCCGCGTATATGGATCGCGTGGCCAGGGAGGTGGGCGCATGAGGGCCGATCTTGAAATCATTCAGCAGTGGGTAAAGCCTGGCCATCATGTGCTGGACCTTGGCTGCGGCGACGGCACTTTACTCAATTTCCTTCAACAAGAGCGCAACGCCAGTGGGTTTGGCCTGGAAATCAACCAGGAGCACATAACCACCTGCATGAACCGCGGTGTGTCAGTGATTGAACAAAACCTGGACACCCAGGGCCTGGATAACTTTGAAGACAACAGCTTTGATGTGGTGTTGATGACCCAGGCACTGCAGGCAGTGCGCCGGCCGGATAAGGTGCTGGATGAAATGCTGCGCCTGGGCGGCGAGGGCATAGTAACCTTCCCGAACTTTGCCCACTGGCGCCTGCGCTGGGGGCTGGCCCTCAGCGGCTACATGCCGGAATCCAAATCCCTGCCTTACAAGTGGTATAACACGCCAAACATACGGCTATGTACCTTCAAGGATTTCGAAGCCTTGTGCCGCCAGAAAAACATTCGAATAAAAAGCAGGCGTGTGGTGGACGGTCAGCACCAGAACAGCTGGCTGGCCCGCTTTTGGCCAAACCTGCTGGGGGAAATCGCCATCTACCGCATCACCCGGGAGAACAGCAATGATCAATAAAGCTTTGAACGGTATTGTCAGTTTGGCAGCCACGGCTCTGTTTGCCACCCTGCTCAGCCTTCCCGCCCACGCTGGCTCGGAAGATTTCGGGGATTACCAGGTGCACTGGAGCGTACTGCCCAGTACCTTTTTAACGGCTGAAACAGCCAAGGCCAATAACCTGCAGCGCAGCAGGGGCATTGGTATAGTCAACATATCCATCATGCAGGAAAACGAGAACGGCATTCTTAAGCCGGTTTCCGGCCAGGTGGAGGGCAAAGCTTCAAACGACATCCAGCAAGTTAAGTTTCTTGCGTTTCGCCGAATCAAGGAAGGCGATTCTGTCTACTTTATCGCCGAGTACCAATACTCTTCCGGCGATCTGATAACGTTTAATATTACCGCCCGTCCTGGCGGACATGGCAAGGACCTGCCAGTAAGATTCGCCCACACTCTTTTCAGTGATTGAGCAGATTATGTCTGAGCAACTCGTTATTGCCAGTAACAACAAAGGCAAAATCAACGAATTTACGCAGCTTCTTGGGCCTTTGGGACTCACGCCCGTGCCACAGGGCGAATTAGGCGTTACGGAAGCCGAAGAGCCGGCGGTTACCTTTGTCGAGAACGCTATTCTGAAAGCGCGCCATGCAGCACGCCAAACCGGGCTGCCTGCCCTGGCAGACGACAGCGGCCTGGCCGTGGATGCCCTCGACGGTGCTCCGGGTGTCCGCTCCGCACGCTACGCCGGGGCTCATGCCTCCGACCTCGACAACCTGAACGCCCTGCTGGAAGCCATGGCCGATGTGCCTGATAAACAACGTGGCGCACAGTTCCACTGTGTGTTGGTATACCTCCGCCATGCCGACGACCCAACACCCATTATCTGCCACGGCCGCTGGCCTGGCTCGATTCTCAGGGCACCGCAAGGCGAGGGTGGGTTCGGTTATGACCCGATATTTCTTTGCCCGGAAAAGAACTGCAGTGCGTCTGAGCTGAGCCGGGATGAGAAAAACCGCATAAGCCACCGGGGCCGGGCTCTGGTTTTGCTGATGGACCAGCTCAGGGCGGAGACCTGATTCTGTGACTACACGCCGCCCGGTGCCTGTCACCCCACCTCTAAGCCTGTATATTCACGTGCCCTGGTGCGTGCGAAAATGCCCTTACTGTGACTTCAACTCCCACGCTGTTCAGAACGAGATTCCCGAACAGGCTTACCTGAGCGCCCTGCTGGAAGACCTGGATCAGGACCTGGCTCTGGCGTCAGGCCGTACCGTTGAAACGGTCTTTATCGGCGGTGGCACACCCTCACTGATGAGCGGCAACTTTTACCATAGGCTTTTCGACGGGCTCAGAAAGCGCCTGACGTTCGCAGACGATGCAGAAATCACCCTTGAGGCCAACCCCGGCACGCTGGAAGAAGGCCGCTTTGAAGCTTTCCGGGAAGCCGGCATCAACCGCCTTTCGATTGGCGTGCAAAGTTTTAATTCCGCCCACCTGAAAGCCCTCGGCCGGATACACGACAGCGCTGCCGCCCACCGGGCGATCGAGGCGGCAAAAAAAGCCGGTTTTGATAACTTCAATCTGGACCTGATGCACGGTCTGCCCGGCCAGACCCCGGGCAATGCCCTTGAAGATCTGAAAATGGCCATGAGCCATAAGCCACCGCACCTATCCTGGTACCAGCTTACCCTGGAGCCCAATACCGAGTTTTACAGCCGGCCACCGGATTTGCCAGACGACGACCGGCTCTGGGAAATTGCCCAAACTGGCGGGGAGTACCTGCTCAAGCATGGCTTCAGTGACTACGAGATTTCTGCCTGGTGCCAAAAAGGTAAAGCCTCGCGGCACAACGTCAACTACTGGACGTTTGGAGATTATATGGCCCTGGGTGCCGGTGGCCACGGGAAAATCAGCCTCGCTGACGGCACTATTAAGCGTTACTGGAAAACACGACAACCAGACGCCTACCTCAACCGGATTGGCAGCCGTACTGCCGGAAGCAACCGAATTGAAACAGAGGAGCTCCCGCTGGAGTTTCTGATGAACGCCCTGCGCCTTCGGGACGGCGTGGCCGAAGATGTTTTTTCCGACCGTACGGGTTTACCCCTGACAGATGTTGCGGTACAACTCCAGAAGCTGCGTGAAGATAAATTGCTGGTTAGCGACCGGCTTCAGGCAACAAGCCTGGGGCAAAGGTATCTGAACAGTCTGTTGGAGCGTTTTCTGTAATGGGCACAGAGAAAGGGTTACCGGCTTTATCCAAAAGGCTGAAAGGCTGTTTAATTGCAACACTGGTCTTACTTGCAGCTCTGGTGATGATCAACCAGCCTCTGAAAACCGAGTTTGCACACCAGGGAATTGTAAGTTTTCAGTTAGCGGGTAATGCCGAGCAGGCATTGGCTATCGTGCAAAGCTGGGGCGATAAGGGTCTGCAATGGGCAAAAGTATCTCTGTGGGTGGATTTTTTGTTTATTCCGATTTACTGCCTGACGCTCATACTGCTGACCCGGCATTGCACTATAGACAGGCCAGGCGTTCGCGAGCGCACAGCCGCACGCTGGATTCGCACACTGTTTGTTGCTGCAGGCCTGGTGGATATGACAGAAAACGTACTATTACTGAACAACCTCGATGCCCCCACCGATGCCATCAGCCTTGCCGCTGCCATCAGCGCCCTCGCCAAATTTACGGCTCTGACCATTGGTATCGCAGGGTTGGTCATAGTCCGTGCGGCCCGGCGCCATCCACTGGCACCGGGTTAAACGCTGCCTATGCAAAATCAGTTAGTACGGTGAAACAGTAAATCCCATACTCCATGACCAAGATTTTCACCACGCTTCTCAAACTTGGTAATCGGGCGATAGTCTGGGCGGGGTGAGTATTCCCCCTGCGCCTGAGTGTTGGCGAACCCTTCGGACTCACCCATTACCTCCATCATGTACTCAGCGTAGTTTTCCCAATCTGTCGCCAAATGCAGAATACCCCCCACTCTTAGTTTGTGGCGGATACGCTGAACGAACTCGGGTTGCACCAGCCTGCGCTTGTGATGTCTTTTTTTATGCCAGGGATCGGGAAAGAACACCATCACCTGATCCAGGCCGGCATCTGGCAAGCACAGATCAATTACATCATTCGCATCTATGTTGTAAACACGGACATTTTCCAGCCCACGATCCTCAACTTCTTTGAGCAAGGCGCCTACTCCTGGAAGGTGAACTTCCACGCCAATAAAATCCTGCTCCGGCGCGGCCTCTGCCATATCTGCCAAAGACCCGCCCATGCCGAAGCCGATTTCAAGGTTGAGCATGGCGTCGCGCCCAAAGACCTGACGCGGGTCAATCATGCCGTCCTCACGGCTTAGGCCAAACTTCGGCCAACTGCGCTCGTATGCCTTTTTCTGGCCTTCTGTCATCCGGCCCTGGCGTAACACAAAACTGCGAATACCACGGCGGGTGGTAATGGGTGACTCACTGTGCGGCTCTTTATGGTCGGTCATCTGCAATCCTTCACCGCGGGCTGCGGGTCTGATTAAGGGAGTTTTCGACAGTTTACCAGAGTAGAGCCCGTCAGGCGGATACCACTGAGCTCTTGCCTGTCTGGCGATCAAACTGACGATACCCAAGGGCTTCCATCAGATGCGGCTGGGTAACAACATCACACCCGTCAAGATCCGCGAGCGTGCGTGCAACACGCAATATACGGTGCAGTGCTCGGGCTGATAAGCCCAGTTTTTCCATAGCGCCGGTGAGCAGTTTTTCCCCGGCGCGATCAAGGCCGCAGGCTTCCTGCAGTTCACGACCAGACAAGGTGGCATTAATGCAGCAACGACGGGTTTGGCGCTCTCTCGCAAGCTTCACGCGCTTGCGCACCTCTGAACTCGACTCGCCGTCACCACCAGACTGCATCAAAACGCCTCCACCTTGAACAGGCACTTCGACATGTAGATCGAACCTGTCCAACAACGGGCCGGAGATTTTCGACCGATAACGCATAATCTGTTGCGGGGTGCACTGGCATTCAATAGTCGGGTGCCCACTGTAACCGCATGGGCAGGGATTCATGGCGCCAATTACCTGAAAACGAGCAGGAAAATTCACCTGGCGCGCGGCACGGCTGATCGAAATCTCGCCAGTTTCCATAGGTTCACGAAGTACCTCCAGAACACGGCGCTCAAATTCCGGCAGCTCATCCAGAAAAAGTACCCCACGGTGCGCCAGGGAAATCTCACCCGGCCTTGGACTGCTGCCGCCGCCCACCAATGCCACGGCCGAGGCAGTGTGATGCGGAGATCGGAACGGAGGCTGGCGCCAGCCCCCTTCTCTTAGCGATAGCCCCGCAACTGAATGCACACTGGCCACTTCCATGGCGTGATCGTCGTTCAGATCTGGCAGAATTCCCGGCAGACGGCTGGCTAACATGCTCTTACCCGTGCCAGGCGGTCCGAAAAAAAGCAAATTATGGGCACCTGCCGCAGCCACTTCTAGCGCCCGCCGAGGAACGCTCTGCCCACGTACATCCGCAAGATCCGGCATACCGGCAGCCATTGTAGCTTCCGGCATAGTACGGGCTACAGGCACCAATTTGGCGCGGCCACAGAGATGTTCACACACGGCCAGTATGTGGCCTGCCGCAAGCACGTCATCTTGGCTTGCAAGGGCCGCTTCTTCGGCATTGCTGTTGGGTATCAGCAAGCTCCGCCCTTCTTTGCGCGCGGCCAGCACGGCGGGCAATACGCCTTTTAGCGGGCGGAGCGCGCCATCGAGCGAGAGCTCTCCGAGGAATTCACAGGAAGACAGGCTTTTTGCAGGAATCTGCCCGGAAGCGGCAAGAATGCCAAGGGCAATGGGCAGATCAAAGCGGCCGCCCTCTTTTGGCAAGTCTGCAGGAGCGAGATTAATCGTTATTCGACGGGCAGGAAATTCAAAGCCCGCATTCAGCAGGGCACTTCTTACACGTTCCCGGCTTTCACGCACGCCGGTTTCAGCCAGGCCCACAATCGTAAGCGCAGGAAGACCACCGGAAAGGTGCACCTCAACCGTGACCTCAGGTGCAGATACGCCAATGCTGGCGCGGGAATGGACAATGGCAAGCATAACAACCTTCCATGGTTTCTAAAGATTTGTGTAACGCCAAGGCAAATCGGCCAACCGAAACCCAGCTTCCTGCCGGGAATTGTTCAGGTTTACTGAGCTTTTGGGGAGCTCTCCATCTCAGCAACCTTTTTTTCCAGAGCCTCTACCTTTTCGCGGGTTTTCATAAGCACCGCCTGCTGGGCATCAAACTCTTCACGGGTTACCAATTCCAAGCGCGACAGAACCGACATAACCGTCGCCCGAGCCTGAGTTTCAAAATCCTCACGGGCTGCCCGCGCCATGTCTGGGACAAACTGGCCAAACTGGCCCTGCAACTGGGCGAAAATATCCTGTGGACCTTTCACGCATCACCTCACTGATTCAAATAATGTCTGGTTTCGACCAAAAGACTGGCGCCACAAATAGTACAAAAGAATAGTGCCTTGGTCGGTTTGCAGGAGTGTATCACACCGCCAGCCCTGCCATACTGTGCGCGGTGAGCACTTAGTAGCCCCGCCCACTCCCTGGCCTGCTCCGATCTGGCTCAGGGGTTGGTGGAGCGCACTATTCTGGTGCAAAAGTTGGTACTCAAACTCATGTTAAACCAGCACCAGAACCGCTCAATATAATGATTTAAATGATTTTTTTTGCGTTGGCATACCCGGTGCTAAAGCTCTTGTACGCAATCCGCACAATTGACGTGCGAGGCGGCAGCACCCCCAGCTCAACAACTGGCCGATGGGCTCTCACTGTTGGGACGGTTTTACCAAGGAGAAAGCAATGAAACTTGTGACAGCGATCATTAAGCCTTTCAAATTGGATGATGTCCGTGAGGCACTATCCGAGATTGGCGTACAAGGCGTAACCGTCACTGAGGTCAAAGGCTTCGGGCGGCAAAAAGGCCACACAGAACTCTATCGTGGCGCGGAATACGTGGTGGATTTTCTGCCTAAGGTAAAAGTGGAAGTTGCCATTGGCGACAACTTGCTGGACCAGGTTATTGAGTCCATCACCAAGGCTGCCAATACCGGCAAGATCGGTGACGGCAAGATTTTCGTGACCGAACTGCAACAGGCGATTCGGATCCGGACAGGCGAAACCGGCGAAGAAGCGGTCTGACCCCGTTCTGATCACCTAACTGTCAACGTAAAAAACCAATCTAGAAGTGCCTTGTGCGGAGGGCTTCCCATGGAAAGCAATATTTTTCACCTGCAGTATGCAATAGATACCTTTTATTTTTTGATGTGCGGCGCATTAGTTATGTGGATGGCCGCGGGTTTTGCCATGCTCGAGTCCGGGCTGGTGCGGGCTAAAAACACCACTGAGATTCTCACTAAGAACGTCGCGCTCTATGCTATCGCCTGCACCATGTATCTGGTGTGTGGTTACGCCATCATGTACGACGGAACTATACTGCTAACAGGCATAGAAAAAACAGATGCCGCGGCGGTACTGGGCGATTTCGCTGCTCGTGAAAACGGCTTCGAAGGCGGCTCTATTTATGCCGGCGCAGCGGACTTTTTCTTCCAAGTGGTCTTTGTGGCCACGGCCATGTCCATCGTATCTGGTGCGGTAGCAGAGCGCATGAAGCTGTGGGCATTCCTTGCCTTTGCAGCCATGATGACAGGCGTCATCTACCCAATGGAAGGCTCCTGGACTTGGGGCGGCAAAGACGTCTTCGGGCTGTATAACTTGGGCGACCTTGGGTTCAGCGATTTCGCCGGCTCCGGCATTGTTCACATGGCGGGTGCGGCGGCTGCCCTTGCCGGCGTGCTACTTCTTGGTGCACGTAAGGGCAAATACGGCCCTAACGGTGAAATCCGTGCCATCCCCGGTGCTAATCTGCCGTTAGCGGCTCTGGGTACTTTTATCCTCTGGATGGGCTGGTTTGGTTTCAATGGCGGCTCCGTGCTGAAACTGGGCGACATCGCCAGTGCTAACTCGGTGGCCATGGTATTCCTTAACACCAACGCAGCAGCAGCTGGTGGCGCTATTGCAGCACTGATCACAGGTCGCTTGCTATTCGGCAAGGCTGACCTGACCATGCTCCTCAACGGTGCCATTGCGGGCCTGGTGGTTATCACCGCCGAACCCTCTACACCCACTGCATTGATCGCAACCCTTTGGGGCGCTCTGGGCGGCATAGCTGTTGTATTCAGCGTTATCTTCCTCGACAAGTTGCGCATTGATGACCCAGTGGGTGCCATCTCGGCCCACGGGGTATGCGGTTTCCTCGGGCTGCTACTGGTTCCTATCACCAACGATGGCGCTACCTTCAGCGGACAGTTAATTGGCGCAGCAACCATCTTCGCCTGGGTATTCCTCGCTAGCCTGCTGGTCTGGGGCATCATCAAAGCGGTGATGGGTGTGCGTGTCAGCGAAGAGGATGAATACGACGGCGTCGACTTATCCGAGTGCGGCATGGAGGCCTATCCCGAGTTTGTGACGGGCAAGTAGCGTATTTTTGAGGAAGCCGAGAAAGGGTGCCTGAGCAGGCGCCCTTTCTTACTTTACACCATGCTGTTTCTCGACCTTAGCTTTGAGAAGCCCGTCAGATGACAGTTCTTTCGGATTCGGCTACTATCACTGGGCATTTTTCGGTCATCTAAGGATAGATGAAGGCAGCCATGAAGGACTCCACAGCCCTGAGCCAGACGGCTCACACAACCACGTCGTTTTACCAACACGCAGACCCATCGAGCGAAAACGCCTGCGGGTATCTGGTTGATCAGGCAAAGCACCCTGAGGTGCTGCGCCTATTGTTTGAGCACGATCCGGTACCCGTTTACGATTTGCCGTATATTTATTCGGAATACCGTGAACAAGCCTTTGATGGCCCACTGATTATTCAGCCCACTACTATCCAAAGTGAAGAGTGGCTCCACAGGTGGGTGATCGAAGGCAAAGCGTTAGCACTGCAAGGCCAAGAACTGGCGCTGGAAGCAATACGCGAGCATTTTGTAAGCCTGAACACCGTACGCACCCCCAATGGTGACAGCCTCTTTCGTTATTCAGACTCAGCAACACTTGGCAGCCTTGGCGCATCGCTATCACCTCACCAGCGCTTGCGGATTCTTGGCCCGCTAACGGCAATTCATGGTTGTTACGCGGGTGAGAACTGGACGCTGACAAAGGAGCAACCCTCGGCGCTTCAAGATGAGCTAAAAAAACAGCCTCCCCAGCCTCTTGAATTGACTCAGGAAAACCTAGCATCGGCAGAAGCTCATCGCCGATATTTATTGGCAAGGGCCTTGGCAGACAGCAACGACTTAGAGGCCCAAACTGTCACTTACTGGCTCCAGCAGCTGGAAACTCTAGGCGCACCCAATGAGCAAGGCTTGGTAGAAGGCGCCGGGGTATTAATAGCTCGGGGTTTTATCAAAGCATTGAGCGACGATGAACTTGCGACGGTACGTAAGACCAGGCAGGGAGCCGACTGGTCAGACACACTCGAAGCACTTGAAGCATTAACGCATTCACAGGAGGGAACCTGAATGACGACCACTAGCAACCTGCCCTTCTCACCCAGCTCAGCGCCTCTGGGAGCCCACGGTGCGCCCATTTGCAGGCACGAAACCGCAAGCGTGCTTTTACGCCGCAATGACAACCTCAGGCGACCGAGAGCGTTTATCAATGCCGGTGAAATCAAGGATGAAAGCGGTAAAGCCGTAACCGCAGAGCTACAGGATGGCACAGAACATACGCCAGACAACTCAGAAGCCCGCTTCACCAAGCTCGTGACAGGCAACGCGCAATGGTATTGGCCCGAGGAGCCGGTGGGAGAGCATCTGATAGGCTTCGATACTATAAGCGAACAACGCC
>JAKDUK010000038.1 GCA_030457765.1 Marinobacter sp. | reverse complement strand
GAATATTCCGGAGCATTATAAATGAGCAGTGCTGCGGTTATTGGTTGAATCCACGGCTTTAGCATCATATGTGCCAAGGCCGGAGTAATCGCCATCTCGAAGGCCTTGAGCCGCATTCTCATCAGTGCTTGATGGACAGTTCGAAACTTTGTAGGTCACTTCAAAAACGTTAATGGCTTGATCAGGTATGGACACTTCTCCATTGCCGTTACAGGTATCTCCTTGATTTACGACAAATGTACCCTTAGATTCGTCAGAGCTATCAGGCGTTATAGTTACGGTTGTTGTTGTACCTGAATTGGTCATCATAAATGAATTATAAATATCATTTATAGTTAGATTTGGATCACTACGCTTATCGTCTCGATAAAGAACGCCCTTTGTAATTGGGCTAGACTCAGAAATCGATGACGTCAAGTCCGCCCTTTTTGAAGATTTAAGATCCCCAAATAAGGAACCCTCAAGTCGGTCCCAGGAAGCGTCAGCTTCAGGTGGGTTTAGGTATTTATATTCTTCGATCTGCGATGAGAGTTTTCCGGAAGAGTATTGAAGATTACCAAAAGTAAACGATTTTTCAACAACCAGCCCTCCGTCCACTTCAGATTCATTACGCAAAAATATGACAAACTTGCCTGTTGAACTAATAAAACTTTCGCCAACAAGCTCCTCGTCCGCACTCAATTTCTTACCCATATAAAATACGCCTGGCTTCAGCTCAGTGGCGGAGTTGTTTGAGCTACTCGAACTGCTCGACCCTCCACACGCCCCAAGTGCAAGCGCAGAAAACACAACCATAAACCCGGCATTGGCCTTATTTATCCCTTTTAGCATTGCGACACCTCTGTAAACTGAACTATAAGTATGAAGTTAGACCATAGTTGCTCCTTTTCCCTAATTACAGAAACTCTCATTTTTGTAACAAACAGATACATGTCGCGCGAATGGCGCCTGTTACTGGAAAGTAACACCATTCAGGAAAGCTCGATGCGCTTGAGAGAGCTTGGCTTTCGATTAGCACAAGCCTGTATAAGCCGGTAGTGGGTAGTGTTAGCTTTTAGGTAAAGTTAAATCGAACATGCGGAAAAGTAATGGTGCTCCGGGCCGGAATTGAACCGGCACGATCCTACGGATCGAGAGATTTTAAGTCTCTTGTGTCTACCAATTCCACCACCGGAGCATTCGGGGGAGGTTTTGAGGGCGAGAATTGTATAAGGCCTTGGAGCATAACGCAATTCAAAAAACCGACAGTTTTCAGGTTGACGCCGTTTTAGCCCGCTCTTGGGCTAGTCACGCCTCGCTATGGTTTCTGTGCGATTCCCTTATAAATATAGCCGGCAATTTTCGGTGCCTTTGGAATGTAGAAGTTTTCTAGCTCCTCTATCTGAAACCCAGCGTGGCGGACCAGGTCCGCAATATGACGATTCAGATTGCAACCACCCGCAACTTTTCTCCAGCCAGGATTTACTCGATGCTGCCATTTACGCGTACTTTCATGGGGGGACTCTCCGTGCTCCAGGAACAGGAGCTTGCCCCCCCGGTTTCAGTACGCGCTTCATCTGTAGTAACGCGGCACTCCAGTCGGGTATGGTGCACAAGGTAAATGTAAGCAACACTGTATCGACACTATTGCCTTCAAGGGGGACTTGCTCGCCCGGCAAGTCAAGCCATTCAACACGTATGGGCGAGCGCCTGAGATTAGCTTGCGCTTTGCGTCGCATGCCTTCAGAGGGCTCAAGGCCGTATATCATGTCGACAGCTTCAGGGTTATAAAACTCCAGGTTAATGCCCGAGCCCATTCCTACTTCCAGCACACAACCTTTAGCCAGAGGCACAAGCTGGCTACGCAGCTTCATAACCTGACCCAAGGAGCAGGCCCGGTCTATGATATGCGGCAGAATTTTTTCTTCGTAAAAGCTCATGCTTTTCACCAATATTGTTTTTAATCAAAGAGTGCGACAATTCGCCCTATAAGTTTTGCTACCATATCCGGTAGCATTGCCTCGTGTGCTGGTAATAACAACAAACAATTAATGCTTGGACAAAGGCTAAATGGGCTTGCTGGGTTCGTTTATTGTGACGTTAACATTACCGGAGTGTTCCGATGGATCTAGATCCTCTCATTCTTTCCCGAATTCAGTTCGCATTTGTCGTGTCATTTCACGCCATTTTCCCGGTGTTCACCATCGGTCTTGCCTCCTATATTGCGGTACTTGAAGGGCTCTCGTTCAAAACGAAAAACCCGGCATGGATAAAGCTCTCCTCGTTCTGGACCAAAGTATTCGCCGTGGTTTTCGGAATGGGCGTGGTGTCTGGCATTGTTATGTCGTTTCAGTTCGGAACAAACTGGAGCAACTTCGCTCAGGCTTCGGCTAACTTCCTGGGCCCTATGCTGAGCTATGAGGTAATTACGGCCTTTTTCCTGGAAGCCTCTTTCCTTGGCGTGCTGCTGTTTGGGCGGGACAGAGTGCCTGCAGGTGTTCATCTGTTTGCGGCGATTATGGTTGCAACTGGCACTTTTATTTCCTCTTTCTGGATTCTCTCCGCCAACAGCTGGATGCACACTCCTGTGGGTACAGAACTGCGGGATGGCGTTTTCTACGTAACCTCCTGGAGCGAGGCTATTTTTAACCCGTCGTTTCCGTACCGTTTTACCCATATGGTTGTCGCCTCCTTTCTAACCGGCGGGTTTGTAGTTGCAGGTGTCAGCGCGTGGTATTTGCTAATAGGCCGCGAGGTGGAAGCCAACCGCAAAGCACTCTCTATGTGCCTTTGGCTCCTACTGTTCTTGGCGCCTGCACAGGCGATTATTGGTGACTTTCACGGGCTTAATACCCTTGAGCACCAGCCGATGAAAGTCGCGGCAATGGAAGGCCATTGGGAAACCTCTAAAAATGTCCCTTTGCTGCTGTTCGCGATTCCAGATCAGGAAAATCAGACCAACCGATTTGAAATCGGCATACCTAGCCTTGCCAGCCTCATTCTGACTCATGACCTGGATGGTGAAATTCTAGGCTTGAACGAAGTCGCGCCACAAGAACAGCCGCCGGTTGCGATTGTATTCTGGTCGTTCCGAATTATGGTCGGTTTGGGCCTGCTGATGATTCTGTTTGCATTCACAGGGCTCATTCTGCGTAAGGGTGGTCGTATCTGGCGCGCTCGCTGGTTCCTTCAGGGCATGCGTTTTATGAGTGTTACGCCTTTCATTGCGGTAACCGCTGGCTGGTTTGTAACGGAAGTTGGCCGCGCCCCTTGGCTGGTGTATGGCATGATGTCCCAGGCTGAAGCCGTAACGCCATCTCTGACTGGTGGTATGGCGCTGTTCACGCTGATTGGCTACGTGGTGGTGTATTCATTGGTATTTTCGGCTGGCGTCTATTACCTGATGCGCGTGCTCTATGTTGGGCTTGAAGATGGTGAAGACAACGGTGAACCAGATCCGTTAGAGCGGCCTAAACGGCCCCTGTCTGCAAGCCATGTGCCCTTTGAATTGCATAACGATTCAAAAGCTAACCCAGCCGAGCAGGGAGGCCACTGATCATGGAACACTTTGATTTAGCATTAATCTGGGCATTTATCATCGGTTTTGGCGTGATCATGTACGTGCTGATGGACGGATTCGATCTGGGTGTGGGGATTCTGTTTCCCTTCGCCCCTTCGGAGGAAGATCGCGACACCATGATGAATTCTGTTGCGCCAGTCTGGGATGGCAACGAGACTTGGCTGGTGCTTGGCGGTGCCGGCCTGCTGGCGGCATTTCCACTGGTCTACACCATTTTATTGCCTGCTCTGTACATTGGCGTTTTTCTGATGCTTTCGGGGCTCATTTTTCGGGGCATTGCCTTTGAGTTCCGCTTCAAGGCTCGCACCTCAAGGTATCTTTGGAACTGGGCCTTCGCTGGGGGGTCTACCTTGGCAGCCTTTGCCCAGGGCATTGTCGTAGGCACTTACATTCAAGGATACGAAACCGCCAATGGCGTCTTTGTAGGTGGTGCTTTCGATTGGCTTACACCCTTTACCGTGTTGACCGGCTTGGGGTTACTCGCGGGTTATGCGCTACTGGGTTCAACTTGGTTAATCATGAAAACCGAGGGGCGATTGCAGGAGTGGGCATATAAACTTTCCCTACCTCTGCTAGCCGCAGTACTGGTGGTTTTCGCTATTATCAGTGTTTGGACCCCGTTCATCGACGATATGGTTCGAGATCGCTGGTTTAGCAATCTGAGTATTATCTGGGTGCTGCCTGCACTGACACTACTGTGTGCCTTCCAGATTTTCCGGTCTGTGCGCAATCGTTTTGAAGGTATGCCTTTCGTTGCCACGATGGGGCTTTTTGTTACCGCCTACCTGGGCCTGATTGTCAGCCGTTGGCCCTATCTGGTGCCACCTGACTATACGCTCTGGGATGCCGCGTCGGCCTACAATTCACAGTTGTTCTTGTTGTTGGGCCTATTAGTAGTGATTCCGTTTGTGCTGGTGTACACGGCCTGGACTTACTGGGTATTCCGGGGCAAGGTGCGAGCCGGCGAGGGTTATCATTAAGTGACAGCGCCCGCACCTGATCAGCGCGCAGTCAGGCACTGGCTCTCTGGGCTTACAAGCGGCAACCGACGCTGGATTAGGGGCACAGTTGCCGCTGGTACTCTGGCCGGTGTGGCAACCATCATTCAGATGGTCTTTCTGGCTCGGATTGTCCACCTTGGTGTCATCGAGCAGGCGCCGCTCTCTGTGCTGGCGCCTCTTTTTGCAGGACTGATTCTCGCCATTATTGTTCGTGCCGTGGCTCAGGGCGTTCAAACACACCTGGCAGCAAAGTGTAGCGAACAGGTTCGCCGTGCGGCCCGCCGGCAGATTCACCAACACTGGCGCAAAAGCGGTCCTCTGGAACTAGGGCAAACTTCTGCGGGGAGCCTTGCGCGGGAATGGATTGACCACGTAGATGCGTTGCATGGTTATTTCGCCCGCTTTCTTCCGCAGATGACGCTGTCTCTTATTGTTCCGCTGATTATTCTGGTGTATGTGGTTTATCTTGACTGGCTGGCAGGGACTTTTCTGCTTCTGTCTGCGCCGCTCATTCCATTCTTTATGGCCCTCGTGGGTATGGGCGCAGAAAAGCTTAACCAGCAACACTTCAATACCATCAGTCGGTTATCCGGCCAGTTCCTGGATAAGGTGCGGGGGCTAACCACCCTGCAACTATTCGGGCAAACCGACACTGCTGCTGAGCAGATCCAACTACGATCAGATCACTATCGCAGGATTACCCTTAAAACTCTGCGCGTTGCGTTTTTATCCTCTGCGGTGCTGGAGTTTTTTGCTTCCGTTGCCATTGCCGTTATCGCCATTTACATCGGTTTTGGGCTTTTGGGTTATATAACCTACGGGCCATCCTCTGATTTGACACTTTTCTCTGGCCTGCTGATTCTGCTACTTGCGCCCGAATTTTTTCAGCCATTGCGCACGCTTTCCCAGCACTATCATGATCGTGCGGCAGCGCTTGGGGCCGGTGCGGAGATTCTGGCCAGGCTTGGCGGGAATCATTCAACTCACCTTGCGACGGAAGATGTTTCCGATACTCAAAATCATGAGTCAGTAACCGGCAGCGAGACCGTTGAACTGAACTCTGTATCGCTGGCATTTCGGTCAGGCTACAACGTATTGAACGATGTATCTCTTGCCCTTGGTAAAGGCGACGTAATCGCCCTAACAGGACCTTCAGGGGGTGGTAAATCCACGCTCTTACATCTTCTGGCGGGGTTCCTGACGCCTGGCAGCGGCGATATTCATCTGTTTGGTAAACCTGCAGGCAGTTTTGCATTTGGCTGGCTAGGTCAAAGCGGGTTTCTGGTGCATGGCACCTGGGCAGATAACCTGCGGCTAACCAGCCCGCAAGCCTCCGATGTAGCAATCGAAACCGCGTTGCGCAATGTTGGCCTTGGGCCACTATTGGATGCCCGCAAAAGCGGCATTTCCAGCAAGGTTTCGGAAGATGGCCAAGGCTTGTCCGGCGGCCAGGCCAGGCGCCTGAGTTTGGCCAGAATTTTCGTAGCAGATTACGACATAATTCTTCTGGACGAGCCCACGGCAGGCCTTGACAGCGACAGCGAGATTTTCGTTCTTGAGGCATTACACAAGCTGGCCTTGGCCGGCAAGACATTGATCTTCTCGACCCACCACCGCGCCCTTCTGGCCCTCGCGACTAGAGTATTGCTGGTTTCAGGTGGGGAGGTGAAGGATGTCTGAACTAAAACCCTGGCTGAAGCTTATCTACGCGCGCCCCGGAAGGCTTCTTATGGGTGCAGTGCTAATGTTTGCTGCTTTGCTATCCGGGCTGGGTTTACTTGCCCTATCCGGCTGGTTTATCACCAAAACTGCATTGGTGGGCGTGCTTTTGGCAGCCAGTTTACCAGCCACCATCAATCTATACGTGCCCGGTGGCGGTATCCGTTTTTTTGCGGTATCCCGCACCGTTTCGCGCTATGTGGAGCGGTTATATAACCACGATACCGTGTTGCTGCTTTTAACTGATATTCGCGTTGCGATGTTTCATAAGTTAGCGACTGCCGGGCGCGGCCAAAGACACCAACTAACCGGTGCCCAATGGTTATCCAGGCTAACCAACGATGTTGATGCTTTGGACACTCTGTACTTGCGGCTGATTGCTCCAGCGGCGCTTGCAGCGCTCATCACCATGCTGATTTTTGCTCTGGCTGCGCTGCTTTTTGATATTCGGATTGCGGCCGGAATCTTACTGATTCTTACCGTTGCTTTTGTGCTCGCAACTTTAGCCGTATACATGCGGACAGCGAGAATTGCGTTTCGTCAAAGCGACCAGCAAGACTCACTGAGAATGTCAGTTATTGAGCACCTTGAAGGCTTTGCCGAGCTTACCGCCGCTGGCCGCAGTGACAAACATGGAGCCTGGCTTTTGCGACAGGCTCATCAGGCCTCGTCGGAACAGGTAAAAGCAGATTCCCGCATTGGCTGGCATCAAGCCAGTTCGCATTTACTTATTAACCTGGCAGCGGTGTTTGCGCTCTGGGTTGGTTTTGAGTTGTTCCACTGTGGAGTGATTTCCGGGCCGGTTCTGGTTCTGCTACCTATTGCCCTTCTCGGCCTTGCCGAAGTTTATGGCATGCTGCCCGAAGCTTTCGGTAAGCTGGGAGCCACACAAGCCTCTGTTAAACGCCTTAATCGTGATTGTGAGATTACCGCCCCTAAAGCTGACCTACGGGCGGCCAGCCTGCCAGAACACGCCGCGCTAATGGCACAGGATTTGTCAATACAATATCCCCAACATACACCGCTGATCATGCATTTTAATTTACAGGTTAAAATCGGTGAGCGGGTTGGGATTCTGGGGCGGTCTGGGAGCGGGAAATCGTCTCTGGCAGATGCATTTTCCGGGCTTCTTGGGCCTTCAGATGGCTCCTGTATAAGCCTTCCTTGCGCCTATCTAACTCAGACAACTGTATTGTTTGAAGATACGTTGCGAGCAAATCTGCTGCTCGGATTGCCCGATGCTACAGATGCGCAGCTGTGGCGTGTTTTGGAATTAGTGGAGCTGACTGATCGGTTCGATTCGGAGCCGGGTCAGCTGGGTACTTGGTTAGGGAGTTCAGGTAGCCGGCTATCCGGTGGCGAGGCCCGACGTGTTGCCCTGGCCCGGGTGCTGTTAAGCTCGGCGCCTTTGCTGATACTGGATGAACCGTTTACCGGAGTGGATGCAGCTACAAGGCAGAGAATTACCCGCCAGATTGATAGCTGGTTAGAGGGTAAAACGGTGATTAGCCTGGCACACGGCCCAGATGCCCTAACGGGCACCGACCGTGTCATTCAGTTGGAGAGCTAAATAGCTCTTTAGCGGGTTTCAACCACCTCAAACGTTAGCCCGGCTTTACTGGTCAGGCGCTCCAGCAAGTTGCCGTTAAGCACAGAGGCCGGCGTCCAGAAACCACCCGGGTGATCTGCGGGTACATCAAATGCCAGGCACATACCTGCTTCGCCAAGCATTTTGCTGGTAGAGCCGTAGCCTGGATCGGCATCGCCGGTCACTTTTGTAATCATGGTTTTGCCGTCCGGCGTACGCCCTACAAAGCGCAGATCGTAGAACCCGGCCTTTTGAGCTTCTGGCGCCGGGCCTTCACCTGGTTGTGGCACAAACTTTTCAACCAGCCAGCGCGTAGGCTTGACTGCAGATGCGGTAAGGAAACCTGCCAGCCCTGCGGTAATACCGTAAGCCGTTAAGCGTCCTTTGGTTCCCTTGCCTGCCATCATGGCTTCGTCGTAAGTGAACTCTTTTCCGTAACGAGCGTTTTGCATGGCGTTAGAGCGGTGCACTACCCGGGTGTTGATTGCCCCCATAACAAACGGCGCAAGCCACACGTTAAATGTCTTATCGAACTCCGCACCCTTCAGGCTTGGCTGGCGCACTTTTGAACGATGCTCCGGCGGACAGATTGAGAAAGGGTTAGCCATCGATTTTCGCAGCTTAGGGTCGGCTGCTGCTTCTTTCGCTATATTAATCATTGAAGCAACCGTACCACCAGAAAGGCCGCCTTTAGCCACCTTCACGCGCATACGTACATCTTGGCAAACCTCACCGAAGGTTTTTTCTGCCTGTTGCTGCAGGTACCAAACGCCCATATCTGAGGGAATGGAATCAAAGCCGCAACAGTGCACAATACGCGCGCCAGACGCTTTGGCTTGTTCCTCGTATCGCTCCACCATGCGACCAATCCACTGAACCTCACCCGTCAGATCACAGTAGTCGGTGCCTGTTGTCACACAAGCTTTTATCAGCGGCTCACCATACAATGCGTAGGGCCCAACCGTAGAGATAACCGCACCGGTCTGCTGGCACATTGCTGTTAGAGCATGCTCATCTGTGGCGTCCGCAATGATCACCGGTAACTCCGCGGCAGCAGCGCCCAATTCCGTCTTCAGTGAATTGAGTTTGGTTTCTGAGCGACCAGCGATAGCCCATTTGACCTCACCGACCAATCCGTATGATTCGAACAAATAACGCGTAAGTATCTGGCCGACGAAGCTAGTGGCTCCGAATACAATCAGATCGTAAGCGGCTTCTGTTGGTTTAGTCATTTTTTCCCTTTATTCAGAAACATTGATTTGGAGCTGATACGCTCCCGACTCATGCACCTTGTTAACAATAAGCCCATGTTAGCAGTTTTAATCCCCTGCTCTAACCTCAGACTGACACCAGCCCTGACGTCGTCTGGGCCAATCGCACAACCTTTTCTATGAGGCAAACTGCTGGATATTGTTCAGACAAATGTTCGGAGATAATAATTGGTCATTTTTCTTCTGATTGTTAGTGCACTGCTGACTATTTTTAGCGGCTTTTTATGCTGGCAGGTTTTGGAGCAGCGCAAAATTATTGTACGGATGATGGACCAGACCATGGAACATGATCCTGCGTCCAGTCTTGAGAAGGAACCCGACATGGTTCTTACACTAAAGGTACTCAACCCAATTGCTGTCGCAAAACGTGAATCCCGCTCTGCCAGAATGATGGCAGACAAGCTCCCCGTGATGGTTCGTAAAATGGTCTATCAGGGCGTGATGAAAGAGTTGGAAGAAGAGCTTGTGGAGCGAGGAATCGAAGTAGAGATGCACATTGAGTACCGCTAAGGAGATTGCTCCGTGACTATACAGCTCACCTTAACAGTGCTTTTTCTAGCGATTGCAATCGGTAGCCTATGCATTACGTTCTGGCAATTGCAGCGCTGCAGAACACTCACGCGAAAACTCACCTCGCACCACATTGCTGCCAATAGTGCTATTCAGGCACGCCGTATGGACCTTTACGAGGTGCGTAACCGGGCAAAGCTACTTGAAGAGACAGTTTCTGGCAGCGCCAGGGCAGTAGAAAAAATGCATAGGGCCATCTCTAACACTACCTTCAGCCTGGTTGATCGTTTCTCGAGGGACGATGAATTCCGGAAAAACGCACGCAAAGCACGAAAAACCCACGATAAAGCCAGCAAACAGGTTTACCAAACTGTACGCACAACCAATAAAGCGATTCACATACTGGCAGACACATTATTTATCACTCAGGCAGAAAAGCGGGTGGTACTGAGAAAAGACACGGCTGAAAAAGATCAGTAAACACGGAGGCAGATTAAACCTTTTTGATGCGCCTGATAGTGGCTTCTACCGTTACGGTAAGTGATTCGAGCTCTGCCGCTCGGGCCAGACCTTCTGAGTTGGCGCGATAAAGATGCGGTGTCATGGCCAGTAAATCGTTGATGCTGCTTTTGTCAGGAAGGGGCAAATTATAGCGAACAACGGAGGTTTCAAGGTTCGTGAATCCATCAGGCGCTGCCTCCTGACCTTTGTTAGGCTGTTTCAGTTCTGCATAGATGACTTCACGCAGTTCTTTAAGGTGGTTTGGTCCGGCATCTACCTGAACAACCTCACCACCGGGCTTCAAAACCCGCGCAAACTCCGGGTACACAGGGAAACCAAACAGGCACAATATTCGATCCAATGTTTCCGGAAGCACGGGCAGGTTGGCATTACTGCCTACAACCCAGGCTGGATTTCTATCTTGTTTAGCGGCAGACAGCACGGCCCATTTAGATATATCCAACCCCATCAAAACAAGGTCTGTATTTTTTGGTGCATTGCAGGCCAAATGGCGCATGTAATACCCATCTCCGCACCCTGCATCCAGACAACGTATAGCCGATTCGCTAAAACCATCCGGGAATACAGCCTGGCTAAGCGCTTCAGCGATAGGTTGGTAGAACCCGGCGCACAGAAAACGATGGCGTGCTGCGACCATCTCTTTGTTATCGCCGGGATTCCTGGAGCGTTTGTTCTGTACGGGCAGCAGATGAACATAGCCTTGGCGGGCAATATCAAAACTGTGGCCAGCACTGCATTGCCAGCTGTTGCCGTTTTTCTGCAGCGAAAAACCATCGAGAGGGCAAGCAAGAGCTTCAAACTGGCTGATGGTCATTGAGGTGTATCCGGAGTTGCTGGCTGGTTGCGAGTTTAGGCTTATAGTTTATGGGTCTGAAACAAAAAAGACACCCGAAGGTGTCTTTTTTTTAGACCTGATAAAAAGTTACAGAACTTTCTTCAGCTCTTCCTCAAGTTGCGGTACTGCTTCAAACAGATCCGCTACCAGGCCGTAATCGGCAACCTGGAAAATCGGCGCTTCTTCGTCTTTGTTGATCGCAACGATCACTTTAGAATCAGACATGCCGGCCAGATGCTGAATGGCACCAGAAATACCAACTGCGATGTAAAGCTGTGGCGCCACAATTTTACCGGTTTGACCTACCTGCATGTCGTTCGGCACAAAGCCGGCGTCGACAGCTGCGCGGGAAGCACCGATGCCAGCGCCAAGCAGATCAGCAACCTGTTCAAGCATCTTGAAGTTGTCGCCATTTTGCATGCCGCGACCACCGGAGATAACAATACCGGCACTGGCAAGATCAGGACGATCAGACTCGGCTTTCTGCTCACTAACAAAAGAGGAGAGACCTGCGTCCTTTACAACGTCTAGCTGCTCAACCGAAGCAGAGCCGCCCTCACCAGCTACGGGATCGAAACCTGTCGGACGAACGGTTACAACCTTGATGCTGTCGCTGGCTTTAACCGTTGCGATAGCATTACCGGCGTAAATTGGACGCACAAAGGTGTCTTCAGACTCAACGCGGATGATGTCAGATACCTGAGCAACGTCCAGAAGCGCAGCAACGCGCGGCATGAAGTCTTTGCCTGTTGTACCGGCAGCAGCCAAAATATGGCTGTAGTTTTTGCCCTGCTCAGCAACCAGATCACCCAGGTTTTCACCCAGGAAATGGCCGTAAGCTGCGTTATCGGCAACCAATACTTTTGCAACGCCTTCAGCTTTTGCTGCAGCTTCTGCAACGGCACCACAGTTCTCGCCGGCAACCAGCACATCAATATCGCCACCGATGGCCTTGGCAGCCGCTACAACGCTAAGAGTCGCCTGTTTGAGGCTGCTGTTGTCGTGTTCAGCAATTACAAGGATGCTCATTTAGATCACCTTCGCTTCGTTCTTCAGTTTATCGACCAGCTCGGCAACGTCTTCCACTTTAACACCTGCCTGACGGCCTGCTGGTGCTTCAACTTTCAACGTAGACAGACGCGGCGCAACATCCACACCCAAGTCTGCCGGGCTCATAGCATCAAGCGGTTTCTTCTTGGCTTTCATGATGTTCGGCAGAGACGCATAGCGTGGCTCGTTCAGACGCAAGTCTGTGGTTACAACCGCTGGCAGACTTAAAGAAAGAGTCATAAGACCGCCGTCTACCTCACGGGTAACGTTCACTTTATCGTCTTCAATAACCACTTCCGAGGCAAAGGTGCCCTGCCCCATACCAGTCAGTGCAGCAAGCATCTGGCCAGTTTGGTTGTTGTCGGAATCGATGGACTGTTTACCAAGGATAACAAGCTTAGGCTCTTCTTTTTCAACAACGGCTTTAAGCAACTTAGCCGCTTCAAGAGACTGAACTTCTTCATCGGTTTCAACGTGGATACCACGGTCAGCACCCAGTGCAAGAGCAGTGCGAATTTGCTCCTGAGAGGCTTTAGGACCAATGGATACCACTACAATTTCGCTAGCAACACCCTTTTCCTTCAAGCGAACCGCTTCTTCAACAGCGATTTCGCAGAATGGGTTCATTGCCATTTTGACGTTGGCGAGATCAACACCAGTGTTATCCGGCTTGACGCGTACCTTTACGTTGTAGTCGATTACTCGTTTTACAGCGACCAGAACCTTCATAGATTCCTCGTTCTTCTACGATGGGTTAATGACTCTCAATCAAAAACACTCTAAGACAGGCCCTGTACGGGCGGGTTACAGAGCATTCTTGATTGCTTCGTGTCGGCGCAAGATACCGGGTTACGGATATGCGGGCCGAACGTTACAAACAACGGCCTCTAGAAGGGGCCGTCCGTCACGGCGAACTAATACTGAAGGCAAAGATAAAATGGGTCAATAGTCCGTTAAGACACCCCATACCTGTTGTCCCGGCCAATCAGTATGTACTGCCCTTACTGTTAACAATAATAGTACGCTGGAGAATCGGCTTGGCGCAGCGCAATTGACAGTACAAATCTACAATGCCAAAGCTTTGAGCAGATTTCAAACAAACGTTTGTTTGATTCTTTAAATGCGTTATCCTCCGTGTGTATAAAGCCGGAGTGTTAGGCTGTGAGTAGTCGTCTGGTAGCCGTTTAAAAGGTATGATGGTACTCAAGAAATTAAAGCTTTCGGGCATATAATATTCATTAAGATGTGTGAGGAGACCAACGTGGAACGCGAATCGATGGAATTTGATGTTCTTATCGTCGGCGGCGGCCCTGCCGGCCTGTCGGCAGCTTGCCGGGTTATGCAGTTGGCACAGGAAGCCGGCGAAGAACTGACCGTTTGTGTGGTAGAAAAAGGTTCAGAGATCGGCGCTCATATTTTGGCTGGCACTGTATTTGAACCAACGGCTCTGAATGAACTCTTTCCAGACTGGAAAGAAAAAGGCGCCCCCCTGAACACTCCGGTTACCCGTGATGATATTTTCCTGCTGAAAGACCAGGAAAAAGGAACCAAGATTCCGAACGCGTTTGTGCCCAAAAACATGCATAACCACGGTAACTACATTATTAGCCTTGGTAACTTGTGCCGCTGGTTAGGTGAACAAGCAGAAGGCTTGGGGGTTGAGGTATACCCTGGTTTTGCTGCGGCAGAGACGATTGTTGAAGATGGCCAGGTGAAAGGCATTATTACCGGCGATATGGGCGTGGCCGCCGATGGTTCCGAAAAAGACGGCTACATGGCAGGCATGGAACTGCGGGCCAAATATACTCTATTTACCGAGGGTTGCCGCGGCCATCTAGGCAAGCGCCTGATTAACGATTTCAAGTTGGATGAAGGCAAAGACCCCCAGCATTACGGCATTGGCATCAAAGAATTGTGGGACATAGACCCGGCCAAACATGAGCCCGGTCTGGTTGTACACACAACTGGCTGGCCCTTGAGCGAAAGTGGCACCACCGGTGGCTCCTTCCTTTACCACCTTGAAAACGGCCAGGTGTATGTGGGTCTGATTGCTGACCTATCCTACAGCAACCCACACCTGAGCCCGTTTGATGAGATGCAACGTTTGAAACTTCATCCAGAATTCGGCAAATATCTGGAAGGTGGAAAGCGAGTATCCTACGGCGCACGCGCACTGGCCAAAGGCGGTTACAACTCCCTGCCTAAAATGAGCTTTCCTGGCGGCCTATTGCTGGGTTGCGATGCCGGCACCATGAACAGCTCCAAAATCAAGGGCTCGCACACTGCCATGAAGTCTGGCTTGTTGGGTGCAGAGGCTGTGTTTGAGGCGCTGAAGAATGGCCAGTCCGGTGAGGAAATCACCAGCTTTGCCGATCGTTTCGAGAAGAGCTGGCTCTATAAGGAGTTATTCGACGAACGAAACTTCGGCCCGGCCATGCACAAGTTTGGTAACTTTGTCGGTGGCGCGCTTGCTTTCTTCGAGCAGAATATTCTGCACAGAAGCCTGCCGTTTACTCTTCACGACACAACGCCAGACTACGCAACCATGAAGCCTGCGTCTGAGTGTAAAAAAGTGGTTTATCCGAAGCCGGATAATAAAATCACCTTTGATCGTTTGTCGTCGGTGTTTATCTCCAACACCAACCACGCTGAAAACCAGCCGGTTCACTTGAAGTTGACCGACCCGGATATTCCTATCAAAGAAAACCTGCCAAAGTACGATGAGCCAGCTCAGCGATACTGCCCTGCTGGCGTTTACGAGGTGGTTGAAAAGGATGACGGAAGCGGCAAGCAGTTTCAAATAAACGCTCAGAACTGCGTTCACTGCAAAACCTGCGACATCAAAGATCCTGCACAGAACATTACCTGGGTAACGCCGGAAGGCGGCGGCGGGCCAAATTACCCCAACATGTAAACTGGCTGGTCTTACGCGTTAATTCAATTAACGCAGCAAAAGCGGGGATGTGGTTAAAAAACCGCATCCCCGCTTTTTTATGGACACTGTCCTTTTCTTTAAATACAAAAAAAGGCCCCCGTAGGAGCCTTTCTTAAACCGGTTTCTACACTCTTAGTGAGCGTGGCCGTGTTCCTGTTCTTCATCAGTGGCATCGCGAGCTTCCAGTACTTCTACGTCGAAGTGCAGGGTTTCGCCAGCCAACGGATGGTTCGCGTCAATAGTGACGGTTTCTTCGTTAACTTCCACAACACGAACTACCTGAGGGCCGCCCGGAGTTTGTGCTTGAAACTGCATGCCTGGTTCGATTGTGTCTACACCTTCGAAGGCAGTGCGCGGAACTGGCTGAACCAGCTCTTCGTTAATCTCGCCATAGCCTTCAGCCGGCTCTACAGAAACCTTTACTTGGTCGCCTACGTTCTTTTCGTTCAGTGCACTCTCCAGTCCACCGATGATGTTTTGTGCGCCTTCAAGATAAGCCAGCGGCTCGCGACCTTCTCCACGGGAGGAGTCCAGCTCTTCTCCCTGGTTGTTTGTGAGCGTGTAATTGATGGTGACAACGCGAGGTTGGGCCATGTGATCTCCTTGGGTGTCGCAATGACTGTATGTTTGATTAAAGGTAATCGAAAGTAATCATGAACAGCCAAACTGAACAGAGGGACTAACGACAACCGGGCCTCGTTAGAGAGCCAGGCTCATAACAAGCATGAAAACACAGCTTAACAACTGAGATAGTGCGTTTTCCACCGTCATTTCTGGGGGCGCACCAAAGCTTTTCAACCACCCTGCCCGATTTTGTAGAAATTTCCGTTACTAAACACCCCTAGCACGGGTTTTCCGTCTACTGTTTGCTCTACCACATGCTCTGCCAAATCGTAATAAGCGGCCGTGACAAGTCGAGCGTCTACGCCATGGCGTACGCGAATCAGTGGCCGCGGCTGCTCAGAGCCTTCATAGTGGCCAATCTCGAGCGGATGATCGTTGCCCACCTCAAGAGTTTCACCTACGTTGGTTGTTAGCGTTATGATCTGCTGTTCGCCTGTGTCCGTCACCTCAAGCGAATGGGCAAGCAAGGGTGTATCTTCCACCTGAATTTGCCACTTTTCTACTGGCGTTAATAGATAGTACTGACCGTCTTCTTCGCGGCGAAGAATGGTAGAGAATAGCTTTACGATCGCTTCTCTGCCCAGGGGCTCACCTTTGTGGATCCACTGCCCGTCTCGATTTATGCGCAGGTCCATCTTTCCGGAAAGCTCCGGGTGCCATTGTTCAAGCGGAGGCCGGCTAAGATTTTTGGTGGTTTTCTCTACTTGCTCCACAAGGTTTTCTGGGTTCTGGCTCATGTCTGTTCTCCAAAAACAGGAATTTACAGGCCGCGTTGCCATTCTGGTCTCAGTGGCACGGCACCAGGGCTGGTTATGGCCAGGTTCACTTGATCCAATAGCTTTTGCTTGTCGCGCCCCAGATTGCCTTTGAGTACCAGATAGTTTGAGGCGTGATCGCTTCTGAATACTGTCCGCTCAAGTTCCAGGTGTTCCAAAAATGTACGAATTTCCTCAAACAACCCTTGCTGGGAAAGAGGAATGAAATCCTCACCAAAACCTTTACGAAACCGCTCTTCGCCCTGGGGAAAGCTAACGACCAGCGTTGAAAGGTAGTCGGGTTGGGTTTCATTGCACAAGGTGGCGGTATTAATGGCGTGCTGGCGTGACAGGGTTTCGCCACCCAAACCATTAAGCACCATAACCGAACTTGTCAGACCCGCTTCCCGGATTTTCAGCAGCGCAGATCGGGTCGATTCCCAGGTTTCCCCTTTATTGATTCGTTGCAGTACCTCGTCATCACCGGACTCCATACCCACATAGAGAATCCTGAGCCCTGCCTCCTTTAACTGTTTGAGATCTTCTACGGTTTTTTTGGCGAGGTTTCTGGGGAGGCAGTAGCTGGAAACCCGCTGCAGCTCCGGAAACGCAGCATTAAGCTCATCAAGGATCTCCACCAGGCGCCGGGTCGAAAGCACCATGGCGTCGCCGTCGGCCAGGAAAACGCGTTTTACGCCACCTAAGTTTTTGGAAGCATTCTCGATGTCTTTGCGCACATCTTCCGGCTTACGGGCCTTAAACTTCTTTTGAGGCTGGGTGTACATCTCGCAAAACGTACATTTATTCCACGAGCATCCGTTAGTTACGGGAAGTATGAGTGATTTCGCTTCACTGGGAGGCCGAAAAACCGGCTCCACATAGTCAATGGGAAAACTGTACATAATCTGCACTCAGTCAGTATGAATAGCGATAATTACTATGTGATCAGGGCAGAAACTGGGTTTTCAAGTCTGCACAGCCGGGGCCGACAACCGGCATATCGAGAACAACAGCCTGGGCTGTCATGAATGGAAGGCCGCGCCTGTGTCCATCAATCAATAGTGTGGACAGGCTGCCGACCAAGGGCATATGAGAAACCAACATCAAGGGTGAATGTTGATTTTCAAGGAGGGCATCCAGGCATAACCCGGGGTCATCTTCAGGGGTGATAAAGGTTTTTTCTTCCACCGGGCAGTTCAGGATCTCGGATACAATAGCTGCGGTTTGCCGCGCCCGCACATAAGGACTGCACCAAATTTGTTCTGGCCGCCAGGGCGAAGCCGCAATTTGCGCGCCACACTCGGCCACTTGGGCACGGCCTGCTTCTGTAAGCGCTCGTTCCTGATCCAACGAGTGCCAGCCGGCTTCGCCATGACGCATAATCAGTAGTTGCACCGCGCACCTCCCGGGAGTTGGCCTGTTATTCAGTAATGGTTCGCGGCAGGATAAATTCAACATCCGAATTCTGTACAGACGTCATCAAGCTGTTAATCACTGCCTTTATGGACGCATCCCTGTATAGAATTTCATACAGGCCACGCACCAGTGGCATGTAGATGCCAATAGCTTCAGATTTTTCTTTCACCAGCTCAAGCGTGTAAATGCCTTCGGCTACCTGACCCAGTTCTGCCACTGCATCGTCCAACTTTTTGCCCTGGCCAACTGCATGACCAACTCTATAATTACGGCTTTTTGAAGAGGTACAGGTAACTATTAAATCACCCACGCCAGCCAGCCCCATAAACGTCATTGGGTTGGCACCCAGGCTGACGGCAAAACGGCTCATTTCGGCAAGCCCGCGGGTAATCAACATAGCCGTGGCGTTTTCACCCATATCCAGGGCCGAGGCAAGACCTGCCACAATGGCATAGATATTCTTGAGTGCACCCGCCAGCTCAACCCCATAAATGTCCACGTTAGCGTAAACGCGAAAGTATTTGCAGCCAAGCAGGTCCTGAACGGTGCGTCGTACATCCGGATCTTTAGCGGCAATAACGGTCGCGGTAAGATCCCGGTTTACAATTTCACTGGCCAGGTTCGGGCCACTGAGCACGCCAATACGGCAGCGGGGAATTTCTTCTTGCAGTATCTCGCTCATCAGCTTAAAACCATGGGCTTCAATTCCCTTGGTTAGGCTGACAACAATCTGCCCTTCCCGAAATTTGCTGCTGTTATCGTGTATAACGGCACGAAAGGCCTTGCTGGGGATAGCAACAAACACTATTTCTGCTTTGTTTACGGCATCTGCCAGATCCGTGGTCGGCTGAATATCGCCTGTAATCTCGATACCTGGCATATAACGGCTGTTTATGCCGGTTGTGCGGATTTCTTCAACCTGGGCTTTGTCGCGCATCCAAAAGTGAACCCGATGGCCGTTCTCCCCAAGTACTTTTGCCATGGCAGAACCGAAGCTGCCACCTCCGAGAACCGCCACATCGTGTGCCGGCCCTTTTGCCTCGTTCGCACTAGGCTCAGTTTTTTCAGGCATAGTTGTTCCGTTTGTTTTGAATCAGGCCTGCGTCAGCCGGTTCGGGAGAATGGGCGTGCGAGTCAACCGGGCTCTTCGCACTCCAGGGCACGCACCAAATTTTTGAACTCTTCCCGGTTTTGCTGGTTCAGCCCCATTAGTACTTTATGAGCATCCAACACCTTATCGCGAACGTCTTGTTCGCTGGCCCTCAGCACAGGTATTTCTTCTAGATCTTCAATGCGCGAGGCTGGCTCGCGGACAATGATGAAGATTTTGTCGAAACCCATAGAGGTGATAATACGGGTGATGTCTGGGTTGGTGGAAATCAACGTAGGTAAAAAGTGGCTTTGCTTTTGGGCTGCCATAGCTATTTTGGCAAGCAGGCCGAGGGTGGTGCTGTCGATGATTTCGGTTTCGGTGAGGTCAATCACCACCGTTTTAAACTGCGGATCCAGGGTGATGGAATCGACAAGATTATCCAGCGTACAACAAAGGTTCAGCCGGATTTCTCCAATAAACTTCAGGACGTATATGCCCTGTTTTTCAGCCTGCAGGATTTTATAACCAGCCATGTCTCACACTGCCACTATTTCAACGACGAGTTTTCTGACACTGAATCCGTATCAGTAACCGTCACAATACCGATATCGTCCGGTAACTCTGTGATCTCGTCGAGATTGAGAGCCTCGCTAAGAGATGCGACAGTGTGACGACCTCCAGATACGAGTTCAAGTAGTCTCTGCTCCTTTTCATCAAGACTCTTTTTATGGATGACTTCAAGAATACCATCCGAGAAAAGAATCAAGCGGAAAGGCCTGTCCAGAGGAACCTTGTACACTTCCCACTGTGGTGACTCAAATAACCCTACGGGGAGGCCGCTGCCCTCCAGAAAAGCGGTTTCGCCACCTTCAAACGATAATACTGGCATCGGGAAGTGGGCGCCTACCGCATACTCCAATGTACGCTCATTAAGAGAAATGATACCAACAAAAACAGTTACGTGTTTTCCCAGATCGGTATCGAGCAGTTCTGAGTTAATTCGCTCAAGAAACCGGTCGGGGTACAGAATGTCATCGCTTGATCCCCGGCGGAGATTTCGTTGCAGGCGATTACTGAGGTTTTTCAAAAGTACGGTCACAAACGCTGAACTGGCGCCATGGCCAGATACGTCGGCAATGTAAACCAGGGTTTTGTCTTCTGTGAGTGAGAAATAATCGAGAAAGTCACCACTCAAATACAACGAAGGTTTGATCAGATGATCCACGTACAGGCCGCCGGTAAACTGTTCTTTTTCAGGCAACATTCGTAACTGCACTTTGCGCCCTGCTCTTTGATCGGCCTGCAACTCGGCTATACCATCTCTGAGGTCGCTATTGGCGTCTTCAAGCTCTTGCCTGTAAAGCTGGTTCAGGCGGCGTACTCGCACACGCTCGAGGAGCTTTCGGATAACATCGCGCAAGGCGTGCTTGTCGCCGCAGGAAGGTTTAAGTACGAAATCTGAAGCACCGGCTCGGATAGCATCGACCACATCTTTACTCGACTCAGTGGAAGAACAGGCAACGATGGGAATGTAGGTTTCAGTTTCATCAAGCCTGCCCGCAAGCTCACGGATGCCGGAAGGGGCAAGATCTGCAAAGATAATGTCTGGCGTGTTATCGTCAATCGGTGCGTACACTGACTCCAGGTCAGGGTAGCCTAAAACGTAAAACCCCCGGGTTTCCAGGTAGCGCGCAAGTTCGGCACGAGCTTTAACATCTGCATCAATAATCAGTATACGAACTAAAAGGTGCCCGGTACGCGAGGTCATGGCTACTGCCCTAAACTACTAGCGATAAACGATAAATGGCGTGTCAAACCCTATTTTGGCATGCCCCTGTGATATAACAAGGCCAGTTTGGCGAAAACCGGAGATTCCTACGAATGAGAAGAGCGGTAAATGACCTGTTAGGTGCCTATGACAAACTGATCATGGATCCGGTGCACGGCGCAATTCCGCTATACCGTCATGAAATTCAGGTGATCGACCATCCTCTGTTTCAGAGGCTTCGAAACATCTGCCAAAACGACATACTGAGCCTGGTATTCCCAGGTGCAACCCACTCCCGTTTTCTACACAGCATTGGCGTGATGCACGTAGGCACCCGTATGTTCCGCTCCATGATTGACGCCTATCTCCGGGAACGCCAGCTGAGCGAACAGACTGATCTGAGCCTGAGCCAGCTGGACGCTATCGACTATCTCGCCAAAACGATACGTCTTGGATGCCTTCTGCACGACAGCGGCCACTCAAGTTTTTCTCATCAGTTTACCCAGGCACGACGCATACGGAATTTGATGTCGCGGCCTGGCCGGTTTGCCGATTTATGGGAAGGGGTGGATTACTCCGACTATCATAGCGCAGAGCCCGAAGAGCTTGAGCATGAGCACTATTCCGTGCGAGTGGCTCACGATGTGCTCTCGGCGGTCGACCTGGAAGGTGCTGGCCTGCACGCCCGCGATGTTATCGGCATCATGGAAACCACTGACGTCACTCCCAGCGCCACCTTTTGTCGCCATGCCCGCACCTTTTGGGGGTTTATTGCCGGTGAAAGCGCAGAGGCAGAATCACAGATCAGCGAAAACATACCACAGCTGGTTCTGGGGCTGCTTTCTTCAATTGTATCGGGAGAAATCGATGCCGACCGCGCCGATTATATGTTGCGGGACGGTTTTCACTCATCTGTAACCATAGGCGGTCTCAACCTCGATCATTTGCTGAGTAACCTGCGCTTTGGCTGGGATGAATCAGAGCCGTGGCTGGGTTTGGCCATTACCCAGAAAGGGCTTGGGGCACTTGAGGATTTTATATACAGTCGCTACCAGATGTACCGCAAAGTGTACGCCCACAAAACAGCACTGGGATTCGATTGGCTGTTGCGTGAGGCAATCAACGAAGTTCTTGAAGATCCGGAGAGTTTTGAGTGGATAGACACCTGTTTAAGCGATATGCAGTACTTTGCTGAGTTAACGGATAGCTTTTTCTGGGAAGCTTTCCGAAAGGTCGCTCGCCGGAGGCCCGAGAGCTTCTCTTTCTGTATTGTCAATCGCGTAAAGCTAACCCACCTCGATACCCGGGAAAACCTTTCTGCCACCGGCATTACCGGACACAGTGTTTGGCTTGCAGAAGCGATGAAGCTGAATCCGGCCCACGTGGTAACCTGCTCCATGCACGCTCGCTTTTCCAACATTCAAGACAACTTCAACGGCATCAAGGTGTTGGTTCGGGACCCGGTTAATCGCACCCGCTCACTGAAAAAGATCACGGATGTGAGTGCCTTTTTCAGCAAGTTTAACGACGGCACCATTACCCACTTTTATACTCGCCCGGATATCACAATAAATACTGGGCCGGATATTACCGGCTAACCAGGCTTTGCGTATAAGCAGACACCAGACTGCAGGCGCTGTTAAAAGCGCCTTCTACCCTGCCCCCACTGAGCCAGTCACCAGCAAGGCCAATGTTTTGTTTTTCAAACCATAGGTGGCCCGGGCTGTCGCCTCCGTCAGAACGAGCATACAACCAACGATGTGTTACGGAGTCTGCTGTGGGTATTTCAGTGCCTGTCAGCTCCCGGAATGCCGCGATCAACTCCTTTGCGACTCGCTCCGGCGCGGTGTCTACATTCTGTACTGTCCACTCGGCGCTCGCATGCAGGACCCACCAGGTACCGGTATCACTCTGATTTTTGTTATCGCGATCAGGCTTGCTTGAATTGTTAGCGGCCCAGTAAATCGCCGGGTGGTTACACCGAATGCCCTCATGATGTGGCCAAGGGTTTCCTTCAAAGCGAGCGGCCACAGCCCAGCACGGCAACACTCGGTTTACTGCATCGTTAAGCTGTTCCGCCAGTTCGGGCAGGTTGCTTTGCACAAGTAATTTTCTCGCCTGAGCCGGTGGCGCGGTAACAATCACCTGATCACATTTATCGACCTGTTCGCCGTTAGCATCAAACAGAAGCCAGTATTCGCCAGCTCGAACCAATCGTTCAACCCGGGTATCAGCCACCACGGTTACATGTGCAGACAAAGCACGGGAGATCGCCGTCATTCTTGGCACACCCACATAGCGAAGCTCGTTCGGAAATACCTGCCACTGGTTGTTTGCGCCCTGAAAGCCAAATCGACCACCCCAGACAGAAAAGCTGCAATCACCGGCGTGCTCGCAGAGAAATGGCAAAAATTCGGGGTTACGCGCGGTGAAATACTGAGCACCTATATCGGCAGAGCCGTTGTTAACTTGTTTTGCTGCTAGCCTGCCACCAGGCCCCCGGCTTTTCTCAAACACCGTTATCTTGTGACCCTGCTGTTTTAACTTAATGGCTGCAGTTAAACCCGCCAAGCCTGAACCAACAATCGCTATTCGGCGTATATCCGTCGTACGAAGCGTCTCATTTAACATGATTTTGGTGCATCCAGTTACTGTGGTCAGAGCGTACAAACCTTTAAGGGATGGCGCTCAAACATTCAAAGAATGTCGCCATTCAGGTTCCATTTAGAGAAAAAGGGCAATCAGGGTATGACCCGAGTGCAAGACTTGTTTATTAACATTCTGAGGTGGTTCGATTCCGATGCGGGTTCGGATCACATAGATGCGGCATCCCGCTCCTTTAATTTCGTGCGCGTGATTCCTTTTCTTGCGCTGCACCTAGCTTGTTTTTTGGCTTTATACACCGATGTAAGTGCCTTCGCTATCAGTTTCGCATGTTTGTTTTTTGTTGTGCGAATGTTCGCAATTACCGGATTCTATCATCGCTACTTTGCGCACAAAACATTCAAAACCAGCCGACCTGCACAATTCCTATTTGCACTGTTAGGTGCCAGCGCTGCTCAGCGCGGACCGCTATGGTGGGCTGCCCACCACAGGCATCACCACCGCCACTCTGACCGGGAGAAGGACTTACACTCTCCCCACCAAGGTGGGTTTTGGTGGTCGCACATGGGCTGGTTTACTTGTGATGCCGGCTTTATTACAGACGAGCGGCGTGTTCGAGACTGGCTTAAGTTTCCTGAACTCAAGCTTATCAATCGGTTTGACGCTTTAGTACCCGCCGCATCGGCGCTTCTAATATATGGGTTAGGTGAAGCACTCGCAGCTTGGGCGCCACAGCTTGGCACGAACGGTTTACAGATGTTGGTTTGGGGCTTTTTCATCTCTACGGTTGCACTGTTCCATGCCACCGTTTCCATAAACTCACTTTCCCACGTGTGGGGCAAACGCCGGTTTGATACCGCCGACGACAGCCGCAACAACGTTTGGCTGGCTTTGCTAACCCTGGGTGAAGGCTGGCACAACAACCATCACCGCTGGCCTCAGTCCGTACGCCAGGGGTTTCGATGGTACGAGATCGACATCACGTGGTATGGGCTTTGGGTTTTGTCAAAACTCGGCATTATCTGGGAGCTAAACCCGATACCTCAACGTATTCAGGACGAAACCCGCCAACTTGACCAAATAAGGAGAGCGCGCAAATGACCACCGTTCCACCCATTGAAGTGGGTCGCGCGCACTCCGATGTGCCCGGCACGCTGGAGCGATTCAGGCGTCTATTCAACGAGCTTGATAAAGGCAATCTGAACAAATTGCCGGATGTGTACAGTGAGGACATAAAATTTCAAGACCCACTTGGTTCCGTGAAAGGCCTTGATGCCTTAACACACTATTTTGCCGGCTCGTATGCCAACGTTATTTCTTGCCACTTCACCTTCGAAAACGCAGTGATTCAAGAGAGCTTTGCCACTGTGCCGTGGGTGATGCATCTGCGCCATAAACGTATTCGTGGTGGGCGCGAGATACAAGTAGCTGGCATTAGCCATATAGAAGTCCGATGCAGAAAAATCTGCTACCACCGGGATTACTTTGACGCAGGCCAACTGCTGTATGAAAACCTGCCGGTAATCGGTGGTGTTATTCGTTGGGTAAAGGGCTACGCAGGATGAACAGTCGCCTTGAAGCACGCTCCAACATATGGATTACCGGCGCCAGCTCTGGCATTGGCGAATCCGTTACCCGCGCCCTGGTTCGCGGCGGTCACAACCTGGTTGTGACCGGGCGCACGCCCGAGACTCTCGAGCAGATACAAGTACTTGCGCCAGAGCGCATCACGCCAGCCGCGGCGGAGTTATTGTCAAATCTGGTGTATGACCATCAGGCAGCGTTCCTGTCAGATTGA
>JAKDUK010000108.1 GCA_030457765.1 Marinobacter sp. | reverse complement strand
TCCGCTACCTGCTTCAACGCTCCGATGACCCTGACCTGCTCCCCGCCGGCTGAACCGCATTCTGCTTAGGTAGGGTCAGAGCCGGATTTTTCTGACAATGAGCAGTATTGAAACAGGGTCAGGGTCAATCCTGACCCGGACGACGAATTTAGTACTTTGTGTGGAGTTTCAAGATACGGCTAATTATCTTGAAGATCTTGCAGACTTTCACTGCCACCCTTCAATACCGCAATTTCTTGCGACCATATTAGTGAAGAACCGGGGCATACAAGCGCAGCCTTTACTGAGTCGGTATATGTGAACTCAGATCAGGCCCGAAAGCGCTTTGAGGGACGGGAGCGGAAAATATAGGCGCAGTCACGACGAGCAACTATAGTGCGACAATCCACCAAGCTCAAAAAACTCCGACGGCTTCAGTCTGTAGTATTTTTCCTCCACGTCCTTCGATTGTTCAGCGTATGGCTGCGTCATGACTTCCTGCAGCTCTCGAATTAAAGAATAGTCCCCCGCAGCCGCTTGGTGATACGCAGGCACAACGAACCACTCCCGCAAACTGTATTTTGGATTGACTAGCTTCATCTGACGAGAAAGCTCCTCACAAGAGCTAAATTGAGTGAGCGATTTCCATTTTGTGAGCCACTGTGACCATCGCTTATCCATCTCTTCGGGGTCTGCGTCGTACGACGAGCTTTTGTAGAAGCTGTTTTTGAGTGGGCCAATATCGATGGGCACATTCGAAAGCTCGCGAAAGAACATTGTGTAATCAACAGGCATTTGCTGCATCAGTGTTGCGAGCTCGTTGAACAACTCTGTGTTAAAAGCGTCAAGCCCAAGTTTTGCAGCCCACATCGTATCCATTTTTGCCTGCATGACCTTTGGAAACTCATTCTGAATCTCATCGAGTTGCCGCAAGCTGCCCTGATGCGCAGTCAATAACGGCCGCAACGCCGAACAAAACGAGCGGAAGTTGCGCTCTGCGGCCACCGGCTGATTCAGGAAAGCGAAGTGATGTCCGCCACCTGTCCATGGCTGGTAAAGCGGATCGAACACATCGCAGAACCCGAATGGGCCGTAATCGAGTGTGAAGCCGCCGGCAGCACAGTTGTCACTGTTGAAGTTACCCTGGCAGTAACCGACGCGAACCCAGTTCGCCACAAGCGACGTGAGTCGGCTGAGGAACTTGCGCGCAAGCAACACCACTTTCTCGGCGGTGGCGAGCGTTTGGTCGATCTCTTCTGAGTACTCACGATCAATCAAGTGCAACACGATCTTCTCGAGCTCATCCATCGCTTGCGGGTGCTCGTCTTTGCGAGCACGGCGAGCAAAGAGCTCAAGCTGGCCAACCCGAATGAACGAAGGTGCGACCCGCGTTGTGATGGCGACAGGCTCCCATATGAGCCTGTCTGGCTCTCTTGCATATGAGCCCTGTGAGTACCACGGCCGCCTGACTTGCTCCGTTTTCGACACGTACAAACTCAGAGACCGTGACGTTGGCACCCCGAGCGCGTACATATGCTCCTGTGCCAGAAACTCCCGAACACTCGATCGCAAAACGGCCCGGCCATCTGCGCCACGGCAGTATGGCGTTCTACCGCCACCTTTTAACTGCATTTCCCTGCGTTGACCATTGATGACGGCTTCAAGCACTGAAATTGCGCGGCCGTCGCCGTATCCATTACCAGTTTGGAACGGGCACTGCTGTTGGAACTCGGTGCCGAAGATGGAAAGTGCGTAACCGCACGCCCAGCCAGCTTTGCGCATGGGCGCCGGAACGAAAGAAGTATCACCCGAGAACATTTGAGTAAAATCGGCCGACTGCGCCAGGCTGTCGGCAAAACCCAATTCGCGAAAGAAGCTTTTACTATGGGCAACGTACTCGGGGTTTTCGATTGGCGTTGGCGTGACAGGCACATAGTGCCCAGTGAAGACTTGCCGCGGCGCGTGGTCGCGTCCGTTTGCCTTTGCGTCTGGGTCGCAGTTGAGAGTATCCATGAGCGAATAGTTTGCCAACGTTGCGAGATCGTCGAGGGTCGCGATCATGGGGGGGGGGCTCCTCATGCGTGGGTTTGTTTATGGCTGTGGCAGATTTCCATCCTATCAGACAAGGCTGTGAACGTAGATTAGGAACCCCGTTCCCTCGCTGCCACTTTGACAAATTCTTGATACTTTCTTGATCTGCTACTGACGCGTCCTCCCCTATTCTGCACTCCCGTTAACGAGTTCCCCAACTGCGGATTCACTGACTACACTAACCAAGAGTGCAAGCATGCCTTCTTTCTTTTCCGCTAAAAATCACTCACTACCCGAACGTGTGTATCGTTGGTTCAGCTGGGCCGGTGCCTACGCGCCTTTATTGATGCTGTTTGTCGCAATACTAATCATCGGCAGCCTGTCCCGAGCATTTCTGGTGGCATGGCAGTTTGATCGCGTTGCAGAGACATCTGTATGGCCAAGCATCTTTATTCATGGCCTGCGGGTGGATCTAATCATGGCTGGCATGGCCGTGGCCCCTTTGGTTTTGCTCTTGCCGGTGTTGGGTCATCGTTTCAGCTGGATGGTTTGGAAACGTCTAACAAGCATTTGGGCGCTGATTGTCGTTTTTGTGTTTCTTTTTATGGAGCTGGCCACGCCAACGTTCATCACCGAGTACGATACCCGGCCCAACCGCCTGTTTATCGAGTATCTGGATTATCCCAAGGAAGTACTCAGCATGCTTTGGGAAGGCTATTTACCTACCGTAATTGTGGGAATCCTTCTTTGCATTTCACTAACCGTCCTATTTGCCTGCCTGATGCGCTCGTGGTCACGAGAGGCCCAATCAGGCAGCTATCGGAAAGCGATTCTGGTTTGGCCAATCGTTGTTCTCGCCGTGTTTATCAGTGTTCGTTCCACAACGGGTCACCGCCCCGCTAATCCGGCAATGTTTGCGCTAACCTCTGATGCTCTCGTGAACTCACTGATTATCAACTCCACATGGTCTGTGGCGTTTGCGATATACAATCTCAAGCATGAAACAGATGCGAGCGACAGCTATGGCCAGATGACAATGTCCAAAATACTGGATGAGGTCACAAGCGCGCCCTGGCTTCGTAGCTATGAGTTTAACGACAACAAATCTCCGACACTGCATAAACAAACACCGGTAAAAGCGAGAACCCGCCCCCTTAATCTGGTGATCGTTCTGGAGGAAAGCCTGGGCGCAACGTTTGTTGAATCACTGAGCGGCACGCCGGTCACGCCTCGCCTTGAAGCTCTGAAAGATTCAGGTTGGTGGTTCGAAAATCTATATGCGACGGGTACAAGATCTGTTCGAGGCATCGAGGCGGTGGTATCCGGGTTCCTGCCATCTCCCGCCCGCAGTGTGGTCAAACTATCACTCTCACAAACCGGTTTCTTTACGCTAGGTGGGCTGTTAAACCAAAAAGGCTATGACACCGGCTTTATCTACGGCGGAGAGGCTCACTTTGACAACATGCGCAGCTTTTTCACCGGCAATGGCTTCGATTCAATCGTAGATCAGCAGGATTACACCAATCCAGCGTTTACCGGAAGCTGGGGTGTCAGTGATGAAGATCTGTTCGAAAAAGCCCATGAAGATCTTCAAAAACTACATGTCTCTGGAAAGCCCTTTTTTCGCCTGGTTTTCTCGTCATCCAATCACACGCCGTTTGAATATCCGGACAACAGAATTGAACGGTACGATGAGGAGAAAAATACCGTCAATAACGCCGTCAAATACGCGGATCACGCCTTGGGTGACTTTATAGACACCGCACGGAACAGCGACTACTGGAACGATACCCTGTTCCTTATCGTTGCAGATCATGATGCCAGGGTGTGGGGCGATGAGCTGGTTCCCATCAAGAATTTTCAGATTCCCGGGCTGATACTCGGCGCAGACATTGAAAGCCGCCGTATTGAAACGATCACCAGCCAGATTGATCTTGCACCAACGCTGCTTTCGCTCATGGGCATTGCAGGTGAGCACCCCATGGTAGGCCGGGACTTGGCGAGATTTCCGGACGCGCCCGGTCGGGCAATCATGCAGTTCAACGATTACTACGCATGGATGGACGACCGCTACAATGTGACTGTACTGCGCCCCGACCAACAACCTTTAGCCGGCGTTTATTCACGGGAAACCGAAAGCACCGAATATCTGGCAGATGCACCTGAAGAAACGGCTATAAGAAGAGCTCTGGCCCATGCTCTCCTACCCTTGGAACTCTATCGGGAACAAGCCTACGGGCTACCCGACTAACATGGGCAGAGCGAGAAGCGAGCGTAGGCGCCTTTGATGCGGTGCTTGTCAGGCAAGATTATGAACGTGGATCAGGAACTCAGTGCCCTCATTGTCCGATTGCGCGATTTCCAGATCCCAGCCCAGCCGCTCACAAACCAGCCGGACAATCAGCAACCCAAAGGTAGTGTTGTTGAACTCTCCGGCCTTGGATGTATCCGTGCTGGGCGGCCCGATAGTGTTCAGGCGCTCAGTTACGTTTTCAGGAAGCCCTGCCCCAAAGTCTCGCACCGAGATTCTGTTCTTGATTAGTTGAACTTCTACTCCGGCATGAGTGTGGCGCAGCGCATTCTGCAACAAGTTACGCAGTAACATGCGTACTAGAGCGGGATGAGTTGTGACCCTCAGCCCCGGGCTGTTGTTATAAACGGTAACCCGTTCGGTATGACCTGGAAGCCCATGTTCCAGATCATCAATTGTGTTCTGAACCACCTCGTGCAGCACAATAGTTCTGGCATCGCCTTCGGACGCTTCACTGCGAGCAAGTTCAAGCAGTACTTCCGTATCGTCGCGCATGGTTTCCATAGCTCGGCGAATACGGGCAAGGGTTTTTTGATCCGCCATTGAAAGACTTTGGCGTTGCTCCAATACATTCAAAGCGCCACTCATCACAGCCAAAGGCGTACGAAGCTCATGGCTGGCTAATTTAACAAAGGATTTTTCTCGCTCGATATGGTGTTCAAGCGCGGTCAGGAACCGGTTAAACGCTTCGGCAATATCGCAAAACTCTTGGTCGCGGTAGTCCGTGGTAATTTGTTGCATCGACGGTCCCGGCACTGTACCCAGCACTTCACGGGTTAGCTTCTTGAAGGGTCGCACCAAATACCGAGAGCCCGCCCGGGCAACAAAATAGCCAATTAGAAGCATGACACTAGCCACTCCGACCAGAACCATCTGAACCAACGACTCACGATTTTCCATGATAGTGATATCTTGAGCCAGGAAGAGTTTGCCACCGGGCTCTTCCAGTCGTTCGCCATGTATCAGCAGCGTTACGTCACCTATTTCGATTTCCTCGGACAACGGCATAGTGCGATTTTGAAAGTATGTCGGCAGAGTGTCGTCGGCCTCGCCGTCAGACAGGAAAACGGCTTTTAGCCTTGCCGTTTGTATGGGTTGAAAATCCCCTTGCTGAAGCTGCACTGCAAAAAACTCGGCATCAGCCTTCAGTTCGAGCCCCAGAATGGTGTCTTCAACGTCTTCAACAAATAATTCAATAACAAACATTGAGGTTGCTGTGGTTGCAGCAATCAGAAAAAACAGTGTTCGGGCAAAGCGCGTGGTCAAAGATGACTTCATAGCGTATCGGGGTTCCCTTTTTCAGGGACTTCTAGACAGTATCCCCGTCCATGGATTGTTTTTACCATCCCGCTGCCCAAGCCTGCGTGCAGGGATTTTCGAAGTGTGTAGATATGAGTACGCAGGCTGTTTCCCTCGGTTTCTCCATGATGAGCACCCCATACCGCATCCGTTAGTGCCTCGTGGCTAAGAAAGCTCGGATACGCTCGCACCAACAATTCAAACAGGCGAGCTGGAGTGCCAGACAAAGCGATTTTTGATCCACGCAATTCCACTTCTAG
>JAKDUK010000107.1 GCA_030457765.1 Marinobacter sp. | reverse complement strand
GAGGCGGTGCGGGCCGAATGGCGGCCGGTGGTTCGGCCACCCCGCCTGGGCGGTAATGAAAAAATAGGGGTATTCGCCAGCCGGTCGCCCTTCCGGCCTAACAGCCTGGGGCTGTCGGTGGTTCGTAATGAGGGGATTGTGCGCAAAGACAGCCAACTGGTGTTGCAGATCAGCGACCACGATTTGATTGATGGCACGCCGATTCTGGATATCAAACCCTACCTGCCCTTTGCGGATTCGGTACCGGGGGCCTCTCTGGGCTGGGCCGAAACGGGGCCCGCTGAACGCCTGAATGTTGTCTTTCTGGCAGAGGCCGAAAGCCAGCTGGCCCGCCTGCCACCAGAGCAATACCCGGATTTGAAACACCTTATTACAGATGTGGTGAGTTACGACCCCCGGCCTTCGTTCCGGCGGGGCCGCGATGAAGAGCGCATTTATGGGGCTCACCTTTATGATCTGAATGTGCGTTTCCAATTTATAAACGATCATTCACACAAGCGTGTCGAAGTGCTGACTGTCTGTTAGACTTCCGTCTGACGATTTTGTAGTCGACACAGGGAATTTGTGCCTTGGCCCCAAACCGGTTTCTTTCACGCATGGGTATTCGGCCGCTCGCATTGCGGCTGCTTGTGTATGTGTTGCTTTTCAGTCTGGTGCTCTCACTGGTTGCCACCGGCGTGCAGATGATCGGTGAGTTTGAGCGCCGCAAATCCGATCTTCAGGAAACCCAGCAAAGAGCGGCAGATCTTGTCTCCGGGGGTATGAGCAACAACATCTGGCTGATGAACTTCAGTGAGGTGGCCAATAGCCTGGACGACATGCGCGCTGTGAAGGCGATTCACTACGCCAGAGTGGTTACCTCTACCGGCGAGCAATTCACCACCGGCAGTTACCCCGAAGGCCTGGTGATTTCGCAAACCTTTCCGCTGGTGTTTGACCGCTCTACCTATCGAGGCCCGGAAGATGTAGGCACCCTTACCCTCACATCATCCATAGAGCAGGTGTATTCAGAGCTTCGTAAAGGTGCGCTGATTAATTTACTGTTCCAGTCGCTTGTGGTGATGCTGGGCACGTTGGGGCTGCTGGTGATTGTTCGCCTTACCCTCTCACGTCACCTGGAATCTATGGCAGATTACGCCGCACGGCTAAACCTGGATGCGCTGGTAGACCCACTGAAGCTTAAGCGCAAGGCGCCTAAAAAACCCGACGAACTGTCAGAGCTTGAGCAAGCGCTTAACAAGATGCGCCTGCAGATTCTGGAAGACACCCGCTCACTGCGACAAACCACCATTCAATCCCAGGGGGAGCGGGACGAGGCAATACGAGCCAACCGCGCAAAAAACCAGTTTTTGGCCAATGTAAGCCATGAGTTGCGCACCCCTCTGCAATCGGTTCTCGGCTATGCCAACCTGCTTACGGATACACCGCTGGACCAAGAGCAGCGTGACTACGTACACACTTTACTGAGCGCCTCAGAAGGCCTGTCGGCCATTATCAACGACCTTCTGGACATTTCCAGTATGGAGGCGCAAAAGTTGATGCTTGAGGATATTCCTTTCGATCTGCGAGAAACCCTGAACGATCTGGTGCACATGCTGGGCACGCGGGCCCGGGAGAAAGGCCTGGCATTGGAACTGCGCATTGATGAAGAGCTGCCCTGGGCGCTGCGCGGCGACCCGGTGCGGATTCGCCAGGTTTTGCTGAACCTGGTATCCAACGCTATCAAGTTTACCGATTCCGGGCATGTGCTGATCAGCATTGAGGTGCTCGGGCGCCGGGACGAGAAAGTTCGCTTGCGCCTGGCCGTAGAAGATACGGGCATTGGTATTAACCCGGAAGATGTCCCACTGGTGTACGAACCCTACATGCAGCTGGGCCAGAGCTTCCAGCGCCAACTGCCAGGTGCCGGGCTGGGGTTGACGATTTGCCGGCAGCTTGTGAGCTTGATGCAAGGCTCTTTGGATGTCGAAAGCCGGCCCGGGGAAGGGTCTACTTTTTGGGTTGAATTAACGTTTCCCACGGCGCCGGAGAGCACATCACGGGTGCGGCCTGATGCCCGCATGGTGAAGGGCAAACGGGTATTGGTTGCGGATTCCTACGAGCTGTCTCGCAAGATTACCCTGGAGATGCTGTCGCGGCACGATGTTCACATTGAAGCGGTTAAATCTGCGGGCGAAGCGTTAACGTCGTTACGCCTGGCCTTTGACAACCAGGAGCCGTTCAATGCCATTATTCTCGACGGGTTTTTACCCGATATGGACAGTGATTTGCTGTGCCGCCAGGTAAAAGGCAACCCGCTATGGGCCGATATGCGGCTGCTTATTTTGTCGTCCAACCCGCAGCGTGGTGATGCAGAGCACTTTCGCCAGGCGGGCGCAGATGCATTTCTCAGCAAATCTTTGAGGGAGTCCTGCCTTACGCCTATTCTCAACCAGCTGTTTGAGGATGCCAAAAAGGACGACCGACGCTTTCTCACACGGTTTTCTTTGCAGGCCACCGGCGAGAGTGAGAAGCGCCGTGAGCTTACCTCTCGCCGTATGAAGGTACTGCTGGTTGAGGATAACCCGGTCAACCGCACATTAACCCGCAGGCTGCTGGAAAAGCTGGGATGTGATGTCATGACAGCCAACGATGGCGAAGCGGCTTCAAGCCTGTGGCAGTGGCATCCCTTTGATTTGATATTTATGGACTGCGTGATGCCCAGGGTGGATGGCTTTGAAGCCACTCGCCGCCTTCGTACGTGGGAAGCAGGCCACAAGCGCCCGCGGGTACCCGTGGTTGCACTTACTGCCAGCGCCATGGAAGAAGATGAAGAGCGTTGCCGCCGGGCCGGCATGGATTCATTTGTTGCCAAGCCTGTTAATATTGAAATGCTACGGGCTGTGCTGGAACAATACGCCCATGGCGTTGCGAACAAAGCCCCTGTTTAATTTGCATAACGATTTAGAAGGCCCCCATGAACGTAGAATGCCCTACCTGCAAAAAGTCTGTGCAATGGACAGACACCAACCCCTGGCGCCCGTTTTGCTCAGAGCGCTGCAAAATGATTGATCTTGGCGCCTGGGCCAACGAGGAATATCGTGTGCCGGCGGAAAACGCTTACCCGGACGATTTTGATCAAGGCGGCGAAACAACACATCATTAACCTTGCGTGTCTCTTGTGAGTATAGCCTGTGGGTACATCTGCGGGGTTACAGAGTACTTACACGCTTGTAAGTTGTGGTACCCCAGATAGCCGGTTAACATTTGCGCCGTTATTAGCATTACAATCGAGAAGGTAAAAGAATGAAAGCATCCCGTATTTCTGTGTTGGTTCTGTCCCTGGCAGCGGCTCCGGCGTTTGCAAGCGACCTGGACTTGAGCCTGACCAACGATTCTGTGAAGGGTCAGTTTAACGCTTTCGGAAACAACAGCGATCTTCAGCTGGGTGCCGGTTATACCTATCACGAAGGCAGTCGCCATATTGGTAACATTGATTTTCACGCCCAGGGCCGCACCGCACTGGGCAACCTGCCCACCACCGCCGGTATTGGCATGCGCGCCATGGCTTGGGATCAAGACCATGCAGACGGCGGCGCAGTAGGGCTGGGTGGCTTTGCTACGGTGAACATCCCTGAAGCACCTGGCCTGTCGTTTACGGGTGGCCTGCATTTTGCGCCCAGCATTTTATCGTTTGGTGATTCAGACGATATGACCAGTTTAGAGCTGCGCGCCAACTACCGGGTTATTCGCAATGCGGAAGTGTTTGTGGGTTACAGGTACCTGAACACCGAACTGGAATACTCGTCTGAAGACGTTAACCTTGATGAAGGCGTTCTCGCCGGTATGAAGATTTTCTTCTAAGCCTGCACCGTTTTCTGAAACGGGCCTCTGTTCCCAGTGCGCCCGTTTCGTGCCCTCCCTCACGCTTTACCAAAACTGGCACTGCTAAACTGGCCCGTAGTATTTCCAACTCGGTTTTGCCAACGCTTTAGCACGGACGGCCATAATGCGACTGACCCCTGGGTTACTTCTGCTCTGCAGTATTGCACTGATCACCGCTTGCGGAGGCGGCGACGATGCCATTGACGATGTTCGCAACCAACCCAACAGCTTTGCCGGCAACAAAAACCCGATAGACGACTTCAGCCCGGGCAGTACGGGCGATTCTGGCAACAACGGCGGGCTTGAAGCCAATGAAGTGCGCATTACCCTGGAAGTACCCGGCAGCCTGGCACCAGGCGGCGAGCCAACACGGCGCAATCTTCGCATTGTTAAGCCAGACAATATTCGGGTTTACCAAACCGACAGTAACCTGCAGAACCTGGGCGCTCCTGAATACAGCACCCGCATAGATGGCAACGGATTTGCCGTGATTGAATTTCAGCAGGGTTTACCTGTGGCGCCCGATGTGATTATTGAGGCGCAGTATGGCAATGCCACCCTGCGAGCATTGGCGGCCGATGCAGACCGTGATATTAAGATTAATCCGTTTTCTGAGTACCTGGTGCGCAACACCCTGGCACAGTACACCGCCGGCGAATACAAAAAGGTTCTGGACTGCGCCAATGAGGCCAGCAGCGCCCTGTGCCTCAATAAATACGTTTGGCCCACACTTGCCGACCAGGTGCACGATTTCGAGATTGATATTCCAACCGGCGCCAGTGTGGCCGGCGCGCTGGATGTGCTTTCCGATCGTGCCGATTTTGCCAGTTACGTGGCTTCTATGGCGGATTACGCTCTGCTGAATAATCAATCCTCTGGCAAAATCTCGGCCAGTTCAGCCGACTATAACTCGGTTTTTATGGGTGTTGAGCTGGGGCAGACCTTTCTGGAGGACAGCTTTACCGAATCTGGCCAGTGGGGTATTCGGCTGGGGCATGAGGAGCAAACCAACACCGGCGGTAATCCGGCTTACCTCTACCCCGGGCTTACCTTGGCAAGCTTTGATATTTTTAATATCAAGGTGACGTCTTTGGCAACCCAGATTCCCTACGATCGAAAAACGCTGATTCACAAACGCGGCAATGAGTTTTTCACCCGGGGCGATGAGACCTGGGCCCTGAACACCCATTCATCTGCCCCAGGTGCCGCCACACTGGATGATAGCACCCGTTTACTGGCGGGGCGCGCGCTATACCAGAGCATTACCGGTAAAAACAGCGCCAGAACCATCGGATGGACTCGCAACCCTTACTTTTTAGACGCGTATACCGGTGGGGCGGGCAATAACAATACCGGCCCGGATCGTGCGTTAGGTGGGTATTTTAGTGCGGGCAAAGCGATTCAACTGGAATCGGAGAACGGAAAGCTTAAGCGTAAGGCCAGTCTGGAGGCGCATTATCTTTCAGTGTTGGAGCTTAACCTGCTGCGAAAAGAAGGCTTTGATGCAGGCACCCTCAATGGCCGGGATTACAACACAGTTTATCTCACCACCCGGTTTTCGGGCTCTTCAGGCTCCGCGCTGCCTATGCAGGTTGAGGCAGGTTCTGGTTCCTGGAAGATACGCTCAAGTTCGGGTAACCAGATCGTTAAGCAAACTCAGCCGTTTACCACTTTGAGTCGCGAAACCTCGGGCGCTGTTCTAGTAAATGACACAGGCACCCGCACTGAAAACTGGACGTTAACACCGCGGCCTTCGTTGCTGAGTACTGGTAGCGTAGAAAACGGGCGGCTTAATCTGGATGTAAACAACCCGGCCGGGCCATTCGGCAGGCCAGATCTTGGCGTAGGCGCCAGTGTGCCAAACGGCTCCCTGTTAGCGTTCAACCTCAAAGATGCAGCTTCCACAAGCGACATCCTTGGTGATGGTCTGCTCATTGCTGCTGAGAAAGCCACATCTGGGGCGCCAACGTCTGGCCGTTACCGGGTGCAGGGGTTTGTTCTTGGTATGGAAGATGGTTTCAACCGGCTTATCCAC
>JAKDUK010000106.1 GCA_030457765.1 Marinobacter sp. | reverse complement strand
GTGATGCGCATTTTTACTCCAAGCACCCAGACATTATCGTTCGACATCGTAGACACACGGCCTGTGAGCTCGAATTCATTATCTGCGGCATCATCGTCCTGTTCGATTTTGAGCGCTTCAACGAAAGCATTCCCTTTATTATTTACTCGCTCGATGCCTTCAACTTCGAGAGCGAAATTCGCTTCAAGATTGGCTAATGTAAGGCGTTGCTCTCCATCATCATCGGTAATAATAGTTAGTGGCGTAAGCTGGACAAGAGCACCGCCTACAGCCAACTGACGGCGCTCATAATCAATCGAAGAGGTTATCCCCCCTTCAATCTCAACGTCCGCCTCGCGCAAGCTGACCTCCTTTGCCTCAACCATGCCGTAGGACACAAAGGTGCCGTCTACTTGGATTAAAAGCCCTTTTACCAAACCACTGGTATTTCGGATCCCATCGTCAAACCTGGTGTCACTTGTGACTTTGACCATTATCCCGTTGATCATGAAAGTACTGCTAGCACGGTCAAATACACTGGCTACCGGCCCAACAAATTCAATGTCGGTATCCATATCATGACTGTAGCGGCGGAAATCATCCGGTTGTATCTCGTTTGCCCTCAAAACGCCCTCCACCAGATTACCTTCAACTTCAACTGCCATTTGCCGCGCAAGGTCTTCTATCTCAACCCCTTTGAATTTCGCCCCTTCATAGTTCACAAGCTGAGTTCCAATGGAGAAAGTTCTTTGACTGGTGCTCAGGTTCGAGACATTCCCTTCGAGCTCAACCATATTGAAATTTTCAAAATCGGCTTGGCTGGCCGGTGTGAGAAGCCCCAAATAGCTCGCCCGGAATTCACCATTAAGTAGTCGCCAGCCCGACATTCTCACAAAATCATCGTTTGCGAGCTGTTCGACCATTTTCCCTTTCACAACAGTCTGCGCATCTATCCTAACTATCTGGCCAAGGATGCTTATTTTGGCCGTTCTAGTAACAGGATCCCAAGCTTTAATAACCTTGAGTTCACCGCGCAAAGTGTCATCGTACTCAACCCGGTCAGCGTTGCCTGTGTTGTCATTTCGCCAAGCGCCCTGAACCCGAAGAATCATTCCTTCGACAAGCTGGCTTTCGCTATTAATGCCATCATCACTTGCAACATTGCCATCAGTTTTAAATTTAACCCCATTCACAAACACACTACCGAATCCCGAAACTGGCCCAACACTGGAACCGGTGCCGCGAATGCCGCCATCCGCTACTGTGGTTTCGCCGCCGCACGCTGAAAGAAGACTAAAAGTCAGGGCGGTCGCCAGTGCAATAAATAGGCGTTTGTGAGGTGTAAGTTTCATTGTGCTCTCCGATTCGGATAGCGCCGCTACTTTGCGACGTCCAAAAATACTGATATTAGGTTTCGTCGGTCTGTCGCCTTCCAACACTTCGGCCAGGGCTATAGGTTTGACGCCTTACTCTAGGGGAGGCCTCAAAACCAGGGACATCGTGTACATAGGTGCTTCGCCTTAGTAGCACGTGGCCATTGTCCAACTGCTCTACAACGCCTTTACGCAGAAGCTCATTGAGAACGACCGAAGGTGCAAAACCGGAGTTCACAGCCAGAACGAGTTGGTTAAAAGAGGGCTCATTCTGATTACTTACCGCTAGCATAACTGGGTGTAGGCTCTCATCAAGAAACGCCATGGCGCTAATCCAGTGGCTCACCACTTCGCGGCTGGGAGCAGACAATATAGTGCTGGCAAGCTCAGTAGGTTCCCAGCGACACACAAACTTAGACTGACTGCTGGAATTCATGATGTTCTCTCTCTTTTAGAGCCGGGCTGGGGCGCTTCTGTAAACGGTGCTTCTTCAAAATAGAAGACACTTACGCCTGTTCTGAAAGACTCCTGCGGTGAGCCTTCAACCAAGCAGCCCGACACATCACGATCTTGAGGCCCCAGCCAGGAATCCAATTGCTCCAGCAGTGCTTGGGATTGCTCCGCAGCATGCTTGCGCCAAGCCTCCATCACTTCGGGAGGAATATTGTTGTACGTTAGTGTTCGCTGGAACAACGGCTGTCGGCCGCCTTCGCCACAAACCAGATTATGATCCACTGTGGCTATAAGGTCTGATACGTCCTCGCCAAAGATTTGGAGCATTTCTTTATTGTCCCCTGTGGGCACATAGGCTCTTTGCTTCAAGGTTAGTTTGCCGGTGTCGTTGTCTGCAGACACCACGCCAACCCTGAGCAGCTCATCTAGTACGGAACGCGGGGGCATATCACCACTGTACTTTTTTGTCAGTTCGCAAAAACTTTGCGGCCCGTCAAAGGCAAGTGTAGCTGGTTCGCCAGCGATGTCCTGAAAGGTGGGGTCGTGCACCCAGCCAGAAACCACGCGGGAGGCACGATTGGTGTGCAGAATCTCGGATTTAACCGCAGGTTGTCCGGCAAGAATGTCCCGCTGGCGCTTGACCTCTTTGCGGGTTAGCCCTGTTTTTACTGCGGCTCCGGAATCGGTAGGCTTGCGCCGTTCACCGGGGAAATCTTCCAGTGCCGCTTCCACGTAAGCTCTTTTGACCAACTCAGCAAACTCACCATACGGAATACTGTTACGCAGCAACAACCTCGCAAGAGGTCGCAGAATGCGGAGCAGGGCCTGGTGCAGTGGATTGACTGGGGCGTCCTTCATGTTTGGGATTGTATTCCCATTTTAGACAATGGGCCAGACCTTCTGCGCTAGCAGTCAGCCTGGCCCGGATTCTAACAGGTAATGCGCGCGTTTAATCGTCTGCCTGAATCTTCACGATGTGGTATTCACCACTGACGTTTTTAAACTCGATTTCAACTTCTTCGCCTTCTTTGAGGTTCGTCAGACTACCTTCGCTATCTGAAACCATTTGCAGCTCTAGCCCCATCACAGTGACTGTGTTTTGCGTAAGGCTGCTGATTTTTCCTTCAAGCTCCAGTTCATCATCGTCATCCCGCTCAATATAGAACGCGATCAGGCCACCACCATTTTCTGTCGTTTCCCGGCCTTCGATTTCGAGATAATCGTCCACGTTCAGGCTCTCAAGGTCCTGGGTACGCATGGTTACAGATTCTTGGCCATCTTTCGTGCCTTCATCTTCAATCAGTGTGCTGTCGGTTAGTGTGACCCGCACGCCGCTAACCATAAGTACTTCGCCACCCTGCTCTTTACTTTCGATAAAGCCAGAGAGCTCGGCATTGCCATCGCGGGTTTCAATTTCTTCGGCCACGATGATTCCATTACGGTATTCACCTTCTACCTTGATTTCGGCGCCTTCAGTGAGGCGATCAACAGTAATGTCATCGTCGAGATCCGTCTCTTCGTCCACCTGAATGGCGAAACCGTTAAGGTGGAATTGTTTGCTGTCCGGATCGTAGGCAACAGTCACGGCACCTGAAATTTCAACGTCGTCGTTGTTGTCGAACAGATCGTCTTCGAACTCGATTTCACTGGCAATCAATTTGCCATTTTCAAGCTCGCCTTCAACCTCAACAACCACACCTTCTTTCAAGTCTTCTTCGGCGCCGTCATCAAATACGGCTGTCTGAAAATCAACTTTCAACCCGTTGATTTCAAAGATCTGAGTGCCGAGATTTGAAACAACACCCTCTACTTCCACTTTATGCCATTCGCCAACCCAGCCACTGCCGATTTCTTTCGCGCCCACAAAGGTTGCCTGAAAACTGCCATCGGCCAAACGATAGCCACTGATACGAACCCGGTAATCTTCAGCGGAAGCGCCGGTTACACTGTCAACCAGTTGCTTTGGCGTAGCGCCCTTGAATACTGTGCGACTATTTACGGCCACGTCCAACCCGGCAATGGTGATCACGCCAGCCTTTGCCTCGACATTCCAGGACATCGTCTCAACAGGTCCACGAAGCGTGTCGTCATAGTAAATAGAACTGGCTTCGCCTTCGCCATCGGCACCCCAAGAACCAGCTACCTTAACGATCATTCCCTTTTCCAACTGGGAATACCGCTCCACGCCATCGTTACCAGTATAGGAGGCACCATTCACACCAAAGTGCGTGCCATTCACATAAACACTGCCAAAGCCAGACACCGGGCCAACACTGCCACCGGTAGACCCGACATTGCCGTTACCACCATCGGAGCCGCCGCCACAGGCCGCCAGAGAGCCCATAACTGCGCCCGCAGTGACCATTTTGATGACTGAATAAAGTTTGTTCCGCTGCATCGTTTTTCTCCTGAGCCATTGGCTAGCCGATATCGTTGGCTTGTGACCGTTCTTTATTTGGGATTATTTTCCCAAAACGCAATGGGAATTTAATCCCATTTAGTGACTTTGTCCAGTAATTGTCGTACTTGATTTGTGAACTTTCGGTCAGGACGAACGTAATCTACTGAACACGCACGGGAAATAAGGCGCAATGATGTTGGGATTTTTGAAAGGTGATCCGAGAAAAAAGCTGCAGAAAACGTATGAAGATAAATTGGAAAAAGCGCTGCATGCACAGCGTAATGGGGATTTAAGGAGTCACGGAACCTTGATGGAGGAGGCAGAGGAGATTTACGCCGAGATCAAGGCACTCGACGCAAAACAATAGAGCGGAGGGCGCTTTACCCTCTCGTCAATTGCTGCAGCTGGCGCTTAACTTGCTCCATTTCTTTTCTCATCTCCTGGACTTCATCCAGAAGTTCCAAAGACATGGCCAGGCCGGGCAGGTTCATCTTCAAATCCCGCTGCAAACGCAAGGCCTTGTGCAATCGGGCAAGCGCTGCCACATCGAACAGCCATTGGCGAGCCTCCGCGGCTGGCTCCACGGGCGCGATAATGCCATAGCTAACCAGTTTGATCACAAACTCCGCATGGCATTCGCCTCGCAGGCACACTTCCTGAAGAGTGAAGGTGCTGCCATCAGAGTCCATCACTTCAACGGTCAGAATGCTGTCTTTTTCACTCATCCTCTACTCTCCCTTCACAGATGGAGCTTACTGCGTGGATCGAACGCCTTCTCGGCTTCTGCGAGCTGCTCGTAGAGTTTTTCTGCCTCTTCGGAGTGCTGCTCCGGGACGGCTACCTGCAGAACAACCATCTGATCGCCCGGGTGTTTACCTGGCAGCCCTTTGCCCTTGAGGCGCAGTTTGCGGCCAGACGATGTCCCCTTTGGCACTTTCACGTTCACCTTCGAGCCCACCGTGGGCACGGTTATTGTTGCTCCTAAAGCAGCCTCCCAAGGCGTTATCGGAATGGTGACTACAACGTCTCTACCTTCAACACTGAACAACGAATGAGGAGCCAATTCAACTTCTATCAGCAAATCGCCAGACTCGCCACCACCCATGCCGGGCGAACCCTGGCCTTTCAAACGTAAATGCTGCCCTTCGCGCATCCCTGCAGGAATTTTTACTTTCAGATTTTTCTGGCGTGCGACAACACGACCCTGGCCATCCGCTTCTTGCACAGAGAACGACACCTGTTTATCGCTACCGGAAAACACGTCCTCCAGAGGCAATGACAAGCGGGCGTGAACGTCTTCGCCCCGGCTGCGCATCGTCTGTCGGAAACCACCGCCTGTTGCGCCAAAACCATTACCAGCAAACCCGCCACCGCCAAACATTTGCTCAAAAAAGTCGCTGAATTGCCGGGAATCAGCGCTGGTGTACCCACCACCACCAAATCCAGACGAACTCTGCCAGCCAGGAGGTGGTTGGAACGAGCCATCCGACTGGGCGCCGTACTTTCGCAACTGGTCGTACTCGCCACGTTTTTCCGGATCTTTCAGTACCTCGTAGGCCTCGCCCAGGTCTTTGAATTTCTCATCGGCGTCGGTCTCTTTGCTCACATCCGGGTGATATTTCCGGGCCAGTTTCCGGTAGGCTTTTTTGATCTCGTCGGGAGAGGCAGATTCGCTCACACCGAGTACAGCGTAATAATCTTTAAAGTCCATCGAACCCCTCGCAT
>JAKDUK010000037.1 GCA_030457765.1 Marinobacter sp. | reverse complement strand
GGTAACCGCATTGCCATGATTTTTCAGGACCCGATGATGACCCTGAATCCGGTACTGAGCATTGGCACCCAGATGGTTGAGTCCATTAAGGCCCATCGCCGGATCAGCACAAAGGCAGCGCGGGATATTGCACTGGGGAAACTGCAAAAGGTGCAGATTCCCTCGCCGGAAAAGCGGCTTGATCAGTACCCCCACGAGCTGTCAGGGGGCATGCGCCAGCGGGTTATTATCGCCATTGCGCTGTTGCTGGACCCGGAGATTATTGTGGCGGATGAACCCACCACTGCGCTGGATGTGACCATTCAGGCCGAGATCATGGCGCTTCTGCTGGAATTGTGCGAGCAGGAAAACGTAGCGCTGATGCTGATCACCCACGACCTGGGCGTTGTCTCCCAGGTAACCCAGCGCATGCTGGTAATGTATTCCGGTCGCATAATCGAGCAGGGCCCAACCCGGGAGATCATTAACGATCCCCAGCACCCTTACACCCAGGGTCTGATCAATGCGTTGCCGCAGATGGGGGAGCCGGGTGCAAGGTTGTTCCAGATTCCCGGTTCCATGCCGTCGTTAAATAAGATCCCTACGGGTTGCCCATTTCACCCTCGGTGCAAGTTTGCGACTGACCAATGCCGGCAAACCATGCCCGAATACGTACGTTCCGGAAACGTGGATGTAGCGTGTTACGAGGTCAGTAACCTGATAGAGCAGGAGAAGCGCATGCAGGAGGCCGAATCATGACCTCCCCATTAGTAGATATTCGCGGGCTGGAAAAACGGTTCGATTTGTCTGGCAATCTGTTGGAGCAAATCACCTTCAAAAATGGCCGTCTCCAGCGCAAGCAGGAAGCGGTTCACGCCATTAACGGTGTGGATCTGCAGGTTCACAAAGGCGAAGCACTTTGTGTGGTGGGTGAATCCGGCTGCGGAAAATCCACCATTGCCCGCACCGTAATGGGCTTGCTGTCACCCAGCGGTGGAGAAGTGCATTACAGCGGCCAGCGCATCGATAATCTCAAAGGACGGGATGTGCTGCCGTATCGTCGCAAAATGCAGATGATTTTCCAGAATCCCTATGCGTCCCTGAACCCGCGCATGACCATTCAGAAAACTCTGGAAGAGCCGATTCACTTTCACCATCCGGAGTTGGCCCGCAATGAGGTGCGAGGCAAGGTTCAGGAGGTGATGGCGTCGGTGGGCATAGACCCGGATTGGGGGAGCCGGTTTGGCCACGAATTCTCCGGTGGTCAGCGCCAGCGCATTGCCATTGCCCGGGCTTTGGCCGTAGACCCTGAGTTTATTGTGGCAGACGAGCCGATTTCTGCGCTGGATGTGTCCATTCAGGCCCAGGTACTGAACCTGCTGATGGACGCCCAGGAAACCCGCAACCTGACTTATCTGTTCATCACCCACGATCTGGCCGTGGTGGAGCACTTCGGTACCCGGGTGGCGGTGATGTATCTTGGGCGGGTGTGTGAGCTGGCGGACACCAAAACCTTGTTTGCCGAGCCGCGCCACCCATATACCCAGGCGTTGCTATCGGCAATTCCCAAGCTTGAAGACGACAGGCCCAATTATATTCGGCTGCAAGGGGAGGTGCCCACGCCGGTTAACCTGCCATCTGGCTGCGTATTCCATGGCCGCTGCCCTTATGCAAACGAGCGTTGTTACCAGGAAATTCCCCAGCTGATCGCGACCGATGGCGGCGCCCAGGTTGCCTGCCATGCAGTGGAAGAAGGACGGTTGTAAGAAAGCGGCTGCGATAAGTTATGATGCGTGCACTGAATAGCCCATGAAACGCCGCTACTCTTTAACCCTACTCTTTGCTTATTGGCCGGGGAGCCCATGGAAATACGCTGGATGGAAGATTTCATGGCGCTTGCTCGCACGCGCCATTTTTCTCGTGCGGCTGAGCTTCAGCACGTAAGCCAGCCTACGTTCAGTCGCCGCATCAAGCTGCTTGAAGAAGCCATGGGCGCCACTCTGGTTAACCGGCAGACGCTGCCCTTGTCTTTGACCCCGGCCGGGGAAGCATTCGTTGAGCTTTGCCAGCGGGTTACCCGGGACGTCAGGGACACTCGGGGAAAAATTGCCGATATGCAGGCGGAAGTGTCTGCCCGGATTAGTGTGGGCTCGACCCAGGGCCTGTTTTCTCACTTTTACCAGGGCTGGGCCAGTGAAGTGGACGTTGCCGAGCGGCTACAACTTAACCTCAAAGCGACGGGTTGGGTGGGCGAGCAGTTTTTGGATGCGCTGGATAACGGCGAGTGCGATCTGGTGCTGTGTTACTGGCACCCGGATCTACCCTGGGGCGACCGGTTGAGCCGGGGGGATTACAGAACCATCACATTGGCCCGCGAGTGGTTGGTGCCAGTGAGTGTTGCCGCAGAAAACGGCCAGCCCAGATTTTCGTTACCGGGGGTGGCAGGCCAAACCGTGCCGTTGATTGCCTATCACGGCAGGGGGTTTTTGCAGTCTGCCATTGAGGCGCATCTGGCGCGCACCAGACAGCCCGTGAACCTTTTACCTCTTAACGAAAATACTCAGTCGGCCAGCGTTAAAGCCCTGGTAAAACAGGGGTATGGAATGGGCTGGCTACCAAGCCGTATGACTGAAAAAAGTGAGCATTTTGGCAGTCTTGCGCGGGCCGGCGACAATCGATGGGATGTGCCGCTGGATATCCGCTTGATACGCCTGCGTGAACCTCGCTCGGTCGACCTTTTAACTCTTTGGAAAACACTGGAAAGCCAACATGCCGAACACCAGGATACTGTCACTTCAGGCTGAGCACGTAGGTATTTTACAAGGCCGCTATGAGCGGGTTCTGGAAACCCATGGTTATGATGGTTTGCTTATTAGTTCCGGTGCTGCCCCCACGCGTTACGGCGATGATCAGTCCTGGCACTTTCAGGGCTTTGGCCCTTTCCTGCACTGGACAGGTCTCACCGGTTTTGAACACGCCTGGTTGCTGATTCGGCCCGGAAGAAAACCATTGCTTTCGGTGTACCAGCCGGTTGATTTCTGGCACGCGAGTGTTGAATTGGCGCAAGAGCCCTGGTTAGCGGCATTCGAGCTTCTCTATAGTGAAAGCCGGTCGGCGCCTGAATCAGGCGATATAAGCCAACTAGCGGTTATTGGTGATCCGCCGTTGTTGGCAGAAGTGCCTGGTGAGCATAATCCAGGCGCGCTTTGCGGTGCACTTGATGAAACTCGAGTGCACAAAACAAATTATGAAATAGCCTGTCTGGCCCAGGCTAACAAGCTGGCAATGGCCGGCCACCACGCCGCCCAGGACGCGTTTTTGGCCGGTGCTAGTGAATTCGAGATTAATCTGGCGTTCCAGCGCGCCACATTGCAACGCGAAGCCGATGCGCCTTATCACAGTATTATTGGTGTAAACGAGCATGCCGGCACATTGCATTACCAATACTATGACACCACAGCACCCACCAAACCGCGAAGTTTGCTGATTGATGCAGGGGTGCGTTACCGCGGCTATTGCTCCGACATTACCCGCACCACGGCTGGAGCCGGGGAAGGACGTTTTGGCGCCCTGGTACAGGGGCTTGAGCAGTTGCAGCGTCGGCTTGGCAGTATGGTAGCACCGGGTGTGGATTACGTAGACATCCACCGCAAAACTCATTTGGGCATTGCCGCTCTGCTGAGTGCCGCGGAGCTGGTTAGCGGCCTGAGTGATGATGACATGGTGTCTGAAGGAATTACCCGGGCCTTTTTCCCCCACGGCATAGGGCATTTTCTGGGGGTTCAGGTGCACGATGTTGCCGGTAAGCCTGAGCTGTCTCCTGCCGACGCTCCGTTTCTCCGTTTAATGCGAACACTGGAATCTGGCATGGTTGTGACCATTGAGCCTGGTTTGTATTTTATCCCCTCGTTGCTTGAGCCGCTTCTGTCCGGCCCACTTGGGCACCATGTTAACCGGCCACTGATTAATGAGTTAAAGGGGTGTGGTGGAATACGCATAGAGGACAATGTGGTGGTAACCGGCACAGGGCGGCGAAATCTGACCCGTGAGGCAGAGGTCTGAAACAACCCGTTGCATAAAAATAACACAATGGGCTTGCAATTCTGGATGCTAATGACAATAATTATCACTACCTTTACTGTCATTGGTGAGATTGCATTATGTACGTATGCCTTTGCCACGGAGTCACAGACCGGGACATCCGCGAAGCCGCAGACAACGGTGTTTCTTCCATGCGCCAGCTTGGTAAAGAGCTGGGCGTAGGCACCCAGTGCGGGCGTTGCGCCTGCACCGCACGAGACATACTGCGCGAAAGCAGAACCCCGGATTACATGGCACTTGCGAACATGTTGACAAGCCCTGCCTGACAGCATTTGGGCTTTATTTCCTTTCCGCAATTTTGTAATGCGCCGTAAAGCGCTATCCTTGTTGGGTGACGAGAGAGCTTAGAGAATGTTAAAAGCTTTCTGAACCCGAACTAATCAGCTGTATAGGCTTCTGCAAAAAAGTTTATAACCTGGCTGTGATCAAGGAGTGCTGCAATGAAAGGCGATAAGAAAGTCATCCAGTTCCTCAATAAAGTCCTTGCCAACGAACTGACGGCGATTAACCAGTATTTTCTGCATTCGCGCATGTACAAAGACTGGGGCATCACCAAACTTGCGGCCAAGGAATATGAAGAATCCATTGATGAAATGAAGCACGCCGATCTGTTGATCGAGCGCATCCTGTTTCTGGAAGGCCTGCCCAACCTGCAAGATCTGAACAAGTTGCTGATCGGTGAACACGTTCAGGAAATGATCGAGTGCGACCTGAAAATTGAGCACATCGCCCATGTGGATCTGAAAGAAGCGGTTCTGTATTGCGAGACGGTTCAGGATTTTACCAGCCGTGAGTTGTTCCGCAGCATTCTCGACAGTGAAGAAGAACATATTGACTGGTTGGAGACCCAACTGGAAATGATCAAACAGATGGGCGTGCAAAACTATATCCAACTGCAATCTGCTGCGGAGTAAGTACCGACAATGGACCTGTCCTGTTTTAAAGCCTACGACCTGCGCGGCAGCGTGCCGGAACAATTGAACCCGGCACTGGCCGAGCGCATTGGCCGCGCCTATGTGGAAATCACCGGTGCTAAAAAAGTGATTGTCGGCTACGACATTCGCCTCTCAAGCCACGAAATCACCGAAGCATTAAGCTCCGGCCTGATGGCGGCAGGCGCGGATGTGTTCGATATCGGCCTGTGCGGCACCGAGCACGTGTATTTTGCCACCAGCCATTATGAAATGGACGGTGGCATTATGGTCACCGCCAGCCACAACCCTAAAAATCACAACGGCATGAAGATGGTCGGGCCGGAATCCCGCCCGATCAGCTCCGACAATGGCCTGAATGAAATTCGTGATAGAGTGCGCGAACCTTTCGCTAATGCATCGGTACAGGGCAGATATGAGCCGCTGGAAGTAACCAGTGCTTACATAGATCACCTGTTGGGGTATATAGACGCAGCGACCCTGGCCCCCATAAAAATTGTCGTCAACGCTGGCAATGGCGGCGCGGGTTTGGCGATTGACGAACTCGAAAAGCACCTGCCTTTCGAATTCATCAAAGTGCACCACCAGCCAGACGGCAACTTCCCAAATGGCGTACCCAACCCCATCCTTGAAGAAAACCGTGCGGCCACAGCCGATGCTGTGATTGAACACGGTGCTGCTATGGGTATTGCCTGGGATGGTGATTTCGACCGCTGCTTCTTCTTCGATGAAAACGGCCGCTTTATTGAAGGCTATTACATTGTTGGCCTGCTGGCAGATCAGTTCCTGCGTAAAACCGGGCCAGGCAAAGTCATTCATGATCCCAGACTGACCTGGAACACTCTCGATCTGGTGCAAGCTGCGGGTGGTGAAGCCATCGAAAGCAAAACCGGCCACGCCTTTATCAAACAGCGCATGCGCGACGAAGACGCCGTATACGGCGGTGAAATGAGCGCGCACCACTACTTTCGGGATTTCGCCTATTGCGACAGCGGTATGATCCCGTGGTTGCTGCTCGCCGAGCGCCTGTGCCAATCCGGTAAGCCGTTCTCATCCCTCATCGACGCCCGAATCGAAGCCTATCCGGCCAGCGGCGAAATCAACCGCACCATCGATAACCCACCCAAGGTTATCGCCGCCATCGAAGAAAAATACGGCGCCGACGCAAAACACGTCAGCCACGTAGATGGCCTGAGTGTCGAATTCGACGACTGGCGCTTCAACCTGCGTATGTCCAACACAGAACCCGTGGTTCGCCTGAACGTGGAAGCCCGTGGTGACATACCATTGATGAAAGCAAAAACAGAAGAGTTGCTCGCAGAAATGGAGCGTTTGAACAAATAGAAGGGAAGAGCAGTAGAAGGCTATCTCATAGCTGGAGCTGAGGTGCCGGTGCAGGTTGCGAAAACTGTGCGAAGCCATGGATGGCGTAGCCAAGCGTACAGGGAAGTATTCACAGCGTGTTTTCGCAACCTGCACCGGCACCTCGGCATGCCCCCAAGCCAAAATATCAGAGCCAGTCGTTTAACATAATCCCAAGCCCAAACCGCTCAATCCGATGATTGTAATCAATCAGACTCTCCCCATACCCGTTGTAGTACTGGAAAAACCCCTTAATCGTATCCCCCATCGGGAAACTGTAGCCAAACTCTATTGAAGTGCGATTGTCAGAGCGCAGATTATTCATAAGCTTCAAAGAAAATGTTCGATCTTCAGCAAGCTTGTAAACAATGTTGTAATTAGCGTGCCCCAGATAGCGCTCAATATCCGCATTGTCGTCTTCGCTGTCCTCCGGAATCCGATACCATGGCTCTAGAACAAATAACCAGCGATCGTGGGTAAAGCCCGCACTTGCCATAACCCGGTTCCAGCTTCGGGAGCGGGGTTCAGATTGGCCGTTGGATTGATGATTCAAACCAACCGTTACGCCGCTAAGCGTGACCGCCCCCAGGCTCCAGTTCATCTGGTGGCGCAGAAAAATCTCGGGCTCGTAGTTAGTCTCCCGAAAAGGGGCCGAGTCGTCCTGATTGTAAACCTGCCAGAACGAGCGCTGAGTATAACCAAACCATAGTGTGGTGCGATCCTCCAGTAGCCCTGTTAGCAGAGGAACCTTGAAACTAATCTGATATTTGGCCTCTTCATTTTCCAGATCATAGTCATAACCGGTGGTACCCAGCCTTGGGCTAACGGCCGCCTGGTTTGGGTCGTCCATCCAGGTGATTGGCATAATGTAGGTGGGGCGGTAGCTGATAAAACCGCCCGAAAAAGAAAAAAGCGCCTTTTCCGCCTTCATGTATCTATCTACCATGTTGGTCATGGCACCCTCGTCCGGATCATCCGTGCCAGAGTCTCCCGCTACGTCATTTCGGCTCTCGCCATCAGGGGCCAGTGTGTCAGTTGCCCGCTCAGCACCCTCTATCTGTTTCTCGCTGGCATGGTCCCGGGCGGCTGTCGGGTTGGTGATTGAGTCGTAGCAGGCAAGCCGTTGCACGCCGTCTTTAATCAAGGCGCAGTCTCGGGGCAAGGTTTCCTGGCTGGCAGCGCTTGATTGTGCGCCCTGCGCTACCGTAAAAGAGGGCCACAGCAATGCAAGAGCAATAACCTGCGAAGCTCTGAAGGATAAGAGTTTAGTCATGCGTCGTGTCTCGTTAGGTAGCATTAAGGCTAAGCCAGGTGCTGGCGATACCGTATATCCAAACACCCATCAGGGTGATGGCTAACAGTACAAACACAATTTTATGACGAAGCTGATTGTCGGCACTGGCCGCCACAACCCAGCGTAGGTACATCAGGCCAATGAAACTGATGAAAACACCAAGGCTTGCGACAGCGGGTATCAGCAGCCACGCGGGGTTGATACTATGTTCTGGTTCGGCTTGGCTGGAAAACCAGCCCATGGAGGCCAAAAGCACCGCCAGCGCGCTGAATTCGATCGTTAAAAGCGCTTTTCGCAACGGGTGCGGCGAAGGTTTTTCCGGGTTGTTCATGAATCGTTTCCTGGAAAGTCTGGATAAGCAGCAACATAGTAACTGGATGGCCGAAAAGAGTCTCCACGCTTACGAAATGGCAATAAAACGAGTGGAAATTAATTTATGATTTTGCTATTCGGTTTTTTTGCTGGTGTTCAGTCGCTATAATGCGGCAACCAAAGATTATAACGCTCAAATGCGAGGTGCATTGTGAAGATGAAGAGAGTCCTGGCTGTCGTACTGCTCGGTTTTGGCATTACTGCCAGTGCCGTTATGGCAAGTGTTGAAGATGAAATCCGTGCGCGTATTCAGCCGGTAGGCGAAGTTTGCATGCAGGGTGATGAGTGCGGTTCTGCCGCTGCTGCTTCTGAATCCGCCAGTTCTGGCCCCCGTTCTGGTAGTGAAGTCTACGACGCTGTATGCATGGCATGTCATACCACGGGCGCAGCAGGCGCGCCGGTCATTGGTGATGCCGATGCCTGGGCACCTCGTATCGATCAGGGCATGGAGACTCTGATCAGTCACGCCATAAACGGCTACAATGCTATGCCGGCTAAAGGTGGCTGCGCCGATTGCCCGGATGAAGAAATCGAAGCCGCATTGGAACATATTGTGGCTGAGAGCAAGTAGCCTGAAGCGCTTGTCGGCAAAAACCCCGCGCGTGCGGGGTTTTTGCGTTTAGAGCCACTTTTACAACCCCAAATCTACACCCCCAGGTCACCAAGTAGAGCGCTTAGTGTCGCTTTGCCCTTTTTCTGGTTGGCCTCAACATCAAGATCCCCCGTGCCTTCCCACCGAATATCGTCTTCTGGCAGCTCATCCAGAAACCGGCTGGGAATGGTTTCAATCTTCTCGCCATACTGCCGACGCTGGGCTGCGAAAGTCAGAGTCAGGGTTTCCTTGGCACGGGTAATGCCAACGTACATCAGGCGGCGTTCTTCCTCGATACTGCCTTCTTCAATGCTGGACCGGTGGGGTAGGATTTCCTCCTCCAGTCCGAGAATGTACACATTTGGGAACTCCAGACCCTTGGAGGCATGCAGTGTTAGTAATTGTACTTTGTCGCTGTCGTCTTCCTCTTCGCGTTGCTCCATCATGTCGCGCAGTATCAGCTTGGTGATGGCATCTTCTATACCCAGCTCATCGGCGGTGCCTTTGCCGTCTTCCAGCATTCGCTGGATCGAATCCACCAAATACCAAATGTTTTGCATGCGCCGCTCTGCCTGCTTTGGCGTACCGGAATGCTGGTGTAGCCACTCTTCGTACTCGATGTCGGTAAACAACTGCTTGATAACGGGTACAGGGTTCTCACTGTGCAGGCGCTGGCAGGTCGTATCCACCCAGTGGGCAAAGCGTCTTAACCGATCCAGGCCTTTCTCGGTAACGTGGGTTTCTGCCCCCATGTCGCTCAGTGACTTAAACAGGCTTACGTTGCGGGCGCGGGCGTAATGGCTGAGCTGTTCCAGGGTGCGGGGGCCTATTTCCCGCCGTGGCACGTTCACAACTCGCAGGAAAGCTGTGTCGTCATTCGGGTTGATCAGCAGGCGCAAATAAGACATGGCGTCTTTAATTTCGTTTTTGGAGAAAAACGACTGGCCACCCGAGATGCGATAAGGGATCTGGTAGGCCTGCAGTTTCATCTCCAGCAAACGTGCCTGGTGGTTGCCGCGGTATAACACGGCAAAATCCCGAAACCCTAGCCCCTGCTTTAGTTTTTGATCAAGGATTTCCGTGGCCACCCGCTCGGTTTCTGCGTCTTCGTTGCGGCACCGTACAATGCGGATTTCATCGCCAGTGGTGCGTTCACTCCACAGAGCTTTTTCAAACACGTGAGGGTTGTTGGCAATAACTGTGTTGGCGCTGCGCAGAATGCGCGAGGTGGAGCGATAGTTCTGCTCCAGCTTGACGATTTTAAGGCTCGGAAAGTCTTCTTTCAGCTGTACCAGGTTTTCCGGGCGCGCCCCACGCCAGGCATAGATCGATTGGTCGTCATCACCCACTACCGTAAACGCAGCCCGCTCAGCCACCAGCATTCTTACCAACTCGTATTGGCACAGGTTGGTATCCTGGTATTCATCCACCAGCATGTAACGGATTTTTCGGCGCCACTTTGCCAGCACCTCGGGGTTGTCTCGGAACAATTGCACCGGGAGCAAAATCAGATCGTCAAAATCGACAGCGTTGTAGGCCTTCAGGTACTCACTGTAATACTTGTATACAATAGCAATGCGTTGCTCGCGCTCATCCGCTGCTTTGCTGTATGCTTCGGCAGGCCCGCGCATGGAATTCTTCCACGACGAGATGGTCATCTGCACATCGTTGAGTTCATCGCCGGCGTCGGCGCTGGCTTCTCGAAGCATCAGGTCCCTTAACAGGGCCTTGGCGTCTTCTGCGTCAAATATTGAAAAGCCCGGGTAGTAACCCAGATGAGCGTGTTCCTCTCGGATTATGTTCAGCCCCAGGTTGTGAAAGGTTGAGACAATCAACCCTCGGGTCAGTTTGCGGTCTACAATCTTGCCGACCCGTTCTTTCATTTCACGGGCGGCCTTGTTGGTAAACGTAACGGCGGCAATGTGGCGCCCGGGAATACCAACATGCTCAATGAGATAGGCTATTTTGCGGGTAATTACGCTGGTTTTTCCGCTGCCTGCACCCGCTAGCACCAATAGTGGGCCGCCGGTATAGCGAACCGCTTCATTTTGTCTCGGGTTAAGTTTGCTCACAAATACACTGCCAGAAAGAATTGAGACGGGAGTTACTCGGTAAGGCAACAGTCTACACCAGCCAGACTTTCTGTACCTTGTCGATCTATCGGCTATCCTTTTAATGAGAGGTTTATTGCCCACACACCCATGGATTCTGTTTTAATGACCTTGCCATTGGAAACTGTCAGACACGACCAGCTTCGCCTTCTGGTGTTGACGCCTGATTACGCGGATTTTCTCTGGCTCAATGCACTGTTGGCGGGCGATCCTGACATCAGCCCGGATTCAACCTGGTGCCCGGATCTCGTGGATTGCGATGACCTTATCCGCAACGCAGCTTTCGACGTGATTGTTTGGAACTGTGTGGTTCATGGCGGCTCAGAAAGCGCGTTTCTACAGTATCTGGCGGTTGCCAGTGCTGGCCGGCCTGTTCTGGCTATCAGTGCGGAAGCTCCCGGCGTTCGGGCGCCGGAGGTGTGTGCCAGTGGTGCCTCAGATTATCTTAGCCGGCAGCAGCTTGATCAGTGGAGTTTTCGCCGAGCGGTAAAGTGCCTCTGGTATCGGGGGCAGCTGGCTAACACCGCTCATACGCAACTGGGCAAAGGCGTGGCAAGTGGCTTTATCAACCGGGATCTGTTCTTCGACCGACTAAATCAGGCCATACTAAGAGCCCAAAGAGGCGGCCATCGTCTGGCGCTGTTGCATCTGAATATTGATGATTTTCGCAGTATTAATGAGTCTTTTGGTTACCAGAAGAGTGATCAGCTGATGATCAGGCTGGCGTCACAGGTTCGGTACGGTTTGCGGCAGGTAGACTCCTTGATGCGTATCGGCGGTGATGAGCTGGCGATTATTATCGAAAAAGTTGAAGACTCGCTGAATATCACGCAAGTCATCCGCAAGGTTATTAGCGCATTGGATGAGCCCATCTCTATTGACGGCCAGAGTGTGGTTGTCAGTGCCAGCCTGGGGGTGGCCACCTACCCAGAAGCTGGAAACAGCCCGGAAAACCTTATGCGCCGAGCCAATCGGGCAATGTTCGAGGCCAAGCGTGACCCGGGCACAAGTTATCGTTTTTATGATCGCCAGTTGCATATTTCTGCCGGTTACCAGCTTAGGCTGGAGGCAGATTTGCGCCATGCGCTCAGGGGCAAAGAACTCGAATTGTATTACCAGCCAAGGATTGATCTGGCCAGCGATGAGGTGCGCGGCGTGGAGTGCCTTTTGCGTTGGAACCATCCCAAGCGGGGCCTGGTAGGGCCGGACGAATTTATCCCCGTTGCCGAACGCAGCGGTTTGATTGTGCCGATCGGCTATTGGGTTATTGAGCAAGCTTGTAAGCGCTTGCAGGAATCCGCTGGGCTTGGATTTCCAGGGCTGGTATTTGCGGTTAATCTTTCATTTCGACAGTTTCACGACCGCAAAATGACGGAAACCATATTCCGTATTATTTTTAATGCCAATGTTGATACCAGTCTATTGGAGTTGGAGCTGACAGAAAGTGCCATGATGCACGATCCCGCATATGCCCAGCGCTGTCTGCGAGAGCTCAATCAACTGGGAATCAGCTTTGCGCTTGATGATTTTGGTACCGGTTTTTCCTCGCTTAGCCATTTGCAGGACCTGCCGATTTCGCTGGTAAAAATCGACAAATCTTTCGTACAGGCTTTGGGTAAGTCTGCAGGCGCCGAACACATTATTCGGGCGATTATCAGCCTGGCTCACAGTCTCCAGATTAGTGTGGTGGCCGAAGGCGTTGAAACCGAAAACCAGCTGGAATTTTTGCGACAACAGCATTGTGATGAAATCCAGGGCTACTATTATGCCCGGCCCATGCCCTGGGCCGACCTTGTGCAATTTCTGAATAAGCGTGGCCAGTCCGCTTGCCTGCAACTGTAAGCCGCTGTACCTTTGCAGCTTTATCCGACACGCATAAGACAGAGGTTGCATGAACAGTATCTCCAGGCGCATCGCAGACGAGCTCGGCGTACGCGAGCAACAGGTAAATGCCACCGTCGCCCTGCTGGACGAAGGGTCCACCGTTCCGTTTATTGCCCGTTACCGTAAAGAGGTTACCGGCTCTTTGGACGACAACCAGCTGCGTGCGCTTGAAGAGCGCCTGCGCTATCTGAGCGAGCTGGAAGACCGGCGCGGTACCATCCTCAAAAGTATTGAAGAGCAGGGCAAGCTGACCGACGAGCTACGCGCCAGCATTGTGGATGCAGATACCAAAAACCGCCTGGAAGACTTGTACCTCCCATATAAGCCCAAGCGCCGCACCAAGGCCCAGATTGCCCGGGAAGCAGGATTAGAGCCTCTGGCCGATGCACTGCATAGCGACCCGACTCTAGAGCCAGAAGCCACGGCTCAAACCTACATAAACGCAGAGGCCGGCGTCGCAGATACCAAAGCCGCGCTGGACGGCGCCCGTTATATTTTGATGGAGCGTTTTGCCGAAGACGCAGAGCTGCTGGGCGAGCTGCGAGACTTCATCTGGCAGCAAGGCCAGTTAAAAGTGTCTGTGATTGAAGGCAAAGAGCGCGACGGCGCTAAGTTCCGGGATTACTTTGATCACGCAGAGCCGCTCAAAAAAGTCCCTTCCCACCGGGCGCTGGCCATTCTGCGCGGCCGTAATGAAGGCATTCTCTCTTACGCCCTGATTGTCGGCGATGCCGACGCTGATCGCCGTCAACCGCACCCCGCCGAGCAGCGCATTGCCGCTTGCTGGAACATTCGCGATAACGGCCGCGCGGCAGACAAATGGTTGTCAGACGTGGTGCGCTGGACCTGGCGGGTGAAGCTTTCGACTCAAATCGAAACAGATCTCATGGCCCAGGTGCGTGAAGCCGCTGAAACCGAAGCCATTAACGTATTTGCTGCTAACCTGAAAGACCTGCTGTTGCTGGCGCCTGCTGGCCCCCGGGCAACTCTGGGGCTAGACCCTGGCCTGCGCACTGGCGTGAAGGTTGCGATTATTGACGACACCGGCCAAGTGGGTGGTCATGGGACTATTTTTCCCCACGCGCCCCAAAAACAGTGGGATCGCTCGATTGAGCAGCTGGCAGCCTGGTGTAGGGAATATCGTATTGAGCTGGTTGCGATTGGCAACGGCACCGCCTCCCGTGAAACAGAAAAACTGGTAGCAGAACTCAGCAAGCGTTACCCGGAGTTGAAGCTGGCACGCATTATTGTGAGTGAATCCGGGGCGTCTATTTACTCGGCTTCCGAGTTTGCCGCCAAAGAACTGCCCGATCTGGACGTCACCATTCGTGGTGCTGTGTCCATTGCCCGCCGGTTACAGGATCCCTTGGCCGAACTGGTTAAGCTTGACCCAAAATCCATTGGCGTTGGCCAGTACCAGCACGATGTATCCCAGGTTCAGCTGTCCCGTGGGCTGGATGCCGTGGTGGAGGATTGTGTGAACGGTGTGGGTGTTGATCTGAACACCGCTTCTGCGCCCCTGTTATCAAGAGTGTCTGGCCTGAACCAGACCATCGCGCAGAACATTATTGAATACCGCAACCAAAACGGCATGTTCCAAAACCGCAAGCAGCTGTTAAAAGTGGCTCGGCTGGGGGCTCGAACCTTTGAACAGGCGGCGGGTTTCTTGCGCATTGCCAGTGCCGAAAACCCGCTGGATAGGTCGTCGGTGCACCCAGAAGCTTACGGAGTGGTTGAGGCCATTGCCGCAAAGAGCAGTCGCAAAGTCGAAGGTATTGTGGGCGATGCGGCGTTTTTGCGTGGTCTGAACCCCAAGGATTACGTAACAGATCAGTTCGGCGTGCCTACCATCAAAGATATTCTGTCTGAGCTTGAGAAGCCTGGCCGCGACCCGCGCCCAGAGTTCCGTTTTGCCAGCTTTGAGGAAGGTGTGGAAACCCTGGGAGATCTTGAGCCAGGTATGGTGCTGGAAGGCTCGGTTACCAACGTGACCAATTTTGGCGCGTTTGTAGACATTGGTGTTCATCAGGACGGCTTGGTGCATATTTCTGCGCTGTCGAATACCTTTGTGAAAGACCCCCGCGAGGTAGTTAAAGCCGGAGATATCGTGAAGGTCAAAGTGATGGAAGTGGATATTCCCCGTAAACGAATTGCGCTATCCATGCGTATGGATGATCAGCCGGGTGAAAAACCGGACACCAAGCGAACCACTTCCGGGCGCCCAACAGGCGGGCACAATGCCGGCAGTCGCGGTGGTCAATCGCCAGGCAAGTCAGCGCCTCGGGGCCAGAATAAAGAGTCAGGGCAAGGCGCGATGGCAGGAGCACTGGCTCAGGCGCTTGCGTCGGCCCGTAAAGATAAGCGTTAAGCGGTTTCAACTATTTCCACCGACCGGTGCTCGCCCATAGGGCCCAACCGGTTGCAGCAGGAGTCAATCATGGCCGAATCCCGCCATTCTATGTTCCGCCAGTTCGCGGCTAGCGACTGGAACGGATTTCTGAAAGGGGTAGAGAAAGAAGGTTTGCGCGTTGACCGCAACGGCTTCATTGCACAGACGCCACACCCAGAGGCTTTGGGTTCGGCGCTTACTCATCCGTCCATTACAACGGATTACTCTGAATCCCTGCTGGAGTTGATCACACCAGTGTGTAGCAGTACTTCCGAATTGCTGGAATCGCTGCGCAACACCCACCGTTTTGTTCAGCAAAATCTGGGTGACGAGGTATTCTGGTCGGCCAGTATGCCCTGTGAGTTAAAGGGCGACGCCAGCATTCCTATTGCGGAATACGGCTCGTCCAATACCGGTCGGTTAAAGCATGTGTACCGACAGGGGCTTGCGGTTCGGTACGGCCGCATGATGCAGAGCATTGCCGGCACTCACTATAACCTCTCGCTGCCCGACAGTTTCTGGGAAAAGTGGCAGGGCATGCTTGGCAGCCAGCAAAGCATGAAGGACTTTAAATCCGAGCAGTATTTCTGGCTTATTCGTAATTTTCGACGCAGAAGCTGGTTACTGATGCTGTTGTTCGGCGCGTCTCCAGCGCTGGATGCCAGTTTTGTCGACGGTGTGCGTCACGATCTTAGCCGTTTTGATAATAGTAGCTGGTTTGGCAAGCACGCCACTTCGCTGCGCATGGGCGATTTGGGCTATCACAACAATGCACAATCGTCGTTGAATATCTGCTTCAACAATCTCAGCACTTATACCCAAACTCTGGACAGAGCCATTCACACCAATTGGCCAGCCTATGAGGCACTTGGTACTCAGCGTGATGGCAAGTTTATCCAGATCAATACCAGTGTGTTGCAAATCGAAAACGAGTACTACAGTGCGGTGCGTCCCAAGCGCACGGCGCGCAGTGGTGAGAAGCCCATTCAGGCACTTGAGGACCGCGGTGTAGAGTATGTTGAGGTGCGCTGCCTGGATCTGGACCCGTTCTCGCCGGTAGGTGTGAGTGGGGCACAGATAGATTTTCTGGACCTGTTTCTGCTTGATTGCCTGCTGTCAGAATCGCCGCGAATTGATGATGACGAATGCGAAATGTTGGATGACAATTTCAAAGACGTTGTTGCTAAAGGGCGGAACCACGAAATTACCCTTTGCCGAGCGGGCGAGCGTACCCCTATCGGTGAGGCGGCTACGGCATTGCTCGATCGGCTTGAGTCATTGGCAGAGGTGCTTGATGGCTGGAATGGAGGGGAGGTTTATCGCAAGGCGTTAGCCACCCAGCAAAATGTATTGTCTGGCGATGGCCAAGTGCCTTCAGCCCGGGTTATTGAAGCCATGCAGTCGTCTGGTCTGGGGCATCGTGACTGGGGTATGGAAATGGCCGTCATGCACCAGAATACACTTCGCCAGGAAGGCCTGGACGCCAGCCAGCAGGCTGCATTTGCGGCTGCCAGCAAGGATTCTCTGGACCGACAAAAGCAGGTAGAAGCGTCAGACACCCTGTCGTTCAATGAGTTTCTTGAGCAGTATCTGCGTTCCTGAGGGGAGGTCAGATGGGGGGCTGGTTCACACCGTCGGTACCAATGTGCACTGCCGGCGGGACTGCTTCACAGAAGCCGAACAAAAGATTGTCACTTTCTGACGCTGGTGCTAACTTCAATTGCATCAGTCAATGGAGAAGTGACATGGCAAGGGAAAGTAAACTCGGTTGGGATGTTGAAGCGCTCAACAAAGCTTATCGCCAGGGCTATATGGCTGCCTCTATGAGCATGAAAAAAAACCGCTGCCCTTATCGTGGCGAAGTCGTTGTTGCGGCATGGGAGGCCGGTTGGGACGATGCAGGCGAGGTTATCCAGGAGCAGCGCGCTATGGATGACGACCTGTTTTCCCGGATCGCCTGACACGCCCTGTCTTTAAGCTGCCACTGCGTTATTTCTGGACAACAAATTCCGTAAACAGCACACCGGTAATCGCTTCACCGGTTTGCTGCTCTTCCAGTACCCCGTTTATTCTTGATTTCGCCTCATCGCGAAGTGCCTGTTGGCCATCCATTGTGGTCAGCTTGCCGGTATCCGTTTGTTCGCCGAACAGCATAACGAGTTCGTGGCGCAACCTGGGCATGTGAGCCTCTACCGCTGGCCGCGTGGTTTGCTGCGACGCTCGTAAGCTTACCGATGCTTTCAGATAGGTAAGCTTGCCGCCTGGGGCCCCAACGTGGGTAACAAACGAGGGTTCCATGGCAATGTAATCGGTGATTCCCGGTTCTTTTGGGCTTTCTTCTTCAGCTTGCGTGGCTTCTTCTGCCGACGCAGCAGGCGCCAGTGAAAAAAGCAGAAAGAGACTGAATAAAAAGAGTTTTGGCTGAGGTGTCATAAGCTTGCAGTTAGCCTTGGTTTAAGGTTTAGTGACAAAATCAGCAGCGTTATACGCCGGATAAACCGAGAATAGCAGGCCCGGCAACGCATTTGTGGAAAACTGAGGAAACTTTGTGAAAGCACGAGCAATCTTTGCCGGTATTTTTGCCGTTTGCGCCGGTTTACTGGGCGTGGCGTTTTACATGGAGCATGTTATGGGCATGGAACCCTGCCCCCTGTGTTGGCTGCAGCGTTTTGGCTTTATGGGTGTAGGGACAGTGAGCTTTGTAGCCGCTTTGCACGGGCCCCAACAGCTTGGTATACGGGTATATGGGTTGTTGTTGGCAGTAGCAGCCGGTGCTGGGCTGGGCATGGCAGGCCGGCAGCTATGGTTGCAGAACTTGCCAGCAGATCAGGTGCCCGCATGCGGCCCTTCGGTGGAGTACATGCTTGATGTTCTGCCCCTGGCAGAAGTGCTTACAACGGCGCTTAAAGGCACCGGAGACTGCGCCGAGGTGGTTTGGCGATTCCTTGGATTGAGTATTCCCGGCTGGACTGCGATCTTTTTTGCTTTGCTGGTGCTTACTGGCCTTATCATGCTTTTTCATCGAGGAAGACCAAACAATTGGATCGCTGGCTGAAACGGTTGCGACCGGACGCTGGCATGGGGTAACTTGATTCGAACGTAACCATCATCAGCATCATCTGCTGAATGAGTGAATGATTAGGCGGAGAGCGGGCGTCATGTTGGAAAATTGCCGAAATGCAAGGGAGCGCTGGGGCGGCGTCAGCGAGCTTATTGATCGCTGGCTCAAGGCGCGTCAAGATTTGCTGGTTCATTATTGTGAGCTATCTGGAGAAAGCGACTTCTCTCAAACAGAGGCCCTGAAGCAGAAATTTGCAGGCTTGTGTGAAGTGCTGATGGATTATGTGTCTACAGGCCATTTTGGAATATACGAGCAGTTAATCAGTGAGGCCCGGGAGTATAATGACGGCGGGTTGGAATTGGCTGCCAAGGTTTATCCGCGCATTGAGAAAACCACAGAAGTGGCCCTCAATTTTAATGATCAACTGGATGATCGGGCACTTTCCGAGCAGGATACAAAAGCGTTGTTCGAGGCGTTATCGCATCTTGGTCAAAGCCTGGAAAGTCGCTTCGAAATGGAAGATTTTCTGATTGAGCATTTGCATAACGCCCATAGAGACAAGGTGTCGCCTGCCTAACCTTGTTTAATTTAGGCAGTGGGTACAAAAAAGCCTCAGCGGTGTAACGCCTGCTGAGGCTTTTTTATGACTTCAGGTATTCTGAAATGGCTGTGTGGCCGAGATTACTCGGTTGCAGCCTCATCTTCGCCTGGATTAATGGCCAGCAATTCCACATCAAAAATCAGGGTTTCGTTCGGTCCTATGGCGCGATTCCCGCCCGGGCCATAGGCCAGATCTGAAGGAATGTACAGTTTGTAGCGGGCACCTTCAGTCATCAGCTGCAGGCCTTCAGTCCAGCCAGGGATAACCTGATTCAGGCCAAAGGATACCGGCTCGCCGCGCTCGCGGGAGCTGTCAAAAACTTCGCCAGAAAGCAGTTCACCAGTGTAATGAACTTTTACGGTATCGGTTGAGCCCGGCTGCTCACCTTCGCCCTTTTCCAGTACTTCGTATTGAAGACCGGATTCGGTGGTCTTAATGCCGTCGCGTTCAGAGTTTTCCGCAAGGAAGGCCTTGCCGGCTTCCAGGTTTTTATTCGCCAGTTTTTCAGCCTGCTTGCCTTGTTCTTCCTGCAACGACTGCTGGTATTCCATCAGAGCCGCCTGGATTTCTTCACGATCCATGCGATTGGCTTCTTCATCGCCGGCGTGGCCATGCTGAATACCCTGAAGAAACTGATCCATCTGCAGGCTCGGCAAGTCGTTGTTCATCCGCTCGCCTAGCACCAGGCCCATGCCATAACTGACCTTCTGATCGGTGGAATCCAGTTTTGGATCTGTTGGGGCGTCTGATGAGGTTGAGCAACCGGCAACCATGCTAGTCATTGCCAGTGCAAGCAGCGTTTTTTTCATTAGGTCGTCCTTTTAAGTCAATACGGCGTGGGCACTCACCCACGAGTGGTGTCTATCAGAGGGGAAAGGTAACGGGTTCGGGGCGCAGATTCCACTGAACATCTGTTAAGGCGCTACAGATGTCACTTTTTTGCGTAAAGTTGCCGTTAGCTACCATTGCTTCCGGCACTCGGGCTGAGGGAGAAGGGCGCTTTGTAAGGCGATTGCCAGTCGGATTCAGGGTTGCCCGCTCGGGCAGATGATCCGCCTTTGTCTGTTCTTTCAATGGCAAGAGTGTTCCAGCGGCCTTGGTCCGGCGGCTGGTCGGCGTAATGCCAATTGCCGTCTGTGTCTTGCCATTTAAATACGATATCCGGGCCATCTGTTGGAACTGGAGACGGCACCAACCCTTCAAAGGCAGGTATTTCGGGCTGCGTTTCTTCGGCAACCGGCTCCGAAGCCTGTTCAGGATCGTTCAGGCCGAAAAAAATCAGTACTAAAAGTAGGCCGAGGGCTGGAAATGAGAGCCGGACGAGCCATTTGGTCAACATGGCTGTGTGTACCCCTGGTTAAGGGCGATGAGAAAATCACCCAGTGTGCTGAGAAGCTGCCTGGTGTCTGCTGTGATGCCAGATTCCGGTGCTGCAGCAGCGAGATTGGATCGGATCAGGATGTCACTTTTATTCATGGTGCTCTGTTCCGAGTGGGGAGTTGTTAAACTTTGCCAGGCTAAAGCCAGTTCAATACGTTCTGCCTCCAGCTCAAGGCTGGCTAGCCTTGTGCGCAGAGCATTATACGAAGCCTGCGCTTTTGGCACTGACGTGCGTATGGCACGCAGGCTGCCGGTTACACGATCGCGCCACTCTGTTACGGTAGCGTCTTCGATTCCGGCGTATGCCCTGCCGTTCAGTGCGAGCCATCCGGCGCATAAAATTCGTGTTACGCTCCAGCCCTCACTTTGAAGGGCGAGGCAAGCTTCTTGTGCCGGCACGTGCTGCCAGAATGCCAGTGCAAATTGCCAAAGCGGATTGTCCGGTTCCAGATTTTCCGGCAACTCCATAGTGTTTAACGATAAATCTGGAGCTATTTTCGAGTTTAGCGGCATGTGCGCTGAACCGTCCCTGACAATTCTACGTTGATTATATGACAACATGTTAACGATAACAGATCTCAGTTTACAACGGGGAGGCGTCTGGTTGCTAGATTCTGTCTCTGTGACAGTGCAATCGGGGCAACGTGTCGCCATTGTGGGTGCTAATGGTGCTGGCAAATCCAGCCTTTTTCAGCTGCTATTGGGCGAGCTATCGCCGGAGCAGGGCAATGCGTCACTGCCCGGCGGCTGCCGCATAGCACAGATGGCTCAAGAAGTTGCAGCAACTAGTCGCAGCGCCCGAGACTTTGTTCTTGATGGCGACCTGGATTTGCGTCGGCTTGAAGGGGAGTTGCAGCAGGCTGAAGCTCGTGGTGACGACAATGCCGTGGCGCACATTCACGGTGAGCTGGATGTGCACGAGGCTTGGTCTGCGGCCAGACGCGCAGAATCGCTGTTACGCGGGCTGGGGTTTCAGGATGGCGATGCCGACCGTCCTGTGTCGGCCTTTTCAGGCGGTTGGCGCATTCGATTGAACCTGGCCCAGGCGTTGATGCGGCCTTCCGATCTTTTGTTGCTGGACGAACCAACTAACCACCTGGATCTCGACGCCTGCCTTTGGCTAGAGAATTGGCTTCGCCGTTACGAAGGTACTCTGCTGTTTATATCTCACGACCGGGATTTTATGGATCGGGTGGCTACCCATGTGGTTCATTTCGACCGCCGTAAGTTGGAGTTGTATACGGGTAATTACTCGGCATTTGAGAGTCAGCGTAGTGAACGGCTTGCGCAGCAGCAAGCCGGCTTCGAGCGTCAGCAGGCAAAAATTGCAGAAATTCAGCGTTTTATTGACCGTTTCAGGGCACAAGCGACCAAAGCCCGCCAGGCACAAAGCCGGGTAAAATCTCTGGAGCGCATGGAGAAAATTGCACCGGCGCACGTAGATTCGCCATTTAATTTTGAGTTTCCGGTGGCAGACAAAATATCCAGCCCGTTGTTGTCCATTCGTCATGGCCGGGCAGGGCACGGTGAAACGGTGATTCTTGATGGCGTAAACCTGAGCCTTTTACCGGGCAGTCGTATTGGCTTATTAGGGCCAAACGGTGCCGGTAAATCCACCTTGATGGATGCGCTCTTGGGGCAGGGTGAGCAAGGGCAGGCAAGCACGCTGATCTGTGGAGAGCGGACCTGCGGCGAAAATCTGGCAATCGGTTATTTTGCCCAGCACCAGTTGGAATCACTGGATCTTGATGCCAGTCCGTTTTTGCACTTGCAGCGGCTGTCGCCAAACGCGTCTGAGCAGAATGTGCGGAACTTTCTGGGCGGTTTTGATTTTCATGGCGATGAGGCATTAACCCCCATCCGTACCTTCTCCGGTGGTGAAAAAGCGCGTGTTGCACTGGCAGTGATTGCCTGGCAAAAACCCAACCTGCTTCTGCTGGATGAGCCCACTAACCACCTGGATCTGGAAATGCGCCAGGCGCTCACCATGGCACTGCAGAACTTTGAGGGCGCCATCGTTGTGGTGTCCCACGACAGGCACCTGCTACGCAATACGGTGGACGAATTCTGGCTGGTTAATGATGGCCGTGTTGCCGAGTATAAGGGCGATCTTGAAGACTATGAGCGTTGGCTGGCGGATCGTCGTAAAGACGATACCGAGGCACCTAAGCGGCAATTGGCTGGCGCGGGCAGTGCCGACGACAGCGCTGCGACACCAGACTCAGACGCCGGAGTGGGCGAAAGCGCAGAAGATCGCAAGGCCCGCAAGCGGGCCGAGGCGGCGCTCAGGCAAAAGCTGAGCCCATATCGGAAGCAGCAGGCGTCGTTGGAAAAGAAAATGGAGACCCTGCATGACACTTTGAGCGGCCTCGAAGCCCAGCTGGCTGATCCAGCTTTGTACAGTGACGAATCAAAAAACCAGCTGAAAGAGCTGATGGGGAAGCAGGCAGAGGCTAAAGCGAAGCTTGAGGATGTTGAAGCCGAATGGTTGGATGTCAGTGAAACGGTAGAGGCAATGGAAGCAGAGCTGGCGGATTAGTTTAGCCGCCAGCAAGCTCAAGTACAAAGTTCTGTTTCGCCAAATATTCCTGCTCGTTTCTCAGGTCTGCAAAGGTGAGCGGGCGTTCATCGAACCAACCTGCAGGAAAGGTCATCACAAGCCCCTTGTCTCTTGGCTCCAGCCTGAATGCTGGTGGTGGCTCAAGATTGCGGGAGTGCTGAATCAGCACGGCAAGACGCACCAGAATGCACAGATGCCGCAGGCGACTCAGGTCGGTTGGGTCTGTTCCTTCAAAAATAGACGTGGAAAATTTTCGTCGATGGCCCCGCACCAGAATAGCCAGCTCTCGCTGAGCCTGTTGTGTGAAGCCTGCCATGTCGGAATAGCGGAGTAAGTAAGCGCCGTGTTTGTGGTATTGGCTGTGGGATATGGCAAGGCCAATCTCGTGCAGTTGGCAGGCCCAGCGCAGAACTTCCTCATCGCCAACAGTATCCAGCCCCCACTGGTCTGCAATTTGTTCCCATGCTGCAATTGCCGTTGCTTCTACAGCAGCACTGTGGCGCTGTTCGACGTGATACCTCTCTAACAACGCCGAGATACTGCGCTCGCGTACATCCTCATGTTGAATCCGGCCGGCAATGCCGTATAGCAGGCCTTCTCGGAGTGCGCCATCGGTAAAGGTCATGTCCTGGATATTCAGAGACTGAAACGCCCCCATAAGGATGGCAAAACCCGCTGGGAAAATGTTTTGCCGATCCGGGCGCAAGCCCACGTCTCCCAGTTTTTCCACGCTGCCCATGCTCACTAGCCGCTTGCGCAGCTCGTCCATGGCGCTCCATGTAATGGTGCCATCGGTTATCTTGAGAGCTGCAAGTACATTGCTAATGGCTTTGATGGAGCCGGATGCGCCTACAGAGCTTTGCCAGCCCACAGAACGGAAACGCCTTTTAATACTCAGCAACTCCTGCTCGGCATGCATAATGGCGTTGTCCATCTGCTTGCGCGTGATTCGACCGTCAGCAAAATACCGGTTCCGAAAAGACACACAGCCCATATGCAGGCTTTCCAGTTCTTGTGGTTCAAAACGCTCGCCGATAATCAGCTCGGTACTACCGCCTCCTATATCAACCACTAATCGGCGCCCAGCGTCATCAGACAGCGTGTGGGAGACACCTAGATAGATCAGCCGAGCTTCTTCTATACCGGCTATAATCTCTACCGGGTACCCCAGAACCTCCTCGGCCCGAGCAATAAACTGGTCGGCATTACGCGCCATTCGCAATGCATTGGTGCCTACTATCTGTACGCCCTCTGGTGGTGTGCCATTGAGGCGCTGGGCAAAACGGCGCAAACAGGCCAGCCCGCGCTCTTGGGCGTCTTCCGTCAGATAGTTGTCTGAATCCAGGCCGTCGCCCAACTGCACCTTCTCGCCCATTTTTTCCATGGTGCGAATTTCACCGTGCACAAGTCGGGCCGCGACCATGTGGAAGCTGTTTGAGCCCATATCAATGGCCGCCAGCATATCTGGTGGTGAAGCAGCTTTATTGGCGAAAGAAGTGGCCGGCACAGTGGTCAGAATCCTATGGCATGAAGATGCGCGTACTATAAGCGATAATCCCCAGACCTGTCAGTAGGTGCCTGGGTTTGAACACAGTGCAACGACGGCCGAATTGACTGGGGTCAGAAGATTGCAGATTCAAGCTGGTGCATCTACTGCTTCACATACGCGGGATCAATCGCGTAAAGTAAGCATCAAAGCACTAATCAGGAAAATGAAATGAGCGGAAATATCGTAAGCGTAACAGATGCATCTTTCGATCAGGACGTACTTCAGTCTGACGTACCCGTGCTGGTAGATTACTGGGCTGAGTGGTGCGGCCCCTGCAAAATGATTGCACCGATACTTGAAGAAATTGCCGACGAATACGATGGTAAACTGAAGATCTGCAAGCTCAATATCGACGAAAACGAACAGACACCACCCAAGTTCAACATTCGTGGTATTCCGACCCTGATGCTGTTCAAAAACGGCAACGTCGACGCCACGAAAGTGGGCGCACTGTCCAAGTCTCAGCTCGCGGCATTCCTGGACAGCAATCTCTGATTGCGTCCTGGCAGCCTGAAAACCGCCCCTGGGCTCAGCTCTTGGGCGGTTTTTTTATTATTGGAAGCTCTGAAAGCGCCAACCGTTGATCTTGAGATTCGCCATGATCAAAACACCGTCAAATACAGCATGCAGCCTGCTCCTGGCCGGCGGGGCAGGAACCCGCATGAATGGCAAAGACAAAGGCCTGATGCACTGGCGTGAGCGCCCAATGGCGCACTGGGTAGCCGATGCCCTGGTAGCGGTTTCTTCGCCCTTACTCATCAGTGCCAACCGCTCTCTGGAAGAATACCGCTTACTCGGCGACGTACTCCAGGACGCGACTGATTTTAAAGGCCAGGGTCCTCTCGCGGGCCTATTTGCGGGTCTGACCGAAGCCGGCAAGCGCGGCTTTGACGCGGTAGTCGTATGCCCATGCGACACTCCCGGCATACGGCCAGAATTATTCCAGAGACTCCTTACCGCCTGGCGCGAACAGCCCGATCTACCCGTTATTGCCCAAGCCGACGGCAGAGCTCATCCGTTACATGGCATATACCCGGTTTCACTGGCAAAGGCGCTGGAAAGCCAGCTAAGGAACGATAACCGTAGAGTGATGGTGTTCGCTGAAACCGCTGGTGCAAAAACACTGGATTGCCCAGATGC
>JAKDUK010000105.1 GCA_030457765.1 Marinobacter sp. | reverse complement strand
GACCATATTGCCGAAGGCGATGTGGACTGGAAAAAGGTACTTAATGATTTTTACGCGCATTTTCGTAAGCAGTTGGAGTCTGCCGAGGTTGGGGATGGCGACGGCGGTATGCGCCCGAATGATCCTACGGAAACCAGCATTCCTTGTCCGACCTGCAGCCGAAATATGCAGATTCGGGTGGCCAGTACCGGTGTCTTTTTAGGCTGCTCAGGATACTCCCTGCCACCGAAGGAGCGCTGTAAAACAACGATCAACCTGACTTCAGGTGATGAAGTCGTCAGTGCCGATGATGACGTTGAAGGTGAGGGCGAAACCCGGCTGCTGCGTAAAAAACGCCGTTGTCCAAAATGTTCTACAGCCATGGACAGTTATTTGGTGGATGAAAGCCGCAAGCTACATGTATGCGGTAATAACCCGGATTGCTCCGGTTATGAGGTAGAGGAAGGCACGTTCCGTATTAAAGGCTACGATGGCCCCACGCTGGAATGTGACAAATGTGGGTCTGAGATGCAGCTCAAAACCGGCCGGTTTGGTAAGTACTTTGGCTGCATGAGCGACACCTGCAAAAATACTCGTAAGCTCTTGAAGAGCGGGGAGCCAGCGCCACCCAAAATGGACCCGGTGCCTATGCCAGAGCTGAAATGCCAAAAGGTAGACGATACTTATGTATTGCGTGACGGTGCGTCAGGCATGTTTTTGGCAGCGAGTAAGTTCCCCAAAAATCGTGAGACGCGGCCACCGCTAGTGATGGAAATTAAGCCTCACCAAAAGGAGATTGATCCAAAGCACAGCTATTTGATGGAGGCACCAGAGCGCGATCCAGAGGGTAATCCTACGGTCATCCGCTACAGTCGCAAGACCAAAGAGCAGTATGTGATGTCGGAGAAAGACGGCAAGGCGACAGGCTGGTCTGCGTGGTATGTAGACGGCAAATGGCAACCACGCCAGAAGTAGTGGCGATATCTGCGTATGGCAGAGCTGAAAAAGAGGTCAGAAGCGTTGCTCTGACCTCTTTTTTTTGGTCTTCTTTTTCTGGCTTACTTAAATTTTCGCAGCCGTTGAATCAGTGAAGATGTGTCCCAGCGTTTTCCGCCCATCTCTTGCACGTCTCCATAAAATTGGTCTACTAAGGCCGTCACTGGCAAAGACGCGTTCACCTTGCGAGCTTCATCAAGGCATATGCCGAGATCTTTTCGCATCCAGTCCACTGCAAATCCATAGTCAAACTTGCCATCGATCATGGTTTCGGATCGATTTTCCATTTGCCAGGACTGCGCTGCTCCTTTGGAGATTACGTCCACAACTTTCCGTACATCCAAATCAGCCTGCTCGGCGAAGTTTAATGCTTCCGAGAGTCCTTGTATTAACCCGGAAATGGCAATCTGGTTCGCCATTTTTGTTTTCTGGCCGCTACCTGTAGGTCCCATCAGATTAAGGGCTTTGGCATAGTGTTGTAATAAAGGTTCAGCTTTGGCGTAGTCAGGCTCGGTGCCGCCGCACATGATCGTTAGTTGGCCGTTCTGAGCTCCCTGCTGGCCGCCAGAGACAGGGGCGTCGATAAATCCCGTGCCAGCTTTTCGTGAAGCTTCGGCCAACCGCTCTGCGACGCCTGCGGATGCCGTTGTGTGATCCACTAAAATGGCGCCTGGGCGAGCGTGTGCGAGAATGCCGTTACTGCCTTCATAAATAGCAATAAGATCCTTATCAGCACCGACACAGGTCATCACAAAATCTGCGTCTTTCACCGCGTCTTCAATACTTTGGCAGGCAGTGCCCGGGTATTCCTTGGCCCACTGTTGGGATTTTTCGGCAGAGCGGTTCCAGACCCGCACAGTAAGACCGGCGCTGGCTAGATGGCCGGCCATGGGGTATCCCATGACGCCAAGACCGATAAAGGTTGCTGTTGTCATTATTTGCTCCTTATAGAGTTTTGCAGCTTAACTTAGCACAGAGTCGGCAGGTTGCCGGAGTGAGAGGTATATTCACCAAATCGACTAAAAAAAAGGCCGCTGAGTCAGCGGCCTTTTCGTTTATGGAGCGGGCAAGGTGTTACTTTTTAGGGTAATCCCGCGCCGTGGGGCCGGTGTAAAGCTGGCGTGGACGACCAATGCGGTATTCGCCACTTACCATTTCATTCCAGTGAGAGAACCAGCCGATGGTCCGTGACATGGCAAAAATTACCGTGAACATAGAGGTCGGAATGCCCATCGCCTTAAGGATCAGGCCGGAATAAAAATCTACGTTCGGGTAGAGCTTGCGCTTAACGAAGTACTCGTCCTCCAGTGCGATTTGCTCAAGGCGTTGAGCGATTTTCAGGAGTGGGTCATCTTCCAGCCCCAGTTCGCCCAATACTTCGTGTGCGGTTTCTGCCATAACTTTGGCGCGTGGATCAAAGTTTTTGTAGACCCGGTGGCCAAAGCCCATCAAGCGGAACGGATCGTCTTTATCTTTGGCCTTCGCAATGTAGGTTTCTATATTGGATTCGTCGCCGATTTCCGCAAGCATATCAAGAACAGCTTCGTTTGCGCCGCCGTGAGCAGGGCCCCACAGTGCCGCAATGCCAGACGCTATGCATGCGTAGGGGTTGGCGCCAGAAGAGCCGGCAAGCCGAACCGTGGAGGTGGATGCGTTCTGCTCGTGATCCGCGTGCAAGATGAAGATTTTGTCCATGGCCTTGGCCAGGATCGGGTTTGGTTCATATTTCTCGCAGGGAACGCCAAACATCATCTGCAGGAAGTTCTCGGAATAAGAGAGATCGTTCCTTGGGTACACGAAGGGCTGGCCAATGCTGTATTTGTAACACCAGGCTGCGATGGTTGGCATTTTCGCGATCAGGCGGTGCGCGGTAATTTCACGCTGATGTTCGTTAGTAACGTCCATCTGGTCGTGATAAAACGCAGAAAGTGCCCCTACAACACCGCACATGATGGCCATTGGGTGCGCGTCCCGGCGAAAGCCGTGGAAAAAATTGCGCATCTGGTCGTGCAGCATGGTGTGATTTTTGATCGTGTTGTGAAACTCTGTATTTTCTGCAGCAGTAGGTAACTCGCCGTTCAGCAGTAGATAACAGACTTCGAGGTAGTCTGAGTGTTCTGCCAACTGCTCAATGGGATAGCCCCGATGCAGGAGAACGCCGTTCCCACCATCAATATAAGTGATGGCCGACTCGCAGGCGGCGGTTGAAACAAACCCCGGGTCGTAAGTGAAAACGCCTTGCTGGACTAGGCCTCGTACGTCGATGACGTCAGGGCCAGCGGTGCCGGAATAAACCGGTAGCTCAATGGACTTGTCACCCACCGAGAGCGTGGCTTTCCTGTCGGTCATAGTGCTCTCCTGTTTATCAGCTTTAACAGCGCTAGCTGTCTTTATAGTTGCGCGAGAAGGCGCGTATTATCGCAAAACTGGCGGCAAAATATAGGGTGTTGGCTTTTTTTGTCAATGAAAGAGTACGGAAACCCTGCAACCGCGCCTTGTTGTAAATCAGGGATGTCACGAATAATGCGGGTTTTGACAAAAAAAAGAGTTTGTCAATACGCTTTACAGTGTTCCAGATACCGTTGCTGAGTGGCGCTGGCTTGGGTTGCGCGTTTGTAATTATGCAGGCGTCTCCTTATAATCTCTAGCCCGGAATCGGGTATTTATCTTCTTGGGTGTTTGTTCATAGCAAGCTACCTAGTTGGTATTCGCCCTCCTGAACTAATCGGCTGACGGTCTTGCGTCGTACATCCGATCCTTACATACCAACTAACCGCCACCGGCCCGCCGGTTCTGCGGTACCAAAAGAGAGTGTGAGAGCGCTGTGAATAGCAAACGACCAGTAAATCTCGATCTCGGCAAGTTTCATTTTCCGCTGCCAGCCATTACGTCCATAGTGCATCGCATCAGCGGCATCATCATTTTTGTTGGTGTTGCGTTCATGCTTTACGGGCTTCAGCTTTCCCTTTCCGGGGAAGAAGGCTTCAGTCAGGTCAATGAACTGCTGAACGGCTTTTTTGCGAAGCTGATTATCTGGGGCATTTTGTCTGCTCTGCTTTATCACCTGGTTGCAGGTATCAAGCATCTGCTGATGGACATGGGTATTGCCGAAGAGCTAGAGAGCGGGCGTATGGCCGCCAAAATCACCATTGCAGTTTCCGTCATCCTCATTGTTCTGGCAGGAGTCTGGGTATGGGCATGAATAGTGCGACAAATATTGGCCGTAATGGTGTCCAGGATTGGATTATCCAGCGTGTTTCCGCATATGTATTAGCCTTCTATACGCTGTTTCTGCTCGGTTTCTTTGTGACAACCGACGTAGATTATCAGTCTTGGACGGCTCTGTTTGATCAGGCCTGGTTCAAGATCTTTACGTTGCTCGCTCTGCTTTCAATCGGAGCTCATGCGTGGGTCGGGCTTTGGACCGTTTCTACCGACTACATCAAATCCGCGATGCAGCGCTTCCTGTTTCAGGCGGCATTCATGCTGGTGATTTTTGTGTATGTGGTCTGGGGTATTCAGATTATTTGGGGGCTTTAATTGATGTCTAATATCAAGACCATGACCTACGACGCGATTGTTATCGGCGGCGGCGGTGCCGGTATGCGAGCGGCCCTGCAACTGACCGAGTCGGGCGTCAATACTGCGTGCATTACAAAGGTATTTCCGACCCGTTCGCATACAGTATCTGCCCAAGGCGGCATTACCTGTGCGATCGCAAGTGCTGATCCCAATGATGACTGGCGCTGGCACATGTATGACACCGTAAAAGGGTCTGATTACATTGCTGACCAAGATGCGGTTGAATATATGTGTTCCGTGGGCCCGCAAGCTGTATTTGAGCTTGAGCACATGGGGTTGCCGTTTTCCCGTACTGAGCAGGGCCGCATTTATCAGCGCCCCTTCGGTGGCCAGTCCAAAGGACCGGATGACCCTACACAAGCGGCCCGCACGTGTGCGGCTGCTGACCGTACCGGCCACGCCTTGCTGCATACGTTGTACCAGGCAAACCTGAAGGGCGGTACTACGTTTCTGAATGAGTGGTACGCGGTCGATCTGGTCAAGAACAGCAACGATGAAGTGGTTGGTGTTGTTGCCATTGAAATTGAAACCGGCGAAGTGGCCTACATTAAATCCAAGGCCGCGGTTTTGGCCACCGGCGGTGCTGGTCGGATTTACGCGTCTACGACGAACGCGCTCATTAATACCGGTGACGGCATTGGCATGGCACTGCGAGCGGGCTTCCCGATGCAGGATATGGAAATGTGGCAATTTCACCCAACCGGTATCTACGGTGCCGGTACTCTGGTAACAGAAGGTTGCCGCGGTGAGGGTGGCTATCTGATCAACGCAGACGGCGAGCGCTTTATGGAGCGCTATGCTCCGAATGCAAAAGATCTGGCTGGCCGCGACGTTGTTGCGCGTTCTATGGTTATTGAGATTCTTGAAGGCCGTGGTTGTGGCCCCGATAAGGATCATGTCTTGCTTAAGCTGGACCATCTCGGTGAAGAGACTCTGAATCTGCGTCTACCAGGCATTTGTGAGCTTTCTCGCACCTTTGCTCACGTAGATCCGGTGAAAGAGCCAGTACCTGTTGTACCAACCTGTCACTACATGATGGGCGGTATTCCCACAAGCGTAGGGGGGCAAGCGCTGACCCAGGATGAGAGCGGCAATGATAAGCCAATCCCGGGCTTGTTTGCTTGCGGCGAAGCGGCTTGCGTGTCAGTTCACGGTGCTAACCGTTTGGGCGGCAACTCGCTACTCGACCTGGTTGTGTTCGGTCGTGCAGCAGGGCTGCACATCGAAGAGCAATTGCGTGGTGGTGTTGAACCAGACGGCGCTAGCGATGAAGATATCAAGCGCGCCATGGCTCGCCTGGATCGCCTGAACAACGCAACAGAAGGCGAAAGCGTTGCAGACGTTCGTAAAGACCTGCAGAGCTGTATGCAGCTTTACTTTGGCGTGTTCCGTGATGGCAAAAGCATGGAAGAAGG
>JAKDUK010000036.1 GCA_030457765.1 Marinobacter sp. | reverse complement strand
TAGCTCGAATGTTGCGTTTTCAGGCCGAATGGCTAAGCCTGCCGATTATCTTCTTTTCATCGGAAGAAGACCGCGATCTACAGCTGGATGTGCTTGCTCGTGGTGGTGATGATTTTGTAACCAAACCCGTATCTGATGAGTTTTTGCTGCGTACCGCAAGAATTCGTTGCTATCGTGCCCGGCAGCTTGGAAAACTGGTGTCTCTGGACAGCCTCACTGGCCTGCTGAAACACGCACTGGCCAAAACAGAGCTTGATCGCGAATACGCACGCTGCGCCCGTAACGGGCACAGCTCGGTTGTAGCCATGCTGGACTTGGATCACTTTAAGCAGATCAACGATACTTATGGCCACGGCACAGGGGATATGGTGATTAAAGCTTTATCCAACCTGCTTCGTCACAGGTTGCGAAGTACTGATATTATTGGCCGTTATGGCGGTGAAGAATTCGTTGTTGTGTTGCCCGAATGCTCACTGGGCAAAGCTGTTGAGGTGCTGGAAGCCTTGAGTCAGGATTTTGCCCAGTTGGTTTTCAGCAGTGGCAGTGAGGAGTTTTCAGTTAGCTTTAGTGCTGGCGTGGCCACATTAAGCGCGCATGGGTCTGGTGAGCAGGCTATTGAAGCTGCAGACCGGGCTCTGTATCAACGTAAGCGCGCAGGACGTAATGGCGTTACGGTGGCTTCGGGAGATGTGCTGTGATGTTTAGCTGCAAACCGAGTGCGCTGCAATGCATGTTTTGATTCTCGAAGACGATGAGTTGATTGGTGACTTGCTGGAAACCGTTGTGGCGAGCGCCTATTCTGGTGCCAAAATTCGCCAGTACACCATGGTGAAAACGGCACTCAGCGACTGGGAGAAACAGCCTGCAGATCTGGTTATTGCCGATTGGAATTTGCCGGACGGTTCCGGCCTTGAGTTGATTCGAGCGGTAAGGCAAACCAGCGCAGATATTCCCGTGCTTATGATCAGTGGCCGGGCAGATCGTGATTCTATTTTAGCTGCTGCGCATCTTGGTATTAACGGCTATATGAGCAAGCCATTTCAGGTAGATGTTCTGCACCAGAGGCTGACCGAGCTGGTGCCGGTTTCTGTGGCTCGTGGCAAAAGTGAGAGCACACTGGATGAAAAAATGGAGGCCGCCTGCCATTCTGCGATTCAGCTGCCGGCTCAGATAGACACAGCTTCGGTTTTGGCGCTTATGGCAAAACGCGACGAGCTGGACGCTGCCACTTTAGCGAAACAATGGAAGCGGGAACCCGCCCTCAGTGCAAAAATGCTGGACGTAGCCAACAGCGCGTCCTTCCGTCGCAGTGGCACATCGGTGAAAACGTTACGGGATGCGATCAGTGTGATTGGTATTGCAATGGCACTGAATCAGGCACTGGCGTTATCTCTGGATATTGCGGGTAAGCTTTCCTGCCCGCGCCTGGCAGAACGCGCGCGCCTTGAACAGGAGCAGGCGTTGCGGGTTGCAGACACTGCCAGAGCGCTGGCAATGAGAGTAGGCGACCAGCCAATCACATACTATACCGCAGGCCTTTTGAGCCGGGCAGGTGAGCTGGCGGCTCTGAAGGTTCTACAAAACCAGTGCGACAAGAGTGGTGAGTCGCCAGAATTTGAACAGATCGATTCTGCTATTGCTGATTGGGCGGAAAAGCTGGGGAACCAAATCAAAGTGCAGTGGCGTTTACCGTTGGATCTCAGAGAATTAATTGGTGCCGTTTATTTTGTGAGCAAGAGCAACGTCAGCCGGTCAAAGCTGGTGATGCGAGCAGCTGCTCTGCTGGCGGCAGAACAGGCAGATGACCCTGAGTGCCGTACATTGTTGCGGCGGCTGGGGGTTCAGTACCGAGAGGAAGGCGGTGATGGCGCCAGAAAACAACCTTAAACGTATTTTGATGATTGAAGATGAGCCAGATATCCGTACGGTTGCGGAATTGGCACTGGAAGCAATTGGTGGCTTTGAGCTTACGACCTGTGAATCCGGGCAGCAGGGCTTGGCGCAGATTGATGCGTGCCGGCCTCAACTTATTGTTCTGGATGTGATGATGCCTGGTATGGATGGCCCGGAAACCCTGAAAGCTATTCGGCGTTTGCCTGACTATGCGACAACTCCGGCTATCTTTATGACCGCAAAGGTTCAGAATGACGAAGTCCAGAGTTATCTGGCCCAGGGTGCCGCCGGCGTTATTCCCAAACCGTTTGACCCTCTCACCCTAGCTGACCAGATAAGGGAAATCTGGAACCAGGCCCGCGCAATCGGTTAAGCTCTTGCTGATTTTTACTATTACCCTCGCAAAAGGCTGTCATGTCGACTTCCCGGAATACTGATGAAATCAAAACCAGACTTAACCTGGAAACCTCCCGCATAGGCTGGCACGAGCTGCAAACCTATTATGCCCGAGGGCAAGTTGTGCGCGTTGGCAAAAATCTGGATTTGCTGGAGGTAGCCTCAGAACTTACCGCTGATAACCGCACCCGCTTTGAGCACTGGCTGGAAACCGGCGATGTGGGGGAGGTATCACCTGATCTGGCCCGCGCCTGGTACGATCGCAATGCCGAGCTTTGGGCTGTGGTCATAGCACCCTGGGTGTTGGTGCAGGATCGTTCCGACGCCGCGGTGCATTGATGTTTACCAGTGCATTCCTGATTCTTGCGCCGCTGTTTTTTGGCTTTGCCCTGCCGCTTGAAAATCGTCGGTTAATGACGGCTATTCATTATTTGGTAGAAGCGTTGGTGTATTTCATTTTGGCGCTTTTGGGGCTGGGTCTGGGCCAGATGGAAGGACTGGCAAGCCAGCTTGGTACCATGGCCTGGCAAGTGTCGGCTCTGGTGGTGGTTCTGTTTGCTGTCAATATGACAGCGCTCTGGCTGCTTCACCGCTGGCGACCCATGAGCTCGGAGCAACGGGTTGAATCCTCTGGCAGCACTGGTGGCTATATGCGACTGTTTATGGCCGCGGCGAAGCCGTTGCTTGCCGTGTTGGTGGGTTTGTTGTCAGGTTATTTTCTGTTGCCGGATTTGCCGCAAGCAGAACAGCTGGCCACCTGGTCATTAATGCTTCTGCTATTTTTGATTGGCCTGCAGTTGCGTAACGCCGGGCTTTCTCTGCGCAAGTTGTTGATGAACACTCAGGGGTTCGGCATGGCGGTGGCCATTGTACTCGGCTCTTTGCTGGCAGGCGTGTTGCTGATCCCTGTTCTGGGACTGCCGTGGCACGATGTGCTGGCCCTGTCGTCTGGGTTTGGCTGGTATTCTCTCTCGGGAATTGTTGTGGGTGAAGCTCTGGGCCCCGCCTGGGGTGGTGTGGCCTTTCTCAATGATGTGCTGCGCGAGATCATCGCCCTGGCTATTATTCCCCTGTTGATTGGCAGCCGGCCCGCCATGGCCATTGGCTATGGTGGTGCCACGTCCATGGATTTCACCCTGCCTGTTATTCGTAGTAATGGTGGGCTGAGCTGTGTGCCTGTGGCGATTGCCTCAGGTTTTTTGCTGTCGTTTCTGTCGCCGGTGTTTATGGGCGTTTTTCTATCTCTTGGCTAGAGGTGTAGCAGCCCCGCTCGTCAACACCGGGGCTGAAAACGGCTGTGATATCACGCCGGGAAAAACGTTCTCAAGCTGTTCTGGTACGTCTGGACGATCACCTCCTCCAGCGGCAGGTCTTTCACCTCAGCAATTTTTTCCGCAACGAAGGGCAGATAGAAAGGGGCGTTCTCTTTGCCACGATAAGGTACGGGCGTGAGGAATGGCGCATCGGTTTCCAGAAGAATCTGGCCGAGCGGAGCCATACGCACAATGTCGCGCACGTTTTCTGCTTTGTTGAATGTGGTAATGCCGTTAAAACCCAGGTTCCAACCTTGATCTAGCGCGTACCGGGCAAGGCCCGGGCCGGATGTGAAGCTATGAATAACACCACGGCGCTTGAGTGACGACTCAAATTCTTTGAGTATCGTGATGGTGTCTTCATCTGCCTCGCGGCTATGGATAACCACCGGACGGTCATTGTCACAGGCAATTTGCAGCTGGCGCCGAAAAACCTCGCGCTGAACATCGCGATCGGCTTTTTCATAGAAGTAATCCAGCCCTATCTCGCCAACCGCAACGATTTTCTCATCCCGGGCGTGGGCACGGATTTCCCCTTCTACTGCATCGTTGTAACGCTCAGCCTCGTGAGGGTGAATGCCCTGGGTGCCGTAAAGCCAAGGCGCCTTTGTGCTTAGCTCCCGCACCTGCGCCAGATTACCCGGTGCCACAGCGATAGTAATCACTCGCTCAATGTTTACTCGCCGGGTTTCGTCCAGGGTTTCCTCCAGGGGGCGATCCTTGAGGTAGTCCAGGTGGCAGTGAGTTTCGATAATCGGGTGATCGAATACGGGAATCTCGCGACGTTTTTTACTCATGGACAGGTGCTAGGCTCCAATACGGGCAGTCTGATTGACTGCTACTCTGATAGCTGAAGTGTACGAGTTTATCAGTTGTTCGTTTATTGGCCTACATTAGCCATTACGGGGTTTTTAAGGTGTCGGGTCACGCAGGTTTAATTCAGGATGGAGGTGCAGATGCACGTTGTCGTTATTGGTGGTGGCGTTGTGGGGGTAACCACAGCCTGGGAATTGAGCCGGCGCGGTCACCAGGTGACGGTGCTGGAGCGTCATGGTGTAGCTGGCGATGAAACAAGCAAGGGTAACGCAGCTCAGCGGTCTTATGGCGTTGTTTATCCCTGGGCTGACCCAAGCATGGTATTCAAAGCGCTGCCCTGGCTGTTCAAACAGGACGGCCCTCTAAAGCTGCGCATGCCGCCTTCTTTGGCCGCCGTGCGGTTCATGTTTTCTACTCTGCGCTATGCCTGGTCGCCGGGCCTGTTTGGTTTTAATAAGCGTGCCATGCTGCGCCTTGGCATCCACAGCCGCGATCGTTTCTTAAAGCTGGAAAACGAGCTTGATCTGGCGTTTGATGGCGGACACCGTGGCCTGTTACATCTCGCCAGCACCCCGGAAGAGCTGGAAGTGCACCGGAGCACGCACCGTGTGCTAAATGAAATGGGCATAGCTTCCCGGCTGCTGACTCCGGAACAGGTGTACGAGGCCGAACCTGGTATGGCGAAAAATGGGCCATTATATGGTGCTCTCAGTTATGACACTGACGGCACCGGCGATTGCCATTTGTTTTCCCGGGCGCTGGCTAAAGCTTGCGAAGAAAAAGGTGTTAGCTTCCGTTATAACGTTCAGGTGGAGAGGCTGGTAGCCAACAGTCAAACCGTTGAGTCGGTACGTCTGCGCACCGAAAACGGGCATCAGGAAAACCTCGAAGCCGATGCCTTTGTGGTCAGCGCCGGCTGTTGGTCCGGGGAACTGACTGGGCCTTTGGGTCTGAAACTGCCCATATACCCGATTAAGGGGTACAGCATTACGGTACCTCTTAAAAATCCGGACAACGCGCCGGCTTCCACCATTCATGATGACAACTACAAGGTTGTGTCTACCCGTTTGGGTGATCGCATACGTGCCACAGGTTTTGTGGAACTTGCGGATTTTAATCGTGATATTCCTGAAACCCGCATTGCCACCATTCGTAAATCTGTTGAATCCCGCTATCCGGGATGTGCGGATCTGGATGCCGCTGAAACCTGGACAGGCTTTCGCCCCATGACGCCGGATGGCCCGGCGATTATTGGCCGCGGGCCGCGGAACAATCTGTACCTGAACACGGGTCACGGCACCTTCGGCTGGACTTTTTCTGCCGGTAGCGCAGATGTTATTGCCCAGGTGATTGATGGTGAAGAACCGGCCGTATGCCTGGACGCATTTCGACCAGGGCGTTATCAGGAGTGACGTCTCATGAGCCCATTGAGTCTTACTTTGCTCGTTGGCAGCGGCTCAATGACTGGCTGGTTCAGCACCAGACTATTTGGAAACCAGCGCCTTTTATCGAGCCATTACCGGCGTGGGCTTTGCGCTACCCTGAGTTAGCTTGTGCAGTGGCAGCACTGACAGATGCCGAATGTGATGAGCTGGATGACAACCCCGAGGCGTTGGCACGACTAGCCTCTCATTACGTGCCACAACTGGCCTTGCGCGGGCAACTGGTTAACCTGCCTGAACTCTCGCCTGAGCCGGCCGGGATTATGGCAGCAACACTACCCGAGGTGCGCGCAAAAGATATGCCGGGGCGTAAGCGTGAGCAGGCCGGAGCATTTGTCGCGTCGCTGGCACCGTTTCAGCAATCCATTGTGGATTGGTGCTGTGGTAAGGGGTACTTGTCCCGCACCCTCGCGGCGCGAAGCCAACAGAGTGTTGAAGGCTATGAGTGGAACCCGGCACTGGTGGCTGGTGGCAACCAACTTGCCCTGCATTTTGATGATGCCGTCAAGATTCACTGCCAGAATGTCATGGCGAAAAACCTGTCTATACCCGCGAATACCCACGGCGTAGCGCTGCATGCCTGTGGCGACCTTCACCGGCAGTTATTAAAGCGGGGGGCGGCGGCTGCGCTGCCCCGACTAAGCCTTTCTCCCTGTTGCTATCATCTCACCGCCGATGGGTACCACCAAGCACTCTCAAAGCGCACGGCCGCCTATAAAAACAGGCTTACGCCAGAGCGTAATGACCTGCGCTTAGCGATACGGGAAACCGTCACGGCGCCCGCAAGAGTCAGAGAGCAAACCCGTTTACTCAGCCAGTGGCGTCTAGGTTTTGATGGACTGCAACGGAGCCTGAGAGGGGTAGATGAATACCTCCCGGTGCCCTCATACTCACCACGGTTGATTCACAAAGGCTTTCCCGCTTTTTGTCAGTGGGCGGCTGGTAAAAAGCAGCTTCGCTTACCTGAAAACACCGATTTTGATCGCTGGCTCACCTATGGTGCGCTGCGTTATCGGGACGTTCGCCGATATGAGCTCGTTCGACACCTGTTTCGTAGGCCTTTAGAGCTTTGGATGGTATTGGATTATGCTGTTTTTCTGGAAGAGCAGGGGTACCAGGTTCGGATTGGCCACTTCTGCCCCCGGTCGCTGACGCCCCGAAATCTATTGTTAGACGCTGTTAGGGCTTGCGATACGCCACTCGTTCAACACAGCCATCCTTAAAGTAAACGTAGGTCAGCTCTGTGAGCGCGCCGTAAGAACGGCTCTGATAGACCCACACTTCTCGTGGGTTGCCGTAGGTTTCAGGTGGGTCGCCAAATGCGCGACGCACATGTTCCCGGGTCATACCCTTAACAACCTGCTCTTTAATCAGGTATCGGCGCAGGTCTGTAGAGTTGATAAACCGGCAGGTTTCCGATCCGGCTGTTTTGCTTTGTGGATCTTCCTTTTTTTCGTTTGGTTCCGGGTCAGCGGTTTGTGACGCTGGAAGGTTTTGATTGAAGCTGCCCCCAATGCGGTTATCTCTGAGTTGCATGGTTTTCGCATCCTCGCCACAGGGTGTGTCGGAAAATACCGTATTATCTTCTGCGTCATGGCAGCGGAATACCTCAGCTTGCGTTGGCGCACTAAGCGCTAGCAGAAAAATTGGGCCAATCAATACTCTGAGCATGGGTTACTCCTGGGGAAGCCGCTAACAAAAAAGGCGCCTTCTGGCGCCTTTCTCGACTTCACGTGCGTTTATATACGCTCAGGCTGTTTTAGCGACTGACCTGAATACGCGCCTCAACCCGACGATTCTCAGCACGACCTGCGGCTGTGTTGTTAGAGGTAATAGGCTCTTCTTCACCATAACCTGCCGCACTCACCCGTGCAGGGTCTACGCCCAATGGGCCGGTCAAACGGCCAGCAACGGCTTCAGCACGACGCTGTGACAGGAACTGGTTGTAGCTTGCCTTGCCAGTGTTATCGGAGTGGCCTGCAATTTCGACCGTCGTTTCCGGGTTTTCGCGCAGGAAATCGGCAACCCGACGAATCTCCTCATCGTATGCGCTGCTGACAACAGAGCTGTTGTTCGCAAATTGGACTTCAATGGTGAAGGTGTCAACGGTTTCAGTGATGCCTTCGCAACCGGTGTCGTCTACTTTTGCGCCAGCAGCCGTGTCTGGACAAAGATCCTGGCTGTCGACGATGCCATCGTTATCACTGTCGAGCTCGCAACCACGACTGTTTACCTCGGCACCACGAGGGGTGTCGGGGCAGGCATCACGGGCATCGGCTACGCCGTCGCGATCTGCATCTGGCTCACAGCCTGTACTATCGACGGTTGCACCCGCCGGTGTCCCTGCACATTGGTCACGGGAATCGGGTACGCCGTCACCGTCTGCATCGGCCGGGCGCTTGGGTGCTGGAGCCGCACTGGCCACCGTGCGGCTGAACGCAAAGCTGATACCAAGAGAAACCTGGGTATCAAAGGTGCTTTCGTCTATGCCGTGGAATTCGCGCAGGTCGCCACGCAAGGATACCGAATCTGTTACGTTATAACGGACACCGGTACCAATGTTCACGCGGGTTTCGTCGTGGTTAGTGCCAGCTGTGCGAACGTTACTGGAAGAGTCTTTGTCAAAGTTAGCGTGCCCTGCACCCAGAGACACGTATGGATTCCAGGCTTCCTCTTGGCCTGCAAAGTAGTAAATGCCGTCTACACGGAGTTCTTCAAAATCTGAGGATCCACTAACATACTTGCGGTCAGCATTAGCACGAGAGTAGATAGCTTCAACCGCCCAGTTCGGCTTGAACCGGTATTCCAGACCTGCGCCAAATGTACCTGACTCGCTCAAATCACGGTCGTCATCAAAAAGCTGAAAAGCAGCAAATGGGTTGATGTAAACCGTTTCTGTGCGATCAGCCAAGGCTGGGGCCGCAAACGTGCTAGCGATGGCTGCCATCGCGATCGGACGCATGATGTTCATGCAGAACCTCCTGTTCGGATATTGTTATAAAACGACTGGGTTTTAAGTGACCAGAGTATATATACGTGCAATCTAAGGCAAAGTGTCATAAAAAACAAAAAACAGAGAATTAATATTACTTTAAGAAATATACGTGTTGTTTTCTCGACTTGCAGTACCCCGACGATTTATTCAGTCGGGATATTGAAATACAGATGCGCACTCTTCTTGCTGAAGTTCATTTTTTCACCGCTATTAAAATGTACCTCAAACGAACTTTCGTCCTCTGAGACTACTGTGCCTATCCCGAAAATGGTGTGATTCAGGCGCTGCTGGTGCCACAGTGGTGATGCGGAGTTGTCATGGGCTTGAACTTCGCCTTCGAGTGTAATGTTTTCCCGTGCTGCATAACGTGAACTGACGGCGGTAATCGGGGCGTTTAGTGCCAGTGAGTGCCCGCTGTCTGGCGAGCGCTTATCCAGCCAGCTCCCGAATTCATTGGCCAGCTCAAAGCAGCACTCCTCAACAAAACGGCTAGGGCCCTGATCGCCATCCAGATGGGGTTGTTTGCTCACAGGTCGGGTGATCAGGTGCAGTGTTTGCCGGCTTCGGGTCATAGCGACATAGAGCAATCGGCGTTCACTTTCCAGAAAGGACCGAGGGTCGTCTTGGGGTCTTGGGCTGTGGGGCAGATACTTTTCTTGCAGGCCGGGGATGATCACCCGAGACCACTCTAACCCTTTGGTGCGGTGAATGGTTGAGAGCAGAGCGCCATCACCATTTTGCGTCTCGTTGGCCCGCTGGCGCAGTGCTTTAAGATGGTTTAAAGCGCCCTTGGCATCAACGTTCAAACTTTTCAGGTACTGACGGAACCCATGAATCGTATCAATGCGCTCTTCCGCGCTGTCATGGGTCAGCGCCAGGCTGCGCACACCTTCATACAAGTCAGTGTGCTCCGCATACACGCTGATTAGCCCGGCCGCTGGGCCAGAATAGCCGTGCAATTGTTCCAGAACCTCGCCCAGCTTACGCAGTTTGCGCGCGGCCATAGGCGCCAGTGCGCCTGAATCCAGCGCCAGTAAACGTTCGTGCCAGCCGCTGGAAAAGCCGGCTAAAAAGCGCGCCAGCTGCTCCAGTTCCGGCTCTTTCAAGCCTACGTGGGGGAAGCGTAGGAGTTGCTGGGCGAGTGCCAGACGATCTTCATCTGGCAGGCTTTCTAACCGTCCAGTGACTACAGTTAGCAGAGCCGTGATGGCCCGCACCTCGCGGCTGAATAGTGCACCTTTGCCGGCATCAATTCGGTAAGGGATTTGCTGTGCCAACAGTTTGAGTTCAATTTGTACGCTCTGGCTCCAAATCCTAAACAAAATTGCTGTATCGGCCAGGGCGACGTTCGATTCTTGCCCAAGGATCTGCAACACGGCGTCGGCATCGTTTTCAACACGGTGCAGGGTCACCTGCGTGGTTGGTGTAGACGAGTGGGAATGACACAACACGTCCTTGCGTCCTGTGTTGTGATAGATTAGGTGATTGGCCAGCAGAGCCACGCGGTGGCCATAGCGAAAGGTGTAGCTCAGGGTCTGCTCCAGCGGGCTTTCAAACTCATCGCTGAAGCGTTTAAGGATAAACTCCGGCTTTGCGCCGCGGAACTCATAAATCGTCTGATCCGGATCCCCGACCACCGTTACTCTGGCTCGGTCGCCAGCAATATATCGCAGGAGTAGGTGCTGCACCTCATTGGTGTCTTGATATTCATCCACCAAAATAAGATCCATCTTGTTACTTACCAGCCGTTGCAGGGGCTGATTCTGGTGAATGGCCATCACCGGTTCATACAGCATGTCGGCAAAACTGATTCGGCTATTCCCTTTACGCCACTGCTCAAAGCTGTGAAACAGATCAATCAGATACTTGTGCTTGTTTGAATACCCCAGATCCTCAAACACTATTTCCGCCGGCGATAAGGTGGTTTTTACCAAGTCGATAAAACCGGTGGCTGCTTCTACAAAATCTTTCTTGTTACGCCGGATTTCGTCCGCGAGATCTTCCGGCGCTAGCCGTCGAGTTAACAGCCAGGCTTGAAAACTGATCTCCTGCTCGGTCAGAATCTTCTCGGAAAAGTTCGGCAGGTAGCCTTCTCGCACAAAGCGTTTATAAAGGCGCAAGCCCATGGCGTGATAGGTGCGAATTTCCGGTAATGCCAGCCCACTTTGATGGCACACCTCCTGCAGCTTACGTTCAAAATCTACCCGCGCGCTGCGATTAAACATAAGCACCGCTATACGTGCAGGGTCATGACCCTGTTGCAGTAGGTAGCGGATGCGCCAGGCCAGCGTGGATGTTTTACCGCTGCCAGCTACAGCGGTGATCACCGAGTGCTCGTAGCCCGCGGTGATAATGGCCCGCTGTTCATCAGTGAGAAAGTCAGGTAGATCTGGAGTGGGGGATTCAAGGGTATTAGTTGGCATAGATGCTATTGTACGGGCCAACTGGTAGCGCGGGTACCTGTCTCGTTGCAAACTCCCTGAGTAAAAGGAAACAAACATGCAAATTGAAGAATCCATTAATGTTCTGGGCGAAAAGCTGGAAGTTTGTGGCACCGATCCGGAAACCGGCTTTTACCGTGATGGCTGCTGCAATACCGGCCCGGATGATCATGGCTCGCATACTGTTTGCGTGGTAATGACGGATGAGTTTTTGGCATTTTCCAAAACTCGAGGCAACGACCTGAGCACGCCTGTGCCTGCTTTCGGGTTTCCGGGTTTAAAAGCCGGAGATGGCTGGTGCCTTTGCGCGGCTCGTTGGCATGAAGCCTATGAAGCTGGCGTTGCCCCCAGGGTGCGGTTGCGTGCTACGCATCACGGAGCATTGGAGCACTGTGCCCTTGGCGATCTGAAAACTCACGGTATTGACCTCAGTTAATGACTCCTGGAGTTGTAATGCCTGATATCGCTGCCTGGCGCGCACTGCAAACCGAACTCACGATCGCCGGGGAACGACGGCTAGTATTGCTGGAAGGCGCGCGCGATCTTGCGATTCAGTGGCTGCAGGCGCTGATGCCGTCGCTGGAGCTCGAAGGCGGGCTCTGGGTTGGGGCTGTGAGTGATATCCCAAATAATCATCTAACCAGCATTGAACCGGCCAAGGCGCGACATTGGTTGGGTCGTGAAACGTCGTTGATTGCCTGGGATGGCTGGCAGGGTAATCCACCGGATGCGTTTGCGGCGCTTTCGGGCACGCTGAAGGCTGGTGGGTTGTTATTCTGGTTAATGCCCTCGCTGGATGAGTGGGGCCACTTTGCTGACCTGGATTATAGCCGAACCGGGCTGGATCACGATCAATCTCATCCGTTTGCTGAACGCATGGCGGACATTCTGGCAAAAGACCCTTCGGTTATTCGGGTAAGTCTGGGCTCACAAAAGGCGCTGACATTACCCCGGCTGTCTAAACCAGCCGTGGAGTTCAGGGTTGCTGCAACGCCCGATCAGCAGGCGCTCGTGCAAAAGCTGGTGTCCTTTGGGCTGGGGCGACGTCGCCGGCCATTGGTGACAACGGCTGACCGGGGGCGGGGAAAATCTGCGGCATTGGGCATAGCGGCTGCGCAAATGTTGCAACAGGGACGCCGACAGATTTTGGTAACGGCGCCTTCAAAAGACAATGTGAGCGCTTTGTTCGCACATGCGCGGGAAAACCTGGGCGCGGAGGTTGTGGAGGCCAGCGAAGGCCGATTACAGACTGTGTCTGGCGCGCGTCTGCGTTTTTTGCCAGTTCGGGAGCTACTCCGAGAAAAGCCAGAAGCTGAAGTGGTACTGGTTGATGAGGCGGCAGCTATTCCGGTTTCTTTGCTTAAGCGGGTGCTTTTGGGCTGGCCAAGAGTGGCGTTTGCTTCCACAGTTCATGGTTACGAAGGCGCTGGGCGTGGTTTTGCCATTCGTTTTCGCCAGGTTCTCGATAAGAAAACGCCACAGTGGCAGTCGCATACGCTTTCCCAGCCTGTGCGGTGGGCTGCAGAGGATCCATTGGAACCTCTGATATCCAGGTTGTTCCTGCTAGGTGCTGACCACATTCCGGAGGAGCGCTCGGAGGTAGAAGTTGGCGAGGTAAGCATTGAGCCTTGGCAGCCCGCCCAGGCCTCCGAAGCAGAGCTTTCTGATGCATTTGGTTTGCTGGTGCAGGCGCACTATCGAACCACACCCGCAGATCTTCGGCAGTGGCTAGACGACCCAGTCGCCAGAAGCTGGCGTGCCCGCATAAATGGTAAAACCGTGGGGGTACTTTGGGGAGCTGTGGAAGGCGGGTTAGGTGAAAAGCTGGCAGAGCAGGTGGCTAGTGGTAAACGCCGTGTCCGTGGACATCTTCTGCCCCAGTCTCTGGCTAGTCACAGTGGGTTTCCGGAGGCAGCCAGCCAGCGTGGCTTGCGTGTTATTCGCATCGCTATTACGGCTCCGTTCAGGCGGCTTGGTATCGGGCGCAGCTTGGTTGCTGCAGCTACTGCTGGTGCCAAGCGTGAGGGGTTGGATTTTACAGGCGCCAGTTTTGGTGGAAGCTCTGATCTTTATGAGTTCTGGGCCTCCTGCGGGCTGAAATTGGTGCGTATCGGTCTGCAGCAGGAGGCGACCAGTGGGGAGTATCCGGTGCAGATGATTTGTGCTCAAAGCGCCGAAGGGGTGTCCCTGGTAAAACAGGTGCGAACCCGCCTGGCCAAGCATTGGCTTGCGCTTGTACCGTTAAACTGGAGGGAGCTGGAGCCAGAGCTGCTGGCATGCATGACCGCGGCTCTGTCATCGGAATGTGAACGTTCAAAGTACCGGCCAGACCCAGCGGATATCAGAGATTTGCAGCACTTTGGTGATGGTCACCGCGGGTTTCGGTTGATGGTGCCGGTATTGCGGGATTTGAGCCTGGCCTGGGGTGTTGCCAGTTGGTTGCGTACCCATGCACAGGCAAATCTTTGGTGCCGGGCTGTACTGCAAGGGTGGAGCTGGTCGGAATTGCAAAGGGAGGGGTTGTGCACGGGGCAACGGGAGGGTGAAGATCGTTTGCGAGCCGTGATCCGTGAACTTCTGCAAAACGGGCCGGAGTTGTGACCCGCTCGATTTAATTCTGATGCCCACCTGCTCAGAATAGTTCCCAACTATCTGACAGAGACTGTTTATTATGGCCAAGGGAACCGGCATCTCCCAGTATTCAATCCTGCTATCTATTATGCTGCTTGTTTTGGCACTTCCGATATTTACCGGGTGCGCGTCGACAAAGGCCCCGGCTAATCTGGGCCATCAAGTTGCAAATGCGTCTGGCTCGGCCTTGTACCGGGCGGCTTTGGAAGGAGATTTGGAGGCTGTCAGTAACCTGGCGGAATCGGGGGCGCCTCTGAATACTTTGACCGAAAACGGTACGCCTTTGATGGCCGCCGTTCGCGCGAAGGCGGATCGTATCGCGTGGTATCTGCTAAGTCAGGGAGTCAGCCCTGATCTTGCCCAGAGCGATCAGGTTACACCCTTAATGACCGCGTCTGAACAGGGTGACCGCAGGCTTGTGCGCTTGCTGCTATCCGCTGGCGCCAGGGTCAATGCTACGGATTTGCAGGGCTATACGCCGGTCATGCGTGCAGCTGAGCAGGGGCATTTGTCGGTGGTGAAAGTACTGCTAACGGCTGGCGCAAACGTTAACGTGCATCAAAATGGCGAGTCGCTCCTTATGAAGATTGCTTCCAGTGGCGACCTGCTAACAGCTGAAATGCTACTGGCGGCAGGTGCAGACGTAAATTTTCGCGCAGAGAACGGCACCACCGCCCTGGATGTGGCGCGGACCGGCAATCATCCAGACCTGGAAATGCTGCTGGTACAGGCCGGCGCCGAGCTGTGAAAACCTTGGCGGCTGGGTGTTACTCCAGCTGCATTGGGTCCATTTGATCGTTCCACACGGGTGAAAAGTGGGCCTCAATGATCGCTTCGGGAACCTCCTCAAGACGAGAGAAAGTCCATTGCGGTTCTTGGTCGCGATCAATCAGCCGTGCCCTTATGCCTTCGGTCAGATCGGGCCTGCGGACGCACTCCCAAACCATGGCCAACTCCATTCGGAAAACTTCTTTCAGTGACATTTGCTGAGCTTTTTTAAGCTGGTTCCAGATTAGCCAGGCGGATACGGGGCAACCCCCCTTTAGGTTTTTTACGCAAGCCTGCCACCATTCGCTGTCAATGGAAGAAGTCTGCAGTCGATCAACGATCTCTGGCAAGCTGGAACCTGCGCATAACCTGGCAATGTCTCGTTCGTGCTGTTCTAAATGGCTGGTGGGCAGTTTACGGTAGTCCGTGGCCTCAAGTTGACTTAGCAAATGATAAAGCTGACTGTCGTCGGCTGTTTTTCTTCCACTCCAGCGGCTGTCTTGCAGTTTGGCTAACAGGCCTTGCTGATCCTCTGTTGGTAAGGCCATGTCTGCCAGCCCCACACGTAAAGCGTCGGTAACGTTCAGGCGGGCGCCGGTTAGCCCCATAAACAGCCCAAGGCGTCCTGGCAGGCGATTCAAAAACCAGCTTGCGCCCACATCCGGGAACAGGCCAATAGACATTTCTGGCATGGCCAGTGTGGCACCTGGCGATAGCAGCCGGTAGCGGCAGGCAGAGAAGAGACCAAGGCCGCCACCAAAAATAATACCATGCCCTATACCCACAACGGGTTTGGGGTATTTGTGCAGGGTATAGTCCAGTTCGTACTCGTGTTGAAACACGCTGAAAGCCGCTTCTGGATTTTCAGCGCCGGTTAACGAGCGGTACAAATGCTGAATATCGCCACCTGCGCAAAACCCCTTTTCGCCGGCACCTCGTATAAGTACGATGCAGATGTGTTCGTTTTCGGCCCAGCGCTTCAAGCTGGCTCTTATAGTGAGGATCATGTCCTCAGAGAGCGCATTCAGTGTGGTGGGGGTATTCAGGGTTAATACGCCTATATGGCCTTCGCGGCAGGGAAGTTCCTGAACCTCTACAGACATTAATTGTGTCTCCGGGCAGTAAAATAATCTTGGGTACGGGTTTTGTTCGTACTGTCTCTTTAACTCCGTAAAAGTTGAAGAAGACGAACGTCGAAATGAGTGCCTTGATCTATGGCATTTGCGCTGTGGCATGGCTGTGCTATAAGTTTCAGCCAATTACTATTCGGTTTAGAATACCGGTTCGTAAAACTTAAAACGATGATGAGAGGTTAATCATAATGAAACTTAAACACTATGCTGTTGCGGGTCTTTTCGCTTTGAGTGCAGCTGTTCCCGCGGTGGCTTCTGCCGCTGGTGATGTCGAGGCTGGTAAGGCAAAAGCAGCCGTTTGTGCTGCTTGCCACGGCCAGAACGGCGTTGCACAGATTCCTATGTACCCAAACCTGGCGGGTCAGCACGAGCAGTACCTGGTTTCTTCACTGAAGGCGTACAAAAACAAACAGCGCAGTGGCGGTCAAGCGGCCATCATGCAGGGCCAGGCCGCAGCCCTGAGCGATGATGACATCGCCAACCTGGCGGCTTATTATGCAAGCCTGCCAGCCGGCGGTAAGTAAACGACATGCATCAGCGCAACAGCTCAGGCTGTTGTGCTGATAATACGGTAGCTGGGGCTGTAGGCTGATGTGCCGGGTAACTTCATTCGGTTTTGCGCAACAAATTGTTCCAGCATGGCCTCCAGAGGCTTGATCAGGGTTGGATCCCCGGCTATTTCAAAAGGCCCTTTCTCCTGAACTTTTCGAATACCCCCTTCCTTTACGTTTCCGGCCACGATGCCACTGAAGGCTTTTCTCAGGTTGGCGGCAATCAAGTGCACCGGCTGGTCACGGTGTAGCTCCAAAGCGAGCATGTTCTCGTGATCTGGCTCGAAAGGCAGCTGAAACACAGGGTCGATTTTCAGCATCCAGTTGAAGTAATAAGCATCCTGCATGGCCCGGCGGAAGGTCTCGACATCGCTCATGCCCTTTTTCATGGCTTGCGCCACTCGCACCGGGTCATTAATGATGATTTCGTACTTGCTGGCGGCTTTGTCTCCGAGGGCGTTACGGATGAATTTGTCGATCATCTCGAAATATTCGGCGTTTTCCGGCCTGCCGGTGAACACGACAGGGAAGGGCAGGTCAGCATTATCCGGGTGCAACAGAATGCCCAAAAGATAGAGGATTTCTTCAGCCGTGCCCACGCCGCCGGGGAACACGATAACGCCGTGCCCACAACGCACGAAGGCTTCCAGGCGCTTTTCGATATCAGGCAGAATCACCAGTTCATTCACGATGGGGTTGGGTGCTTCTGCACCGATAATGCCTGGCTCGGTAATGCCAATATAGCGGCCATTTTTTACCCGCTGTTTGGCGTGGCCAATAGTGGCGCCTTTCATTGGCCCCTTCATGGCTCCGGGGCCGCAGCCAGTGCAAATACTTAGTTCTCGCAGGCCTAGCTGGTGGCCAACTTCTTTACTGTATTGATATTCCTCATCGCTGATGGAGTGCCCACCCCAACATACAATCAGGTCGGGTTGGCGCCCTGGTTGTAGGGCCCGGGCATTACGTAGAATATGAAATACCATGTTGGTGAGATCGTCCGGGTCATCACCTTTAAGTACACGGGCAAACTGCGGTGAAGAATGGGTATAAACAATATCTCGCAGCACTGAAAACAAGTGTTCACGAAGGGCGCGAAGCATTTCGTTATCTACAAAAGCGTGTGCGGGGGCGTTAATGAGTTCTAGCTTCAGGCCTCTGGGCTGGGGAATCAGGCGTATATCAAAATCCCCGTGGGCCTCCATCAAGTCTTGACAGTCATCGGTGACGACACCGGTATTCAAAACGGCCAGAGCACATTGTCTGAACAGCCGGTACAGGCCACCTTCACTTCGGTCTTTAAGCAGGCTGACTTCGTGATTAGACAGTATTTCCAAGCTACCCTCGGGGGAAACAAGGGCGTTGATGGTGGGTTTGCTCATGAACGAAAAAACTCCTGGTTGCGGTAATACTCTATTTTGAAGCATGGCAGCAAAGGGTTAGACTATGCGCTTTTCCTAACATACGCCAGCCGACAAAATACCCATATATGAAACTGCTTATTCGTCCCGCCCCCGAAGTCGCTACCAAGAGCAAACCTGTTCGCCGCCGGCAGATGCGCCATCTGCGCCAGAATGTCCGCAAGCTTCTTGCACGGCTTGATCATGATATTTTGGTAAGTGGTTGCTGGGACAGAGTGGATGTCGACGTACCCGAAGGCCGTGGCCTGAATGGCCCGGTAGTTGATCAGGTATTGCGCATTCCCGGTATTTCTACCATTCAGGAAATCGCAGCGTATCCGTTTCTCAGCCTTGAAGATGTTGCAGAGAAAGCCGTAGCAGCCTTTGACGGTCGTCTCGACGGGAAAACCTTTGCTGTGCGTGCAAAACGCCATGGCAAGCATGATTTTGATTCCGTAGATCTTCAGCGCGCGGTGGGCAGTGCACTGATGATGGAGGCCACTGATGCCAGTGTGGCTCTGCGCTCGCCAGAAGTGGAGGTGCACATTGAAGTGCGCGATGACAAGTTCCACATTACTCATCGCAAACACCGGGGCTTGGGTGGTTATCCGCTGGGCAGTGTTGAGAATGTAATGACCTTGGTGTCGGGTGGCTATGATTCATCGGTGGCGGCCTATCTCATGTTGCGCCGAGGTCTGCGTAGCCACTTTCTGTTTTTCAACCTTGGTGGTGTGGCCCACGAGGTGGGTGTGCGCCAAGTGGTTCATTATCTGTGGGATCGTTACGGTGCTTCCCACGGTGCCAAGTTTATTTCGGTGCCCTTTGATGGCGTGCTGGAAGAAATCATGGGGTCGGTTGGCCATCGTCATTGGGGCGTGGTGCTGAAGCGGCAAATGCTTAAAGCAGCCAGTGAACTTGCGCAAAAAAACAACGCCTCTGGTTTGGTTACCGGCGATGCGGTGGCTCAGGTATCCAGCCAAACCTTGACCAACCTGAATGTGGTCGATCGTGCCAGTGATGAGGTGGTTTTGCGCCCGCTGATTGCCATGGATAAAGAAGCCATTATTAATATCGCCCGGGAAATCGGCACAGAGCCTTTCGCCCGAACCATGCCCGAATATTGCGGCGTTATATCCCAAAAACCAGCGACCCGCGCCAAACTTGCCCGGGTAGAGGCCGAGGAAGCTGTAATGGACCCGCAGGTTCTGGCAAGCGCGATTGCGGCGCGAAAAGAAACCAAAGTCAGTGAGCTTCTGGACAGTACGGCCACGCCGGAAGAGGTTGAGCTAGTAGCCACACCTGCTGTCACAGACGTTATTATTGACGTTCGCCATCCTTCAGAGGGCGAGCAGTCGCCGCTGGAGCTTACTGGCAACGAGATATTGAACATTCCATTTTACGAACTGAACCGGAAGGTGCCAGAGCTGCCCGCTAATCGCCAATACCTGCTGTACTGCGATAGGGGCACCATGAGCCGTATGCATGCGGTGCACTTGAAGGCCGAAGGGCACGGAAACATCAAGGTTTACGCGCCGACCTCTTAGCAGGTTACCGGCACCTTACTGGTGATTTAGTCGGCCATGCCCTTGAAGAACTGCTGCACGTTCTCGTTAAGGGTATCCAAATCGTAACCGCCTTCCTGAACCACCAGAGTGGGCAGTTGGAGCTCGCGAACTCGCGAGCCGAGCCGGCAAAACCCTTCTGAAGACACCGAAACCTTGGCCTGAGGGTCATCTTTGTAAATATCAAAACCCAAGGTCAGGATTAAGGCATCTGGCTGAAACAGCCCGATGGCGATTATGGCCTCTTCCAGTTTTTCGAAGAAAACCTCTTCTGACGAGCCGTGGGGCATGGGCATATTGATGTTGTAGCCGTAGCCCTCTCCCTCACCCCGCTCATTCTCGAACCCGCTCACCACAGGGTAAAAATTGGTGGGGTCGCCGTGTATGGAGATATAAAGCACATCGCTGCGGTCGTAGAAAATCTCTTGAATACCCTGGCCGTGATGCATGTCGGTATCAAGAATAACGACGCGTGGAAATTTGGATTTTATGTGCTCGGCAGCAATGGCCGCGTTGTTGAGATAGCAGAACCCCCCGGCCGAATCCTTGCGGGCGTGGTGCCCTGGTGGGCGGCATACGGCGTAAGCGGAGCTGTCGCCCTCAAGTAGAGCTCCTGCTGCGCCAAGCGCGCTCTGGGCAGACCAGTAAGCGGCGTTCCAGGTGTGTTCACCGATGGGGCTACTGCCGTCTGCCTGATACCTGGCTGCTTCTGCGAGAATACCGGTAAGGTGATTTGGTGAGCGGACGAAGATGTTAGAAATTACCTCTTCTCCCCAGTCGTCCATTTTTACCCAGCGCTGATGGGCAGACTGAAGAAAGCGTAGATATCCCAAATCGTGCACCTTGGAAATAGGCCCTGCATTATGATCCGCCGGTTCCAGTACCGGGATGCCCATTTCCTTCAGACCTTCCAGCATTTGGCGGGTACGATCTGGTATTTCCTGAGGCTCTCGCATCTGACCCCGAGTGAAGTAGGTTTTCGGACAGTGCTGATCCTGTGCAGGATGGAAAAACGCTTTCATTATCCGACCTCCTGAATGTTTGATTCTTCGAGTATAGGCACAGATGAAGAATGGTCAAAAGCCGGGTGATCGGCTTTACAGGTTGAGATTCTGCATCCACTATGGAAGACATACCCAATCGACGCAAATGTGCACCTTATCGGGTGTCGCTAATGACTGAGCAGGAGCCGAAATGATCGAGTCACCATTGCTTGAAAAACTGACTGGCTACATTGGCGGTCGCTGGACAGACAACGAACAGGGCAATACCTTTGACGTTTATAACCCGGCAACGGGAAAGGTGATTGCGCAGGTAGCCTCCATGCCGGAAAGTGAGGTAAAGGCGGCGGTTGCTGCAGGTAAGTCGGCGCTTCGGCTGACCAACCCCTACACCATCGAAACCCGCAGAAAATGGCTGGAAGACATCCGTGACGCGCTTCGGGCGAATAAAGATGAAGTAGGCCGGATTCTGTGTCTGGAGCATGGCAAACCGCTGAACGAAGCACAGGGCGAGGTGGATTACGCCGCTGGCTTTTTCGACTACTGCTCCAAGCACATTCAGGCTCTGGATGCGCACACGCTCCCGGAAAAACCCAAAGATTGTGCCTGGACCGTACACTATCGGCCCATTGGGGTTGCCGGGCTAATCACGCCGTGGAACTTTCCCATTGGCATGATAGCCAAAAAACTCTCTGCTGCTCTGGCAGCGGGCTGTCCGTCAGTGATTAAACCGGCCAGTGAAACGCCGCTGACCATGATTGCTCTGTTTGCGCTACTGGATAAGCATGTAAACCTGCCAGATGGCATGGTGAACCTGGTTATGGGCAAGGCCAGTGTTATTGGCAAGGTTCTGTGTGAAAGCCCCGACGTACCTATGCTGAGCTTTACCGGTTCTACCGAAGTAGGCCAGAAACTGGTTGTGGATACTGCCGATCAAATTAAAAAGCTGGCGTTGGAGTTGGGTGGCAATGCGCCATTTATCGTGTTTGATGATGCCGACCTGGACGCGGCGGCGGACAACCTGATTGCGAACAAATTCCGTGGTGGTGGTCAGACTTGCGTGTGCGCAAACCGGATATTTGTGCATGAGAAGGTGATGGACGCCTTTGGTGAGAAGCTTGCACAGCGCGTAAAGAAAATGACCGTGGGTGATGGTATTGCGGGCGATGTTGACCTTGGGCCGCTCATTAACAAAGCGGGTTTCGACAAGGTGAAACGCCATTTGGAAGACGCTCTGAACAAAGGTGCCACGCTGATTGCCGGCAAGCAGCCGGGTGATTTGGGCGATGGGCATCTGTTCTTCCCGCCAACGGTTGTTTCTGGCGTAACCCGGGATATGTGCTGTTTCAGAGAAGAAACCTTCGGGCCGCTGGTGCCCATGGCTAGCTTCCGCACTGAGGAGGAGGTAATTGAAGCCGGTAATGATACCGAGTTTGGCCTGGCTTCTTATGTCTTCACCGCAGATGTTGAGCGTGCTCAGCGAGTTACAGCTGGCCTGCGATTTGGCCATGTGGGCTGGAATACCGGTACCGGCCCTGCGCCCGAAGCGCCTTTTGGTGGTATGAAGGCCTCTGGCACCGGCCGCGAAGGCGGGCTTGAAGGGCTGTTTGAGTTTGTGGAAGCGCAAACAGTGCCAAGAGGGTTTTGATTTAGTAGCAATCCGCAGAAACAAAGAAGGCGAGCCAATAGCTCGCCTTCTTTGTTTTCGGCTGCTGTTCAAGGTGTAAGAATAACCTTCACAGAGCTGTCTACGTCGGCTTCATCAATATAGCCAATGGCGCCGGGCGTTGATGAGACCTGGGCCTTCATCGCCGCCCCGCTGGCGGCTTCTGCAGGTGGCTGGCCACGGCCGGTAAACACCTGCTTGGACCAGAAGGCTTTGAGCTGGGCATCGTTGCGACCGGTGATCTTGTCGTGGAACTCGGCGCGAACCGCATTGCCACCTGGAAGTTCAAAAGGGCTGGCTTTTTGACCATCTGGTAGTTGTTTACTGCGATTCAGGTACAGATCACGTACCTGATTGTTGGTGATAGTATCCGGGCCAGCGGTATTGCCAATAACCACAACATCAGCTATCACAAGGGGGCTGACCAGCAAGCTGGCCGCGAAAATCAGGCTTAGCTTTTTCATGGGAGCCTCCGTTAAAACGCTGAGTCGAGTTTGAGGGTAAATACGTTGGTGCTGTCGGTGTCATTGAACACCATGTGTTCAACATTTAAGTTGCCGTAGCCTTTATCGAGACCGCGGACATGGGTTACATCGGCTTTAATGGCCACGCCCGGAGTGATATCCCAGCGTGTGCCAACGCTGAACTCCTCGCGCTGATAGTTCAGGATGGATTCTGGAACTGCGCCGGGGATGAAAGCACCTGTGCGTTCGCTTTCATCCTTGCTCTCAATCCAGCCAGCGGCCACGTATGGTGTCCAACTCCCAAAGCGATGACCTACAGAAAGATAGGCGGAATCAGTGTCTGGGAACTTGCCGTCTACCTCCACTCGGGTCACTTCACCGATAATTTGCCACTCGCCATCGTCATAACTAGCACCAACTCCGTAAAAGTTGCCTCGGCTGAAATCTGCAAGAAGGCTGTTTACTTTAATTCCCGGCGGTGCCAGAGCACCTAGTTTTGTGGCATCAATATAAGTCTCGGCAGTAGCTGCAACACCGCGCACGGTCCAGATGTAATCAGTCCAGGTCAGGTTAATGCCACCCATGTTGCGGAGCTCAACGTCTCCTGAGTTGCCATCTTCATCGGTAAAACCTGTAAATGCCGTTGCAGTGAGAGATGAGTTTTCAAAATTGAAGTTATAACTGGCATCAGCACCCACGTAGCTGGTGATCGCAATCGGGCCGTAAACGCTTTGTGGTGGGCGTGCCCAAGGCTGTGCGTAGCCAACTTCAAGAGAATCGGAATACATGAAGAACGGGATGCGCATTTTGCCCGCTCTCAACTGAAGGTTATTAGTGGGGCGATGGCTCAAATAGGCCCACTCTACCTGTGGCTCCCAGTCATCAGAGCCGCGGCCAACCAGCTGCAAAACGGCCTGGCTTTTCTCGGTTACATCAAACGTGCCTTGCAGTGCCAGCAAGCTTAGGTCGGCCACGTTGGTTTTTTCAGTAATGCCAGCGAAGCCAGCGTCGTTACTGGCCCGCGCCACACCGGTGCTGAAGAAGCCGTTAAAGCGCACGCGGTCATTATTGGTGGCATTCAGCTGTTGCTGCATGGAGTTCAGCTGCTGCTGCATTCGAGCCAATGTATCGTCAGTGTCCTGGGCAGAGGCACTGCTCGCAGCAATAGCCAGGGCCAATGGAGCGAGGTGTAGCAATTTTTTCATAGGTTTTGATCCGTAGAAAATTTATCGTGACTTAATTACACGCGGAATTGACTGGCAACGGTTTGAAGACCGTTGCTGACGCTCTGGATATCGCGGCTTACGCCATCCAGCTCGTCGGTGCTTTCCATGACTGCCTCGGCATTCCGGTGCATATCCGTCATGTATGTGGTGACTTCATTAAACGTGGTGCTTTGCTCATAGGTAGCGGCAGCGATTTGCTCATTCAGCTCGCTGATCTGTTGCACGTTCTGCAATATGCGAGAAAGTATCTCTCCAGATTCGGTGGTGGCTTCCACCCCTTCATGGGCCTTACTCACACTGGATTTCATAGACGTAACAGCAGAAGACGAAAGTTTTGAGAGCTCGGAAATCACACTCTGAATCTCTTCAGTCGCTTTATGGGTGCGTACAGCTAACCCCCGAACCTCATCTGCAACCACTGCGAAACCTCGGCCGTGTTCACCGGCACGAGCTGCTTCAATGGCGGCGTTTAGCGCCAGCAAGTTTGTTTGCTCGGCGACCGTTTGAATGGTGTCCAGCAAGCCGCCGACACGGGCGGAGAACTCGTCAAACTGGTTGACCAGGCCAGCGGTATTCTCGATCTCGTTTACCAGTTCACGAATGGTCGACACATTATTTTGAACCTTCTCCTGGCCAGACTGGGCAAAGCGGGCGGCATCCTGAGTCTGATCCGAAGCGCTGGAGGCAAAGCCTGCGACTTCCTCAACGCTTTTTACCAGCTCATCCACAGAGTTACGGGTGGATGAGATGGATTGCGCCTGGCTGCTGATACGCTCCAGGTTCGTCCGGCTGGCGCTTGTTAGATTACCTGTGGCCGTATTGAGGCCGTTCACGTCGTCGCTGATGGTGGCAGCAAACGAGTTATGCAGCTTGGCAACAAACAGGTTGAACTGGTTAACCAGCTCCCGGAGCTCATCACGGCCTTCGTAGTTCAGGCGCTGCGTGAGATCGCCCTCGCCAGAGGCCATGTTTTTCAGGGAATCGATAATTTGAGTAAGGCTGGAAGATATGGAGCGCCCAATCACCAGGCTGAACACAATCAGCACAATGACCGTCACTACCAGAATGATCAGCGCCAGTGTCTGGGCGTTGCTTGAAGCGGTAACTGTTTCTGAAATAGCGCTCTGGAATTTAGCCCGATTGGTTTCCCGCATGGCTTTTAGGTCTTCCTGCAATTTTTTCAGACGCTCTGCATTTTGAGCCGCATCGTCACCGATACGGCTGAAATCAGCAGAGCCATCAATAATAGAGGCCGCAATGCGGGTGGCATTGTCGTAGTAGTTGTTCAGATTACGATTAAGTTTTTCGATGGTGTCGGCTTGGGTTGGGCTTAACTCGGCGATTTTTTCCAGGTTGGTCGCGATAGTGTTGCGATAAGCCTGTGTTGACTCAAGCTGTTGGTCGTCACCGGTGGTAACCGAGCCGCTGATCTGCTGTTCCATTAACTTTAATTGGCCTTCATTAATGGTGGTCAGTTCCAGTGTTGGATAAAGCCGATCCTTCACTTCACTCAAACGATCAGAGTTGGATCGCTCGGTCATAAATGCAAAACCCTGACTGATCAGGAAGGCCAGAATGGCGATGCTGACAAGCAAGCCAAGCTTTTGTGAGATTTTCAGAGATGACAGCATAGTCTTTTCCTGACGGGGATAACCTGGGTTTGCGGGTGCGAGTCTATCGACCGGTATTGGTAGACGAAATGGTCATTGTTTTTCGTACTGTTATATTCTGTTGTCGGCTGATTTCGTTACAGCTTTATAGTGATGTATACGGATGGTAAGTAATCGTTTCAGGCGATCAGGGCAGGGTGGCGATTGAGTTGTTATAATTCGCGGCCTGAATTCCCAATTCACCGGACTACAGTGATTTCTCCATGGATGTCTCCCATATTATCGATTCTCTGAACGACGCCCAGCGTGAGGCAGTCACCGCCCAGAACGACCATTTATTGGTTT
>JAKDUK010000104.1 GCA_030457765.1 Marinobacter sp. | reverse complement strand
CTGAGGCTCGTTCAGTGGCACTGCAGGCCCAAACCTGTGCAAAGCCACATCTGGCATAGGGCAGGGCTCCAACACCTCTCGCACCACCAGAGTCTCACCATCACGCTGGTCATAACTCAACCGAAGTTTATAACTCTCACCTACCTGAATGGTGGGATAGCCCGCAAGCTGAAAGGGTCGCCAATGGCTGTATGCAACCTGGCCATCCTCGGTTACCAGCACTAAAAAGCGCCCGGATTCCCGATCAGACTGAATAACGCTGGCGAGAACTTCAAAGCTACTCACAGTGGAAATTCCTGCCCCTGGTAGGCAAAGCCGGCAAATTCCTGCTCCACATGCGCTCGGTGCTCTTCGAAATAGTCTTCATAACTCATCAGGTGCATGCGGCTGCGAACCTCTGCCGGGTAGCTCTCGCAGAGCTCTTTAACAGAGGCATGAACCGGGTTCCAGTCGCTTAAAGTTGCATTGAGCAAGACAAAGTTAAAAAAGTCAGCCAGCCCTTCACCCACCTGCCCCATCACGCCTTTGAGCGTGTGCTGCCAAAGCTCCTCTTAGACCCCTGGCGGTAGTAAAGAGTGGGTTTAAAGCCATACTGAAACCGGCACTCATAGCCAACTCGCTCCAAACCAAAGCAATGATCGCTTCGGAATGCCCCACTCCAAGCATAGTCAATGCTGCCATGTTTAGTCCCCTTACCTATCCGTGCAAACCCACTGCATAGCCTGGGTGGTCAAGTTTGATGATCCAACTGCGTGGGAGTATATTCTGAGCAGGCCCCAATGTACGCTGCCCTGAACAGCATTGTGGCCAAATACAAGCGATCAAACCACTCCTGAAAAACACTAAAGGGTGCCATGCCAACTAAAGACTCACGCTCCATTCACAACATCCTCACCACTGTTCGCACTATCGCCTTGGTAGGTGCCAGTGAAAAAACCAACCGGCCTTCCCACGAAGTGATGGAATACTTACAGCAGCATGGCTACCGGATTATTCCAGTTAACCCGCGCCTGGAAGGCCAGAAAGTACTGGGTGAAACGGTATACGCCGACATTCTTTCTTTACCGGAACCGGTCGACATGGTTGAAGTGTTTCTTGCGCCTGAGCGCACAGATGCGGTGATTGATCAGGCCATCGAACTGAAAGTTCCTGTTATCTGGATGCAGATTGGTGTGATCAACGAAGCAGGTGCAGCCAGAGCAGAAAAGGCCGGGTTAACCGTTGTGATGGATCTCTGCCCAAAGCAGGAGATACCACGCCAGGGCATACCGGCGGTTGGCGCCGAAAAATGAACCCCAACGCTACTAGTATCCCGACTGACTAATTCGTGAACCTACTGAGCTTCTGAGAAGGTTCATTTATTATTCTTAGTCTTCAGCCGATACACTGGCTTGTTGGTTTATTGGTAAACGGAGCAGGTTTTGATACAGCCATCCCAAACATTCGGGCCCTTACTTAAGCGGCTGCTACATCCCGTGTTTGCGGTGGTGATCTTTCTTGTTTTTCTCAGCCTGGCAGCTGGGCTTCGTTACGGCCTGATTCAACAGCACACTGGCCAGATTCAGTCCAACCTTGAGAACCAGGCCAGGAGTATGGCCAACTCCCTGGAATGGGAGGTTATAGTGCACGCCGATGCCATCCGGCGCATGGCCAACCGGCTGACTACAGACCCACAAAAACCAGAACGGGAATGGCGTGAAGATGCCCGTCATTATCTTAGAGACTTCCGCATCTATCAGGCCATTGAATGGATTGACGCGGACTTTATTATACGTTGGCTGGAACCCCTTGCCACCAATGAGAGCGTGCGTGGCTACAATGCAGCGTTTGATAAACAGCGCAGAGCCGCGCTGGAGGCTGCCAAGAGCTCCGGAAACTATGACATCACTGGCGTAATAAATTTGCGCCAGGGAGGTAAAGGCATTGTTATTTATGCACCCGTTGGCGTTGGATCCAACAATAATGGCTTTATAGCCGGGGTGTTCAAAATGGATATGTTGGCTCGCCAGGTTATGGCTTCCCGCGAGCCGACCATGTTCCAGATGGGAATCCGCAACAAAGATGATCTGGTCTATACGCTAAGCGATTTTGAAAATGCCAGCGATTCCATGTCCTACACAGTGCCGCTCAGCCTTCCCACGCTGGACTGGCAACTGACTGTCCAACCGTCGCCCGAGTGGGTCGACAAGCAACGCAGTCCATGGCCTCGCTGGACGTTTATTACTCTTGTATTTATGGGCTTACTGACCAGCCTCACAACGCTTCTGTTACAGCTTATTCTCAAGCGCAATCAGGACCTGTTAATCACTCGCCAAGAACTGGATGAGGAAATCGTTCAGCGTAAAACCATTCAACAGGATCTTGTGCGGCTTGAATCCACGGATATTCTTACGGGCCTGGCGAATCGGCGTTTCTTTATGGACGACCTGGCCCATGCGCTCACTGTCGCAGATCGCCAAATGCGCCAAGTAGCTTTGGTAATGCTGGATCTGGATCGATTTCAGATGCTGAATGACTCTCTTGGTCATCAGTTTGGTGACGAGCTGCTGGTTCAGGTTGCCGGACGTTTGGATAAGCTCAGCGATGAACGTATTACAGTGGCCTATTCCGGTGGCGATGAATTTATGCTCTACGAGCAGCGTGTAGAGGATATCGACGCTGTGGTCTACCTTCTGGGGCGGATCAAGCAATGTTTTGAGGCGCCTTTTGTTGTTCAGGAAGAGGCTCACAGTGTTACGGCCACCCTGGGCGTCGCGGTGTATCCCCAGAGCGGTTTGGATGCCGATACCCTACTGCGTAATGCAGATATCGCCCTGTACCGCGCCAAAGAACAGGGCCGCAATACCTATCAGTTTTATACCGAAGGCATGCAGGAACGGGAAGTGATGCGCCTGGAGCTAGAAAAGGATCTTAGCCAGGCTTTAGCCAATAACGAGTTTGTACTGTATTACCAGCCACAACTGAACATAAACAGTGGCGAAATAGACAATGTTGAGGCACTTATCCGTTGGCAGCACCCCCGCCGGGGCCTGCTATCACCCGGCGAGTTTATTTCCCTGGCCGAAGAGAGCGGTCGGATAACCGATATCGGGCATTGGGTAGTGATGGCAGCTTGCAGGCAGTTGGCCGCCTGGAAGGGAACCCGTTTCGAAAACCTCAGGGTAGCCGTGAATCTATCCGGGCGGGAGCTGGACGACGAAAACCTGGTTGAACGTATACGCAATGCACTAACGACTGAGGGTATTCCTGCCAACCGGCTTGAGGTGGAGCTGACCGAGGAAATTTTCATTCAAAATATCGAACACAACCTGGGGCAGTTGTCGCGCTTGCATGATCTTGGAGTGCATCTGGCCATTGACGATTTCGGTGTTGGCTACTCCTCCCTGGCTTACCTGCGGGACTTCCCGGTGGATCTTCTTAAAATCGACCGCTCGTTTATTACCGACGTGACAGAGCGCCATGATAATGCGGTAATCATTCGGGCGATCATTAATCTTGCTCACAACCTTGGTTTGCGGGTCGTTGCAGAAGGTGTGGAGACAAAAGCACAGCTTGATTTCCTAAAGAGCCACCGCTGCAACCTGGCTCAGGGGTATTTAATTAGCCGCCCTATTCCGGCGGCAGAATTGGAACGTGCCTTGACTAGCGGTGCCTTCGAAAGAACTATAATGGACAAGCTGGAGTTATAATCGCCATCTGTCAGCTCCAACACTCATTCAGGTAAAATTTTATGGCCACGAGTTATCTAACGCCGGAACAGGACAGCAAGCTTCGCCGATGGGAGCGCTGGAACCGGAACTATTTCTTGTTCGCTTTTGTGGCTCTGGTTATCACTCTGGTTTTTAGTAGCCAGCTTGGGCTTTCCAGCGGCGATGACTGGGGGTCACTGGGGATTATTCTTGTGGCTCTGGTTGCGCCTATTATTGTTTTGCAGCTGCGTCTAGCGTGCCCGGCCTGCGGCAAGAAGATTGGCTGGCAGGCTAAGTTAATGGCGCCGGATCAGTGCAATCACTGCAATACCTTCCTTCGGGCGAAAAGCGTCTCTTCCTGAAAACCTTTGACCTGTGAGCTGGTCATAGGTTTTAGGCTATCCTTAAGCTTTAAACACTCTCGGCTGTCCTGCTTTGGTGATGGCCGCGGCGGTGTGTGGGGCTTGTCCGAAAACCGCTGTGAATACGTCCATGTACGCTTGCTCTCCGCCTTCCCTGGCTCCGAGCATTTTCGGACAAGCCCCACACACCACCGCTCATTAACAATTGGTGGATGCTGCTGGATATGAAAGTTAAAGAAATTGCTACGTCTGCTGGAGTGAGTCCGGACACGGTGCGCTTTTACACACGGGAGGGGCTACTCAAACCTTCCCGGAACCCGGCTAACAACTATCAGCAATATGGCTCTGAGGACCTTCGGCGGCTGCGTTTTGCCCGTAAGGCCCGCCAGCTGGGGTTTTCGTTGCCGGAGGTTCGGCAGATTCTAGATCAGGCGGATGAGCATCATTCCCCCTGCCCGATGGTTCGGGATGTGTTTCAGCAACGGTTGGCCGTGGTCGAGCAAGAAATTCATGAGTTGGAGCAGTTGCGTAAGCGTATGAAGACCGCGCTGGCTGCTTGGCAGGATATGCCAGACGGCACACCGGATGGCCATACCATTTGCCGATTGATTGAACACTGGGACGACAGCAAACCCGGTAAGCAGGTTGAGGAGTAAATCAGCATGAGCGACACACCTGTACTGCACACCACTCTCAGCATTTCCAGCGCCACCTGTCAGGGCTGCGCGAAGAAAATTCGTAATGCGCTGGAACCGCTAACCGGTGATACCGATCTGATAGAAGTGGATATTGAAGATCAGACAGTGGCACTGCCGGAAGGCATTGATGCCACGGAAGCGGCTCGGATTGTAACGGAGACCGGATATCCAGCAAAGCCGGTAACGGAAACAGAAAAGCCCGCTAGCAGCTGTTCTTTCAAGTCTGAAAAGTCAGGCACAAGTACTGATAAAACGACTGAAGACAAGAGCGATCAGCACAATACTCCAAAAGCCACATCTGAACAGTCGACAGCTCCGGCTCAAAGCGACGATCAAGTGCACTTAGCGGTAACTGGCGCCACCTGCGCCTCCTGCGTAAACACCATCGAGAAGGCGTTGAAGTCAGTGTCCGGCGTTACCCACGCTCACATGAACCTGGCGGACAATACGGCCACAGCAACCGGTGCAGCCGCCCCACAAGCTTTGATTCAGGCGGTGGAAAGCTCCGGTTACGGCGCCAGTGTGATTGAAGACGCAGATGCCGCAGACGATCAGAAGCAGGAAAAGGACAAAAAACAGTACAAAACCCTGCTGGTAAAAATGGCGATCAGTCTGGGCCTGGGTGTTGGCCTGATGGTCTGGGGCATGGGGTTTGGCTCCATGACAGTGAGCGACGCTAACCAGAGCACGTGGCTTGGATTGGGCCTGCTCACGTTAATCGTTATGGCCGGCACGGGCGGGCATTTTTATGTCGGCGCCTGGAAGGCATTCCGTCATCACAACGCCAATATGGACACGCTGATTGCTCTGGGCACAGGCACCGCCTGGCTGTATTCCATGACGGTGTCGAGTTTCCCCGGCGCTTTACCGGAGATGGCACGGCATGTGTATTTTGAAGCCTCAGCCATGATTATCGGCTTGATCAACCTGGGTCAGGCGCTGGAGCTGCGGGCCAAAGGCAAAACCTCCGAGGCGGTGCGCCGGCTACTGGACTTGCGCGCAAAAACTGCCCGGGTGATTCGTGACGGGCAGGAGCAAGACATTCCGGTGGAGGATGTGCGCAAGGGCGATCACATTCGCGTTCGCCCAGGTGAAAAACTGCCGGTGGACGGGAAGATTGTCGAGGGCAGCACCCGCATTGATGAAAGCATGCTCACCGGTGAGCCCATGCCCGCGAGCAAAGCGGCAGGCGATGAGGTTTCCGCCGGCACATTGAACACCCACGGCGGGATTGTTTACGAGGCAACCCGGGTGGGCAGTGAAACCGCGCTGGCGCAGATTATCCGCCTGGTGAAAAAAGCCCAGGGTTCAAAACCCGCCATTGGCCGGCTGGCAGACAAGATATCGTCGGTGTTTGTACCCAGCGTTATGCTGATTGCCGTCGCCGCCGCGCTGGTCTGGTACAACGTGGGGCCAGAGCCTGCCGTGGTACACATGATGGTGGCAGCCACCAC
>JAKDUK010000035.1 GCA_030457765.1 Marinobacter sp. | reverse complement strand
AGCATAGGTAGCAGAGGAGCCACCCCTTGCCCACTAAAACCTCAGAAAAACGGAAGTTCCATCGCATAAGCTTCGATGCCCCATGCGAACTGCATGTCCTTGAAAACGTATGGACGACAGAAGTGTTGGATATTTCTTTGAAAGGCGTTTTGCTCAAGCGCCCAGAAGGGTGGAGTGAGCCGTTGGAACTATCCTGCGAAGCTATCATTCACCTAAACGACCACGATGCTGCGATTGTGATGGCGGTTGAGTTGCGACATATTTCGCCCGATCATTTAGGGTTTACGTGTCGATATATTGATATTGAGAGTGCTAGACATCTTCGTCGGCTGGTGGAGCTTAACCTTGGCGATCCGGTAGCTCTTGAACGTGAGCTGTCTCGAATGATCGATGCTTAGCCGTCCGTTTCAGAACCTGGACTTCTAGAATTATTAAGCTAGTGTTATCCGTGTGTATGCGTTGCATATTTTGTATTCACCACGTAGTGGTTTGGCGCCAAATAGCTTGGGCCGACCAGGGAAGGGGTAACAATGAAGCAGGTAAAATTTGGTTTTTTATCCACTGGTAGCCGTTTGCCGGCGGTTTTTTTAATGTCTGCAATGTTGGCACTTGCGGGTTGTGGCGGCTCTAGTAGCTCTGGAGGCGACACTGATGACACTAACGATCAAACACCTCCGGAAAAGGTTAATCAAGACCTTGTGACTATCTCGGGGGAGGGTGACGCCGAAGCCGGTGCGCTTGCTGCTCGTAAAACAGCTGAGCAGGCGATTGTTGAAGAGAGAGTCGACGCATCGAGTTTGCTAGGAGGCGGTACCTCGTCTGGCATTCAAATCCTTCCAGCGTCAGCGCAAAGCGATATTCAAGGGCCGTGTGGCGGTAGCGCGAATGTGACCCCTTTGGGGGACGGTGCTGACGACGGCTTCAAATCGACCTTTAACAACTATTGTGTTGACAATGACGACGGCACAAAAACAGTCGTTAATGGTTACATAGCTACAAGTGGATCCGGCCTCGACCTCTCGGTCGACGCGGATTATACGGTTAAAACTGGAGGCGAGACCTATACGGTCCGGCAGTCCTGCACTTCGAACGGTTGCTTCAATCTTCTCAATTCCGGGGGGGTGTCTTATCGCACCTATGACGTGGATGTGTCGGAGCCAGATACCAACGGCGCATACGATGTAGAAGCACGGGTATGCACAGATGATGAGGGATGCATTACTTACGAGGCTACAGGCCTGAAAGAATGCGCATCAGGTAATGGATTCTCTGGCGGAACCATCAGCATCGCCGATAGCACAAATACGGAAGTTGTAACTGTCACCTTTAGTGGATGTTCATCCTACACGGTAACCTTTGGCGGGACGGGTTACACTGTTAACTATTAACGGTTAGAACCTAAGCCCAACCTCCAAACCGGTCAGCCAGCTTTGGCTGGCCGGTTCCGTAATACGGGTCGTTTTTTTTGCTTGTTGAATAATTACGGGGTTGCTAGCTCCGTGGTTCCAGGTTTTTGAGTAAAGCCGCAGCGTGAATGGCCCTTCCAAATCCAATTTCAGGCTAGCCTCGCCGCCCCAGTTCCCGCCCAGATTTAGCTCCGGATTACCCAGGTTTAGTTGTTCTAAGCGAACGATCATCGTTCCGTATTCGGTTCGGGTTAGTTTTGCGGTTGCACAAATCCGTTCAATACCCGGCAGAGCCGAGGGTGTGGAGCAGTGGCGCAGGCCGCCAGAAAACTCATACCAGCGATAGTGTTCGTAAAGATGGCTGGAGTAGCGGGTGGGTTGAATTTTCCGGTTCCAGCGGGTGTAGCCGATGTCGATAACACCGGTTAGTGCGTCGGGAAGAACGTTCGGTAGCGGGGTAACAAGTTCTGCGCGCACTCGGGTCAGTGTTTCAATGGTGTTTGTTGATAGCGCGCGACCTGCTTGGGTGGCGCCTTCGTAGTCTACGGTGCCTTTTGCACGGGATACCGTGAAGGCGAGTAGGAAGTCTCTTGGTAGCGCAACGCTGGAGGAGAGGTAAAGGCCGGGAAGCCAGCCTTTTTCTGTATTGAATGTTGCGCCGTTTGGAAGCGTTTCTTCGTAATGGAAGAATTGATTGCTAGCGCCTAGTTCCCAGGTAATTTCCGGCGCTTCGGCCCGAGCAGTGGTTGCTGCAACGAGAAGATGGGCGAAAAGGGCAGCGGATAGCGCTTTTGGAGTTTGCTTTCTCGGCGCCCAAAAATGGCCAGGATTAGAGGTCGAGCAGGGCATCTATAGCATCCTGAAGCTTGGTCACAGGAATCACCTTCATACCCTCAATGGCTTTACGTGGCGCATTGGCTTTGGGGACCAGGGCGCGGGTGAAGCCGTGTTTCGCCGCTTCATTGATTCGCTCTTGGCCACTGGGCACCGGTCGGATTTCCCCTGATAGTCCCACTTCTCCGAAAATTACCAAATCCTGGGGCAGAGCACGGTCACGGAAGGACGAGACAACGGCCGCCAGTAGGGCTAGGTCTGCGCTGGTTTCGTTTACCTTCACACCGCCAACCACGTTTACAAACACATCCTGATCGGACACATGTAAGCCGCCGTGGCGGTGAAGAATCGCCAACAACATAGCCAGCCGGTTCTGATCCAGGCCAACAGCCACCCTGCGCGGGTATCCGCCTTGGGCCATGTCCACCAACGCTTGAATCTCCACGAGCATTGGCCGGGTGCCTTCCCAGACCACCATGACCACGCTGCCTGGGGCTGCATCTTCGCCACGGTTAAGGAAAATGGCGCTGGGGTTTTTTACTTCCTTCAGGCCCTGTTCCAGCATGGCGAACACGCCCAGCTCATTTACCGCGCCAAAGCGGTTTTTGATGCCCCGCAGCGTGCGATAGCGGCTGTCGCTGGAGCCTTCAAGCAGAATGGAGCAGTCGATCATGTGCTCTAGCACCTTGGGGCCGGCAAGGCTGCCGTCTTTGGTAACGTGACCAACCAGAAACAGGATAGTGCCCGTTTGCTTGGCAAAGCGGGTCAGGTAGGCCGCGCTTTCACGGACCTGGGATACAGAGCCCGGGGCGGATTCTGAGTCTGCCACGTGCATGACCTGAATACTGTCCACCACCAGAATTCGTGGTTTCTCAGCTTCTGCCACCTGTATAACCCGCTCAACGCTGGTTTCGGAAAGCATTTTCAGATCTTTAGTAGGCAGGCCCAGGCGCTTGGCGCGCATGGCAACCTGTTGCAAGGATTCCTCGCCGGTTACGTAGAGGGCAGGCACGCTGGCGGCCAGATTGCACACGGCCTGAAGCAGCAAAGTGCTTTTGCCAGCGCCTGGGTGGCCACCCATCAGCACGGCGGAACCTTCCACAAGGCCACCACCGAGAACCCGGTCGAACTCCTGCATGCCGGTACTGATGCGCTCTTGCTCAGCAAGGCTTACGTCGTCCAGGCTTTGCACGGCGGACAAACTGCCGGCAAAGCCTTCAAAACGCACGCCGCGGGCGCCTTTTGTGTTGCTGCTAACGCCTCTTACTTCGCTGACGGTATTCCAGCTCTGGCAGGCTGTGCACTGGCCCTGCCATTTTGAGTAATCAGCGCCGCATTCTGTGCAGACAAAGGCGGTTTTGGCTTTTGCCATTACGCCAGCTTCTTATACTTCATGCGCTGGGGCACCATGGCAGAATCCCCTTTGCGCTTTTTGTGGTCTTCATCGTAATCGCTGAAGTTGCCTTCGTAGTAGATCACCTCGCCGTCATCTTCAAACGCCAGAATGTGAGTGGCTACACGGTCAAGAAACCAGCGGTCGTGGGAGATAACCAGAGCCGAGCCGGGGAAATTCAGCAGGGCTTCTTCCAGGGCGCGCAGGGTTTCTACGTCCAGGTCGTTGGTCGGTTCGTCGAGCAGCAATACGTTGCCGCCTTCTTTCAGCAACTTGGCCAGGTGCAGGCGGTTGCGCTCACCCCCAGACAGATCGCTCACGCGCTTTTGCTGGTCCGAGCCTTTGAAGTTGTAGCGGCCGGCATAGGCTCGTGACGGGGTTTCGTAGTTGCCCACTTTAATGATGTCCTGGCCGTCGCTCAGCAGTTCCCAAACAGTTTGGGAGCCGTCCAGATCACGGCTCTGATCCACATAGGCCAGCTTTACGGTTTCGCCAACGGTGATGGTGCCGGAGTTAGGCTGGTCCTCGCCGGCAATCATGCGGAACAGGGTAGATTTACCCGCACCATTACCACCAATGATGCCAACAATCGCGCCCGGCGGTACGCTGAATGACACGTCCTCATAAAGCAATTGCTCGCCAAACGCTTTGCTGATGCCTTCCACTTCGATCACTTTGCTGCCTAAGCGCGGACCGGGTGGAATGTACAGTTCGTTGGTTTCGTTGCGCTTCTGGAATTCCTGAGAGCTCATTTCCTCGAAGCGGGCGAGTCGGGCCTTGCTCTTGGATTGGCGCCCTTTGGCATTGCTGCGCACCCATTCCAGCTCTTGTTTAACCGTTTTCTGGTGTGAGGCTTCCTGTTTGGCTTCGGTAGCCAGGCGCTGTTCTTTGTTTTCCAGCCACTGACTATAGTTTCCTTCAAACGGGATGCCCTGGCCGCGGTCGAGTTCCAGAATCCAGCCTGCTACGTTGTCGAGGAAGTAGCGGTCGTGGGTGATGGCAACCACCGTGCCGCTGTAATCGTGCAGAAAGCGCTCCAGCCAGGCTACGGATTCTGCGTCGAGGTGGTTGGTGGGCTCGTCTAGCAGCAGCATGTCTGGGCCGGAAAGCAGCAAGCGGCACAAGGCAACCCGGCGACGCTCACCACCAGAAAGGTTCTTTACCATCTGGTCCCAGGCGGGCAGGCGCAGTGCATCGGCGGCTACTTCCATTTTGCGTTCGATGTCGTGGCCGTCGGTGGCCTGAATCAACGCTTCGAGTTCGCCCTGTTTTTTGGCCAGGGCGTCAAAATCTGCATCTGGCTCTGCGTAATCCGCATAAACCTGATCCAGCTCTGCCAGGGCGTTGTGAACATCGGCCACGGCCTCGTCTACAATTTCTTTTACGGTTTTGCTGTCGTCTAGCTCTGGCTCCTGGGGGAGGTAGCCTATATTAAGGCCTGGCTGGGCCCTGGCTTCGCCAATGTAATCCTGGTCTATGCCGGCCATAATGCGCAGAAGGGTGGATTTGCCCGAGCCGTTCAGGCCGAGTACGCCTATTTTGGCGCCTGGGAAAAAGCTCAGGGAAATATCCTTGAGAATTTGACGTTTGGGCGGTACCACCTTGCCTAGGCGGTCCATGCTGTATACGTACTGAGCCATAAGGGTATTACCTTCTTTGAAAGCGAGAATCCAGTTGGGTTTGATAGTTGGGTTTGTAAGGTATCTAAACCCGGAAACTATAGCAATTTCAGAAAAACGGTCGATATTGGTATGGCGGTATCTGCGAACCCCGTAAAGGGTGATTTTTAACCCGGGAATGGGCTAGAATGGCGGCCCAATTTTTAAAGGATCCCGGAAGCTGGTAATCAAGACTCTCCGGGCCAGTCAAGCACACAGGGGCAACACGCCGATGTTTAATCGTGATATGAAGATCGCCGGTTTTGACGACGAACTCTGGAACGCCATGCAGGCGGAAAGCAAGCGTCAGGAGGCTCATATTGAGCTGATTGCATCTGAGAACTACACCAGCCCTCGGGTTATGGAAGCTCAGGGCACAGATTTAACCAACAAGTACGCTGAGGGCTATCCCGGCAAGCGTTACTACGGCGGTTGTGAGTTTGTGGATATCGCCGAGCAACTGGCCATCGACCGTGCCAAAGAGCTGTTCGGTGCCGCATACGCTAACGTGCAGCCGCACTCGGGCTCGCAAGCTAACGCTGCTGTGTTCATGGCATTGGTTAAGCCGGGCGATACGGTTTTGGGCATGAGCCTGGCCCACGGTGGCCACCTTACCCACGGTGCGGGGGTAAGCTTTTCTGGCAAAATCTATAACGCGATTCAGTATGGTATCGATACAGACACAGGCCTGATTGATTACGACGCGTTGGAAGCTCAAGCCATTGAGCAAAAGCCGAAGATGATCATTGCCGGGTTCTCTGCCTACTCGCAGGAGCTGGATTTCGCCCGTTTCCGCGCCATCGCCGATAAGGTGGGTGCTTACCTGTTTGTAGACATGGCCCACGTGGCCGGCCTGGTTGCGGCGGGTGTGTATCCTGATCCGATGCCTCACGCCCACGTGGTTACAACAACCACCCACAAAACACTGCGCGGCCCCCGTGGCGGTCTGATTCTGGCATGCGACGACGAAGCGCTGCACAAAAAGCTGAACTCCGCTGTGTTCCCTGGCAGCCAGGGCGGCCCGTTGATGCATGTAATTGCAGCCAAGGCAATCTGCTTCAAGGAGGCCATGAGCGATGAGTTCAAAACCTACCAGAAGCAAGTGGTGAAGAACGCCTCGGCCATGGCAAGTGTATTTGTGGGTCGCGGCTACGATGTGGTGTCAGGTGGCACCAAGAACCACTTGTTCCTGGTTAGCCTGATCAAGCAGGACATCACTGGTAAAGATGCCGATGCGGCCCTGGGTCGTGCGCACATTACCGTGAACAAGAACGCAGTACCCAACGACCCGCGCTCGCCATTCGTAACCTCCGGTTTGCGCCTGGGTACGCCTGCTGTTACCACCCGTGGTTTCGGCGAGGTTGAATGCCGGGAGCTGGCAGGGTGGATCTGCGATATTCTGGACAACCTGGACGACGAAGCTATTAACGGCCGTGTTCGCGAGCAGGTAGCAGCCCTGTGCGCACGATTCCCGGTTTACAGCTAAGTACCCTCTTCGGAGTTCCCGATTATGCATTGCCCTTTCTGTGGTGAAGCGGATACCAAAGTTATTGACTCGCGCCTGGTGGCCGAGGGCGATCAGGTGCGTCGCCGCAGAGAGTGCCTTTCATGCCGTGAGCGTTTCACCACTTTTGAGTCAGCCGAACTGGTGATGCCTCGAGTGGTGAAACAAGACGGCGTTCGGCAGCCTTTTGATGAAGAAAAGCTGCGATCCGGAATTATGAAGGCTCTGGAAAAGCGCCCGGTGAGTATTGAGCAGATTGATGAGGCGCTGAACCGTATTAAATACCGCCTGCGGGCCACCGGTGAGCGTGAAGTAAAATCCATGCGGTTGGGCGAAGAGGTTATGATAGAACTTCGCCAACTCGACAAGGTTGCCTATGTGCGGTTTGCATCTGTTTACCGCAGCTTTCAGGACATTAACGAGTTCAAGGAAGAGATCGAGCGACTTTCGGCAACGAATGGCGAAGTGGCCGTTGATGTTGCGAAGGTGCTGGCGGACAACCACTCGCCTGAAGGAAAAAAATGACCGAACTCCGGGAGCGATCCATGATGGCCCGCGCCATTCAACTTGCATGGCGCGGCCGCTATTCAACGCATCCCAATCCCCGGGTTGGGTGTGTAATAGCCCGTGGCGACAAGATTCTGGGCGAAGGCTGGCATGAGCGAGCGGGAGAGGGGCATGCAGAAACTCACGCGCTCAGCCAGGCAGGCCCGGCTGCCCGAGGAGCTACCGCCTACATTACGCTTGAACCGTGCAGTCATTTTGGGCGTACTCCGCCTTGTGCGCGAGCGTTGATTGAGGCTGGTATATCCCGTGTGTTCGCGGCGACCAAAGACCCGAACCCATCCGTTTCCGGAAGGGGGCTGGATATGCTTCGTGAGGCCGGTATACGGGTTTACGAGGGGCTTTTGGCGGAAGAAGCAACACGTTTGAACTGCGGGTTTATGAAGCGGATGAACACGGGCCGCCCCTGGGTTCGGTTGAAAATGGCCGCCAGCCTGGATGGCCGCACTGCAATGGCGTCAGGCGAGAGTCAGTGGATTACCGGCGATGAAGCCCGCAGCGATGTTCAGCGGCTGAGGGCGGTCAGCGATGCCATTCTTACCGGTGTAGGAACGGTGCTTGCGGACGATCCCTCATTAACCGTTCGCCGCGAGGAACTTGGGGATATAGGCGATGCCACCGAACCCTCGCGGCAGCCGCTGCGCGTGATTGCCGACAGAGACGCGAGAACACCTCCCTCCGCCACCATTTTACGTGGTGGCAAGGTGCAGGTGTTTTGCGCCTCGTCCACGTTGGCAACGGCTCCCGCGCAGGATCTTGCCGCGCTGGGTATTCGCCTGAAGGGCGTGGCCTGGAAAGATAACGGCATTGATGTGGCGCAACTTCTGGATTCCCTGGGCGAGCTGGGCATTAATGAGCTGCTGGTTGAGGCTGGGCCAACACTGGCAGGAACCTTTATCAGCGAGCAGCTGGTAGATGAGCTCTGGTTGTATCAGGCTCCTGTATTTCTGGGCAGTACCGGCCGGCCAACAGCGCACCTTCCGCTGGAAACCATGGCCGATAAGATCGAGTGGACCGTACAAGACAGGCGACAAGTAGGAGAAGATCAGCGTCTGATCCTGGTTCGCCGTTAAACGTATAAATTAACAGTGTGACCCTTAGCTGCTACTCAAGGTGGCAATGGGTGCATTGATAGGGTGCAAAATAGTATGGCACTGAACAGTGTTGAGGAAATCGTTGAAGACATCCGCCAGGGCAAGATGGTTATCCTGATGGATGACGAAGACCGCGAAAACGAAGGCGATTTGGTGATGGCAGCCGAGCATTGCTCCGCTGAAGACATCAACTTCATGGCACGCTTTGGTCGCGGCCTTATCTGCATGCCAATGACCCGCACCCGCTGTGAGCAACTGGGCCTGCCGTTAATGGTTCAGCAGAACGCTTCGGGTTTTGGCACCAAGTTTACGTTGTCTATTGAAGCAACCACTGGCGTTACTACTGGGATATCCGCGGCAGATCGCGCTCGCACTGTGCAGGCAGCCGTTGCCCGTAACGCCAAGGCGTCGGACTTGGTTCAGCCGGGGCATATTTTCCCTCTAATGTCTGATCCTGGTGGCGTGCTTAGCCGGGCCGGGCACACTGAGGCGTCTTGTGATCTTGCTTCGCTGGCCGGTTGCGAACCTGCGGGCGTGATCTGCGAAGTGATGAACGATGACGGCTCCATGGCGCGACGGGGAGATCTTGAGCTCTTTGCGCAAGAGCATAACCTCAAAATTGGCACCATTGCCGACCTGATTCACTATCGCACCACCCATGAGCGCACCGTTGAGTGTGTTGAAGAGAATCAGCTAGATACTGAGTACGGTGAGTTTAAGTTACGTACTTACCGGGACATTATTCAAGGCACGACTCATTTGGCGATGGTGTATGGCGATATTACCGCCGATGAGCCGGTGTTTGTGCGCGTTCACATTACCGACACACTTCGGGATTTGCTAGGCGCTCGCCGTAAGGATTCTCGCAGCTGGCCGCTGCACCATGCGCTTGAAAAAGTGGCGACGGAAGGCCGTGGCGTGGTGGTGTTGTTGAATAGCGCTGAAGACAGCTACAACCTGGAAGATCGTATCCAGGAATTTTTTGAACAGGGCCAAGGGCCAGCCGGCAAAGGCAGCTCTGGTGTTTATTTCACCGTGGGCACCGGGTCTCAGATTCTTCGGGATTTGGGGGTAAGCAAGATGCGCTTGCTGAGCCCGCCGGTAAAATACTCCGCCATTTCCGGGTTTGATCTGGAAGTGGTTGAATACATTCCCTATACCCCCGAATGATAAACCTGGCTGCAACACTGTTGTTGTAGCTCGTGAAGGAGCCACCGATGGCGGATATCAAAGTAATTGAAGGTGATTTTACCCAGTGCACCGGGCGCTACGCGCTGGTCGTGGGTCGTTTTAACGGATTTGTTGTGGAAAGCTTGGTAGAAGGTGCTATTGATACCCTGCGTCGTCACGGTATTGCTGAAGCCGACATCACCATTGTGCGTGTACCCGGGGCTTATGAAATGCCTCTGGCGGTCAAGCGCGTTGCAGAATCTGGTGGCTACGATGCCATCATTGCCCTTGGCGCCGTGATACGTGGTGGAACGCCGCACTTTGAATATGTTGCAGGTGAAGCATCCAGCGGTATTGGAGCGGTAAGCCTGGAAACAGACGTGCCAGTGACCTTTGGGATACTGACCGTAGATTCTATCGAGCAGGCTATTGAGCGCTCCGGTACCAAGGCCGGTAATAAAGGCGCCGAGGCAGCGATCACAGCGCTGGAAATGGTCAGCCTATTCAACAAGCTGGGCGAGTAATGAGCGACACTGAAGATACAACACCCCGCCCGGCGTCGACAGGCCAGCCAAAAGCTGGCGATCGACGCCGTGCCCGGGTTCTGGCAATGCAGGGGCTTTACCAGCGCCACTTTACCAAGAGCCCGATTTCGGATATCGAAGCCGAGTTCATGATCGACAACGACATGACCAAAGTGGATACCCTGTTCTTTCGTGATGTTCTGCGTGGCGTGCACCGTGAACAAGCAGAGTTAGACAAGCTGATTGAGCCGTATCTCGATCGCCCTCTGCAGGAAGTAGACCCGGTGGAAATGGCCATTGTTCGTGTGGGTGCTTATGAATTGCGTCACCGCTTAGACGTGCCCTACCGCGTGGTGATTAACGAGGGGATTGAGTTGGCGAAGCGATTCGGTGGTACCGAGGGGCATAAGTTTGTTAACAGCGTGCTCGACAAGCTGGGCCGTCGTCTGCGCATTGCTGAGACCCGTTCGCGCTGAACAATGGGTGAATTTGAGTTGATTCGGCAGTATTTTATGCCGTTAGTCCGTTTGCACGGATCCCACGGCGTTGTAGTGGGGCCGGGCGACGACTGTGCAGTACAAAGAGTGCCCTCCGGTTTTGATCTGGTTTTTTCCATTGATACGCTGGTTGAGGGTGTGCACTTTCCAATCAACTATCGCCCCGATTATCTTGCCTGGCGAGCGCTCGCCGTTGCTGCCAGCGATCTGGCGGCCATGGGCGCGGATCCTTCCTGCTTTACGCTTGCGTTAACACTGCCCGAAGTTAATGAGACTTGGCTGCGGGATTTTGCCCGTGGGCTTGGTGAAGCAGCCGAGTCGTTCGGTCTGGCGCTCGCCGGTGGTGATACGACTCGGGGCCCTCTAACACTAAGCTTGCAGGTACATGGTTTGGTGGAGAGCGGTGGCGCTATCTGCCGTTCCGGAGCCAGGCCGGGTGATCTTGTTGTGGTCTCCGGTCCTCTAGGCGATGCCGGGGCAGCGCTGGATTATTTAGTGGCCGACGGCTCTTCTGAGAGCCAAAGGGCCTCCATAGATGAGCAATGTGTGTTGGAGCGATACCATCATCCACAGCCAAGGCTGAAGTTGGGCTCAGCCCTCAGGCACTTCGCAACCGCCGCTATTGATATATCTGATGGTTTGCTGGCCGACCTCAATCATATTCTTGAAGCTTCCGCCGTAGGCGCAAACATTGAACGTGCCCGCGTGCCTGTATCGCCGGCGCTTGCGCGCTTGAAGGGCGATACTGCCATAGAGTATGCGCTGCACTCGGGGGATGATTACGAGCTATGCGCCACTATTGCACAAGCACGCTGGGCCAGCGCGCCGCCGTCATTGAAGCAACAGCTCACAGTAATAGGTGTGATTGAATCAGCACCCGGTTTGCGCCTTGGCGGCACTGATGTAATGTCAGGTTCTGGAATTGTAGGTTTTGACCATTTTAGGGGAAAAGCATGAGCCAGGAAGAGCAGTGGCCAGAACCGGATTTACCTCAAGCCATTTTACCGCCGGGTTTTTTGAAGAACCCAGTGCACCTTTTGGCGTTTGGATTTGGTAGTGGTGCTGCGCCACGGGCACCTGGAACCTGGGGTAGCCTGGCTGCTATTCCCTTTTGGTATGGCTTTGCCTGGTTGCCGCCCGTTGCATACTGGGTTGTGGTTGCTGTGGCGTTTGTGGTGGGTATTTGGTTGTGTGGAAAAACCGCCACCGACCTGAAAGTGCACGATCATGGCGGGATTGTGTGGGACGAGTTTGTGGGGATGTGGATTGCCTTGGGGCTATTTCCGGATCACATAACCGGCGTATTGCTCGCTTTTCTGCTTTTCCGGTTTTTTGATGTACTTAAACCCTGGCCGATCAGCTGGTTAGATGAGCGCATGCCCGGGGGCCTTGGAATCATGGTAGATGATGTGGTTGCAGGTGTAATGGCGCTTATATGCCTGTTTGCGATTGATGCTTGGGTTATGCCCTATATTTTTTAGCGGATAAGGGGGGCGGTGTTAATGCACCTTCTGTTGCTCTGGGAGCAGTTTCACCACGTGCAGGTAACGCTTTAAGCCAGATTCGGCCCGCGCCCGGGATGCAAAGGGCCCGCTATCGAAGCCTTCTCTGGTTGTGAAGTACCAATTGGGCCCAACACAGAAAAACCGGCTGCTGCGAAAGGGGATGCGCTCGTTTTCTCCTGATCTGACCTGGGTATTCATTGCCGGCTCCGTGCCCGTATTCTGTATGTGCTTATCGGGTGCTGTGCTTTTTTTCGTGGGTTTGTTTAAAATTAATACAAATTCCGGAAAATTCAACATTGTTTAACAAATATGTGTGGCCTATGCCGCATTACAGGCTGTACCTTTCCTGCCGGGTCTTTCCCTACACCAAAGGAGTAAGCATGAGTGTCGTTCAGGTTTTACGTGTTACCAGGCTTGAGTTGAGCCATTACCGCCGCTGGAGGTATGCGGGCCAGGCCATGCTTTGTGCTTTGCTGATGCTGCTTATGACGGGCTGCTCTTCAGCTGTCACCAAGCTTGAAACCTGGGAGGGAAGCCCTGCTACGGCGGTGAATTCAGCCACACTTGAAGCGCCAGGTGTTATTCATGTTAGCGAGGTTAACGGGCGTTCAATGACCAACTACATGATGGATGACCTGGCTCTGGATTATGCGTTGCTGCCGGGTGAGAATCAGGTGGTATTTACCTATAAAACCATCTGGGCGAAATCTGGAGTGGTACAAAACGGCGAATCTAAGGTTCATGTCATTGAAAGTGAGCCCCAAGTTGTGCGTTTTGAAGCGGCCCCCAATGAAACATACCGTTTCGAGTTTGATAAGCCGAGCTCTCGTCGCCAGGCAGAAGACATGATGCCAGCGTTTTCCGCAGCGATTGTTGGATCTAACGGCGAGGCCTTAGCTCAGTCATCTGTTTGGTCACCCGGCGACAGCGTTGTTGCTTCACGTACGCCCGTGCCCAGCGAATCCAGCAGCTTGGCTGCCGAGGGTGAAGTTGTGTCCGGCAATGGAGAAGGCTCCCTTAATCGCTTGAAAGCCGTCTGGGAAACTGCGAGTGATGAAGAGAAAAAAGCGTTTCTGCGCTGGGCATTTGAATAAGCACACAACTTTGCTTGGAGGCTAGCGTCTGAATCGGCCAGAAAGCTTTTTCAGTGCGCTTTCCAGTGCATTTCCCAGCGCACTCATTGCCTCGTCTGTCAGTGTCTGGTTTCGGGTTTCTGTAAGTGGCTTATGCATTTCGTCGGGGTTCAGTGTGCTGGCGGCTTTTTCCATGGCGATTAGACTGTCACAGACATGGCTGCGGAGCGAGTCGCCCCGGGCTACCACGTCTGGGCAAATGGTGAAGTTCAGCGTTAGGCTGCCCTGGTAGCTAACGGCCACAATAACCAGCCCCATGCTATCGAATAGTGGAGCAGTGTTATATTGCTCTGCCAATCTTGAACCCTGCAGGTACAGTGGTACCTGGGGGCCAGGCACATTGGTGATGGGCAGGTTGAATACTGGCTGGTAGCGCTGAGCAATCTGCAGTTCTGAATACAATCGCGCAGATAACGCCAGCATAGTAGAAGGCAAAAGCTCGGTCAGCCTTTGTGCCGCAATGGCTTCACTGTATGGTTCGGAAGCCACCGCATTCCAGTGAATTCTACGAACACGCCTGGCTGGGTTTGGTTCACTGGTGGCAAGATCCAACAGCATGGCAGACATCTGGTTGCCGGTGCTTCTGCGTAGTGTGTTGGACCTTACCGAAATGGGTGTCATGGCTGTAAGAGACTCACCGGTGTCTGCCCCTTGCGCGCATAGGTATCGCCGCAAGGTTTCAGCGCAAAGCCCCAATACCACATCGTTAAGAGTGACATCTCCAAGGGATGCTTTGATGGCTTTCAGACGCGATAACTCAACCTTGGCCGCCACGATTTGGCGATTGGCTGTAATTTGACGGTTGAGTGGGCTTTTGGGTGCGGAAAACACCGGGAACGGCAGAGGTATTTTCCGTAACTGCTGCTGAATCAGGCCCCTGGCCGTCGCCTCCAACGCGCCTGCTGCTCGTGAGGCTACTTTCCAGGGTGTGCGCAACATGTTAGCGCCGGCTTGCATCATTACTCGCTCTTCGGATGGCTTTGGGCGAGGTTGCCAAGGACGAGGCGGGGTTATGGGCTGCGGCTGAGGGGTGTACTCGAGTAGTTTTCCGATAATTTCCTCACCGCTGAACGCATCAATAGCTGCATGATGCAGTTTTACGATGAGTGCGAATCCGGCTTTGCTCTCTTTTTCGCCCTCCAGGCGAAAACCATCCACGAAGGTTATGTGCCAAAGCGGGCGGTCACGTTTGAGCGGCTCCTCCAGAATCTTTGAAGCAAGCGTTATCAAATCGGTTTCCCGGCTGTTTTCGCCAAGGCTTACATAGGCCAGGTGCCGTTCAATGCGGAAGTTTGGGTCGTCGATCCAGTAGGGTTGTCCCAGGTGCAGTGGAACATCTTCAAGGCGCTGGCGAAAAACCGGCACAACGTGCAGGCGGCTATGTAGATAAGCAAGAAAGGTGCTGAACGCCAGCGGCGTTTCCCGTTCGCTGGCATCAAAAAGGTAAATGCTGCCGTTATGCATTGGCGCGTTGTTAGATTCCAGGTACAGGAAGGAAGCGTCCAGTTCCGTTAGCTGCCGCATCAATGGGCTCCGATCGTTGCTAAGAATGCTGGCAGTATAGATGATTCAGGTGTTTATCCCGTTGACTCATTTGCCTGTGCGGAGGCTGCGGTGGAGTCAGGGTGTTATCATTTGCACGTATGCCTTGCTTGTTCGAACCCATCACCCGTTGAATGTCACGACATTCCTCGGGCGGGAGGGGCTTAACTGGCTCGCGCCACGGCGATCTGAGTCAGCAGTTCCAGGGCATCTTTGTGCGGAGAGGTGGCAAGAGCGCTCAGGGCCTCTGAAGCCTTGGTTGCCTCGGCTCTGGCGCGCTGCATGGTGTATTCCAGTGCGCCAGATGTCTCCACAAGTTTCAGCACTTTTGGTAAATCATCCAGCCCGCCTTTGCGTATGGCTTGGCGAATAAGTTGTCGGTCTTCTTCGTTGCTATTGGCCATGGCGTGGATCAGGGGCAGGGTGGTTTTGCCTTCTGCCAGGTCGTCGCCCACGTTTTTGCCCATGGCTTCGGCATCTCCGCGATAATCCAGTACATCGTCCACAAGTTGGAAGGCCAGCCCCAGGTGTTTACCGTAGTTTTTCAGGGCCAGTTCTTGCGCATCGCTGGCGCTGGCAAGTAAAGCGCCGGTATGGGAAGCGGCTTCGAAAAGCATGGCCGTTTTGTTGTGAATAACAGTCATGTACTGTTCTTCGGTCAGATCCGGGTTCTTTACGTTCATTAACTGCATCACTTCGCCCTGGGCGATCACCGCCGTCGCGTGAGACAGTATTTCCATAATAGGAAGGCTTTTTAGCTCCACCATCATTTCGAAAGCACGGGCGTAGAGGAAATCACCTACCAGAACGCTAGGAGCATTCCCCCAGTTAGCATTTGCAGTACTCCGGCCCCGGCGCATGTCAGAAGTGTCTACCACATCATCATGGAGTAAGGTGGCGGTATGCAGAAATTCGATTACCACGGCCAGCTTCAGGTGATCATCCTTGCTATAGCCTACCGCCCGGCTGGAAAGCAGTACCAGTAGGGGTCTCAGGCGTTTGCCGCCGCTTTCGATGATGTGCTGGGCTATTTTTTCAACCAGTGGAACGTCTGAAGAAAGCCGTTGGATGATCAGGTCATTAACGCGGCTGAAGTCGTGCGCCACTGTGTCGTAAATGCGCTGGGCTGTCATGCGGCTTATAGGTCCCTTGCTAGTGTCGTGGGTTTGCATGTGCTGATAATACAGGCAGGTCGCGGCAATGCTAGGTTTTGCTGCGGTTAGTGTCAACTTGGCTTGTATTGCGAAGCCGCTTTTCGTACAATCACGCGCCCAACTCATCCCAACCTGCGCTCCCTGTTATAGGGTCGCCAAAGCGCCTCCCTTAGAATCAGGCGGATAAGAGCAGGGATGGGTCAATCGCGGAGAAGGTTAATGTACGCAGTTATTGTAAGCGGTGGTAAGCAGCACCGTGTTAAAGAAGGCGAAACTCTGAAGCTGGAAAAGCTGGAAGTGGAAACCGGTGGCAACATCGATTTCGATCGCGTCCTGCTGATCGCCGATGGCGACAACTTCAAGGTTGGTGCGCCGGTTGTTGAGGGTGCCAAAGTGACTGCGGAGGTGGTTAGCCACGGACGTCACGAGAAGATTAACATCATCAAGTTCCGTCGTCGTAAGCATTCGATGAAGCGTCAGGGCCACCGTCAGTGGTTTACTGAAGTCAAGATCACGGGTATCCAGGGCTAGTCTCGGTAGAATAGGCCCCGTAAAACCCCTTAATCAGGAGGCTAATCATGGCTCACAAAAAAGCAGCAGGTAGTACCCGTAACGGTCGCGATTCCGAGTCGAAACGACTTGGTGTGAAGCGCTACGGCGGCGAAGCAGTATCTGCGGGCAGCATTATTGTTCGTCAGCGCGGAACCCGTTTCCACGCAGGCGCCAATGTTGGCTTGGGCAAAGACCACACGTTGTTTGCGAAAGCAGGCGGCCAGGTTAAGTTCGAAGTAAAAGGTCCGCAGAACCGCAAGTTCGTGAGCATCGTTCCAGCTGCTGCGTAAGCAGCGGCGATCCGGTTCTATCGAACCTTGGGTGGCCTTGATATTTTGCTGATACAGTAAGATGTCAGGGCCACTCGGAGCCCCGCAAAGCTTCCTAGAGGCTGCGGGGCTTTTTAGTTTATGCGCCATGCGCAAAGGGTTTATTTCATGAAATTCGTAGACGAAGCCACCATCATTGTAGAGGCCGGTAAAGGCGGGCACGGTTGCCTGAGTTTTCGGCGTGAAAAATACGTTCCCAGGGGTGGTCCCGATGGTGGCGACGGCGGGGATGGTGGCTCAGTGTATCTTGAGGCCGACGATTCCCTTAATACGCTGATTGATTACCGCTTTCAGCGCAAGCACAAGGCTCAGGGTGGTGAGCAGGGTGCCGGACGCAATTGCACCGGTACCAAGGGCGAGGATCGGGTATTGCCGGTTCCTGTTGGCACCACGGTGGTTGATATCGACACCCATGAGGTTCTTGGTGACTTAACCCGTATTGGCCAGCGCTTGAAGGTGGCCCAGGGTGGTTTTCACGGCCTGGGTAACACCCGGTTCAAGTCGTCGGTTAACCGTGCGCCCCGGCAAACTTCCAAAGGCTCTGAGGGTGAGCTCCGAAACCTGCGCCTAGAGCTAAAGGTGCTGGCGGATGTCGGTCTTTTGGGGTTGCCCAACGCCGGTAAATCTACCTTTATTCGCTCTGTGTCTGCGGCGACGCCCAAAGTGGCCGACTATCCATTTACTACGCTGGTGCCCAATCTGGGTGTGGTGAGTGTGCAGGCACACCAAAGTTTTGTGATTGCGGATATTCCCGGCCTGATTGAAGGTGCCGCGGAAGGTGCCGGCTTGGGTGTTCGTTTTCTGAAGCACCTGGTTCGCACCCGCTTGTTGTTGCATTTGGTGGATGTAGCCCCTTACGACGGTTCTTCGCCGGCCGGTGCGGCTCGCACTATTGTTCATGAGCTGGAAAAGTTCAGTGAAACTCTGGCTAATCGTGATCGCTGGCTGGTGCTTAACAAGGTCGATATGGTGCCGGAAGATGAACGAGAGGCCCACTGTCAGGCAATTATTGATGAGCTTGGCTGGGGCGGCCCGGTTTTCCACATTTCAGCGTTAAGTGGTGAAGGTACCAAGCCGCTGACCCAAGCTGTTATGCGCTGGATTGAAGCGCGCGCCGAGGAAGAGGTCGAAAACCCTGAGATTGCCGAGCGCGAAGCTGAAAAACGCCAGCGTATGGATGAAGAGGCCAGGGTCGGCATAGAGGAAGAAAAGCAAGCTATCCGCGCTGCCCGCGAAGAAGCTGATGATGGTTTCGATGACGACGATGATGATTACGATGTTGAAGTGGTCTATGCACCGGACTAAATTTGGCTTTTACCATGACTGAGCGCGTCCAGCTGCACCAGGCCCGCCGCCTGGTGGTTAAAATTGGAAGTGCCTTACTGACCAATGATGGCCGTGGCCTGGATGTGGAAGCGTTGGGTCTTTGGGTTGATCAAATGGCCGCGCTTGTAGCGCAGGGCGTAGAGTTGGTGGTGGTTTCATCTGGGTCTGTGGCCGAGGGTATGAGCCGCCTGGGTTGGAAAGACCGCCCGCAACAGCTGCACGAATTGCAGGCCGCTGCCGCCGTGGGACAAATGGGGCTGGTTCAAACTTGGGAGGCGCAGTTCAAGCGCCACGGTATTCATACCGCGCAGATTTTGTTAACCCACGATGATCTTTCCGACCGTAAGCGCTACCTGAATGGTCGTAGTACGCTCAGGGCGCTGCTGGATTTTGGTGTTGTGCCTATTGTGAACGAGAACGATACGGTGGTAACGGATGAGATTCGTTTTGGTGATAACGACACTCTAGGGGCGTTGGTTGCCAACGTTGTTGAGGCGGACGGGCTGATTATATTGACAGATCAGCTAGGCCTGTTTGATAAAGACCCGCGTAAACACACCGATGCCAGCCTGATTACCGAGCGGTTTGCCGGCGACAGTGCGTTGGATGCCATGGCTGGCGGTAGTGCTGGTGCGCTTGGTCGCGGCGGCATGCAAACCAAGCTTCGTGCGTCGCGTTTGGCGGCAAGATCCGGGGCCTTCACGGTTATTGTGGGTGGCCGTATTGAAGGTGTTCTTACCCGGTTGCGCCAGGGCGAGGTTGTGGGTACTTTGCTGCTTCCTGAGCAGGGTCGTATTGCCGCACGCAAGCAGTGGTTAGCTAGCCATTTACAAACCAGAGGCAAATTAACGCTGGATGATGGGGCCGTAAAGGTACTTCGTCAGGGTGGTCGCAGCCTTCTTCCGGTGGGAGTTCAGGGCGTTGTTGGGCGTTTTCGGCGCGGTGAGATGGTGTCTTGCGTAGGGTTAGATGGTAACGAGGTTGCGCGCGGGCTGGTTAATTATGATGCAGACGACGCAAGAGCAATAGCTGGCCGTTCGAGCGTCAGTATTACCGATATTCTGGGTTATATTTCCGATGAGGAAATGATTCATCGGGACAATATGGTTATTATTTAAATCAAAAGTGGCTGATTGAAGCAAAAAAAACCGGCTGAAGGCCGGTTTTTTTATTCGCAGTAAGAGCTTTCTAGCGTTGTGCGCTATCAGTCGCTCTTCAGCGCCTTGATCTTGGTGACCATGCGGCTCTTTAGGCGGGCAACCTTGTTCTTGGAGAAGACGCCTTTGTTGACCATGCTGTCCATAATTGGCTGGGCAGTCTGGAAAGCAGTCTGTGCTTCTTCGTAGTTGCCAGAATCAATTTTGGCCTGAACCTTTTTCATGTAGGTGCGGGTCATTGAGCGCAGGCTGGCGTTGTGCTTGCGGCTGTTCTCGTTCTGGCGTGCGCGTTTTTTGGCTTGCGGGGTATTTGCCACCGTAAAACTCCTGAGTACTGAAAGTTCGTTACTGAATGATTCGTACGGAAAGCTCTGAGCAAAATACCACCAGAGGCTCCCTTAAATCGCGGGCGCGCGATAATCAGCGCGTCGAAATAAATGACGCGGAACTATGCCGCTCAATCCCGTAAATGTCAATACCAAACCCCATATGGCCCCACGGCACAAAAGGCCTGTGGTAAACTCGCGGCTCGCCGGATACGGGTGCAGCAGGGAAGCAGGTAATTCCCGAGATACCCGGCCGAAAGTGTGTGCAACCCCGGATATAAGCCCGCATGTCATCGCAACCCGAAACGTCAACGGAAAAACAGCCACCTGCCAAGGCCCCCGGCTTACTTCGCTCTTCTGGCCTGGTAGGCGTGATGACCATGCTCTCTCGGGTGTTGGGTTTGGTGCGGGACATGGTGATTGCGCGCTATTTTGGTGCAGGTGCCGGGGCAGATGCTTTTTTTGTGGCGTTCAAAATTCCGAATTTTTTGCGCCGACTGTTTGCCGAGGGTGCATTCTCCCAGGCATTTGTGCCTGTGCTGTCGTCTTATCGCCAAAAACACGAAATATCTGATGTAAAGCGGTTGGTGAATGCGGTTGCCGGTTCTTTGGGGCTTGTTCTGCTGGGTATCACTCTAATAGCCATGCTGGGGGCGCCGCTGCTCACTGCCGTGTTTGCCCCTGGTTTTCTGGATGATGACGTTAAGTTTGCGTTGACCAGCGACATGCTGCGCATCACTTTTCCGTATTTACTGATGATCTCCCTCACGGCGTTTGCCGGCGGCATTCTCAACAGCTACGACCGCTTTGCCGTGCCGGCTTTCACGCCAGTGTTGCTCAATCTCGCGATGATCGGTGCAGCCGTTTATCTTACGCCCGTGATGAGTGAGCCTGTTATGGCGCTGGCCTGGGGGGTGTTCATCGCCGGGGCGCTGCAGTTGTTTTTTCAGCTGCCATTTTTGATGCGACTTGGGCTGATGCCCCGGCCCAAGATTGATTACCGGCACGAGGGGGTTAGCCGTATACTGAAGCTGATGGTGCCCGCGCTTTTTGGTGTGTCGGTTAGCCAGATAAATCTGTTGCTGGATACGGTTCTGGCGTCGTTCCTGCAAACCGGTAGCGTTTCCTGGTTGTATTATTCCGATCGGCTTTCCGAGCTGCCACTAGGGGTGTTCGGAATTGCTATTGCCACGGTTATTCTTCCCAGCTTGTCCCGTAAGCACGCAGCTGCCTCTAACGAGCAGTTTGCGGCTACGTTGGATTGGGCGGTGCGTGCCGTGCTGATTATAGGGGTTCCTGCTGCACTGGCCTTGGCGTTGTTGGCAGAACCACTTATAGCCACTCTGTTTCACTATGGTGAGGTTACCGATAGAGACGTCGCCATGTCGGCCCAGAGCTTGCGGGCCTATTCCGCAGGGCTGTTGGCGTTCATGGTAATCAAGGTATTGGCGCCCGGCTTTTTTGCGCGCCAGGATACTCGCACACCGGTGAAAATTGGCATCATTGCTATGGTGGCCAACATGGTGTTTAACCTGGTCCTGATTGTGCCTTTGGCCCACGCCGGTTTAGCGTTGGCAACATCGCTGTCAGCCTGGCTCAACGCGGTTCTGCTTTGGCGTGGCCTGAGGCGGCAGGGCGCCTGGCAGGGCCAGCCCGGCTGGCCAAAGTACCTCGCACAGCTTGGCCTGGCTAATGCTGCTATGGTTGCGGTTATCCTTTGGCTGAACATGCCTGCAATGCGTTGGTTGTCGGCAGACGGTATAGAGCGCTCTTTGTACATGGGCATGCTGGTGATTTTGGCTGGTGGTGCCTACTTTATTGTTCTGGCGCTAGCAGGTGTGCGGATAAGACATTTTCGTCAGAGGTAAGGTATAATCGCGCATTTTCTCGCCAGCGCTTTGCACACTGAGTAAGCGCTGAAAGCTAACTGGCAAATGAAGGTTCGCATTGCATGCGTCTGATCCGGGGCCTGACCAACCTGAAAATGCTTTCCAGGCAGGTGGATTCACCACTGGCAGAAGGCTGCGTTGCCACTATTGGCAATTTTGACGGTGTTCATCTGGGCCACCAAACTATTATCGATCAGGTAAAAAGCAAGGCAGCGGCTTTGAATTTACCTTCGGTTGTTATGATTTTCGAGCCGCTGCCAAGGGAGTTTTTTCAGGGGCTGGAAGCGCCTCCCAGGCTGATGGGGTTTCGGCAAAAAATTGAAACACTGCTGGCCGCGGGCATTGATATCGTGCTTTGCCTGAAGTTTGATAAAACCTTTCGCGGTTATTCCGCTATGGGCTTTATTGAAGATGTATTGATTGACGGGCTTGCCGTGAGCCACCTCGTAGTGGGTGATGATTTCCGGTTTGGCTGTGATCGTGCTGGCGACTTTGCATTGCTGGAGAAGGTTGGCAAAACCGCAGGCTTCTCGGTTGAAAACACCCGCACAGTCACCGTTGCTGGTGAGCGCGCCAGCAGCACGCTGGTTCGCAACCTGCTACTGGACAACCGCTTAGAGCAAGCCGAGTCTCTATTGGGGCGCCCATACCGTATTCACGGCCGTGTTGTTTACGGCCGGCAATTAGGCCGCCAAATCGGGTCGCCTACTGCAAATATCCTGCTGCGGCAGATGCCGGCTTTGCGAGGTGTGTATGTGGTTGGCGTTACGCTTGAAGACCGAACCACTCACGATGGTGTTGCCAATATAGGCCTGCGACCTACCGTAGATGGCAAGCAACCAGCGCTGGAAGTGCACCTGTTCGACTTTACTGGCACACTTTACGGCCAGCGTATTAGCGTTGTATTCCGTCACGGCCTGCGGGATGAAGAAAAATTTGATTCTATCGATGCGCTCAAAGCGCAGATCACCAGGGATTTTGACGCCGCAAGAGCGTGGCTGGCGGAGCACCCGTTAAGGGCCACCGCTGAGCCAGTTTCACCAAACAAACTGACCAAATAAACTGACCAAAAGAGTACGCACACAAACCATGAGCGACTATAAGCACACTCTGAATCTGCCGGAAACCGCGTTTCCCATGCGCGGTAATCTGGCCAACCGTGAGCCTGAAAGGCTCAAGCGGTGGCAGGAGCTAAACGTATACGCCAATCTGCGCAAGCAGCGTGAAGGGCGCGAAAAGTTCATCCTTCACGATGGCCCTCCATACGCCAACGGCAGCATTCATATTGGTCATGCGGTTAACAAGATTTTGAAAGACATGATTGTTAAGTCCCGTGGGTTTATGGGCTTTGATGCGCCTTACGTGCCCGGCTGGGATTGCCACGGCCTGCCCATTGAGCACAAGGTTGAGCAAAAAATTGGTAAGGCCGGTGTGAAGGTAGATTACAAAACCTTCCGTCAGGCGTGCCGCGATTATGCCACCAAGCAGATTGCTGGCCAGAAGGCAGATTTTGTTCGTCTGGGCATTATGGGCGAGTGGGATAAGCCCTACCTCACCATGGACCCGAAAGTGGAAGCGGGCATTGTGCGGGCGCTTGGCAAAATAGTCGCCAAAGGCCATTTGGTTCGCGGCTTTAGGCCGGTTTACTGGAGTGTGGTGGGTCAGTCCGCGCTTGCAGAAGCCGAGGTAGAGTATCAGGACAAAACCTCCACGCAGATTGATGTGCGCTTTACAGTGGTAGACCAGGCCAAAGCCCTGTCTGTGTTTGACGCAGATAACGGCGAAGGCGATGTGTCTGTGGTTATCTGGACCACCACACCCTGGACTATTCCTGCCAACCAGGCGGTATCGCTGAATGCCGATCTGGAATATGCGCTGGTGCAGGTTGACGCCGGCAATGGCCCTGAGCGGATGATTCTGGCGGCGGCCATGGTGGAAGGCATCATGGCGCGCTGGGACATTGAAAACTTTGAAGTGCTCGGCACCTGCCAAGGCACAGATCTTGAACACCTTGCCTTGCATCATCCGGTTTATGACAAGCAGGTACCGGCAATTCTGGGTGACCATGTATCCCTCGACGCGGGTACGGGCGCCGTACACACAGCGCCCGACCACGGCATGGAAGACTTTGTGGTTGGCAAAGACTATGGCATAGGTACATTGAGCCTGGTTCAGGCCGATGGCACCTATACCAGCGCTGCGGGTGAGTTTGCCGGCGTTCACGTATACAAGGCTGATGGCCCGGTATGCGAGGCTCTGGAGCGTGAAAGTAAACTGGTTCGCAAAGAAACATTCCGCCACAGTTTCCCCCATTGCTGGCGTACCAAAACACCGTTGATCTACCGTGCCACGCCGCAATGGTTTATCAGCATGGAGAAGGAAAACCTCCGCGAAGACGCACTCGAAGCCATCAAAGGTGTGCGTTGGGTGCCCGCCTGGGGGCAGAACCGCATTGAGGCCATGTTCCAGACATCACCGGACTGGTGTATCTCACGCCAGCGCACCTGGGGTGTGCCGATTACGTTGTTTATTCACAAAGAAACCCAGGAGCTGCACCCGGATACTCAAAACCTGATTGAGAAAGTGGCTCAGGTTATCGAAACCGATGGCATTGATGCCTGGTATGAAATCGATACCCAGACGCTTCTGGGTGACGATGCCGACCAGTATGAAAAGGTTATGGATACGCTGGATGTGTGGTTCGATTCTGGCGTAACCCACGAATCCGTGTTGCGCGTACGCTCGGAGCTGGGGCAGTTCCCGGCAGACATGTACCTGGAAGGCTCTGACCAGCACCGGGGCTGGTTCCAGTCATCCATGAAAACCTCCATTGCGATGAACGGCGTGTCGCCATACAAACAGGTGTTGACCCACGGCTTTACCGTGGATGGCAAAGGCCTGAAAATGTCCAAATCAATGGGCAACGTGATTGCGCCTCAAGAGGTGATGAACGAGCTGGGTGCAGACATTCTTCGTTTGTGGGTGTCTGCAACGGATTACAGCGGCGAGATGACGGTTTCCAAAGGCATACTTCGTCAGACGGCCGACGGGTACCGCCGTATCCGCAACACTTCGCGTTTCTTGCTCAGCAACCTCACAGGCTTTGATCCAGAACAGCATAGCGTGGCTCCGGAAGACATGATTGCGCTGGATCGTTGGATGCTGGATCGCACGCTGCAGCTGCAGAAGGAGCTGCATGAAGATTATGAGAATTATGCCTTCCTGCGGGTTTACCGGAAGGTATACGACTTCTGCGGAGAAACCCTGGGCGGCTTTTATCTGGATATCATCAAAGATCGCCAGTACACCACCCAGGCAAATAGTCTGGCGCGTCGCTCCTGCCAAACCGCGCTTTATCATGTGGCGGAAGCTCTGGTGCGCTGGATAGCGCCGATTTTGAGCTTCACCGCGGATGAAATCTGGCAACACCTGCCGGGCGAGCACGGTGACACCGTGTTCTACGAAACCTGGTACGAGGGCCTGACGGCGCTTCCGGAAAACGCCGAACTTGGGCGTGAGTACTGGCGCCGTATTTACAGCGTAAAAGAAGCGGTAAACAAATGCCTGGAAGAAGCCCGCGCCCGTGGCGAGATTAAAGGGTCTTTGAGCGCCGAAGTGACGCTTTATTGTAAAGGCGATCTGGCGGCCGACCTGGAAAGCCTGGGGGAAGAGCTCCGCTTTGTGTTGATTACCTCCGAGGCAACCGTAAGACCAATATCCGAAGCGGGCAATGCTGAGGTAACCAGCTATGATGGTTTGCGGGTAGCGGTTAGCCCAACCGGTCATAAAAAATGCGAACGCTGCTGGCACCACCGTGAAGACGTAGGCACTCACGCCGGGCATGAAGACCTGTGTGGCCGCTGTGTGACCAACGTAGAAGGGGCGGGTGAAACCCGATCGTTTGCCTGATGGATGCGGCAATGATGAGTGAGAAGGTAACCGGAACTCAGCTGAAGTGGCTTTGGCTGGCAGCGCTGGTGGTGGCGATTGACCTTGGCACCAAGGCCATGGCTACAGCCATGCTAACGTATGCCGACCCGGTACCGGTGATTCCCATGTTTAACTTAACGCTGTTGCACAATACCGGCGCGGCGTTCAGCTTTCTTGCCGGTGCCGCCGGCTGGCAACGCTGGTTTTTTGTAACGCTGGCGCTGGTGGTCAGTGTGGTGTTGGTTGGCTGGCTGAGGAAATTGAAACGCCACGAAACCTGGTCTGCCATCGCCATTGTGCTGATTCTTGGCGGCGCCCT
>JAKDUK010000103.1 GCA_030457765.1 Marinobacter sp. | reverse complement strand
AGGCACTCACCATTAATGGTGTGTTGATTGCCCTGGGCCACGCGTTCTTCACCCTTAGCCTGGGCATGGCCATCATGATGGCTTATGGCTCTTATCTGGGGCGCGAGATACCTGTCGGCCGCACGGCAGTAAGCATAGCGCTGATGGATACAGTTGTGGCGCTGCTTGCCGGCCTTGCGATTTTCCCGGTGGTGTTTGCCAACGGCCTGGAGGCGGGCGCAGGCCCCGGCCTGATTTTCCAGACCCTGCCGCTGGCGTTTGGCAATATGCCCATGGGCGGTTTGTTCGGCACTCTGTTCTTTATTTTATTACTGTTTGCCGCCTGGACGTCGGGTATTTCCCTGCTGGAGCCCGTGGTTGAGTGGGTGGAAGAAAACACCAGCATGGGCCGCTCGGGCAGTGCGATTGTAGTGGGTTTGCTTTGCTGGTTACTGGGTATTGCTTCTATTTTGTCGTTGAACGTTTGGGCCGACTTTGCGCCCCTGGATATGTTCGCGCGTTTTGAAGGCAAAACCATCTTTGATCTGCTGGACTTCTTCACGGCGAACATTTTGCTACCACTGTCAGGCTTGCTGACGGCGATCTTTGTGGGCTGGTTTGTGGCCAAAGAATCTCTGAAATCGGATCTCGACATGGGCGAAGGTTCGTTCGCACTGTGGCTGAACTGGTTGCGTTTTGGCACGCCCATAGCGGTTATGATCGTGTTTATTTACAACCTGTTTGTGTAATAACACTGGAAAATAAAAACCCGGAATGCAGTTTGATGCCTTCCGGGTTTTTTGTGTATTGAGAAGTTAATCTTCGTTGTTCGAGATTGTTTTTAACGCATTCACGTGGGGCCTGACCGCTTCAATGTCGGCGGGAGGCGCTTCTGCGGCCGTTTTTGTTACGCCAAGGGCCGCTTGCATCATTGCCCGCATTTGGGCTTTTTGCTGATCGTTCATGCCCGGGCTATTCTCCATATCGGCCATCGCCTCTTTCATTTCCTGATTGAGAGCAGGGTTTTCATCTCCCATCTCAATGGCCATCCAGGCTGCATAAATACGATCGCCGGTGGCGGCCCACTCGTCCAGGTTGTTGAAGCCATTATCCTGAACCACATCTTCGAGGCGGCCGTAGGCCTTTTGACCTTTAAGTTTTTCAACAGATGAGGAAATCATCCTCGAAAAATCAATGGATTCAATGTTGCTTGTGTCGTTCAGATTCTCAAACTCAGACTCCAAGGCCTGAGCTTTCTCCAGGGTTGTGATGAAATTGCGAATCGTGTTGTCGGTCAGTTTATCTGCGTGGGCGCTAAATGGGGCCAGAGAGAGCATCAAGGCCAAAAAAACGGTTATCAGACGGTAGTGAAAACGACTGTGTTGGAAACCAGAAAAATTCATAACGATCTCCTTTCTTGCAATAGGTTACAGGTTCCATCCATCAGGAAGTCTCCTTAGCGTAGGCACAAAGTGAACAAACCGCCAAGCATTGATGCATCTGCTATAAACAGATCCTGTGACAGATTCGTGAAGTTTTTGCGCTAAACTCCTTAACGATCGCCTCCATACGGGCGAATGATGCAGGACAGACAGGCAAACCGGAGAACCATGACACGAACGGTACTGATTATTGAAGACAATCCCGGCATTGGCGAGCTGGTGAGCATGCAGATCAAAGATCTGGATATGCAGCCGATTCTGATAGATCGTGGTGATGACGGCCTTGAGCGGTTTCGCCAAGGCGGCATTGATTTGGTCGTTCTTGATTTGATGCTGCCGGGGCTGGATGGTTTATCTGTGTGCCGGGAAATTCGTGCAATTGCCGGTTATGTTCCGGTTCTTATGCTGACTGCTAAAAGCACTGAGTTGGACCGGGTACTTGGCCTGGAAATGGGTGCAGATGATTACTTAACCAAACCGTTCAGCGTAGCGGAGCTTACGGCACGTATTAAAGCACTATTCCGGCGCGTGGACGCGCTCTCGTCGCGCACCCCCGAACAAGCAGACACTGCAAAAGTGGAAGTGGATGGGCTCGAGATAGACCCGGTTCGGCGCCGGGTGTTTATACGTGGCACTGAAACCGAGCTTACCGCCCGCGAGTTCGACTTACTTTGGCATTTTGCCTGCCATCGCGGCCGCGTGTTTAGCCGGGCGCAGCTGCTGGATGCCGTGTGGGGGTACAATCACGATGGCTATGAGCACACTGTAAACACCCACATTAATCGTTTGCGTAACAAAATCGAAACCAACGCTGCAGAGCCCAGGTACGTGCAAACGGTCTGGGGTGTTGGCTACCGGTTTCTGGATTAATTTATGGCCCGCTCCCTGTTTCAAACCCTGTATGCGCGCCTCGCCCTTGGCCTTTTTTTGTTGTTAGTTATCGTGGGCGGGTTGTTTACCGCCCTCAGTCTGTATTCTGTGCGCGAGTATAGTGCGGCGGTGAACCAGGCGCTTAATCGTGATCTGGCAAGCCACTTGGTTTCTGATCGCAATCTGGTTACGGGTGGCAAGATTAACCACAGCGAGCTTGAGCGTTTGTTTGATCTATATATGAGCATCAACCCCAGTATCGAAATTTACTTGCTGGATCTGAAGGGGCGCATTCTTTCTTATTCGGCCAACCCAGACAAAATCAAACGTAAGCACGTGTCGCTTGCACCTATCCATGAGTTGCTAAACAACCCGAGCGCATACCCTATTCAGGGCGACGATCCGCGCCGCCATGATCGGCACAAGGTATTTTCGGTTACCCAGGTGCCCAGCGCGGAAGCGCCTACAGGCTACCTGTATGTTGTGCTTCGGGGCGAGGAATACGATTTTGCCGAAAGCATGGTGCACAGCGATCGCTTATTACAGATGGGCGGGGGTGCTTTGGCCATCAGCCTTTTCGTGGGGTTGTTGGCAGGTCTTTTGTTTTTCCGATTGCTAACACGGCGTCTGTCCCGGCTGACCGCGCGTGTGGAGGCCTTTGAAGCGGAGACAAAAGTGACCGCAAGCACGGGCATTGCAGACGGAGCCGGTGTTCCTGGCGACGATGTGGATTACCTGACAGCCAGGTTTGATCAAATGGCGGCTCGTATTGCTGGCCAGCTAGAGTTGTTGAAGGATAAGGATCATCAGCGCCGCCAGCTGGTGGCCCAGGTGTCACACGATTTGCGTACACCACTGGCATCTATTCAGGGTTATCTGGAAACTCTGGGCATAAAACAGCAGGAACTCCCCCCGGCCGAACGCCGGCGGTTTTTGAATATAGCGTTGGCCGAAACTCTCCGCCTCAGCAAGCTGGTTGATGAATTATTTGAGCTGGCGGCCCTGGACGCCAGCGAGCGACAACCTTTTTTAGAGCCGTTTATGCCCGCAGAGTTGCTGCACGATGTTGTGCAAAAGCACAAACCAAGGGCCGAGCAGGTAGGTGTTCTGCTGAGCATTACTGGCCTTCAACCAGCCATGGTGCTTGCCGACATTGCTATGACTGAGCGAGTGCTGGACAACCTGATCGGTAACGCTATTGATCATTCACCCCAGGGCGCTGAGGTAAAGTTGAATGTGATAACGCATAACAGTGGCGTTGAAATTTGTGTTGAGGATGCCGGCGAGGGCATTACTCCGCAGGATATAGACCATGTATTTGATCCGTTTTATCAGGCGCTTGGCGCAAGCCGAAATAAGCACGCGGGGCTTGGGCTGGCTATTGCGCGCCGAATGGCGGAGTTGCAGCAGGGGCGGGTTTGTGTAGAAAATCATGCGGGATCAGGTGCAAAGTTCTATTTTTGGTTGCCGTTGGTCGATTCAGCCTCAAAAGAATCCACATCGTTATAGTTTCGTAAGAATTGAGGAACGTTTTGGTGAAGTTACGACGATAGGCTGACAACTGAACATTACTCCGTACATTACACGCAACACTGCTCTCAGGAGAGTTGTTATGAATCGAAATAGTCTGGCATTGGTTGCCGCGCTGCTTATAGCGGCCACGGGTGCCTTTTACGCCTCAGTTGCTACCGCCGAAAAAAGTACGACCAAAGCGTATGCGCCTTCAGACCCAGGTCTTGAGGTTGCAACCTTTGCCGGTGGCTGTTTCTGGTGCGTGGAATCCGGTTACGAGAAAATTCCCGGCGTGGTTGAAGCTGTTTCCGGCTATGCCGGCGGCGATGAACCCAACCCTACCTACCAGCAGGTTTCCTCTGGCCGCACAGGTCATACGGAAGCGGTACAGGTGTACTACGACCCTGAAAAAATCACCTATGAAGGCTTGCTGCAAGGGTTGTGGCGTATGATGGATCCGACCGATGCCAAGGGCCAGTTTGTAGACCGCGGGGAGCAGTATCGCCCAGCGATTTTTTACCAGAATGATGAACAAAAGCGCTTGGCGGAAGCCGCTAAAAAAGAGTTGGACGCCAAGGGTGTGTATGAAAAGCCGGTGGTAATCGAGATCACCCCACTTAAAACTTTTTATGCGGCTGAGAAGTATCACCAGGATTATTATAAAAAGAATCCGATACGCTACAAGCTCTATACCTTTAACTCCGGTCGCTATCAGTTTATCGAGGACGTGTATGGTGACGATTATGAGCTGGACTTCAGCCAGTACAAGCCTGACACCAAAGCCGCTAGCGAAGCTGAAAAAAGCGCAGATGTCAGTAGCTCCGGTAACAACAAGGGGTTTGATCCGAAGGCGTTCGTAAAGCCTGACTCAGAAACCCTGAAGCAGAGACTGACCAGCGAGCAGTACGAGGTTACACAGAACGATGGCACCGAGCGGGCCTTTAGCAACCCGTATTGGGATAACAAGCGCGCGGGTATCTACGTGGATGTCGTCTCTGGCGAGCCGTTGTTTTCATCCCGCGATAAGTACAAGTCTGGCACTGGCTGGCCAAGTTTTACCCGCCCATTGAATTCAGACGGGGTTGTGGAAAAAGAAGATAACGGATTCTTTACCACGCGCACCGAGATTCGAAGCCGCTTTGCCGATTCGCACGTAGGGCATGTTTTCAGTGATGGCCCAGCGCCTACCGGCCTGCGTTACTGCATGAACTCGGCTGCCATGAAGTTTATCCCTCTGGAACAGATGGCAGACGCCGGTTACGGTGAGTGGATTGATGCAGTAAAAGCGTCGCAGTAAAGCAACACGACAACGAAGCTGCCTTAAAGCCACAGCTCGCCAATAGGTGTTTGTGGGCCGAAATGATGATAAATCTGCGCCTGTAGCAACTCGGCTGTGGCAATGGCATCTATCAGAGCGTTATGGGCAGCATAGTGAGGTAGCCTGTAACGCATTCTGCTGTCTGCCAGGCGAATGGATACTGATTGTTTGCCCATGATGCGCTGCAAGAGAGACGGCTGCCGGTCTGGGTGTAGATGCGCCTCAATGGCCATGGTGTCTATAACAGGGAAGCGGATACCCTCATTCAAGCGCGCTTGCAGAGCCACATCAAGGAAAGGCCGTTCGATATTCCTGAAGTGTACCACCGGAATGCGGCCGTTCAGGCTGGCGAAAACCTCCTCAAGTATCTCTGACAGATCCGGCGCTTCATTGATGTCGCTGTGTGTAATGCCGTGAAAGGTTACCGACATTTGGTGCAGTGGCAGCCTGGGGCAAACTACCCAATGCTTGGCTTGGTCAAGCATAATGGCATCCAGCGTAAAGGGAACCAGTCCGATGCTGACAATTGAGTGTGCGTCTGCCTCCAGGCCGGTGGTCTCAAAATCCAGAGCCACCATAGGAGCGTCTGACATGGGTGTGTCTGCAGAGACGCATCCGGCTTCGTAAAACGCTTTCAGCACGGACGCTTGAGCGCTACTGGCCAGAGCTTGGTACTGCTCTGGCCAAGGCAAGAGTTTAGTCTCATCTGATATGGGGGGAGTCTCAGACATGCCGCGCCGCCTGTGTGTGGTAGCGGAATCTCAGAAATTTTTGGGCATTGCTTACAACCTGGAAGGCATCCTTGAGATGGCTGCGCTCAAATGGCGACAGGTCTTCTGGCCGTACGTTATTATCCGGCTCCTCGCCCGCCTGGAGAGACAGGGCCTGGTGCCGAATACGAACAATAGAAATAAATTCCAGCGCGTCCCTCAGGTTACCCAGGTCGTCGTCAATAATCAGTTGTGTTTTGCCGATGCTTTTGAGGCGTTCAAAAGAATTCTGGGCGCGAGAACCACAAGCCAGAGCGTGAATACGCACCAGATCAGACAGCGGCGCTGTGCCCCGACGCTTCAGGTTGAAGGTTTTCTGGTGTTTGCCGTCTTCTTCAAGCACAAAGGTGCGGAAAAAACCGAGGGGAGGCGT
>JAKDUK010000034.1 GCA_030457765.1 Marinobacter sp. | reverse complement strand
CCCGGTCCTTTTTCAATCAATCTCCCCCGCGGGGGGGGTTTTCCCCTTGGCAAAAACCCCGGCCCCGCAAACAAAACGATGCATAAGCTCGAAACAAGAGCCAAATTCCGGCGTACCGACAAAGCAGAAGACCCGCCTTTCAACATGAGCAAACTATCCTCCACCGGCAAGAAACCAGACAAAGTTTCGAAAATATATTGCGAAAAGTAAAAAACATGAAAACTTCATGCCAGTTTTAGCGAATCGTTTGTTAATACCGACTCGAGCTCCAGTTTTGCGCTTTAACGCCTCAACAACAACGCCCAGCGTGCGGCAACTCCCTGCCGGTTTGCTGCATATCGATTCTCCAAACGAAGCTGCACGTAACGTTAGCACTACAGAAGTTCAGTATCCCGATACCCAAGAACCGCCCACTTACATTTCAAAAACAAACCGTTACTGCATATGTCATGTTCAAATACGGGTATTACTCTAACATTGCACCTACTTAATAATTTAATAACACCCCTTTTACGCAGGTAACCAAATGCACCCATATCGCTTGTCCCGACTATTCATTGCCATAAGCTTATCCGTTGCTGCCACATCTGCGCTGGCCAGCCCTCAAGCGTTTATGTCCTCACGCTCATTTGCCATGGGCGGCACTGGTGTAGCTGTTGCTCATCCTTCAAATGCGACCTCTGCAAACCCGGCCATGATGGCTGCGGATCACCATTCGTGGTCGGATGATTTCGGCCTTACGCTGCCATCCGTCAACGCACGGGTTGCAGATGAGGAAGAGGTCATTGATCAAGTTGATGATATTCAGGATGTGATTGATGGACTCGAATCCAGTATTTCTGGTTTCAACCCGAGCACAGATAGTCCTCAGAGCATTCAGAATAACGCAGCGGCCCTACGTGATCGCCTAGCAACGTTCGATGATGACACGATGCGGGCTAACATCGGGCTTGGCCTTAGTCTTGCCGTCCCAGGAAAAGCACTTGCCGTTGGCTTATTCAGCAACGCCAATCTTACAGCCACAGTTCGCGGTAACGTGTCAGACAGCGACAAAAGCAAGTTGAACGCTATTGTCACAGCAACTTCAGCCACCGATGTAGAGTCAAAAGCTAACGCTATTAAAAATAGCGACGGCAGTCTGGCGCTTACCTCCGAAGGGAAAATTTTGGCATCAGCTGTTATTGAGGCTGGCATCAGTTTTGCCCACGCGCTGGAACTGAACAACGGCGATACGGTTGAATTAGGCTTTTCCCCAAAGTACGTTCAACTACAAACCTTCCAATACACTGAAACCGTATCAGGCTTCGAAGATGACGAATTCGATGGCGATGAATACCAAACCGAAAAGAGCGGCTTTAATCTGGATATAGGTGCCGCTTACGCCTTTGGCGACGAGAAGCAGTGGAATGCCGGCATCGTAGTAAAAAACATTATCCCAATGGAGTTGGACTCAGCTCAGAGCAAAGCTGGGGAAGAAAAACGCACCCTCGAACTGAACCCCATGGCCACCGTGGGCATTGCCCACAAGAGCAACTACCACGTGGTAACCGCCGAAGTGGACCTGACCAAAAAAGAAGCCTTCGGCTTTGAAGACGACACCCAATGGGTTGCTTTAGGTGCGGAGTTTGATGCCTGGCGCTACGCCCAGCTGCGTGTAGGTGCTCGCTATAACCTGGCCAGCAACGACGACAACGATGGCATTGCCGAAGAAACCCAGTTTACCGCAGGTATTGGGCTGAATGTATTTGGCGCGCGGCTTGATCTTGGTGCGTTGATTAGCGATGCGGATATGGGCGCAGCCCTGGAACTTGGCGCAGCTTTCTGATTCTGCTTCAAGCGTAGCTATTGGGGATCAGGTGAACACTTCAGAGTAACGAAGTTTGCCTGATCCCACCGGGAAACGGATAATTCCCGGACACTTCTCAGAAAGGAACCCTATCCTTCATGCAAACCTATCTGGTTGGCGGCGCCGTTCGCGATAAGTTACTGGGCCTGAGAGTCAAAGACCGGGACTGGGTGGTGGTTGGCGCAACCCCAAAGCAAATGCTTGCTCAGGGCTTTACCCAGGTAGGTTCAGACTTCCCCGTATTCCTGCACCCGAAAACCCACGAGGAATACGCCCTGGCCCGCACCGAACGCAAGCAGGGCCACGGCTACCACGGTTTCAGCGTTTACAGCGCGCCGGATGTCACCCTTGAGGAAGACCTGCTGCGCCGGGATCTCACCATTAACGCCATGGCGCGCTCAGAAGAAGGTGAACTAACCGATCCCTTTAACGGCAGAAAGGACCTTGAAGCGCGGGAGCTGCGCCACGTATCGGAGGCCTTCAAAGAGGACCCCCTGCGCATTCTGAGAACCGCCCGGTTCGCAGCCCGCTTCCAACCTTTAGGTTTTAGTGTGTGCACAGACACCATGATCTTGATGCGCACCATGGTGGCCGAGGGCGAAGTAGAACACCTTGTAGCCGAGCGGGTTTGGCAGGAGATTCAGCGGGCGATCCATGAACAGTCGCCTTGCACGTTTTTTCAAGTGCTAAGGGACTGCAATGCTCTAGCTGTGCTGGTCCCCGAGCTTAATCCCGATACTGAATTCAACGCGGCCATGAAGGCCCTTCAACGTATTCACGCACTGAAAGGCTCAACCGCTGAACGCTTTGCCGCACTGCTGTGCACACTCGATGAACCCGCCTGCATGGCAAGAGCCAAAGCTCTGAAAGCACCGAATGATTGCCAGCAACTTGCGCGATTGGTTGCGGCATCTATTCCGGTCATCCGACAGCTCGACCCCTCGCAACCGGATGCAAGCGCGCTGCTTCAGTTGCTGGAAAAAGTCGATGTGTGGCGGCGGCCCGAACGCTTCGCACAGTTGGTCAATGTACTGGAATGCACGCTTGCCAATAGTGACCAGGCACAGCTGACCCCACTCAAAAATGCCGCTGATGCGGCCTCGGATGTTGACCCTCAAGCACTGATCTCACAAGGCTTTGCCGGCAAAGAGCTGGGTAGTGCAATACGTGCGGAACGCCTGGCGCGTATATCTCAAGCAGTGTGCCGTTAACTCAGGGTTCGCTCTGTGCTTTTGCCGGCTCGGCCTTTGGGGCTACAATGCGCGCAGCTTTTAATTCTGTGGGGCTGGAGACCTGGCTTTGCTGCCCGACACAGTACAACTATTTAATCGGAGAGTTTCCATGCGTGATGTCGTTATTGTTGCCGCCAAACGCACTGCCATAGGTACGTTTGGCGGAGGCCTGTCCAGCCTTCGTGCGGATCAGCTTGGCACCGCCGTGATCAAAGACCTGTTAAAAGAGACCGGTGTTGCTGGCGACCAAATCAATGAAGTGGTGCTGGGCCAGGTACTAACCGCAGGCTCGGGCCAGAACCCTGCACGCCAATCGGCCATCAATGCTGGCATTCCAGCTTCCGTGCCCGCAATGACCATTAACAAGGTGTGTGGTTCCGGTCTTAAAGCTGTTCATATGGCAGCTCAGGCGATTCGCTGTGGCGATGCCGACATGATTATTGCCGGCGGGCAGGAAAGCATGAGCCTGGCGCCCCACGTTCTACCCAATAGCCGCAACGGCCAGCGCATGGGCAACTGGACCATGATCGACACCATGGTTACCGACGGCCTGTGGGACGTTTTCAACGATTACCACATGGGGGTAACCGCCGAGAATATTGTCGAGAAGTACGGCATTAGCCGTGAAGAGCAGGATGAGTTCGCAGCAGCCTCCCAGCAAAAGGCGGTTGCCGCCCGCGAGGCTGGCCGTTTTGATGGTGAAATCGTGCCTGTGTCTATCCCCCAGCGTAAGGGCGACCCGATAGTAGTAAGCAAAGACGAAGGCCCCCGCGATGGCGTAACCGGCGAAGGCCTTGCCAAGCTACGCCCGGCGTTCAAGAAAGATGGCACGGTAACCGCCGCCAATGCGTCCTCCCTGAACGATGGTGCGGCGGCCGTTATGGTGTGCAGCGCCGAGAAAGCCAAAGAACTGGGGCTTACACCGCTAGCCACCATCAGGGCCCACGCCAATGCCGGCGTAGACCCGACCATTATGGGCACTGGCCCGATACCTGCCACTCAGCGCTGCCTGAAACTGGCCGACTGGGATGTGGACGATCTGGATTTGATTGAGGCTAACGAGGCGTTCGCCGCTCAGGCTATCTCCGTAAACCGCGATCTGGGCTGGGACACTAATAAGGTAAACGTAAACGGCGGTGCCATTGCTCTGGGCCACCCAATCGGCGCTTCTGGCTGCCGCATTCTGGTGTCGCTACTGCACGAAATGGTTCGCCGTGATGCTAACAAGGGCCTCGCAACCCTTTGCATTGGTGGCGGCATGGGCGTTGCCCTGGCTGTGGAACGCTAAATCGCAATGCTGAACGTGGTGCTGTACGAGCCTGAGATACCTCCCAATACGGGGAACATCATCCGGCTGTGCGCCAATACCGGTTGCCGGCTGCATCTGATTGAGCCTCTGGGCTTTACCCTGGAAGACAAACAGATGCGCCGGGCCGGGCTGGATTACAGCGAATATGCCACGGTAAAGGTTCACAAAAGCTATCAGGCGTTTCTTGAGAGTGAGCAGCCTGAGCGGCTCTTTGGCTTAACCACCAAGGGCTCCCGTTACTACCACCAGGTTACGTATCAGGATGGTGACTATTTGATGTTTGGTCCGGAAACCCGGGGCCTGCCGGTAAAGGTACGCGAGGGCTTACCAACCGAACATTGCTTGAAAGTTCCCATGTGCCCGAATAGCCGCAGCCTGAACCTGTCCAACACCACCGCGCTGGTAGTTTACGAAGCCTGGCGACAGCTCGGGTTTACGGGCGCAACCGTCGAAAATGAAGGCCCTGCGTAAGCCGATACCGGCTCATCATCCCGGGGAATCACCAGTGGGTAGCCTTCTTCCAGCTCCAGAATCCTTGCCGACAAACCGTAAACCTCTGCCAGCACAGACTCCGTTAGCACGTCTGATGGCTGTCCGGCGATATGGCATTGGCCCTGATGAAGTAACAGCAACCGGTCTGCAAATCTGGCTGCCAGATTGAGATCGTGGGCGACAGCCAGCACGGCAAAACCTCGTCGCTTTGCCAGCTGCCGGAGCAGCGAAAACACCTGCTGTTGATGTGCCGGGTCCAACGCCGAGGTGCATTCATCCAGCAACAGCAACACCGGCTCTTGGGTGTCCCATATTTGCGCCAACACCCGGGCCAGCTGAACCCGCTGTTGCTCGCCGCCGGACAAGCCTGGCGCAAGGCGGTGTCGTAAATGGGTTATATCCAGCAGCGTCATGAGCTCTTCGAGAATGCCCGCGCTTTTCGACAGGGGCTCAGCCGGACGGCCCAAGCGCACGATTTCTTCTACCGTTAACGGGAAGTTCACTTCCACCCGTTGCGGCATAACCGCCCGTTGTTGGGCCAGCTTTTTGTTTGACCAGTTTTTCAGTGGTCGCCCGGCAAATGTTACCTGCCCGGCACCCATCTTGTGTTCGCCCGCCAGCCCTTTAAGCAGGGTAGACTTGCCGGCACCGTTGGGGCCAAGTACCACAAGTAGCTCACCCGCATCGAGCTGAAAGCCAAGATCACGAACAATTGGCTTGCCAGAAAGAGACACACCCAAGCCGTCGACCTGCAAAAGCATCACACCACCCTCGTTCGCATTAGTAACAACAGAAAAAACGGCCCGCCGATCAGCGCCATCATCAAGCCGATGGGCAGTTCTGCCGGCGCCACCACCACCCGGGCCAGGCAATCGGCCCCCACCAGCAGGGTGCCACCGGCCAGGGCACTGGCAGGAATCACAACGCGGTGTCCTGCCCCCAGGGTATGCCGCACCAGATGCGGCACCACCAGGCCAACAAAGCCAATCAGGCCACTGACTGCAACCGCCGCGCCCACACCCAGGCCGGCAATCAGAATGGCGGCGCGCTTGGTCCAGTCGGTGTTGTAACCCAGGTGGCCAACCACCTGCTCACCCAGCAAAAAGGCGTCCAGTGGCCGCGCCAGAAACGGCGCCGCACACAACGCCAGCAACAACCAGGGCGCGGCCATGGCGACATCATCCCAGGCGGCGTGGCCCAGGCTGCCCATGGTCCAGAAGGTGAGCGAGCGTAATTCTTCATCGGAGGAATAAAAGGTCAGCAAGCCAGTGCCGGCACCGGCAATGGCGTTAATAGCAATACCCGCCAGCAGCAAGGTCGCCACCGAGGTTTGCCCGGCCCTGCGGGCAATGCGCCAGGCCAGAAACACCGTACCACTGCCACCGATAAACGCGGCGATGGGCAAGGCCCAGGCGCCGGCCAGGTCTACCCAGCCACCCAGCCAGGTGCCACCCAGTACAATCACCGCAATGGCCGCCAGTGAGGCGCCGGCAGAAACGCCAATCAACCCGGGGTCGGCCAGGGGGTTGCGAAACAGCCCCTGCAATAACGCCCCGGAAACCGCCAGCACGGCGCCCACCAGAAAACCCAGTACCAACCTTGGCAGGCGCACATCCATAAGCACCATGGTGGCAACCTCATCTTCAAGGCTGCCCACCAGCACACCCAGGATATCACCGGTGGAAAGCGGGTAGGCGCCGCTGGTTACCGACACCAGCGATACCGCCAGTGCCGCCGCCATTATCATCAGCAGGGCCGGCCCCCGGGCGAGCCGGCCAGAGGCATCAGTGACCATTGCTGGCAACCTGCTCCACCTCTGTCAGCAAGTTGGCCACGGCTTCCATGGCCTGGGGCAACCTGGGGCCGAAGCCCAGCAGCAGCATGCTGTCGCCAACATAGTGCCGGCCCTGTTTCCAGGCGTCCAGCGCCGCCAGCTGGGGCCACTGGTCAATGCGGAACTGCCCGGGGCGGGATTCGACCACCACAATGGCATCCGGCTGCGAAGCCAGAAGCGCCTCACGGTTGGCGGGCTTGTAGCCGCGCACATCGGCCATGGCATTGCGGGCACCTACAGATTCCAGCAACGCCTGGCCGGCGGTTCCCTGGCCGGCAATCATTACCCCATGGTCGCCGGCTGCCATCAGGAACAGCACCCGGGCCGGCGTACCACTTTGCGCCGTTTCTACCGCAGCCACCCGCTTCTGAATGCTGGCCGCCATGGCCTTGGCCCGGGCTTCCTTGCCCACGACCCGGCCCACTTCACGAATGCGGGCCAGGGTGTCGGCCGGTGATCTGGCCACTGGCAGCTGGACAACCTCTACACCTGCCTTTGCCAGCCGCTCCAGGGTTTTGGCAGGCTCTGCCTCGTCCGTGGTCAGCAGCACATCCGGCTTCAGTGCCAGTACGCCCTCAAACGGCAGCGCCCGCAGGTAGCCTACCTTGGGCAGTTCATTCACGGCTTTGGGGTAATTACTGGTGGTGTCTACCCCTACCAGAGCGTCTTCCGCGCCCAGCGCGTATACCGTTTCGGTCAGGCTGCCATCGGCACTAACAATGCGTGGCTCTGACCTCGCCTCCGGCTCACCCGCGTGCGCCGTCGATGCCGCCAGCGTCAGTGCCGCGAAGGATACACAGGCTGCCCAATGGGCAGCCACAGCCATCAGGCGCATAGCGCTTTCTCCAGGGCCGCCACTTCCCGCTGCCAGTGTTCGGATTCCGGGATACCCGGCTTGCGGTTGCCAAACAGCGTAACCACAATCTCGCCCTGGGCGTTGTAGCCCTCCAGTGAGGTGATAATGCCGTCGCTGGAGGGCCGGCGCACCACAAACCAGTCGCTGATGCCATCGGTGTTGGCGTGCAGGTTGAAGCCTTTGTCGAGCACGTTCATCCAGGGGCCGCTGCGTTTGACGTTGTCCACGGTGCCGGCAAAAATCTGCACAATGCCCGGGTTGCCCACAAACACCATGATGGCGCACTGGCTGGCTTTGGCTTGTTCCAGAATCTGGTCCAGCGGCGAAAGCACTTCGTCGGTTGAGGTTTTCAACCGGGTTACCCATTTGGAACCCACCAGCTCTACCGCTGTTTGCCGGTCTACCTTGTTGCGTTTGAGCATGGCGTGGAAGTGGTGCACGTCTTTGAGTTTCGACCAGTCTTCCTGCAAGGCGTCTATATCCACCTCGCTGGGGTCGGTGCGCTCGGCCGGGGCCGGTGCCGCCGTCAGCACCGGCGCTTCAGCGGAGGGGGTCAAATACTCGCCCACCAGGGCATCCCAGGCGGCTGCGTTCGTGGCGTCGGTTTTGTAGATCTTATGCAGCGCCATGCCGTGGGCATTGAAGAACTGCAGGCTTTCCCGGGTGATCTTGCCGGTGTTTTCGGTAACCAGATAACCGTGCGCCCAGCTGTTGAAGAACACGCGCACATCAATGTCGCCTACCGCCAGGCCCATGGCGCCTTTGCCGGTAACGGTGAACTTGTTGAAGGAGGCTGTGATCTCGTGCACGGCCTGATCGTTGCGGGTAAGGATCATCACATCCCCCACCGGATCCATGGCCTTCATCAGCTCGCCGAACTCGGGCTTGAGCGGCTGCACGCCCTCGTTGCGGCAAAGCAGCAGTTCCAGTTCGCTTACCCCCAGTTCATTGGCGGCGTTGCGGATGCGCAGTTTCGGCTGTTCCGCCAGCAATGCCTGCCAGCGGCTGTTGAGGGTGGATTCTTGCTGATGGTTTGGGGCTTCCATTGTTGCGGTCATTTCAGTTTTCTCCTTGTTTGAATGAAGCGTCGGTCCAGTGAACGATAGGCTGGCCACTTTCGGCATCTTCGCCGTAGTAACCGGCAATCTGAACGGAGTAAATCGGTGAGGATGGGTCACTGGCGTCTGTGTCTATGGCGTAGACGCGATAGTTGGGGCGAAGCACGTGGGTACTGGGGTCATAGGCGTACCAGCTCTTCACATTGAACACACCGCTGGCGTCCGGGGCGTAGAGATTTACGAGGGATTTACCGCTAACGGGTTCTTCTGTGGCCTTGCCATAATCCAGGAGATCGTCCCAAGGAAACTCGCCCAGAGCTCCGCCGTCACCGTCTCCAGAAGCGCCGCTGTTTGTGCGCAACTCAAGGCTACGAGCGTTCACATCAAACACCAACTTGATGTCCCAAAGGTTAGAGCCTGCGCAATCTACGGTACTCCCTGCATCGGTCCCTGCACCCCCAGTAATGCCCGCATCGAAATCAAAGCAGGTTTCCAGTTGGGCCAAGGGGCCTTCAAACAGGATATTGCTGTTGGTGAACTGTTCGACCCCCTCAGGCTGGACATCGAATCTGATGCGGAAACTGTTATCCGTGGCGCTTGGCTTAGGATCAAACTTGAGCTGTTCAACCCGCATACGGGCGTAACTGTTGCCCTCAGCCGAGCGCACCAGCCAACCTACGCTGCTGTCTTCTATAACTGAGTGAGTCGTGCGGTCGTAGGTGTACCATTTATCACCAAAGCGATTGGTCACCTCGCCGCCATACCAGGTATCAGGCTCAGCGTAATCAGCATACACAGCGGCTTCTTCAGACTTGTTGTCTGCCGCTTGTTTCAAAAGGGTAATTTTGGGCTCACCATTGGCGTCATAAAACTGATCCTGAGGGTTAAGAACCGCACCCTTAACGTTGCCGCCACCAATCGCACCACTGTTCATCTGAATGCTGTCGCGCTTGAACGCGAGATGCCAGGCATTGGAGGTTTTGGCTTGCTCTTCGGTTAGCTCCACCACCTTGCCGGTATCCAGATTCAGATACGTGGTTTTATCGTATGACTTGGCATCAACTACCTTCCGCTCGAACTGTTCGTTCTGATCGTTCTGATCGCCCCCATCATTCGGCCCCAGGTTGTTATCACTGCCCCCGCAACCGGCCAATAAAGTGGCGGATATCGCCAGCCCCAGAAAAACCCGCGTGTTATTCATGCATCATCTCCTTGTTGATTTACTGTTATTTGCTGAATCCAAGCGTTGCGCCCAGATAGACAAAACGACCAGCCACCGGGCCGAAATCATCGCTGTCATCAAAATCCCGCTGCTTGTCGGTGACATTGTCGATACCGGCAAACAGGCGCAGGTTGTCGCCCAGGGCCTGGTTGAGCTTCAGATCCACGGTGGTGTAGCCGGGTGATTTCATCGCCTCGTTGGTGTCGACAAATTCCGAGCTCTGGTTGCGCAGGCGCACCGACCAGCTCAGGCCGGGAACGCCCGCCTGGCCGTCCAGCCCCAGCCGGGCCTGGTGCCGTGGGCGTTTGGGCAGGGCCTTGCCGGTGGCCCGGTCTTCGGCATCCGTGTAGGTGTAGCCGGCGGTGAGTTCCCAGCCGGGGGCGAACTGCCAGCCAGCGGTGGTTTCCACGCCGCGGGTGCGGGCATTGTCGACGTTGGCGTACCTGTGCACATCCACGCCGTCGCCGCGAATGGCGGTGGCCACCGGGTCAAACTGGGTCTGGATCAGGTCTTCGATGAGGTTCTGGTAGGCATTGATTTCAAACCAGCCGGCGCTCAGGTAGTTCACCCCCCAGCCCAGCTGCAGGTTCTGTGACACTTCCGGGCGCAGGTCGGGGTTGCCCTGTACGACATAGCCAAGCTGGCTGTGATCAAACCGGAAGTAGCGTTCTTTCAGGTTGGGCACCCGGTAGCCACCACTCCAGCTGGCCCGCAGATACTGGCTGGCGGCCCAGCCGGGGGTGAGTTCATAGCGGGTGCTAAGCTTGGGGGCGTAATGATTGCCAAAATCGGAATCGCGCTGGCCACGCAGGCCGGCTACCCATTCCCAGCGCTCGGTGGGCATCCAGGTATCCTGAAGCCAAAGCTCCTTGCTGTTGCGGGAGCGCTCGCCGCCCACCAGTTCGCTGGCACCGTCTACCGACTGCTCGAGGGTCTCGTGGTGCAAATCGGCCCCCACCATCAGCAGGTGGTCATCGCCAACCGTGACTTCCGTGTGCACCGAGGCCTGCGACAGCTCCTGGCTGGCCTGGCGTTGATCAAAAGTGCCGTACGCCGAGTATTTGTAGGTATCGTCCTGCAGAACCTCCCGCAGCAGGTTCCAGGTCAGGGTTTGCCGTTCTGTCAGGCTGTGTTTGCCACCCAGCACCGCCCGCTGGCGCTCAACCGATTCTTCCTTGCCCTGCTTCAGGGTGGTGCCGGCCTTGGCGGTGAGAAAGCGCGAGCCGGAAGCCTCATCAAAATAGCCCAGTTCGGCAAACAGCCGCTGGCCATCACTGGGCCGCCACTCAAGGCGGGAGCTGAACTGGTTGCGGTCATATTCGTCGCCGGGGCGGGCCCAGGTGGCAGGCTCCGGGTCCAGGCCGTCGGTGTGCTGATGGGAGCCACTCAGGCGCAGGCGCAGTTGTTCGCTGGCCATGTCGACACTGGCGCGGGCACCGTAGCGCGCCAGATCCGGGTTTTCCGCGCTCGGGTTCTGGTCGCCATAGCTGCCGCCATCCAGGGTCAGCTCACCGCTGACGCCCGGCTTGATATCCCGGGTAATCACGTTGATAACGCCACCAATGGCAGCACTGCCGTACTGTGCCGAGCCGGCGCCCTTCACCACCTCAATGCGCTTCACATCCAGCAGTGCCAGTTGGCTCACATCCACGGCAGAGCCGGTGGTGGCGGTCATGGGCAAGCCGTCTACCAGAATCAGCACCCGGTCGGCGCTGATGCCCTGCATCCACACTTCCTGCCCGGCTTTGCCGTGAATCGCACGAAGCTGCAAACCCGGTACGTTTTCCAGGGCTTCGGCCACGTTTCTGGCGTGGGTTTTCTCCAGTTCCTTGCGGGTGACCACTTCCGTGCGCACGGGGGTATCGCCTATCGTACGATTGGAGCGAGTCCCCGTTACCACAATCTCATCAAGGTAAGAGGTTGTTGTGGCTCCCGTGTCTGCAGCTACCCGCCCACAAGCACCCAGGGCAAAAGTGGCCATGAAAAACCATGACGGTAAAGACCAACCTTTTTTACACGCACCACTCACAAAGTTTCGCTCCCTGAAAATTATTGAAAACACTAATGCGAACACGAACGCGAAACATTCTTGTTTAGATAATGACGCATGTCAATAAAAAAGTAAGAGCAAGTACTTAGTCAGCTTGGGCGTAACCGCAAGGCATTACCGTGAATCAGGCAAACAGAGGAGATTGTGTGGAGGCTTAAAAAAACAAAACCGCCCTCAAGGTGTGCATCGGGCGATGCGCTTGAGGGCGGTTTTAGAAAACGGCAGGGTTAGTGTGTCTGCTCGCCCTTGGGCGTCTCTTCCTGCCCTTCTTCCTGCTTGCGCTGCAGCGCCTGAGCATAGATAGCGTCAAAGTTAACTGGCGCCAGCATCAGTGCCGGGAAGCTGCCTTTGTTAACTACGCCGTCAATTGCTTCACGGGCATAGGGGAACAAAATGGTCGGGCAATACGCGCCCAGCATCTGACCAAGCTGCGGCCCTTCAATGCCAGCTACCAGAAAGACGCCCGCCTGCTGAATCTCAACAATGTAAGCGACTTTTTCATCAATTTTGGTCGTAACCGTCAGAGAAAGCACAACCTCATACTGGTTATCGCTCACCTTGGTGTGCGCGGTGTTCAAGTCCAGGTTCACCTGCGGCTTCCATTGCTCTTGAAACACCACTGGCGAGTTCGGAGATTCAAAAGACAGGTCCTTCACGTAAATACGCTGAAGGGCAAACTGGGCCTTGTTTTCGTTGTCACTGCCTGCAGCGGCTTGCTGATTCTCAGCCATGTTCAGTCCTTTCCGTTATGTAAAGAGTCGTCGATTGGGCTCAAAGGCCCATTGTTATGGTTACATCTGCCTGAACAGTCTACTGTTCGGCGGTGCCTGATTATGTGAAACAGTGCGGCAGATCGGCGCACAGATCAAGTTATGCCGGCGCTTTTACTTCTTCACCAGCGGCAGGTTGCTGGCTTTCCAGTCGCCCACACCACCGTTGAGACGCACGACGTTAGCATACCCCTCGGCGTTCAGCTGCTTAACCGCCATGGCGGAATGCTGGCCCATTTTATCCGCCACGATAATCTGCTTGTCCTTGTGCTTATTCAGTTCGCCAGCACGGCTTTTAAGAGCATTCAGCGGGATATTGACAGAGCCGGTAATGCGGCCCTCTGCAAATTCTTTACGATCGCGAATATCCACCACTATGGCTTCATCTTTGTTAAGCAGGCTAACCGCACCCTGAGCAGATATTTTAGAGCCGCCACGCCGGGACTCAAGTATCAGGATAGCGACCAAAAAAGCCACAAACAGCGAGGCGAGAACATAGTGATTAACAATAAATTCAAACAACCGATCCATGAGGCGACCCTAAAAATAAGTTTGGGCGGATTATACACAGCCTGATCGCCGGACAGAAGGCGACCATACAGATGACGACTGTGGCCTCAAAGTGCAAAAATGGATAAGCTTCGTAACTACTTTTGAAAACTTACTGCAACTCTACTTCCGGACTGAATGATGACAGCATTGCGCAAGCCGACAGCACTGATAATTCTAGACGGCTGGGGGCATCGTGATCCCGCCGAAGATAACGCCATCAGCAACGCCAATACACCCTTCTGGGATAAGCTCTGGGAGTCTAACCCGAAAACGCTCATTAATACGTCAGGCATGTTTGTGGGCTTGCCTCAGGGACAAATGGGCAACTCGGAAGTTGGTCATATGAATCTCGGCGCAGGTCGAGTGGTTTATCAGAGTCTTACTCGCATTGACAAAGACCTGGAAGAGGGAACGTTTAACCAAAACCAGGCCCTGTGCTCTGCCATCGACAAAGCCGTAAACAATGGCGGCGCAGTACATTTGATGGGGTTATTATCGCCCGGCGGTGTTCACTGTCATGAAGACCACGTGCTCGCAGCCGCCGAACTTGCAGCCTCACGGGGCGCAAAACAAGTGTACGTTCATGCTTTTCTTGATGGTCGCGACATGCCGCCACGCAGCGCTCGCCCCTCCCTTGAGAAGGCCACCGCAAAACTTAAAAGCCTTGGCGTAGGCCGCGTGGCTTCTATTGTGGGGCGCTACTTTGCCATGGACAGGGATAATCGGTGGGACAGAATTGAATCCGCCTATAACCTGATGACACTGGGCGAATCGGAATTCACTGCAGCCGACCCTCTTACGGCACTTGAGCAGGCGTACGAGCGCGGCGAAAACGATGAATTTGTAAAACCAACTCGTATTCAAAATGCGGGCGAAGCTGCAGGCACCATTAACGATGGCGATGCCGTATTATTCATGAACTTCCGCGCCGACCGCGCTCGTGAGATGACACGCACCTTCGTAGGCGAAGGCTTTGATGGGTTTGAGCGCCAGAAACAACCAAAACTTGCCGACTTTGTAATGCTTACCGAGTACGCAGCAGATATCAAGACCTCCTGCGCCTACCCGCCAGCACAACTGGTTAATGGCTTGGGCGAGTATATGGCTGAGCTTGGTAAAACCCAGCTTCGTATTTCCGAAACCGAGAAATACGCTCACGTGACCTTCTTTTTCAATGGCGGGCGGGAAACACCTTTTGCCGGCGAAGACAGAATACTGGTGCCCTCCCCCAACGTGGCAACCTACGACCTGCAGCCTGAGATGAGTGCGCCGGAAGTTACCGACAAACTGGTAGAAGCCATCAAGAGCGGCAAGTACGATCTGGTCGTTTGCAACTATGCCAACGGCGACATGGTTGGCCATACCGGTAAACTGGATGCAGCTATTAAAGCCGCAGAGTGTCTTGATCACTGCGTACAGCGGGTAGTCGAAGCATTGGACGAAGTAGGTGGTGAAGCACTGATAACCGCCGATCACGGCAACTGCGAGCAAATGACAGACCCTGATTCTGGCCAGGTTCACACTGCGCATACCATCGGGCCTGTTCCTCTTGTGTACACCGGCAACCGCAAGGTAAACCTGCAAGACAACGGCAATCTGAGCGACGTTGCTCCTACCCTGCTGGCACTGATGGGGCAGGAACAACCGAAGGAAATGACCGGGCACAGCCTGGTTGAATTCGGTTGATCCGGAAACAGGCCCTACCATTGCGACTCACTACATTATTGGCGCTGGCACTCACATTCATACTGGGTGCCGCGCCCGTAGCGTTCGGAAAAGAAGTTACGCCAGCCCAGATTGAAGCCCTCAAGGAGCGCATTGAAGACATCGATGACTGGCTGGCCAATGCCGAAAAAAATCGTTCCGCCCTGGAGCGAGAACTTGCGGCGGCCGAACGCACAATCAGCCGACTAACCCGCGAGCGCCGATCCCTGCGGGCGCAGGTGAAAAAACAGCAGCAGCGCCTTACCGGACTCCAGAACGAGGAGCGGGAGCTGTCGCGAACGTTGGATCGCCAACGGGAGAGTTTAAAAAAACAGATTCGTACCGCCTGGATGGAGGGTGACGCCCCCGCGGTAAAAGTGCTGCTTAACGAAATCAACCCGGACAACATTGCCCGCACAATGACCTATTACGAATACCTCAGCCGCGACACCGTCGGGCGCCTTGAAACTTTCCATAAGAATCTTGAGGCGCTCAAGATTACGCAAACCGCCGTCAAAAATACTCAGGCTGAGCTTGCAGCATCTGAGGAAGGCATTGTTAAACGGCAAGAAGAATTAAAAGCGTCGCGACAGAAGCGTAAAAAAACCCTCGCAGCACTTAATCAGGATATTCGCGCCCGTCGCAGCGAAAAAGATGAGCTGGAATCTGATCGTAAGCGTTTAGAAAAACTGCTATCCGAAGTTCAAGAAGCTATCGCCAACATTCCTTCCCCTAACGAATCCGAGCCTTTTCCATCGTTGAGAAATAAACTGCCATGGCCAGCCCAAGGCAAGGTGATCAGCCGATTTGGTGATAAGTATGCAGATGGCAAACTGAGAAGAAATGGCCTGATCATTCAAACTAGCGAAGAGGCCGACGTAAAAGCCATTCATTACGGCCGGGTTGTGTTTGCGAACTGGCTTAGGGGCTTTGGGCTGATAACAATTATTGATCACGGTGATGGCTACATGACACTCTATGGTCATAGCAGTAGCCTGTTCACCAGCCCCGGCGACTGGGTTGCCGCCGGGGAAGCCATTGCACAGGCCGGCCGTACCGGTGGAACAGAAGCTCCGGTGCTTTATTTTGAGGTTCGCCACAACGGCAAACCGGATAACCCCGGGCGCTGGCTGGCTAATTGAACACAGGTGGCGGGGCTGACAAACGCGCCCGCTGACGCCATACTGTTGCAAACAGGGAATGCAGCCCAACTTTTTGCTCAACTCTCAGTTGAACTCTCAGCCTAACTATCGGAATAACCACGGGATATGTGAATGAATCGGGTCCGACGTACACTCAAAGCCTCACCTTTGCGCTCAGCCATTCTTGCGGCCTGTTTCATGACCTTTCCCGGGCTGGCTCTTGGCGAAGATACCCCTTCAGACAACACGCAACTGCTGGAGGGCATTCAAGACGGCGAGCGCGTTGAAATCTCCCTGCCAGACCCGGAAAAACAGCTTCCCCTGGACGATTTACGCAAATTCACTGAGGTTTTTAGCCGTATAAAGGCCGCCTACGTAGAAGAAGTAGATGATCGCGAGCTACTGGAAAGCGCCATTAAAGGTATGCTCTCCGATCTTGACCCACACTCTACCTACCTGGCCCCGAAAGACTATGAAGAGCTGGAAGAAAGTACCTCCGGTGAGTTTGGCGGCTTGGGTATTGAAGTGGGCATGGAGAATGGTTTTATAAAAGTTATCGCTCCGATTGACGATACGCCCGCGCAGCAGGCAGGTGTGCAGTCCGGCGACTTGATTATCAAGCTCGATGAAAAGCCCGTAAAAGGCATGAGCCTTGAAGAAGGCGTGCAACTCATGCGTGGCAAGCCCGGCACCATTCTCACGCTGACGATTATGCGCGAAGGTGAAAGCGGCCCGGTAGAAATAGATGTTGAGCGGGACGTTATCAAAGTTACCAGTGTAAAGAGTCGCATGATTGAAAACGGCTACGGCTACGTGCGACTGACACAGTTCCAGGCAGAGACCGGCGGGCAGTTTACAAAAGCCCTCAATAAGCTCAAAAAGGATCACGGCGGCGATTTGGATGGTTTGGTCATCGACCTGCGTAACAACCCGGGCGGCATACTGCAGGCCGCTGTTGCCACCGCAGACGCACTGCTAGACGAAGGGCTGATTGTGTACACAGAAGGCAGAATCCAGAGTTCTCGCCTTCGCTTCAGCGCCAAAGACGGCGATGCGATGGCCGGCACCCCTATTGTTGTTCTGATTAACGGCGGTTCTGCGTCCGCCTCGGAAATTCTCGCAGGGGCGCTGCAGGATCATAAACGGGCCGTCATTATGGGCACCCAATCCTTTGGCAAGGGCAGCGTTCAGACGGTTATCCCACTGGACGAAACCCACGCCATCAAAATGACAACGGCACGCTACTACACGCCTGAAGGGCGCTCTATACAAGCCACAGGCATCAAACCAGACATTGAAGTAAAACCTGCAGAGCTGAAGGAGCTGGATGGCCGGCCATTCTTTACCGAAGCAGATCTGAGCGGCCACCTGGTTGGCCAGGATGAAGAAACTGAAGACAGCAAAAAACAAACGAAGAGTGAGAAACAAGCCGGCTCCATTGCCGATCGCGACTACCAACTGCGCTCAGCAATCAATTTGCTGAAAGGGCTGCAAATCCTGAATCCAAAGGGAGCTGGTACAGAACAGTGAAGGCTCTCTTTAATCTAGCCCTGACACTGGTGGCCCTGGCCAGCTTGGCTGCTGGCGCCGTATCGGCAGAGCCCGCCAACCGCGAGATTCCGCCAACCATTGCCATCATTATTGATGACATGGGGCACAATTTACACGAAGGTGAACGCCTGGCTAACCTGGATCAGCCACTGACTCTGGCATTCCTGCCCTATCGCCGGCACACAGATACTCTGGCCCGCCTGGCACACAGCCGCAGCAAAGAGATCATGCTGCACGCCCCCATGGCTAACACCCGGAATTTCAGCCTGGGGCAAGGTGGGTTAACCGCCGATATGGATGAGCAGAGCATAGCAAGCACTCTTCGTCGCGCCCTGCGGTCCATCCCTTATGTGCAAGGTGTTAACAACCACATGGGCAGTTTGTTAACGCAACAACTCAAACCCATGGACTGGGTGATGAAAGAGCTTTATCGCTATCCGGTTTATTTTGTTGACAGCAGAACGATTGCTTCTTCAGTTGCAGGCAGAGTGGCTGAGGCGTATCAAATCCCCACCCTTACACGGGATGTGTTTCTGGATCATGAGCAAACGGAAGAGTATGTCGACCGCCAATTCAAGGAACTGATTCAGCGTGCGAAAGAACACGGCAGCGCGGTTGGCATAGGCCACCCGCACACGGTAACTGTGGATTATCTGGAAAAACATCTCCCACTGCTGGATGAGCAGGGCATTGCCATCGCCACAGTGAGCGGGCTCTGGGCGATACGTAACAACAACCAAAGGATGTTTGCAGAAGGCGAAAAGCAGACCATCCGGCCTACTTTCGCTCAAAAACACTAATCGCGAACTTCGATTCCCTGAGCCTTCATAAAGGCCTTGGCTTCAGGAATGGTATGCTCGCCAAAATGGAAAATAGACGCCGCCAGCACCGCATCGGCACCACCTTTGGTTACACCATCAGCCAGGTGTTGTAACTCGCCCACGCCACCTGAAGCAATCACCGGAACCGTTACCGCATCGCTCACTGCGCGAGTAACGCCCAAATCAAAACCGATTTTAGTACCATCTCGATCCATGCTTGTAAGTAACAGCTCGCCAGCCCCCATGTCGACCATTTTTTTGGCCCATTCCACGGCATCCAGCCCTGTTGGCTTGCGCCCACCATGGGTGAAAATTTCCCAGCGCGGCTCTTCGCCTTCAGCATTTACCTGCTTCGCATCAATCGCAACCACAATACACTGGCTTCCAAAGCGATCTGCGGCCTCGCGCACAAGCTCCGGGTTGAATACCGCAGCTGTGTTAATCGCCACCTTATCTGCCCCTGCGTTCAACAGCTTTCGGATATCTTCCACCGCGCGAACCCCGCCGCCAACGGTTAGCGGAATGAAAACTTCCGCCGCCATGCGCTCTACGGTTTCGTAGGTAGTGTCACGGCTCTCACTGCTTGCGGTGATATCCAAAAAGGTAATCTCATCGGCGCCCTGCTCATTATAGCGACGGGCTATTTCCACCGGATCGCCAGCGTCGCGGATATCTACAAAGTTAACGCCTTTTACAACACGCCCTTTGTCTACATCCAGGCAGGGAATAATGCGCTTTGCTAATGCCATGTTGCCTACCTTCCTTAGCCTTTCGGGGTGTTATGAAGAGTGTTATCAAGGGTATCGCAAAATGCCTGAGCTTCTGCAACGTCAAGTGTGCCCTCATAAATGGCCCGGCCAGTAATCGCGCCCATGATGCCTTTGCTTGCAACTGGCGCCAAACGCTTGAGGTCATCCATGTTGGTCACACCACCAGACGCAATAACCGGAATACCACCTGCTTCTGCCAGCGACGCCGTGGCTTCTACGTTAACGCCCTGCATCATACCGTCGCGGTTTATGTCGGTGTACACAATTGCTTCCACGCCATCGCTCGCAAAACGCTTGGCCAGATCGGTTGCCATTACTTCAGACACTTCCGCCCAACCATCTGTGGCCACGCGGCCATCTTTGGCATCCAGGCCAACAATAATGTGGCCGGGGAAGCGCTTACACATCTCGGTTACAAATTCAGGTTCTTTAACAGCCTTGGTGCCTATAATCACCCACTGCACACCGGCTTTTAAATAAGCCTCAATGGTTTCAGCAGAACGGATACCACCACCAATCTGAATCGGCAAATCCGGGTACTTGCGGGCAATGGCCTGAACAATTTCACCGTTCACTGGCTCGCCAGCAAATGCACCGTTCAGGTCCACAAGGTGCAAACGACGGGCACCGGCTTCCACCCAACGGGTGGCCATATCAACAGGGTCGCCACCAAATACGGTGGAATCTTCCATCCGGCCCTGGCGCAACCGCACGCATCTGCCGTCTTTTAGATCAATGGCGGGAATAATCAGCATGTTCCATTCCAGTCAGTAAAGTTCTTGAGAAGTTGCAGCCCTGCCCCGGCACTTTTCTCGGGGTGAAACTGCACAGCAAAAATGTTGTCTCGGGCTACAGCTGCCGCAAGGTCGACACCGTAATGTGCGCGCCCGGCGATATCCGCATTGCCTTGGGCCTCTGCGTAATAGCTGTGCACAAAGTAGAAGCGGTCGCCGTTTGGGATACTCTGCCACAATGGGTGAGCGCGAGCTTGAAACACTTCATTCCACCCCATGTGGGGCACTTTCAAACGCTCGCCGTTTTCCACCAGGTTATCGCCAAAAAAACGCACTTGAGAAGAAAACAGGTTAATGGCATCGACGCCGCCGTTTTCCTCACTGCGAGACATAAGCGCCTGCATGCCCACGCAAATCCCCAGAAACGGGCGATCGCGAGACACTTCCCGCACCAGCTCATCTACCCCTAGCCGGCGAATCTCGGCCATGCAATCACGCATGGCACCAACGCCGGGCAAAATCACTCGATCGGCTTCGCGAATCTGCTCAGGGTTATCGGTTACCAGCACTGTGGTATCCGGGGCTACGTGCTCTACCGCCTTACGGGCGGAGTGAAGGTTCCCCATGCCGTAGTCGATGATAGCAACGGTTTTCATGGTTGGTGCGGTGTCCTTTAGTGGCTATTACCAAGGGCGGCTAGGTGCCGCCAAGAAAGCTAAGCGTGGAGAATTACAGCAAGCCTTTGGTAGATGGGGTAACACCCGCCATGCGCTCGTCCATTTCAACTGCCATGCGCAGCGCACGACCAAATGCTTTGAATACGGTTTCGATCTGGTGGTGGGTGTTCTTGCCCCGCAGGTTATCGATGTGCACTGTCACCATGGCATGGTTGATAAAGCCACGGAAAAACTCTTCAAACAAATCCACATCAAAACCACCCACAACAGCGCGGGTAAAAGGCACGTTCATAATCAAGCCAGGGCGGCCAGATAGATCAATCGCCACACGCGAGAGCGCTTCATCCATGGGCACGTAGGCGTGGCCATAACGGACAATGCCTTTTTTATCTCCTACCGCTTGTTTGAAAGCCTGGCCTAAGGTGATACCGATGTCTTCCACGGTGTGGTGATCATCAATGTGCAAATCGCCTTTGGAAACGATATCCAGATCAAAAAGCCCATGACGGGCAATTTGCTCAACCATGTGCTCCAGGAATGGCACCCCGGTATCAAAACTGGATTTACCGGATCCGTCTAGGTTGAGGTCAACGGTGATCTGGGTTTCAAGGGTATTTCGTTCTACCCGAGCCTTACGTTCGGCCATGGGAACTCCGTAGCAAATTAAGCGGCACAACGCCGGAAAAGTTCAATTTCCGAATTATACATTTTATGCTCTTGGGAGTCCCATAATCGTGTTAATCAGCGCGATAGATGGCCCGATTATAGAATCCTAAAACGCGGCCTTCAGATTGCTCATGTAGGTATCCACCAGCCCGTTGAACTCGTGCTTAATAACAGGGCTAATAGCCAGTTTCAGCAGCCCGGGTAGTGGCAGCGTTAGCTCGGCATTGGTATGGAATTTCAAAGCAGTCGTTTTGTCCCCTTTTGCGGCCACTGTCCAGTGCCCACTAACCAATCCATTACCTTCCCCTTTCACTGGCTCCCACGCAATTTTACCGGCGTCTTTGTCTGCCACATACTTGCTTGCGTATATGGACTGAATCGCATGTTTATCAACACCCACTTTTTCCATTTCCCAGCGGTAGACGTTGTCGCCCAAATCCGTCAGCTTATGCACCTTTGGGAAGTAGCTTGCAGAGCGCGGCACATCGGCCAGCAGGTCAAAAACCTCATCATAGCTGGCCGGAATTTCAAGCTCTCGGTTCAGCTCAATAGAAACAGTAATAGCCACGACAGACTCCTTTTTATGGTTATACGTATCAATATAGTCGGAAAACAATGCATGCATTTTGGCCCAACACTACCGCATTGTCATACTCCTACCCTGTTAATTTGTTAACCCTGCGTTATCCTTTAGATAATTCGCGCCTGGATTCTCCTTGAATCCTGAATGCTCTCGAAACAAGAAAGGAAGCCCGTACCATGAAAGCCATACGTTATGTGCTGATCGCCATCGTTGCACTTGTCGTTCTCGCCGCTGCCGCGATTGCTATTGCCATGGCCGTTATAGACCCGAATGACTATAAGCCGCAGATCAAAAAGGTTGTTGAGGAAAACACCAATCTAGACCTCATTTTGGAAGGCGATATCGGCTGGTCTTTTATTCCTCTTGGGCTTGAGCTGAATGATGTAGAGGCCACTTTGGATGGCGAACGCCTCGTTGCATTGAAGCAACTGGTGGCACAGGTCGATTTTTGGTCTCTGATTGCCATGTCGCCGCAAGTAGACACTTTCGTGCTCGATGGCCTAGACGCACGCCTAAGCATTAACAAGAAGGGCGAAGGCAACTGGACGCGCATCATGCCTGAACCGGCAGGCGGTGACGCGAAGAAAGACAAAGAAGATGTGGCCAGCAATACCGAAGAAGCCCCAACAAAGGATACCGAAGGCGAACAGGACGGCGAAGCGCTTAATTTTAACGTCGAGAACGTGCAAATCATCAATGCGCAGGTGCATTACAGCGATCAGCGCGACGGGCAAACCGTAACACTGGAAAATTTCACAGTGAGCGCCAGCAATATCACTCTGGGCTCCGAGTTTCCCCTGGAAATTGGTTTTCGCGTAGAAACATCCAAGCCGCAGTTCGAGGTTGACGGAAACATAGACGTTCGTCTGGCAGCCAACGAAGCGCTGAACGATTTTGCAGTTTCTGGTTTGGAAGCTGTATTCAAAATGAACGGCGAGCCGTTTGGCGGAAAATCAGTAACTGCTAAGCTAGGTGGCTCCGCTAAGGCCAACCTGGAAAATGAAACTGCGACCCTGAGCGACTTCACCGCCAGCCTCGCAAACTTGACCCTAAACACTAACCTAGACGTTAAAGGCTTCGGCGATAAGCCAACCCTTAAAGGCAATTTGGCCATCAATGAGTTTTCGCTCAAAGATCTGCTCGAAAATATGGGGCAACCCGCTGTTGAGACCTCCGACGAGGATGTCCTCCAAGCTATTGCCTTCTCTACCAACATCGGCGGCCCAGCAGGCAAGCCGGCACTGTCTGAGCTGGTGATCAAACTGGACGACACCACATTCAAAGGCTCCGGCAGCTATAGCCTCGACAACGGTGGCATTGTGTTCGACCTTCAAGGCGACAAGCTTAACGCCGACCGCTACCTGCCACCCAAAGTCGAAAGCGAAAATGTCAGCGCTGAAGAAGCCGAAAGCAATGCCCCCGCACAAACCGCAGGCTCCGGCCCCGAAAGCGACCTTCTGCCGCTGGATACTCTGCGCAGCTTGCTATTTGATATCGACTTCGGCCTGGGTGAGCTGATTGTGAGCAACCTGACCATTAACGAAATCAAAGCCAGCACCACCGCCAGCAAAGGCCTGGTGAAAGTAGACGAGTTCAGCGGCAAACTGTATGAAGGCAGCTTTGGCGCCAACGTAGAGATTGATGCCCGCACAGACACACCCAAGTGGACGGTAAACTCCGACGTTACCAACGTACAAACCCTTCCATTGTTGGCCGATCTGGCAGAGGTCACCATGCTGGCCGGCGGTGCCAACCTTAAAGTAAACGCCACCACATCCGGCAACCGCATATCATTGCTGACTGAAAACGCAGATGGCCAGATCAGCTTTAATCTTGCCAAAGGCGAGTTCCGCAAAATGAACCTGACCCACATGGCCTGTCAGGGCATAGCGCTGGTTAACCAGGACAAACTGACAACGGATAACTGGGGCGATGCCACCCCATTTGACGACATGCATGGTGTTGTCGACATCAACGGCAACATCCTCGACAACACAGACCTTACCGCCTCCATGGCCGGCATGAAGCTTGAAGGCAATGGCACTGTGGACATGAAACAGACACTGGTGGACTACGAACTTGGCCTGCGCATTGTCGGCAACATTCACCGCGATAACGCGTGCCGGGTAACCGAATACGTTGAAGACGTTGTGATACCGGTAGAATGCCGTGGCGATTTCGCAGCAGACGCAGCCGGTTTGTGCTCCTTCGACGGTTCCAGGTTCCGCGACACACTGAAAACCATTGCATCAAACGCAGCGAAGAAAAAGGCCAAAAAAGAAGTTGATAAAGCGAAAAGCAAAGCCGAAGAGAAAGTACGCAAAAAACTGGAAGAAAAACTGGGCAAAGACGGTGGTGACAAGGTTAAAGATGCTCTCAAAGGCCTGTTCCAGTGACAGCAGGCCACTTTGCTGAAAACCTTTTAGCCTGGTACGACCAACACGGCAGGCACAATCTGCCGTGGCACCACAACCGGACCGCCTATCGGGTGTGGGTTTCTGAAATTATGCTTCAGCAAACCCAGGTTGCCACTGTTATCCCTTACTACCAGGCATTCATGGAGCGCTTCCCCAATGTGCGCTCGCTGGCCGAAGCACCGGTTGACGATGTACTTAGTCATTGGTCCGGGCTTGGCTATTACGCCCGCGCACGCAACCTGCAAAAAGCCGCCAAATCCGTTATGGAGGATTTTGGCGGGGAGTTCCCGAACACCCAGCAAGAGCTGGAAACATTAATAGGCATTGGCCGCTCTACAGCGGCGGCCATTATCGCTCAAACATTCAATAAACGCGCTGCCATTCTTGATGGTAATGTGAAACGGGTGCTGGCCCGCTACCACGCCGTTCCCGGCTGGCCCGGGCATACCTCAGTGCTGAAGCAACTCTGGCAACATGCAGAAGCGCACACACCGAACGAGCGCGTGCGGGATTACACCCAAGGCATCATGGATCTGGGCGCAACCGTCTGCACCCGCAGCCGGCCCGCCTGTAATAACTGCCCGTTACAGCAGGGCTGCGCAGCTTACGCAAATGACGAGGCCAACCTCTACCCCGGCTCCAAGCCCAAAAAAGCGAAACCTGAAAAAACCACCTGGATGGTGATTCTCGAAGACAACGAAGGTCGTATCCTGTTGGAACGGCGCCCACCCAGCGGCATCTGGGGCGGCCTCTGGAGCCTGCCGGAACTAGACCCGGCCTATGGCGCAGATGAACTGCAAGAAGCCTGTAAACACAGCCTTGGGTTCGATTGCGGAGAGCCGGAGCTTATCAGCGGTTTCCGCCACACGTTCTCCCACTATCACCTGCACATCCAGCCAGCACGACTGGGTGTAACCGGGCAAAACACCATTAATGACAGCGATCAACACAAGTGGCTATTTCCGCCCGAGGCACTGGATCTCGGCTTGCCGGCACCTATTCGCAGCCTTCTTACAAACCCGGAGCAGACCACCCTGCTCTGATACCCGAGCCTTCGCACGCTTAACCGTCACTATCTGGTATCATCCGGCCATTCACACAGACCTCATCAAAACAGGAGCGATCATGAGCCGCACCGTTTTCTGCCGCAAGCACCAGAAAGAACTGGATGGCCTGGACTTCCCGCCCATGCCCGGCGCAAAGGGCCAGGACATTTTCGAGAACATATCCAAACAGGCCTGGGAAGAATGGCAGCACGAGCAAACCATGCTGATCAACGAAAAGCACCTGAGCCTGATGGACCCCAACACCCGAAAATACCTGCAGGCGCAGATGGAACACTACTTCAACAATGAGCCTTTCGACAAAGCAGAAGGCTACGTACCACCGGAAAAATAACACTGGCTTGATCAAACCTTGAGCAGGCCGGAAAAGATTCGGTAATTTTTCCGGCCTGGCCTTGACTCACCACCCCTAAACCGGTTTAATAGCGCCCCGTTGCACAGCAGTACAGCAACTTGCCCGGATAGCTCAGTCGGTAGAGCAGAGGATTGAAAATCCTCGTGTCGGTGGTTCGATTCCGCCTCCGGGCACCATT
>JAKDUK010000102.1 GCA_030457765.1 Marinobacter sp. | reverse complement strand
GAAATATCGGCCGTGGATGCAGGCATGAAGGAGAAATCCCGAGAGTTTATCGACTCTGGCAGCAAGCTTTACGACAAAGTTTAATTCTTCAATAAGCTGGCGGTGCGGTGCAATAGAAACTCGCGCTCGCCAGCGCATAGCTCATAAGTCTGGGGCAGGGATCGAGAGGGCTTACCAAAACTGTGTGAAGCCATGGATGGCGGAACCCAAGCGCCACATGGATGTGCCGCAAGGAGCGTGTTTTGGAAAGCCGTTCCCCACATCTGTCTTGCACCAAAGCAGCAAGCCCAGAAGGCTTGCAATAACCCACAGCCTGAGTCTATCGTTCAAGGTCGATTTCACTACAGGGTAAACCATGACCGAGCCGTTCCAGTTTAAAGCCAGCGACGTCAACATAGAAAAGCGCGAAACCGTCTTCCAGGGGTTCTTCCGCATGGACAAACTCTGGCTGACACACCCACGCTTCGATGGCCGGAACATGCCCCGGTTTACCCGCGAGCTCTTTGTCCGTGGCGATGCGACCTGCGTACTGCCCTACGATCCCGAGCGAGACGAAGTGGTACTACTCGAACAATTTCGCCTCGGCGCCCTGGACCGTGAACAATCCCCCTGGCTGCTTGAACTGGTCGCCGGAATGAACGAAGAGGGAGAGCACAGCGAAGACGTTGCCCAAAGAGAAGCCGAAGAAGAAGCCGGGCTCAGTTTCAGCAAACTGGAAAAAATCTGTGATTATCTGGTTTCTCCCGGCGGCACCACCGAAATGGTGTACTTGTATTGCGGCAAAGTAAGCACCGAATCCGCTGGCGGCCTGTTTGGCCTGGAAGAGGAAAGCGAAGACATACGCGCTCACGTGGTTTCAGTGCAGGAAGCCATAGCCATGATTGGCGACGGCCGCATTAATAACGCAGCGGCGATCATCGCCATCCAGTGGTTACAGCTGAACCGGCCCAGATTACGGGCGGGATGGTAGCCATGAGTGAATGGGCCATGAAACCCAAGCGCTATGTGCCGGATCTGCGCCAGTTTGGCGCCCTGTGTGATGGCAATTACCAGCGCCTTTGCAGGTTGCGTCAATTAAGAATCGACGGGCGCCCCGTGAGTGATATTGAACTGTACCGTGAAAACGAATATCTGGGCCGGGTACGAATCCAGGTGCTGCAAACGGCCCGGTTTACCGAAACCCTGCTGCTCGAACAAACCCACAATAGCGGCCGTTGGCTCAACAACCCACGGATGACTGTGCGGGTATACCACGACGCCACCATGGTCGAGGTCATCAGCTGCTACCGCGACACGCAAATAGCGCCAGTCAACGACTACCCAAACCGCTTTATGCATCACCCCGATGAAAAAGTGCAGGTAAATGGATTTCTTGCCGACTGGCTTGAGTACTGCCTTAGGTTTGGCCACCTGCCTCTTGAACACGCTGCCTGGACTGCTGGGGAAAGCACCGATTGAGGTCTGCTTTACCGTGTTAGCAATAGGTCGGATGCCCTGAATAGCGTGATGTGTTGTTAAATAATGCAATAAATGGCCCGGCGCCTCGTCAGAATGTGACACTGGTTCCATTGGCGGGTGATCAATCCAGCAGCTGAAGACGTACACTAAAGTCCTCAAGCGATGGCAGCGAGCAAACCAAGAGCATCATGACTTCAAAGCAAACCACCCGGCCGCTTCGGGTACTGCAGTTAACAGATCCGCACCTGATGGCCAGTGCGAATGGCGCGCTGCTCGGCGTAAATACCCGTGACAGCCTAGATGCTGTTATTACCGAGGTGCTTAAATCCCATGGGCAGCCAGATCTGATTCTTGCCACCGGCGATCTTGCCCAAGACGGCTCGAAAGAAGCCTATCGCGCACTGGGCGACCGTCTCAAAGCCTTTAGTGGCGGCTCTGCATGGATTGCAGGAAATCATGACGATGCTGCGAGCTTGGCTCTAGTTGCGGAAAGCTATGGTGCTGCTCGGCGGCACATTATCCAGGGCGGCTGGCAGTTTATTCTTCTTGACTCTTCTGTGCCTGGGAAGGTGCATGGAGAGGTTGCGGAAGCGGAATTGGGTTTTCTGGCACAAATGCTGGAAAAGCACCCGGATTTGCCGACGATGGTCACGCTGCATCACCACCCGGTTGATATCAGCGCAGACTGGATGAAAGACATTGGCCTCAAAAATCGTGAAGACCTCTGGCAGGTAATTGACCGTTTTCCGCAGGTAAAAATTGTGCTGTGGGGGCACATTCACCAAACCTGCGAGATGCAGAGAAATGGCGTGCAGCTACTGGCCACGCCATCAACCTGTATTCAGTTTACTTCCGGCTCGCGCACATTTTCCGTGGAGGATTTGGCGCCGGGTTATCGTTGGTTTGAGCTCCAGGCCTCCGGCAACTTCACCACGGAAGTATGCCGGGCCCTGGACTTTCAGTTTGAACTTGATCAGAACAGTTCTGGTTATTGAGTTGATTCTGCAAGCTCTCGATCGAAGGTCTCACTCTTTGCGCTCTGCGCCCGCAGCTCTTTAGCGGCAGAAACCATGGCTTTAAGCGCTGGGGCCACCTCCTCCCAGCGTCGGGTTTTCAGGCCACAATCCGGGTTTACCCACAAACGCTGCGCCGGAATCCGTTCCGCGGCTTTTTGCATCAGGTCTGTCACCTGTGCGGTTTGCGGAATGTTTGGCGAGTGGATGTCATACACCCCAGGGCCGATATCGTTCGGATACTCAAAGCCCTTGAACGCATCCAGCAACTCCATGGCCGAGCGGGATGTTTCGATGGTGATCACGTCCGCATCCATACGGGCAATGGCTCCAATAATGTCGTTGAACTCCGAATAACACATGTGGGTGTGAATCTGGGTGTCATCCGCTACGCCGTTGGCGCTGATACGGAAGGCCTCGATTGCCCACTCCAGGTACGTGTTCCAGTCTGACTGGCGCAGTGGCAGGCCCTCGCGCAGCGCCGCTTCGTCAATCTGAATGATACCCACGCCGGCTTTTTCCAAATCCTGCACTTCTTCACGTACGGCCAGTGCCAGTTGCAGGCAGGTATCCTTGCGCGGCTGGTCATCACGCACGAACGACCAGTTCAAAATGGTCACTGGGCCAGTCAGCATGCCTTTTAAGGGCTTATCCGTCAGCGACTGCGCGTATTTTATCCAGTCTACAGTCATGGCGTTCGGGCGGGTGATATCGCCGAACAGAATGGGCGGCTTTACGCACCGTGAGCCGTAGGATTGCACCCAGCCAAATCGGCTGAACACATAACCTTCCAGCTGCTCGCCAAAATATTCAACCATGTCGTTACGCTCGGCTTCTCCGTGTACCAGCACATCCAAACCAAGGGCTTCTTGCTGTTCTACGCAATAGCGAATTTCTTCCTGAATGCGCGCGGTATAGTCCTGCTGGTTCAGGTTGCCCAGGCGGTATTCTTTACGTACCTGGCGGATTTCCGGCGTTTGCGGGAAAGAGCCAATGGTGGTTGTGGGGTAAGCTGGCAGTTGGAACCGGTCCTGCTGCAACTTGGTCCGGGTGCTGAATGGGCTCTTGCGCTCGCCATGTTCAGGCGTAATGGCAGATAAAGCCTTGGCAACCGCTGAGTTGTGAACCCGCGAAGAGCCCCGGCGGCTCTCAATCGCTTTCTGGTTGGTGTTCAGACCTTCAGAAACTGCGTCGCGGCCTTCATCAAGCGCTTTCGCAAGAATGCTCAATTCCTGCAGTTTCTGGCGTGCAAAGGCCAGCCAGTTGCCCACTTCAGCATCCAGCGTGGTTTCACTTTCCAGGTCAACCGGTACATGCAAAAGAGAGCAAGACGGCGCCAGCCAAAGGCGTTCGCCCAGCTTTTCTTTCAGTGGCTCTAGCGAATCCAGAGTGGTGTTCAGGTCGGTTTTCCAGATATTGCGCCCGTTGATCACACCAAGAGACAGCACCTTGTGAGGCGGCAGCCAGTCGGCCAGTTGCGTAACCTCCTTTTCGGCACTGATGGCGTCAAGGTGAACACCAGCCACCGGCAGTTCGCAAACAAGCTGCAGGTTTTCCCGCAGCTCCCCGAAATAGGTCGTCAAAAGCAGCTTCACCGGTGCTGTTTTCAGCTCGTGGTAAGCGAGCACAAACGCATGCTTCCAATCCGCATCCAGCTCTGTAACCAGCGCCGGCTCGTCAATTTGTACCCACTCTGCGCCCTCTGCGGCCAGTTTTTCCAGCAATTCGCTGTATACCGGCAAGAGCTTGTCAAGCAGGGCCAAACGATCAGATTCGTCTTTGGCCTTGCCCAACCATAGATAGGTGACCGGGCCGATGATCACTGGTTTGGCGGTGATGCCTTGGGCCCGGGCTTCTGCCAATTGCTCCAGAATGCGGTCGGCATTCAGGCTGAAGCTGGTATCGGCGCTGAATTCCGGCACTATGTAGTGATAGTTAGTGTCGAACCACTTGGTCATTTCACCGGCGTGAACGCTGCAGCAGGCTGTGTCACTGGGGGAGCGGCCACGGGCCACACGAAAATACTCATCCAGTGCAGAGCCGTCATGATTACTGGCCCGCTCAGGCAAGTTGCCTAGCGTGGCACTCATGTCCAGCACTTGATCGTATAGCGAGAACTCACCAACGGGTGCCAAGGAAAGCTCTGCCTGCTGCTTCCAGTTTTGCTCACGCAACCCGGCGGCGGTAGCCTGCAATTCTTTCTCGCTGGATTTGCCATTCCAAAGCGCTTCCAGTGCAAATTTCAGTTCCCGGCGAGCGCCAATGCGCGGGTAGCCAAGGTTGTGAGTGGTAGTCATCCGAAACTCCTGATTCTGTGTTTAATGTGTCTTTGTTAGGAGTGGCCAGATTAGCGTTCGGAGTTAATGAAATATAATGGTATTCTTTCAGGGTTCCATTAATTTTACTCATGGATAGTTAAATGATTGAGCGTAATCATCTGGAAGTGCTCCGAGCTGTGGAAGCGGAAGGCTCGCTAACGGCCGCTGCCAGCCGCCTCCACCTAACTCAATCCGCGCTCAGCCACTCCGTTCGCAAGCTGGAACAACAGCTTGGAACCCCGCTCTGGCTGCGGGAAGGGCGGCAGCTGAGGCTGACTCAGGCGGGGGAGCACCTATTGGCGTTAGCCAACCGGCTACTGCCACAGTTTGAGCATGCAGAAATGCAAGTCGGCCAGTTTGCGAGAGGGCAGGCGGGTACGCTACGTATCGGAATGGAATGCCACCCCTGTTATCAATGGCTGCTGAAAGTCGTGGGGCCGTATCTTGAGCAATGGCCGGCAGTGGATGTGGATGTAAAACAGAAGTTCCAGTTTGGTGGCATTGGTGCGCTGTTTGGTCACGACATCGACATGCTGGTAACCCCAGACCCATTACACCGACCAGGCTTGGTATTTGAACCTGTGTTTGATTACGAACAGGTGCTAGTGGTATCGGCGAACCACCGCCTGGCGGCAAAGCCCTGGGCAGAAGCGGCGGATCTGGAGCCAGAAACCCTCATTACCTATCCGGTCGCCATAGAGCGTTTGGATGTGTTCAATTACTTACTGGTGCCCGCAAACATGCGCCCCGCCCGCCACAAAACCATCGAGACCACAGATATCATGTTGCAAATGGTTGCCGCAGGCCGTGGAGTAGCGGCGCTACCGCGCTGGTTGGTGCACGAATACAGCGAACGGCTAGGCGTGGTTCCGGTGCAATTAGGTAAAGAAGGCGTCTCCAAGCAGATCTTTTTGGGCTGCCGCGAGCGGGATGTGGGTGTGCAATACCTGGATTCTTTCATGAAGTTGGCACGAGAGGTTAGCTGGCGCTAAAGTCTTCAGTTACACTGCGCAAAAAATTTGTCAGGAATTACCCTTATGAGCGACATCCCCTCTGATCTCAAATACATCGACACCCACCAGTGGGTGCGTGTGCACGCCGACGGCTCCGCAACCGTTGGCATCACAGATTTTGCCCAGGAACAGCTGGGCGATGTGGTGTATATCGGTGTTCCCGAAGTAGGCGAAACCGTTACCGGTGGCGAAGAAGCAGGTGTTGCCGAATCCGTAAAGTCTGCATCCGATGTGTTCAGCCCTGTTACCGGTGAGGTTATCGAAGTCAATGAACTTCTCGAAGATGAGCCAGAGAAAACCAACGAAGACCCGTACGGCGACGGCTGGCTGTTCAAAGTAAAGCTGGCCGACGAAGGCGAGCTTGAAGGTTTGATGGATGCTGCTGCTTACGCAGAGCATGTGGCAGCCGCCGAATAAACCGAGTAGGAACCGTCGGGCAAGGCTTTCCAAAACACGCTCCTTGCGGCACATCCATGTGGCGCTTGGGCTCCGCCATC
>JAKDUK010000033.1 GCA_030457765.1 Marinobacter sp. | reverse complement strand
GGCAACAGATCCGGGCAAGGGAAGTAGCGGTAATCGTTGGCCTCTTCCTTGCTGCGCATGGACCGGGATTCGTCCCGGTCGCCATTGTAGAGGCGGGTTTCCTGAATGATTCTGCCGCCGTCTTCCAGAATATCCATCTGCCGTTCTACTTCGTGGGCAATGGCCTGCTCCATGAAGCGGAAAGAGTTCAGGTTTTTGGTTTCAGTGCGGGTGCCAAGTTCGTTCGAGCCCTTGGGTTTGAGTGAAATGTTCACATCAAAGCGCAGGGAGCCTTGGCTCATGTCGCCATCGCAGATGCCAATCGAAGACACCAGGGCGTGCAGCTTTTTGGCGAAGGCAACGGCTTCTTCCGCACTGTTCATGTCCGGCTCGGTAACGATTTCAATCAACGGCGTGCCAGCGCGGTTCAAGTCGATGCCTGTCATGCCGTCAAAGTCTTCGTGCAGCGACTTGCCTGCATCTTCTTCCAGGTGAGCGTGGTGAATACGCACCCGCTTGCTGCTGCCATCTGCCAAATCAACATCCACAAAGCCGGGCCCCACAATGGGGTGGTCCAGCTGCGTGGTTTGGTAACCCTTGGGCAAATCCGGGTAGAAATAGTTTTTACGGTCAAACACCGAGCGACGGCCTATGTCGGCGTTCACTGCCAGGCCAAACATCACCGCATAGCGAAAGGCCTGCTCGTTGGGCACAGGCAGGGTGCCCGGCATAGCCAGGTCAACGGCGCTGGCCTGGGTGTTGGGCTCGGCGCCGAAAGCGGTGCTAGAGCCGGAAAAAATCTTGGTTTTGGTGGCAAGCTGAACATGAATTTCCAGCCCGATCACAATATCCCACTGCATAAACGTTCTCCTGGTTCGGGCTTACTGGGGAAGAGTCTGGTGCCAGTCAGTAACTTGCTGGAACTGATGAGCGGCATTCAGCAGCCGGGCCTCGCCAAAGTAGTTGCCTATAATTTGCAGGCCCACTGGTAAGCCATCCACAAAGCCCGCGGGCACAGACATGGCTGGAACCCCTGCCAGATTTACCGCGATGGTGAAAATATCTTCCAGGTACATAGTCACCGGGTCACTGTGTTCTATGCCCTGTAAAAATGCCGGTGATGGTGAAACCGGGCTCATCAGCATGTCTACTTCTTTAAAGGCGTTAATAAAGTCCTGTTGGATCAGTCGGCGCACTTTCTGAGCCTTCAGGAAGTAGGCGTCAAAATAGCCCGCTGAAAGTGCGAAAGTGCCTACCAGAATCCGGCGTTTCACCTCGTCTCCAAAGCCTTCAGCACGGGTGCGGGTATAAAGGTCATTCAAATCCTTTGGGTCTTCACAGCGGTAGCCGTAGCGTACGCCGTCAAACCGCGACAGGTTGGCCGACGCCTCCGCCGGGGCGATTACGTAATAGGCTGCAACGGCCAGGTTGGCGTGGGGCAGGGAAATTTCTTTTACCGTGGCTCCCAGCTTTTCATACTCAGCCACCGCATTGCGTACCTGCTGCTCCATGACCGGGCTGAGCTGGTCTGAAAAATATTCTTTGGGCAGGCCAACGCGCAGACCCTTCAGTGGCTCGTTCAGAGTGGCAGTGTAATCCGGCACGGCACGATCCACAGACGTAGCATCTTTGGGGTCAAACCCCGCCATCACATTCAGCATCAGCGCGTTGTCTTCGGCGGTGCGCGCCATGGAACCGCCCTGGTCCAGGCTGGAGGCAAAGGCAATCATGCCATGGCGAGATACCCGGCCGTAGGTGGGTTTTAAACCGGTAATGCCGCACAGGGCCGCCGGCTGGCGGATAGAGCCGCCGGTATCTGTGGCCGTTGCCGCAGGTACAAGGCGAGCCGCCAGTGCCGCCGCCGAACCACCGGAAGAGCCGCCTGGCACGCGTTTTTCGCCGTTACTCAAGCCCCAGGGATTGGTAACCGGGCCGAAAAAGCTGGATTCGTTAGACGAGCCCATGGCGAATTCGTCCATGTTGGTCTTGCCCAGGCACACAGCCCCGGCTGCGCGAAAGTTGGCTGTTACCGTTGCATCATAGGGCGGTACAAAATTGGCCAACATCTTTGAGCCACAGGTAGTCGTTACACCATTGGTGCAAAAAATATCCTTGTGGGCAAAAGGTACCCCGGTCCACACATTGGCCTTACCGGCCGCGCGTAACTCATCCGCCGCCTTGGCGTCTGCCATGGCTTCGTCTTCGGTGAGTGTAATAAAACTATTGTACTTGGCGTCTTCTGTTTTGATGCGGTTAAGAAACTCGCGAGTTAATTCCACGCTGGAGACACTGCCGCTTTCCAAATCTCGAGAAAGCTCGGCTACCGATTTGTTATGCATGTTCAATCCTGGTGTCGTGGTTCGTCAGATCACTCAATTCTGTGTGTTTGCCCAATGCGTTTGACTTACTCTATTACCCGGGGAACAAGGTAAAGGCCATTTTCGGTGGCCGGAGCAATAGCCTGAAAGGCTTCCCGTTGATTGGTCTCGGTTACTTCATCGGCGCGCAAGCATTGAACAGCATCCAGTGGGTGGGACAGCGGCCCAACGTTGGCGGTATCGGCTGCGCTTAGCTGATCTACAAGATTCAGAATGTTGCCCAGATCGCTTTCCAGCGCCGATACCTGCGCTTCGTCGACGCGGATACGGGCGAGTACGGCGACTTTTTCAATGTCTTCCCGGGAAATAGACACGTTTTGTCTCCCCAATAGTGAAATGTCGTTAATGAAACAAACAGGGTGGGCGCCAGACAGCTGCACTGAACAGCGGGGGCGTTCGGAGAGCTCCTTTCAAAACTGTAGAGGGCCATGGATGGCCCGAAACAAGCGCACATGGATGTGCTCGTAGCGTGTTTTGAAAGGAGCTCTCCGAACGGCCCTGCACCCAAGCAAAAAAACAAGGCACATATAGTAACAGATTCAAACAAAGTCGGGAGAGGCCAAAGTGTTGCGAAAATGCGAGAATAGTGGGATTCGCGGCCCGATGGCGCCTTGCCTGCAGTGGGGCTCACTGCTAAAGTTGCCGCATCTTTCTGCAACCGCAACTCTTAGGTTGAAACTACACGAATGTTGATTAAAAGACTCCGAGGCTTATTCTCTAGCGACTTGTCCATTGACCTGGGCACCGCCAACACCCTTATTTTCGTGCGTGACCGCGGGATTGTGCTAAACGAGCCGTCCGTTGTAGCCATTCGTACCAGCAACTCCCAGAAAATGGTTGCAGCCGTAGGTGCCGAAGCCAAACGCATGCTGGGCCGTACACCGGGCAATATTACCGCCATCCGCCCCATGAAAGACGGCGTAATCGCCGACTTTGTGGTCACCGAAAAAATGCTCCAGCACTTTATCCACAAAGTGCACGAGAACAGCTTCATTACGCCAAGCCCCAGGGTTTTGGTGTGCGTGCCCAGCAAATCTACCCAGGTAGAGCGCAAAGCTATCCGCGAATCGGCTTTGGGTGCTGGTGCTCGCGAAGTGTTCCTGATCGAAGAACCTATGGCCGCCGCAATTGGCGCAGGCCTGCCTGTAGAAGAAGCCACAGGCTCAATGATAGTAGATATTGGTGGTGGCACGTCGGAAATCGCCATTATTTCCCTCAATGGCATCGTATACGCAGACTCGGTAAGAGTAGGCGGTGACAAGTTCGACGAATCTATTGTCACCTACGTGCGCCGCAATTATGGCAGCCTGATAGGTGATACCACCGCCGAGCGCATCAAACACGAAGTTGGCTGTGCCTACGAAGGGCTGGAAATTCTTGAGATAGATGTACGTGGCCGTAATTTGGCAGAGGGAGTACCCCGTGCGTTCACCCTCAACAGCGAAGAAATTCTGGATGCGCTCCAGGAATCTCTGGCGCAGATCGTGCAAACCGTTAAAAGCGCGCTGGAACAATCTCCACCAGAGCTGGCTTCAGATATTGCCGAGCGCGGTATTGTGTTAACGGGCGGCGGCGCACTGTTGCGCGGTTTGGATAAGCTGATCAGCGAGGAAACCGGCTTGCCGGTGATTGTTGCCGAGGACCCGCTAACCTGTGTGGCCCGTGGTGGCGGCAAGGCGCTGGAAGTCATTGACCGGGGCGGCATCGGAATGTTCTCCCAGGAGGGATAATCCTTTGGGGAGGGATCGCCATTAAAACCATTTTTGTCCAGGGGTCAATGCCAGGCCTCAGGCTTTTGTTTGTTATTATTGTGTCGGCGGCGTTGATCGTTGCCGATCATCAGTTTGATCGCGTTACACCTGTTCGCAGTACGTTAGCAACCGGCCTCACGCCGGTTTATTGGCTTGGCAATGCGCCCTATCAGGTTAGCGACTGGGTGGCCGGCCTGTTCACCACCCGTGAAGATGTGAAGCAGGAAAACGCAGATTTGAAAGCCCGTCTGCTCATCCTCGAGCGCAGGGCTCTTAAGTACGCCGCTTTAGCCTCTGAAAACAACGAACTTCGCCGCCTGATGAACTCTTCGGAATTGCTCGACGACCGGGTAATTGTAAGTGAGGTGGTGGGTGTGTCGCCAGATCCTTATTCCCATGAAATTATTATCAATAAAGGGAGCAGCGACGGCTTACAGGTTGGGCAGGCAATACTCGACGCCCATGGCCTGATGGGCCAGGTGGTGCAAACCAGCCAGGTAACCTCCCGTGTACTCCTTGTGTCGGACAGTAGCCATGCCGTGCCGGTGGAAGTAGTGCGTAACGGGCTAAGAGCCATTCTTCTTGGTACCGGCGATTCCGGCACCCTTGATCTGGTTCATGTACCAGACACAGCGGATATTCGCGAAGGCGACCTGCTGGTCAGTTCCGGCCTTGGCGGGCGGTTCCCGCGGGGGTACCCGGTTGCTGAGGTAAGCCTGATCAGCAAAGAATCGGGGGAGCCATTTGTTGGCATTCGGGCCCGCCCGAAGGCACAACTTAATCAGAGCCGCCTGGTTCTGGTTGTGTTCTCACCCAACGGCGAGCCGACGGCTGAACCCGACGCAAATGAAGATACACCACCAACGGATCCGGCTACCGAATCGACGCAAGAGGGGCAGAGCTGATGTTGTCTGTAATCAGTTATCCGGTATTTGTGCTGTCGGTGATCGTCTCGTTAGTGCTGAGTATTTCACTGTTCCCCGTGGGTTGGTTCGAATTTCGCCCTGAGTGGCTAGGGCTGGCGGTGTTCTACTGGACATTTCGCGCGCCGGCACAGTTTGGCATAGTGTTCGCGTGGTGCCTTGGTTTGTTGCTCGATGTGCTGGAGGCCACGCCGCTTGGCGTTAACGCACTGGCAATGGGGTTAATCGCTTTTCTGGTTCTCACCATTCATCAGCGGCTACGCATGTACCCTATGCCGCAACAATGCCTGATGGTGTTTTTGTTGTTAGGTATTAACCAAATGCTGGTGCATTTTGTAAAGCAGATGCTTGGCGGCGAAGACGGTGGTTTCAGTTATCTGTGGCCGGCATTGACCAGCGCCATAGTGTGGCCGGTTTTCTGCATACTGCTGGATAACATTAATCGGAAACTAGGTTAGCCATGACATCTATTATTCTAGCCTCGGCGTCACCACGTCGGTCGGAACTGCTGGCACAAATCTGTGTTCCGTTTTCTGTGCAGCCCGCACACATTGATGAAACTCCAAAAACGGCAGAAGCGGCCGGTGATTATGTTGAGCGACTGGCCCGGGAGAAAGCGCTTGCTGTTGCGGTTAATTTTCCTGGCAAGCAGGTGTTGGGCTCGGACACCTCTGTTGTTCTTGGTGGCGTTATTCTTGGCAAGCCCGCGGATACAACCGAAGCCAAAACCATGCTGGCCCGGCTGTCTGGTAAACCCCATCAGGTGATGACTGCGATTGCGCTGGCCAAAGGTGCTCACTGTGAGTCCCGGTTGGTAATCACAAACGTTACTTTCCGCGAACTGTCACAGAGCGAGATTGACGCTTATGTGGCTACAGGCGAGCCTATGGACAAAGCCGGGAGTTATGGCATTCAGGGCCTGGGTGGTATTTTTGTTAAGGAAATTAAGGGCAGCTACAGTGCTGTTGTTGGCCTGCCGTTACAGGAAACAGCCGCTATACTGGCCGAAGCCGGCAGCCCTGTTTGGACGCACTGGCCGAGTAGTCTGGAGAGCCAATCATGAGCGAAGAAATCCTGATCAACGTAACGCCGGTTGAAACCCGGGTGGCGCTGGTCGAGAACGGTATGTTGCAGGAAGCCTATATCGAGCGTGCCAGTCGCAAGGGCATTGTCGGGAATATCTACAAAGGGAAAGTCGTACGTGTGCTTCCTGGCATGGAGGCAGCGTTTGTAGACATAGGCCTCGAAAAGGCCGCCTTCATTCATGCTTCCGATGTGATTACTAGCCAATCCAGTGCTTCAAGCCCTGGCGATTCCACTAAAACCGTTCCTGATATCCGTAGCTTGTTGCGAGAAGGCCAGTCATTGGTGGTGCAGGTAACCAAAGACCCGATTGGCACAAAAGGCGCCCGGCTGACCACTCAACTTTCCATACCGTCCCGTTACCTGGTGTTTATGCCCGAAGTTCAGCATGTGGGCATTTCCCAAAGAATTGAGGACGAAGCCGAGCGCAATCGTTTGAAGGCACTTGTGGAAGAGGCCGCCGCCACACACACGGATGTGCAAGGTGGGTATATTATCCGCACTGCAGCAGAAGCCGCGTCGGAAGAAGAACTGATTGCTGATATGCACTACCTGCACCACCTCAGTCAGTCTATTTATGAGTGGATTGCCAAGGTGCAGGCGCCCGGTGTTGTTTACCAGGATTTACCGCTGTTTATCCGCACCATCCGTGATCTCATAAGGCCGCAAACGGAAAAAATCCGTATCGATAGCCGTGAGAGCTACCAGCGGGTTATGGAGTTTGTTGGTGAGTTCGTTACCGAGTTTGCCGACAAAGTAGAATACTACCCGGGCGAACGGCCAATTTTTGATCTTTACTCGGTGGAAGACGAGATTCAAAAAGCACTCAGCCGTAAAGTGCAGCTTAAATCTGGTGGCTATGTGATCATTGATCAGACCGAAGCCATGACCACCATAGATATCAACACCGGCGCGTTTGTAGGTCACCGCAACCTTGAAGAAACGATCTTCAAAACCAACCTCGAAGCGGCCAGGGCAATCAGCCGGCAACTGCGCCTGCGCAATCTGGGGGGTATTATCATCATCGATTTTATCGACATGGATGATGTAGAACACCAGCGCCAGGTTCACCGAATGTTGGAAAAAATGCTCGAGCGGGATCACGCCAAAACCAAAATCACCGGCGTGTCTGAGTTGGGTCTGGTAGAGATGACACGAAAGCGAACCACCGAAAGTCTTGGCCAGGTTCTGTGTGAGCCTTGCCCGATATGCGATGGCCGAGGTTTCCTGAAAACCAGCGAGACTGTGTGCTTTGAGATTTTCCGGGAGATACTGCGGGTTAACCGGGCTTATGATGTGGAGCACTACCTGGTAATGGCATCGCAAAGCGTGGTTGACCGCCTTGTTGATGAAGAATCCGATAATGTGGCAGATCTCGAAACCTTTATTGAAAAAGCCGTCCGTTTTCAGGTTGAGCCCTTCTACAGCCAGGAACAGTATGATGTCGTTTTGCTCTGATTCAAGAGCGATACACCGGCACAGGATGTGATAGTGAGTAATACCGCCAATGTCTTCCTCTAAACGCCCGCCTGTTCGCTTGATGGCGCGGTTGACCAGTGTTGTGTGGTGGCTGCTGTTGATTGTGCTGGTATTGTTCGCTCTGTATGCGGGCATTGGCCGACAGCTTACCCAGAATATAGATACCTTTCGGGAAGACCTCGCCAAAGAACTGTCTGCCCGTTTGGAGCATGACGTAACCATTGGCAGCCTTTCCTCTCAATGGTTTTGGCTGGACCCTTCACTGACCGCGCAGGATATCACCGTTACCAACCCGGATTCCGGGCAGCGGGTGATAAGCCTGCAGCACCTGACCATTCGTCTCGACGCGCTGACATCACTGATGCGATTCAGGATTGTGTTCGAGGATTTCGAAGCCGACGGTCTTGAGTTAACGCTGAATCAGAAAGCCAGTGGCGATGTCGGCGTCAGAGGCGCCGATTTTCCAGAGCCATTTGATAACCGGTTTCGGCACTGGCTTGAAGTGGCCGGCAAGTGGCTGTCCGACCCTTACATAAAAGTAACTCGCGTGAGCCTGGGCATTCGTGACAACCAAGGCCAGTTGCGCCACCTGGATATTCCCCAGCTTGATTTGGTGTACCACAAAGGCTTGTTCCGGGCATCTGGGCGCGCAATGCGCTCGGCCACGACTCAGCAGCTCGCCAGTTTTACATTGGTGGGTAAGCATTTTTTCAGGGGGGATTTTAGCGGTCAGTTATATCTGGACGTGGATTCTGGCCGATTATTTGATGGCCTGGTGGACGAATACCAGTGGCAGGACATCCGTGTAGAGGGGTTTGATCTGGGTGGCGAAGCCTGGCTGACCTTTCGTGAAGGCATCTTACAGCAGGTAAGCGGAACCGTAAGAACGCCATACCTGCAATTAGGCGTGGCCGACACATCTCTGGCCCCGTTAGAAGATATAAGCGCCCGCTTTGGTTGGCGCCGTCATCACGGTGTGATGGAAGCATCGGAACAGGCCGGTGATTCAGCGGAAACCATCGGTGAATGGCATCTCAAACAGTTGGCCTGGACCTGGAACGGCGACCAGGTTGAGTCCTTCAGTTTAAAACTGTTTCCAGAACCGGAAGGGTTTACCATCACTGCCGATGCCATGCCACTGCGCCCACTGAGAAATCTGGTGGGTGCGCTGCCATTATTGCCTCCGGTGGCGAGCGACGCACTGGAAAACTATCGCCCAACGGGTTTTCTTGATGGCGTGAAAATTCGTGTTCCGGGCAGTGATGAAAACAGCTTTGAGCTCTCGGGCCGGCTCAGGGATGTTGGTGCGGCGGCTTATGGCGGGGCGCCAGCAGTAAGCGGTGTACACGGCATTATTTATACCGACCAAAGCGCCGGTTATGTGCAAGCCCATGCCGGTGTGCAGCCGGTTACCCTGGGTTTTCCTGAACTGTTCAGCAGTGAGTGGGTCCTGCCCGAAATGGCGGCAACCGTTGCCTGGCAATTGAATGGCCCTGTTACACGGGTATACGCAGACGATATAAGCCTTAGTTATGGCGACAAGGCCCGCATGACCGGTGCCTTTGATTTGAAACTGGTTGAGCAGGGAGAGAGCAACCTTGGCCTGCGTGTGGGGCTTGAGCATGGCGACGCCTCCATGCTGGCCCACTTTGTTCCGCAAAAGGTTGTCGACGCCGGCTTGTATGACTGGCTGACCAAGGCCATCACAAAAGCGGACATCACATCAGGTGCTTACTATGGTCATGGCCAGATTGGCTCAGACGCTCCGCCGAATTCGTTTGTGTCATCCATGTGGTATGAATTTGAAAACGCCAGCGTGCGTTACGACGATCAGTGGCCTGAGGTAACGGGTGCCCGGGGGCGCGTAGACATACAGAACGGCGACACACTGGTGGCTTTGAAAGCTGGCAAAACGGGTGGGTTGTCCTTGAACCCCAGCACAGTCACTGTGGTGCCAGAGCAGAGCGGGGCACGTGTACAGGTGGATGTATCGGCACCTGTGCCGGGGGATGCGGTGGCCTACTGGATGGAAAACAGCCCGTTTGGAGACATGGCCGGCGCCGACGCCAAACGTCTTGATTACGCTGGCGATTACGAGCTGGATCTTGCGATTGATCTGGCCTTAACAGGTAACGAAACGCCTGTGGTTGAAGCAACGGTGCGTACAGACAATGGCTCAGTAAACTATCCCGAGGCCGACCTGCGCTGGGACAATATTTCCGGCGTTCTGACCTATCATTCTGTTAACGGGTTTTCCGGCGAGCCCCTGAAGGCAAGCTTTTTGAACGAACCAGTCTCGGTGATGTTTCGTCAGATTGCGCCAGAACAGTCTGGAGGCCGCGAGGCACTCAGGATAAAGCAAACCGGCACCCTGGCTGTGCCCGGCGTGTTTCGCCAGATGGGAATGGCGGGCGAGGCAAGCGACGGCAGTAAACCCCAAAAGAGCTGGTACGGTCTTAGCGGCACGGTTGATTACTCGGCACAGCTGGATGTGGCGTCAGGCGGTGCTTCACAGGTAATCATTCGCTCCAGTTTGGAAGGGCTGGGTATTGATTGGCCAGAGCCCTTTTCCAAGAAGCCAGACCAGGTTGCCCCACTGGTAGCAGAGATAGACATAGCAGCAGAAGACGGGTTGGGTATTTCCGGTACCTGGGAAGGTCGTGCAACCTTTGATCTGTTGTGGAAAAACTCGGGGGTTGATCTAACGTTTGGCGAGCTCTATCTGGGGGATCAAACCCTGACCAATATTGATCTTGAAGCCTTTGATCTGGGTGATCGCTGGGTACTGAGCACCCGTTCAAAGAGGGCCGTTGGCCGGATAGTTATACCCAACGATCACAGCCTTGTTACAGCAGATTTTGAAGTACTTCGTTTGGTTCGAAATGATTCCGGAGCGAAGGACGCGCCAGAGTTGTTAACTCTGGAACAGCAGCTTGAGGCTTTCAAGGCCATGGATATGGCAAGCTGGCCAGATATAGATGTGGCCATATCAGAGCTGCAATTGAATGGCGATAGCTTGGGGCGCTGGTTCTTCCATCTGCGGCCAGAGCACCAGAAGTTAAATGTGACCGACATAGAAGGTCGTCTCAAGTCGCTCCTGTTGCAGGGCAATATGACATGGAGCTTGGTAAATAACAGAGAACTCAGCCAGTTTTCCGGAACTGTAACCGGTGGTGCGCTGGCCGATCTTGGTGAGCTTTTTGATTCCGAAATTCCGTTATCCAATAAGCAGACCGACATCAAGTTTGAGTTGGATTGGCCCGGACGTCCGGATGAGTTTGAACTTGCGAGCCTCAGCGGCAAAACCAGTTTGCGCCTGGATGACGGCGTTATTCTGGAGCGTAACAACAGTGCGCAAGTGTTCAGAATCTTCAACTTACTCAACGCCGACACCCTATGGCGCAGGCTTAAACTGGATTTTTCAGACCTTTATGAGCGCGGCGTGGCTTTTGATGCCATCTCGGGCAAGGCACGTCTGACAGATGGCTTGTTGGCCATGGACCCCGAGCTTCAGGTAGTCGGTCCTTCCGGTGCGTTCAAGCTCAGTGGCAGCACCAATCTGGCGGACGAGGTTCTGGATATGCGCCTGGTGGTGGTTTTGCCTTTAACCCAGAACCTGCCGCTGGCGGCATTATTAATGGGGGCCAGCGCCCCCATCGGTGGCGCGCTTTTTGTGCTGGATAAGGTGCTGGGCGACCCGTTGAGCAAACTCACCAGCGCCACCTACAATGTGACTGGAACCTGGGATGAACCCAGTGTAGATCTGCGGCAAGTATTTGATACTGGCAACTAGTAAAACCGAATTCAGGCTTCGGCTTCGTCAACGCACTCCCGCAAATAGCGAAACAGTTTGCGGGCCTGCCCCGTGTTTTTCTGTTTTTCTACATCTTTTCTCGCATTGCGAACCAGATTGCGCAGGTGCTGTATGTCGGCGCTGGGGCAGTAACTGAAAAACTCGCCGGCTACGGAATCGCCATCGGCAATCATTCGGTCGCGCCAGCGTTCAGCCAAATGATGGCGACGGGTATGCTCCTCACTGCCTGAATCGAACGCGTCGATCGCCCGCAGTATGCCATCGGGATCTTCTTCCTGGCGAATAATCTTGCCAATGTACTGCATATGGCGGCGTTTGGCCTCGTTTTGCCGAATCCTGCGGGATTCTTCAATGGCGCTTCTTAGCGTGTCGCTGATGGTGAGCGTATCAAGCTGATCGTTGCTCAGCTCAATCATGCGCTTGCCCATGTTTTGCAATGCGTGCATGTCCCGCTTGAGCTGAGATTTACTGGGCCCGGCATACTGCGGGGCATCGTCTTGGTTATCGTCGATCATGGTTTGCATCCAGGTTTGTCGGGTCACGCGTAAAAAATGGTGGCAAGGCCGAGGAATGACATAAAGCCTACTACGTCTGTAACGGTGGTCAGTATAACGCTGCCCGCCAGGGCAGGGTCGATGTTACGGGATTTCAGAAACAGCGGCAGCACGGTACCCACAAGCGCTGCAGCAACCAGGTTGATAATCAGCGCAGCCGCAATAATGCCGCCTATCAAAAGGTCCTGAAACCAGGCCATAGCCGCAGTGGCTACCACGCCGGCCCAAAGCATGCCGTTGAGAATACCGGAAAGAAACTCCCGGTTCAGTAACCAGCCTACATTGGCGCCACTGATTTGCCCTACGGCCATGCCCCTGATAACCAGTGTGAGGGTTTGGCTACCAGCAATTCCGCCCATACTGGCCACGATGGGCATCAGCACCGCCAACGCCACCACCTTTTCAATGGTGTCTGCGAACAGGCCTATTACGCCAGACGCCGTGAAAGCGGTAAGCAGATTCACGCCCAGCCAAATGGCACGCCGCCGGGTTGTTTTCCACACTGGCGCAAACGTGTCTTCGTCATCATCCAGGCCGGCCATGCTCATCAGCGAGTGATCTGCATCTACCCGGATAACATCCACCACGTCATCAATGGTGATTCGGCCCAGAAGGTGGCCTTCCTCGTTTACAACCGGCGCAGAAATCAAATCGTAGCGCTCAAACAAGGTGGCAACCTTGGTATCGGAGAGCGTGACAGGAATAGGTTCTATGTCGGTATCCATAACCTCCCGTACAGTCGCGGTCTGGTTGGATACGAGCATTTTGGTGATAGGCAGCATGCCGATAAACTCGTCCCGTCGGCTTACCACAATCAGGCTGTCTGTCATGGGCGGCAGCGCCCTGTGCCGGCGCAGATAGCGCAATACCACATCAATACTGATATCCGGCCGCACGGTGATGGTATCCGTGTTCATCAAACCGCCGGCAGTGTCTTCCGGGTAGGAAAGCACTTCTTCAACCCGCTGCCGGTCCTGGTCGTCCATGGTGTCCAGAACTTCCCGGATCACCGTGTCTGGTAACTGTTGAAGAAGGTCGGCCAGATCGTCGGACTCGAAATCTTCAATAATGTCCGCCAACTCCTGAGCGTTCAGTCGGCTCAGGTATTCGGCGCGAATGTCCTCGTTCAGGTATTGAAGAACATCGCCTTCCAGTTGTTTGTCGACCAGATTCCAAAGCAGGGCACGCTGACGCGGCGGCGAAGACTCAAGTAAGTGGGCGATGTCACTGGGGCTCAGGCCGCCGTTAAGAATGCGGGCAACTTGCTTAAGCGCACCACTGTCTAACGCCTCACTCAGTGAGCGTAAGCGCTGGCGGGCCTGGCTTTTCTCCAGAATATCTGACATGAATCACCTGCAGTGGGAAAACGTTCGCATTATAACGGAGTTAGCCGGCGTACGTGAGAAAGAGTTGCAGGAGGTTGCAGGGAACGGCTATGGAAAAGGCGGCCTATTCGCCTTCTCCAAAGTAGTCGTTAATGAGAGCGGCAAGGGCGTCGATAGCTTGCTGTTCATCCGGGCCATCCGCCACCAGTTCCACCTCCGTGCCTTTGCTGGCTGCGAGCATCATAATCTGCATGATGTTCTTGGCATCTACCTCTCGTCCTTTACCGCAGACCTTCACCGCACTGTCGAACTGTGAGGCAGTAGCAACCAGCTTTGCCGTGGCTCGGGCGTGCAGGCCAAGTTTATTGATAATGACAATGGGGTGGCGTATCACAGCTAATCAGACCTCTTTCCGGGCCTGCAGGTGCGGCAGTTCAGTGTGGCGCACTTGCGTGTTGCTGCTGTGTTTCCGGAAATACAGCCCCAGCTGTTCGCAGATATAAACCGACCGGTGTTGGCCGCCTGTGCAGCCAATAGAAATGGTCATGTAACTGCGATTGCTGTCGGCAAAAGAAGGAATCCAGCTTTCCAGAAAGGCAATCAGGTCGTTAACCATTTTCCGGCTTGCCGGTTCCCTCTCCAGAAACTCGATAACCGGTTGGTCTATGCCGGTAAACTTGCGCAGGCTGGTATCCCAGTAGGGATTGGGCAGGCAGCGCACATCAAACACATAATCAGAATCCAATGGCACACCGTGCTTGAAGCCAAAAGACTGGAACAACAGAGCCAGTTCCTGGTCTTTGCGGCCAGCTACGCGCTGCTTCACCATATCGCGCAGCTCGTACATCGACAGACCTTTGGTGTTGATGTACAAGTCTGCCAGTTTGGAAAGTGGCTCCAGCAAGTCTTTTTCGCTGCTGATAGCCTCCCTGAGAGATGTTTTGTCATCGCTCAGTGGGTGTTTTCTGCGGGTAGCGTGAAACCTCTGCAGCAGCGATTGTTCATCGGCGTCCAGATAAATGATCTCTACCTGGATATCCGCCTTGCGAAGCTTGCGGTAAATGTCTTCAAAATTGGCCAGCTCTGCAGAAAGGTTGCGGGCATCAATGCTAACCGCCATTTTGTCGAGCCGCCCGGGAGCACTCTGTTCTGCCGCTTCCCGCGTAAGAGGGAACAGCAGCCCGATAGGCAGGTTATCAATACAGTAATAGCCCAGGTCTTCCAGTACGTGAAGAGCGGTACTCTTGCCGGAGCCAGACCGGCCACTGACGATGATCAGCTTCATGGTGAAACAACCTGTTGCCAGAGTGGATATCAGCCGCTTTCGGCGGTCATGCTTTGGTAAAGCGTGTTTGCATCTTCGCACTGTCTGAGGCGGTCGCAGAAGGTGCGCTCGTTAAACTTCTCAGCCAGTTGGCTGAGTAATTCAAGGTGCTCGCTGGTGGCTTCTTTGGGCACAATCAGCGCAAACACGAGATCCACCGGTTGATTGTCGATCGCGTCAAATTCGACGGTTTCGTCCAGCGTCATCAAAACGCCAATAACCTGTTCAAGCCCTTCCAGACGACAATGGGGAATGGCAATGCCTTGGCCGATTCCAGTGCTGCCCAACCGCTCACGGGAAATCAGATTGTTAAAAATCTGGCCTTCGCTCAGAGCAGAGTTGTGCTGATGGATCTGCTCGGCAATGAACTCCAGAACCCGCTTTTTACTGGCAGCGGGCACCTTGCACAGGGTGAGCTCCGGGGCAAGGATGTTGTCTATTGTGAGGGATGTGTCACTCATGAATCGATCGTGCTTCCGTTAAAAAAGCTGCGACACGTTTTCCGTGCCGCAGCCTGATTAGATAACATGCCTGAAAAAATCGCCTAGCGGGCGATATTTCCTTGCATCCTGTCCACACTCTTTTCCTTGTGCTTGAGGATTTGCCGGTCAAGCTTATCGACGAGGCCGTCGATTGCTGCGTACATATCCTCGTTTTCCGCCTTTGCGTGAATCTCACCACCGACCACGTGGAGCGTCGCATCCGCGATCTGACGAACCTTATCCACTTCCAGAGTCACCTGGCAGTTACTAATATGATCGAAGTGCCGCTGCAGCCTTTCAAATTTCTCAGATACATAGTCCTTCAGAGCGGGAGTCAGTTCTACGTGATGGCCTGAAATGTTGAGTTGCATAGACGTCTCCTGTTGTCATCCGTTCCGGCTCGGTGAGCCGGCCTGAGTGCTGGCGCATAGCTGCACCAGCGAAATCCGGGTAAGGCGTATAAACTGGGCCAGGTTTAAACCAGACGCTTGCGTTCGTTTGAGGGCGGAATGTGCATCGCCTCACGGTATTTTGCAACGGTGCGTCTTGCCACCTTGATACCCTCTTCTCCCAGCATGGCCGCAATTTTGCTGTCACTCAACGGCTTTTTCGGTGTTTCTGTGGCAATCAGTTTCTTGATCATAGCGCGAATAGCCGTTGATGAGCACTCACCGCCTTCGTCGGTGCCTACGTGGCTGGAGAAAAAATACTTCAACTCAAAAATGCCACGGGGCGTGTGCATGTATTTTTGCGTGGTGACGCGAGAAATAGTGGACTCGTGCATTTCTACCAACTGGGCAATATCTGAGAGAATCAGCGGTTTCATTGCTTCCTCCCCGTGGTCCAGAAAGCCCTGTTGATACTCAACAATGCGCGTTGCAACTTTCAACAGTGTTTCGTTCCGGCTCTGCAGGCTTTTAATAAACCACTTTGCCTCCTGCAGTTGGTCGCGCAGGTAGGTGTTGTCAGCACTGCTGTCTGCACGCTTTATTAATGAAGCATAGCTGGCATTCACCCGTATGCGCGGTGCAATGTCAGGATTCAGCTCTACGCGCCAGCGATCGTTGTGTTTGCGCACGATCACATCGGGAATCACATAGTCCGGTTCGGTACGATCAATAATGTCGCCCGGCTGTGGGTTCAAACTCGTAATCAGGGCAAGCACATCTCGCAACTGGTCTTCTTTCAGTCGGCTACGACGCAGCAGCTGAGCGTAATCACGATTACCCAGCAGATTGATATAATGAGTGATAACCAACCGTGCCTGGGCCAGCCAAGGAGTGTCTGGTGGCAGCTGGTTCAGCTGAATCAGAAGGCAGTCTTGAAGGTCTCTGGCAAACACCCCTGGCGGATCAAAGTGCTGCAGCCGTCGCAGAACGGCTTCTACTTCGTCCAGTTCAAGGGGATCTTCATCAGAATCGTTCGCCAAACCGGCGTAAATATCCTCAACCGGGCTGGTCAGGTAGCCGCGATCATCCACAGCGTCCATCAGTGCGTGGGCAATGGCCTGATCTCGTTCGCTCAAAGGGGTGAGGTTCAGTTGCCATTCGAGGTGATCCCGCAGTGTTTCACTGGGCGAGTTCCGGGTTTCAAAGTCGTGGTCGTTTTCGTCGTCGTTCCGTGCAGCTGGCGCCGGGGCAGACTGATAAATATCGTCCCACGCGGTATCAACTGGTAGATCGTCGGGAATTGTGTCGGGAATGTCGTTTTCAGATTGCCAGTCGGGGCCGTTTTCGCTCTCATCCCAATCAGGGCTGGGCAAGTCTGAAGCGGTGTCAGCGGGGGTATCCTCCGAGGTGCTGTCCTGGTTTTGGTTATCTTCTGACGGAGCGTCTGCCTGCTCGTCTTCTTCCGGAGCTTCCAGCAGGGGGTTGGATTCCAGAGCCTGCTGGATTTCCTGCTGAAGGTCGAGAGTCGATAACTGCAAAAGCCTGATCGCCTGTTGTAGCTGGGGCGTCATTGTCAGGCTCTGGCCCATCTTTAATTGTAAAGAGGCTTTCATAACCATCGCTCTGGATCCGTCACTCTACCCACTCTGAATTTCCTGCTTCGGCCAAAAAAATCTTTATATGTCGGCTACTTGCCGATGTATGGCAATACCCTAGCAAGTTCTTTGCCGAGTTTACTTGCTCCGGGTCAGCAAAACAATCGAACGGAATTATCCATAGGTCAAAAACAGCCACTACAAGCGGAATTCGTTGCCAAGATACACTTCCTTAACCTGTTGATTGGCAAGAATGGTCTCGGCGTTTCCGGAGGCAATAATATGCCCACCAGACACGATGTAGGCGTTCTCGCAAATATCCAGTGTTTCACGCACGTTGTGATCGGTAATCAGCACGCCTATGCCTTTGTCCCGGAGGTGGCGAATGATCTGTTTGATGTCACTCACAGAAATCGGGTCCACCCCGGCAAAAGGCTCGTCCAGCAAAATAAAAGCAGGCTCCATGGCCAGGGCGCGGGCTATTTCTACCCGGCGCCGTTCGCCGCCAGAAAGCGCCATGCCCACGCTGTCGCGGATGTGGGTAATGTGAAACTCTTCCAGCAGCTGTTCCAGCTTGCTCAGGCGTTCTTCGCGGCTGAGCGCTTTGCGGGTTTCCAGAATGGCCATGATGTTATCCCGCACCGACAGCTTGCGGAACACAGACGCTTCCTGTGGCAGATAACCAATGCCTTTGCGGGCTCTGCCATGCATAGGCAGTGGCGTAATGTCTTCACTGTCGATGGTTACGCGGCCGTTATCGGCATTCACCAACCCTACAATCATATAAAAGCAGGTGGTTTTGCCTGCGCCATTTGGGCCCAACAGGCCGACAATCTCACCGCTGCGAATTTCCAGAGAGACATCGATAACAACCTTTTTCTGTTTATAACTTTTCGCCAGATTACTCGCTCTGAGAACTGCCATCGGATCCCTGTTTTTTGCTATTAGTTGCCGGATTCATTGCTGATATTACCGCTGCGGGGCTGAATGACCATTTCAACCCGGCCTGGGCCAGAACCTGTATCTTCTGCGCCTTCAGCGGTGACCACTCGCTGTTCGGTATCGTAATGAATAATGTCGCCGCGGAACACGTTGCCATTTTGTTCAATCACCGCCTCCCGCTCAAAGGTCAGCTGCTTATTTGTCGCAGACCAGGTGATGTTTTTGGCTTTGGCGTCAGTTTCACCTTCGCCGCTGGTCACAGGCTGCTGGTAACGGGCCGGTGTGCCGTTAGCCTCAATGCGGTTAAGACCGTTCACGTTACGGTACAACACCACGCGGTCAGCCGTCAGGCGGGTTTTGCCTTGCACTAGTTCAACGGCGCCTGTGTAGGTGGCAATGCCTTGGCCATCATCTAATCGGGCGCTGTCGGCGCTGACCGTGATTGGTTGGTCGGAGTCGAGATCAAAGGCCGTGGCCTGGCTGGCAAAAAACGCCGCAAAAAGAGCAATCAGCAGCTTAGGCACAGGGTTATTTAACGATTTCATAGCGTCCTTTCACCTGGGAGTTAAGTTCCAGAATACGTTCGTCGATCCACGCTTTCATGCCTTTGGCCTGGGTGGTGCCAACGCTGTCGGTAATTTCTACCGGGTCATCGGTGAAGACTATGCCTTGGTTGTTATCCAGGGTTAAGCTTTCTGTCACCAGGGTTGCTTCTCTGTCGCCAATCATCCGTACCACGCGAACGTTGCCATACAGGTGCAGTACATCTTCGCTTTGCCGAAGGCTACCTTCCTGCGCATTCAAAACCCAGGGCCCGTCTTCTGTATTGCTAAACAATTCTGCACTGGGCGACTCCATGGTGGCCAGGTCGCCGTCTTCAAACTGCTCAATGCGCGGGCTTGTAAACACAATTTTGCGGTGGCCTGTTTCATCGTAAGACGTGTAGTTGCCGTTGACCACAAAGCCATCAGGCTCGTCTGCACCCCGTAATTGTTTTGCGTCACTGTAACTGGTGGCTGGCGGCTCACCGCTGTGCCATAACAGGAAAACCGTGACGGCAATGGTGACAGCCAGCGCTAACATGCGCAGCCTGGGCCTGTTTGCCAGCACCAGAGCAGAAAGCTGGCTGTTTTTCGTGCTTTCAGACACGGCTAGGGCTCCAGGTAGGGCGTGAGTGCGGCGCCAAGGTGGTCGCCCGCAGTCAGTAACAGGTCGCACATTTCGCGCACCGCGCCATTGCCGCCGTTAACCTGGGTACAATAATCCGCATATTCGCGCACTAGCCAGTAGCCATTCGGAACCGTTACGCCCAGCCCTGCAAATCGAATGGCTGGCAGGTCAGGCAAGTCATCGCCCATATAGGCGATAGCGTTTGCTGGCATGTCCAGTGTGCGCATCAATTCCTGCAGCGCAATCTTTTTATCTTCACGCCCCTGCATCAGGTGGGGGATGCCCAGGTCTTGCATGCGTTTTTCTGTCAGCGGCGAGTTGCGGCCGGTAATAACAGCAACGCTGATGCCCGCTGCCATAATTTGTTTAAGCCCCAGCCCGTCCAAAATGTTGAAGCCTTTCAGTTCATCGCCTTTGGCGCTGAAGTAAATTTTGCCATCGCTCATAATGCCGTCAACGTCCAGGGCCACGAGCTTGATTTGCTTGGCCTTGGTTAGCAGGGCGGCTGGCCAGTGTACTGCCAGTGGGCTTTTTGGTTCTGTCATCACATTGCTCTTTAAACCGCAGATTAAATAACGCCAGCGCGAAGCAGGTCGTGCATGTTTATGGCGCCAACCAGAGCGCCCTGGTTATCAACAACCGGCAGCGCGCTTATCTTTAACCCTTCCATAACGTTGAGCGCCTCTGCGGCAAGCTGGTCTGGCTGAATGGCCCTGCCATTGCGGGTCATTACCTCTCGCATAGGGGTTGTATGCACGTCTATGGATTTGTCCAGGGTGCGGCGCAAGTCGCCGTCGGTAAAAATGCCGCTCATGCTGCCCGCAGCATCCACAACCGTTGTCATGCCCAGCCCTTTGCGCGATATTTCCAGCAAGGCACCGCTCAGGGTGGTGTCTTCGCTGACCGAGGGAATGCGATCGCCGGTATGCATAATGTCCGACACCCGCAGCAGTAGTCTGCGCCCCAAACTGCCGCCAGGGTGGGAAAAGGCAAAATCTTCGGCACTAAAACCGCGGGCTTCTAGCAGTGCAACGGCCAGGGCATCACCCATTACTAAAGTGGCAGTTGTGCTGGATGTAGGTGCCAGGCCAAGCGGGCAGGCCTCTGCCTCAACGCTAACATCCAGGTTTGCTGCAGCTTCTTTCGCCAGTGTGGAATTGGGGTTGCCAGTCATGCTGATGAGCGGCGCGCCCATGCGTTTTATCAGTGGCAAAATGGTAACCACTTCGCTGGTGTTGCCGCTGTTTGAAATGGCAATAACCACATCCTGGCTGGTGATCATGCCCATATCGCCGTGGCTGGCTTCGCCGGGGTGAACAAAGAATGAGGGTGTACCAGTACTGGCAAGAGTGGCGGCAATCTTGTGGCCAATGTGACCGGACTTACCCATGCCGGTCACCACAACACGGCCCTTGCATGACATAATGACTTCGCAAGCACGTATAAAGTGTTCATCTATGCGGTTTTCCAAGGCGCTGATAGCATCCCGCTCAATGCAGATGGCCTGAAGTGCGGAGTTGCGGAAATCGTATGTTTTGCGTTCAGTCATCGGGCGAAAAACCTGCTTTCTCGTTGCGCCTTTCAGCTGAAAAACCAGCTAAAAAGACGGGATTGCGATTAGGTTGGCGAAGTATAACATTTCCCGCAAGTTGAGCGGTCTGGTTACGGCGATTTCACTGGAGAGTTCACTATAGCGTTGTGTTTTAGGTTCTGTGTAGAAAGTTCAGTGCAATGGATCATTGCTATCCATTTATTTTGGAACCTATCGATTGAGCTTGAGCGCTCCTTCGCATAATGTAGCTGCTCTCTGAAAGCATAAGTGCCATGGTCTGAAGGCTAAGTGCTATGGACTGAAAGGTAAGGATTATGAGTTTGCGCTCGTATATTTCATTGAAAGATGTTGTGTTTTCCCGCACGGGGCGCCGTATTTTTGATGGTGTAACCATGGATATTCCCCGTGGGAAAATCACCGCCATCATGGGCCCCAGTGGCACTGGCAAAACGACCTTGCTGCGCCTGATTGGCGGCCAGCTTCAACCAGATTCTGGCGATATCACAGTGAATGGCCAGTCCGTACCCAAGCTTCGCCGTAAAGAACTTTACGCGTTGCGGGAAAAAATGGGCATGCTGTTCCAGAGCGGTGCGCTGTTTACCGATCTAAGCGTATTCGAGAACGTCGCTTTCCCGATGCGAGTGCACACCAAACTGCCCGAAGACATGATTCACGATATTGTGTTGATGAAGCTTGAGGCTGTAGGTTTGCGCGGCGCCCGTCAATTGATGCCGTCTGAACTCTCCGGCGGCATGACCCGGCGCGTAGCCCTTGCGCGCAGTATTGCACTGGACCCTGAGCTGATCATGTATGACGAGCCGTTCACCGGGCAGGATCCGATCGCCATGGGCGTGCTGGTAAAACTCATCAGCGATCTGAACAGCTCCATGGGCTTAACCAGCGTGCTGGTGTCCCACGATGTACAAGAATCCCTGAGCATCTGCCATTACGCTTGTATTATTGCTGATGGCAAAGTCATTGGTGCCGGCACACCGGCCGAGTTGCAAGTGCACCCCTCAGAGCAGGTGCAGCAGTTTCTGCAAGGCCATCCCGATGGCCCAGTGCCATTTCATTACCCGTCTTCGGTGGCAACTGAGGATTTTGGGCTGGCGGGAGGTGTTTCGTGATCGACAGAATTGCCTCCTTCGGGCGTAGTGGTTTAGAGCTCGTTGTTTCTATCGGTCGCGCCGGCCGTTTTCTCGCTGGCGTGCTGTCAGGCGTTCCACGTCCGGCAACCGGATTTCCGCTTTTAGTCAAGCAGCTTTACTCGGTTGGCGTACTATCGCTGGCCATTGTGGTGGTATCCGGGCTGTTTATAGGTATGGTGCTTGGTCTTCAGGGTTACACCATTCTCAGTGATTTTGGTTCTGAAGCGGCGATTGGCCAAATGATTGCGCTCACCCTTGTGCGAGAACTCGGGCCGGTTGTCACGGCTTTATTGTTTGCAGGCCGCGCCGGTTCGGCGCTAACCGCCGAAATTGGCCTGATGAAAGCCACCGAGCAGCTGTCCAGCCTGGAAATGATGGGTGTAGACCCTCTGCGCCGGGTAATTGCTCCCAGACTCTGGGCAGGCTTTATTGCTATGCCGGTACTGGCCATTATTTTTTCCATGGTGGGTATCTGGGGCGGTATGCTGGTAGGCGTGGATTGGCTCGGCGTATTTGAAGGATCCTACTGGGGTAACATGCAGGCCTCTGTCGATTTCTTCGACGACGTAGTAAACGGCGTCATCAAAAGCATCGTATTTGGTTTTGTGTGCGCCTGGATTGCGGTTTACCAGGGCTACGATTGTGTACCCACATCGGCAGGCATCAGTTCGGCCACCACAAAAACGGTGGTGTACTCCTCGCTGGCGGTGCTGGGGCTGGATTTTGTGCTTACTGCCGTAATGTTCGGCAACTTCTGATTAACGACTGACGAGATAACACCGGGAGCCGGTAATGACACAAAGAACATCCGAAATCACAGTTGGCCTGTTTATGCTCGCCGGGTTGGCTGCATTGCTGTTTCTGGCACTGCAGGTAAGTGGGCTGACGCCAAAATCTGCCGAAAGCACCTATACGGTGTATGCGGATTTTAACGACACTGGCGGCATTACGCCCAGGGGCAGAGTGTCTATGGCGGGTGTCACAATCGGCAGTATTGAGTCCATCAACCTGAACACGGAAACATTCCAGGCGCGGGTAGCCATGTCTATCCACGGCGATGTAGACAATATACCGGCCGACAGCGCCGCAGTCATACGTACATCAGGCTTACTGGGTGAGCAGTACATTGATATATCCATTGGCGGTGAAATGGACTCTCTTGAAGCCGGTGATACCTTTTATTCCACTCAGTCGGCCATGAATATCGAGCGGCTGATCAGCAATTTTGCGTCTGGCAAGTAAGCCGATCAAACGGCTCTGTGACAGAACAGGAGAACTTACATGATTGCACTAACTAAACGGCTTTTCCTGGCACTAACCCTGATGGCAGTGTGTGTGGCCTCAGTTCAGGCCGGGCCAGAAGAAGATCTGCAGCAGTACGTAGACAAAAACACCCAACGTCTGGTGAACAAACTTAATGAAGAGCGCGGGCTTTATGAGCGTGACCCGGAAGCCTTCTATAAAAATATGGACGAAGCGTTAGACGGCTTTGTTGATTTTCGCAGGATTGCCGCCAGGGTCATGGGCCGTTACGCTCGCCAAACCACGATTGAACAGCGCAATGAGTTTGTAGCCAAATTCAAGCGCAGCCTGTTTGACAGCTACGCCCAGGCGTTGGTGAGCGCCGAAGACTTCGAAATAAAAGTGAACGATGCCACGATTAACCCGCAAAATGACAACCGCGCGTCTGTGGCTATGGAAGTGGTGACAGCCTCCGGCAATCGCCACTCCGTGACCTACTCCATGCACCGTAAGGATGGCAGCGACTGGATGATGGAAAACGTGATTGTTGAAGGCGTAAACATAGGCCTTTCCTTCCGGGATCGTTTCACTCAGGAAATGGAAGCCAATCGCGGCCAGGTTCAGGCTGTTATTGATGGTTGGGGCGATGCTGTTAAATCTCTCAACCTGGAAGACGAAGTGAACAACTCATGACTGCAAGTGTGCCCCGTGCTCAGCTGGAGGCAGAGGTACTCTCTGTGTCTGGTGCAATTGATGCTCATAACGTTGCCCCGGTGCGAGCTGAGGGCGAGCGACAGATTAAAACCGTCACTGGCAACCTGGTGGTTGACCTTGGCGGTTTGTCCACCACCCACAGTGTTATTCTCTCCATGCTTCTGTGCTGGAGCCGGTTGGCAGAAAAACACGGTGTTTCTCTGTCGTTTACCGGGGCGCCAGAGCGCCTCGTTTCTCTTGCCGCTTTGAGCAACCTTGAGGATTGGTTACAATCCCGCCCCTGATTTCATAAATATCCGAGGATTTACTATGGACGCCGCCCAAGTCACCGAACTGGTCAAAGAAGCACTGCCCGATTGCGACGTGCAGGTACAGATCGATGGTAACCATTATATGGTGGTAGTCGTAGGTGAGGTGTTTGAAGGCCTGTCGACCATCAAGCGGCAACAACTGATCAACAAGGCGCTATTTCAGCAAATGATGGATGGCACCATTCACGCTCTTCACCCTAAACCGTTTACACCGGCTGAATGGGCTGCGCGCCAAGGCTAAGCTGCTCGACAGGGCTAAATGGCCCGCACACGACAGGACTCTTATTGTGGATAAACTTTTAATCCGGGGCCGCAAGCCCCTGGACGGCGAAATCCGTATTTCCGGTGCCAAAAACGCCGCGCTCCCGATTCTGGCTGCGACCCTGCTGGCGGACGAGCCGGTGACCGTTGGTAACCTGCCGCATCTGCACGACGTTACCACCATGATCGAACTGCTGGGCCGAATGGGCGTAGAGTTGATGATTGATGAGAAAATGAGCGTCGAAATTCACGCCAACACCATCAAGCACTTCCACGCACCTTACGAGCTGGTCAAAACCATGCGCGCCTCCATCCTGGTATTGGGCCCGCTGGTTGCGCATTTTGGCGAAGCAGAAGTGTCTCTGCCAGGTGGCTGTGCCATTGGTAGCCGCCCGGTAAACCTGCACATCCAGGGCCTGGAGCAAATGGGCGCGGATATCACGGTGGAAAATGGTTATATCAAGGCAAAAACCAATGGCCGCTTAAAAGGCGCGCACATCTTCATGGATACGGTTACAGTAACAGGCACCGAAAACCTGTTGATGGCCGCGGCGCTGGCCGATGGCAAGACCATCCTCGAAAACTCAGCCCGCGAGCCAGAAGTAGTAGATTTGGCCGAGTGCCTGATTGCCATGGGCGCAAAAATCACCGGCCATGGCAGCTCAACCATTGAAATCGAAGGCGTTGAGCGTTTGCACGGGTGCCACTACAACGTGTTGCCAGATCGCATTGAAACCGGCACGTATTTGGTAGCCGCCGCTGCAACCGGTGGCCGGGTAAAACTGAAAGATACCCGTGCAGACCTTTTGGACGCCGTGCTGCTCAAGTTGGAAGAAGCGGGCGCGCATATCACCACGGGCGCCGATTGGATTGAGCTGGACATGAAAGGCCAGCGGCCGAAAGCGGTTAACATTCGTACAGCGCCATACCCGGCCTTTCCCACAGATATGCAAGCCCAGTTTGCCGCGATGAATGCCGTGGCAGAAGGTACCGGCACCATCATTGAAACCGTGTTCGAAAACCGGTTCATGCACTTGCAGGAGCTGACCCGGATGGGCGCCGACATTACCCTGGAGGGCAATGCCGCGATTATCAAAGGGGTTGATCATCTAACGGGTGCGCCAGTTATGGCAACAGACCTGCGGGCATCTGCCAGCCTGGTTATTGCAGGTTTGCTGGCAGACGGCGATACCATTATCGATCGTATTTATCATATTGATCGTGGTTACGAGTGCATTGAAGAAAAGCTGCAGCTACTAGGTGGCAGTATCCGCCGCTTGCCAGCGTGACAGACACAAACGGGAAACCGGAAGGACGCATGACAGATTTCATTACCATCGCTTTGTCGAAAGGGCGAATTTTGGAAGAAACCCTGCCACTGCTGGCGGAAGCCGGGATTGAGCTGGTCGATGACATCAAAAAATCCCGCAAGCTGGTGTTTCCCACCACCCATCCGGCTGTGCGCATACTGGTGATACGCGCAACCGACGTGCCTACTTATGTGCAGTACGGCGGGGCGGATTTGGGCGTAACCGGCAAAGATGTGCTGATGGAGCACGGCGGGGAAGGGCTGTACGAGCCGCTGGATTTGAACATTGCGCGCTGCAGGTTGATGACGGCAGGCCCGAAAGGCGAAACTCCTCCCGTTGGGCGTATTCGTGTGGCCACCAAGTTCGTTAACCTGGCTCGTCAGTATTACGCAGCGCAAGGGCGGCAGGCCGATATCATCAAGCTTTATGGTGCAATGGAACTGGCGCCGATTCTTGGTTTGGCAGATGAGATCGTTGATATCGTGGATACCGGTAATACCTTGACAGCCAACGGCCTGGAAGCGCGGGAGCTGATTGATCACATCAGCACGCGGCTGGTGGTAAACCGGGCGTCTATGAAGATGAAGCACGAGCGGATTAACGCCATTATTGAGAAGATGGCGGCTGCGGTGGACAGGCGTCGCTAAGATTG
>JAKDUK010000101.1 GCA_030457765.1 Marinobacter sp. | reverse complement strand
TGCTGGAGCCGTTTGGCATGATGGGGGAGGAGCCGTGCCCTTTGATCGGGCAAACGTGCATGTCGCCAACGCAGGCGGCAATCAGATTGCTCATGATGAGAGTTCCTTTCTGTAATGTGTAGCGTCCTGGCTACCCGTGATTGAGCATGGCTCAAAACCCGTAATTTTAGCATGATTGGCACCACATAACGGCAAGTTGTGCGACCGGGTTGGTGCTGTTTCCTATCGTTGCGCTCGCAATCTCGACGACTCGCTGAAACATGTATCTAAGTCTTTCACTTAGAGGTAATAGATTTACACTGACGGGTTCACTCTCCCTGTTGTGGAGGCCCGTGCTGTTTTGTCTTGGCGTGGCTGAGCAGCTCTGCCAGTTGGCTCTGCACTTCGCGTAGCTGGCGGTTGATCTCATCACGCTCATCATGTGCCTGCTGGGCCTGCCTGGCATTCTGCTCCTCGCTCATCACTTCCAGAATGGCGCCAATCATCATGTTCAGAAACACGAAGGCCGTCAGGAAGATAAAGGTCAGGTAGTAGATCCAGCTAAGGGGGTACTGCTCCATGGTGGCGTACATTACGTCGGTCCAGTCCTCGAAGGTGGCTACCCGGAACAGGGTGAGCATGGAGATGGCGACATCGCCCCAGAGCTCGTTGTCCACGCTGGCGAAGAACATGGAGCCCATGGCGGCGTAGATGTAGAAAATAATGAACATCAGCAGCGCAATGTAGCCCATGCGGGGAATGGCTTTGAGCAGGGAGTTGATCAAAAAGCGCAGTTCCGGCACCACGGAGACCAGGCGCAGCACCCGGAATATCCGCAGCAGGCGGCCAAGCAGCACGGCTTCGGAATTGTCCAGGGGGATCAGGCTGCCGATGACTACCAGGGTGTCGAACAGGTTCCAGCCGTCCAGCAGGAAGCGGCGTTTTACCGGGCTGGCGGCGAAACGAAATAGAATCTCGACCAGAAAGAACAGGGTGATGGCTGCATCCATCAGGCTCAGGGACTGTTCAACCAGGGGTGGCAAATCGTAGGTCTTGGCCCCGATGGTCAGTGCCGAGAGAATGATAATGCTGATCACCACGCCCTGAAAGAGGGTGCTGGATTCAATACGGCGCAACTGGTTGAAGCCGGGAAAGGGGGACACTTCCGGGGACATGGTTTTTACTGCTCCAGGTGATATCGGAAGTATGGAGTCTAATGCGCCGCACGGCTCTGGAACAGGGTATTTACCAGTATTTAAAGAAACACCCATCCGCTTTTGTGTGGCGCGAATGGGTGCTTGTCATTCTATCCGGCTTGCAACTGCTTATTTGCGGCCCAAAGGGTAGAACAGCTGCGGCGTTGCCAATTCCGGCAGATCGGTCTTTTCGGTGTTCTCCGCCCACTCCACGCGCTCTGCGCTGCGAATGGCGTAGTGCATCCAGGCCAATGCAGCGGCGGCAATTACGAACATGAGCATGAAGCAACTCTGCCAAATGCCGGTAATGTCGTTCAGCGCGCCAAAGGTCAGGGGCAGAATGAACCCGCCCAGCCCGCCAATCATGCCGACTACACCGCCAACAGCACCTACGTGCATGGGGTAGTAGACAGGAATATGTTTGTACACAGCCGCTTTGCCGAGGGACATGAAAAAGCCAAGAGTAAAAATGAGCGCCACAAACACCGGCAGGCTCATGCCTATGCTGAAGCGAATGTCGCCGTTAATGCCGTGCACTACATAATCTGTAGGCGGGTAACTCAAAAGGAAGGTGCAGATAACTGAGGCGATAAATGTCCAGTACATCACGCGCCGAGCGCCGTAGCGATCAGACATCCAACCGCCCAGTATACGGAACAGGGAGGCTGGAATGGTATAAAGCGCTGCGATCATGCCTGCAGTCGTTATGCTAAGCCCGTAAACGCCAATCAGGTAGTGTGGCAGCCACAGCGCCAGGGCCACGAACGCCCCGAATACGAAGAAGTAGTAGAGAGCAAAACGCCAGACCCGCAAATCCTTCAGTGGCTCCATCTGCTCCATGAACGAACGGGGTTCTTCGGCTTTACGCCCGGCAGAAAGCGGGTCTTCCTTTGCCAGAAGAATAAACACAACGCCCATGACCGCTAACACAGAGGCATAAACCTGGGCTGTAGTCTCCCAGCCAAAAGCCACAAGCAAAAAAGGTGCGCCGAAGTTGGTTACGGCGGAGCCAACGTTGCCTGCGCCAAAGATACCCAAAGCTGTGCCCTGGCGGGCTGGCTCAAACCAGGCAGCGGCGTAGGCGACGCCAACAATAAAGGAACCACCGGCAAGGCCAACTCCCAGAGCACCCACCAGTAACATGGGGTAGGTAGTGGCAAAGGTTAGCAGGTAAACACAGGCAGATGTGGTGAGCATGAGTATGCCGAATACCCAGCGCCCGCCGTAGCGATCGGTCCAGATGCCCAGAAACAGCCGGCTGATGGAGCCGGTCAGAATAGGCGTGGCCATTAGCAAGCCAAGTTGAGTGTCTGAAAGCCCCAGATCTTCCGCGATGCGGATGCCAATGATAGAAAAAATGGTCCACACAGCAAAACACAGAGTGAAGGCAAATGTGGATAAGCCCAGAGCCCGGTTCTGTTGTGACTTGGTTGGTGTGCTCATAATGTCCGCTCTCTTGGTCGGCATGGTTCGGTCATAGTGTTGTGATTAAGGATTTTTGATGTAGGCATCTTTGCGCAGGTAGAACCACCAGTTCACTACCAGGCAAAGCGCGTAGAACACGGCGAAGCCATACATAGCCACTTCCGGAGTACCAGCCTGAATTTGCTGGCCCAGCAGCTTGGGCGCAATGAAAGCGCCATAGGCGGCGATGGCGCTGGTCCAGCCAAGCACTGGTCCTTTTTGCTGTTGGTTAAAAATGTAACCAATGCTGCGGAAAGTAGAGCCGTTGCCGATGCCGCTGGCTGCGAACATCACGATGAACAGAATCAGGAACAGGGCGAAGTAGCTGTTCGGATCAGTGGAGTTGTAGGCCAGCATCATCACGTAACCGGTGGCCACCGACGCCACCACCATGATCACAGAAATGATCTGGGTAACGATGGAGCCGCCCATTTTGTCAGAGATCCAGCCGCCTACGGGGCGTATGAGTGCGCCAACAAAGGCACCCATCCAGGCCCAGGTGAGGGCGCTGGGGGCATCCGGGTTCACCACGCGAGTAACAGTGCCGTCGGCCGCTACTTCCATCATGTTGCCGAAAATGATGCTGATAGACAGGGGCAGCGCTGCCGAAAAGCCAATGAACGAGCCAAAAGTCAGGATGTACAACACCGTCATGGACCAGGTGTGCTTGTTGCTGAAGATGGCGAACTGGTTTTTGATGTTGGGTTTGATGTCACCGGGTATCAGGCGCAACAGAACCACGGTCAGGATGATTGTCAGTGGCAGGGCCAGCCACATGTTCATAACGCTAAGCGCCCAGACCCCCAGCACAGAGGTCAGGATACCCACGCCGTAAAGCCCGAGAATCTTACCGAATGCTGAAGCTGGGTTGCCCGGATTGGGGGTAACCACTTTCAGGTTGTTCATCCTGAACCAGCCGGCGAATGCCAAGGGAATCAGGAATAACAACCAGATAAAGCCGGCGTTCTGGATCCAGGTTTCAGTGCCCGCTTCGATACGACCGATCAGTGTGCCGCTTGGGCTTTGCAGTTGCATGGAATCGCCTGCAAGAAAGCCGAACACCCCTACGGTCATCACCAGGGGAATCAGGATTTGCATGGTCGTTACGCCGAAGTTACCCAGGCCAGCATTCATTCCCAGGCCATAGCCCTGTTTGCTCTTGGGATAGAAAGAGCTGATGTTACTCATGGAGCATGCGAAGTTGCCGCCACCGATACCGGACAGTAGTGCCAGAGCCTGGAACACGATAAATGGTGTATCCGGGTTCATCAGCGCAATGCCGGTGCCTGCCGCCGGGATCATCAACAATGCGGTAGTCAAAAATATGGTGTTACGGCCGCCGGCGATTTTGATCATGAACGAAGCGGGAATTCGCAAGGTTGCGCCAGACAAACCGGCGATTGCGGAGAGGCTGAACAGCTGCTCTATGGAGAATGAAAAACCCAGGTTTTGCATTTGGGTAGTGATCATTCCCCACATTAGCCATACGGCAAAACCTATTAGCAAGCTGGGGATGGATATCCAAAGGTTGCGGGAGGCAATGTGTTTACCTTCTTGCTCCCAGAACTCTTCATTCTCGACATCCCAGTGTTCGATATCGGCGTTGGTCTTGGCCATAACAATGCTCCCTAGGTTTGCGTGCCCCCCCCCATGCCGCATTGGGCGGGGTATCTGGGCTTCTCGTTACCATTGTGCAAAGTGTGGTCCCTTTGTATTCATGATATTTATCAAGGAAAAGGCTAAGCAGATAGGGAGCTATTATGAGCGTTTGTTTTAAGGGGGTCGGCGGGCAATTAAAGCTTTATTATTCAAATAGATGCGTTAGGGCTATTACTAAAGGGGTAATCATTCTCGCGGTTGGCGCAGGAGAGGTAGCCACTCATTTCCTGCGGTTTTTCGCGTGTTTGGCAAGAATGCGGAGCCTAACGGTTAGCCACAGATAGGCCAGCGCCCAAAAGCTGGCGGAGAGCCACAAAAGTATCGGCGCGCTGAAAGGTGCGTCGCCTGCCATAAACCGGCTGATGGCAGCAGCAGATAGCAACGCTGCAATGGGGAAAACCTCCACGGCAGCAGGCGACTTGCGGTGGCTTCGTTGCCAGGCCAGGCGAAGCATTACGCTAGTGGCTAAAGTGCCCAGCGCGCCTATAGTGATCAGGTGCAACGCGGGGGCCACTGCAGTGCCCCTTAGCAGTGCCAGGCCGGTAGCCAGTGCGCCAACGGCCAGCCAGAGGTAGCCCGCGGCCAGTACCAGTAAATCCGGCCGTTCTGGGCATAGCCAGAGTTTCCAGCGCAGGGTACGCAGGGTGATAAGACCAGAGGCGGCCAATAGCAGGCTGCCTGTTATCCAGTCTGCTACCGGGAATGCCATCAGAAAAATGGCACCTCCTAACGCAATAATCAGCATGCCCTCAATGCGTGGCTGAACGCGCGCCTCTAACGCAATACCTTTCTTTTCCAGCGTGCCGGCAACTGCAGGAGCAATGAGTCTTCCGCCCATGAATGTCATCAGTAACAGCAGCCCTGTGATAGCCGCGTGCATCAGTTTATAGGGCCCTGGTAACCAAAATGCATAGGGTATATTTAGCGCGGTAGAAAACCAGAATGCCAGAGTAAGCAGGCACAGCAGTAAAATTAATGGCGCAATCATGCGGTTTCGCCATTTTTTGGCCGCGTTGAAGCGAGGCACTACATGCCAGGCAAGCAGCAGAGCAAAGGCCGGCCCCAGAAGCTGTGCCAAAAGGCTGTGTGGCAGGAATATCCAGCTTAAACGTGCTGCCAGCCAAAGGCCAAAAAGTGGATAGAGGAGGGTTTTCGGTTGAGGGCCGAGCGTGTAACCGGCCACTAAGGCCAGTGCAAAACCGAAAATCAGTTCATGGCCGTGTCCGGCGCCCAGCAAGCCCGCCGGCCAGCCTGTGCCGGACCATACAGCCCAAACGGATAGTGGAACCGCAATGGCTGCAAGCAGGCTTGCAGCAGGAAAAAACAGCCAGAAAGCTTGGGGCTTGGGCGCGCGCTTGGTGTTTAACTTGCTCAAGATCATCCCTGTTGATTGACGGTTTGGCGTAAGGCGCCTAAAAATAGTAGATAATAGCCGCCACAATATTGCAAAAACTGTCATGTGTGGCAAATGCGCCAGCCTGAGAGCAAGGAGAACTACCATGAACGTCGCCAGCTTGCTTAAACTTCCATTTTCCAGCAATGGAGGCTGGGGTGAACTTCAGCGCAGGGATTTGTCTATACCCGTGCTTGCATGGTGTATTGTGGTGCCCATGTCGCTTTTGCCACCTGTGTTGCTTTACTACGCGGGAACCCATTACGGCGATGAGTTTATTGCCGGGTTTGGCGGTAAGGAATGGCGCTTTATCACCACGATCCTTTTTCTGGCAGAGTTGCTGACGTTCTTTGTGATGGGCTGGCTGATCCACGCAGTGGTAGAAAGCCATAAACTGGAGATCAGTTACAACAACGCGTATCTGCTCGCCGCAATTGCGCCTTTGCCGCTTTGGTTGTCGTCGCTGGCCTTGCTCATACCTGCGGTGGCCGTCAGCGTAATAGCGGTGATGGCCGCGATGGTGTTTTCCTGCACTCTTGTGTATCAGGGCCTTAGAGCCCTGTGCCATCGCAGTCCTGACGATGTGCTTACCATGTCGGCCACCTACACGGTAATGGCGGCGTCGCTATTGGCTTGGGGTGTGCTTATGGCGATGGTTTGGGCGTTTTAAGCTCCGGGCGGCGATATGGAGCCGGTTTTCAGGCGTGAAAACGTTGCCGGCACCACGCCAAGCCAAGAGGCAAGCTGGTTGTCTG
>JAKDUK010000100.1 GCA_030457765.1 Marinobacter sp. | reverse complement strand
TTACCCATATCAACCTGATGGGTCTGCAGCCGATCCACGCCACCATTTACAAAAGTGCCCAGATCAACGGTCATATTGGTAGGCAAATTGATAAATACACCTTGGCCTACATTGATCGTGTTGGCACCATCCAGGCTCTGCCAATCCATCTCTTCACGCTGGAAGCCGATAAAAAAACCATCGGTAAACCCGTTGTTCTCTCCACCCACGCTAATAGAACGCAAATCCGTTAACGGCGCGCAGTTCGCCCCTGAGACACAACTGCCTGGCGATATACCAATGTGAGAAGCCCGCTTATTGGTGGCCGCACCGGTGCTATCCATCAGTACAGCGTTGTGCTTCGCCCCGGTATTGTCCTCAAACTTAAGGCCAATATCACCACTAAAACTCGCAGTACTGGAAGAAACCGACCCTCTAGCCTGCCCAAAGCCCATGCGAAAGCCTGCCAGCCCGGCGCCATCTTCAGCCAATTCGATATAGGGCTTGCGTGCTTCGAATGGAATCACATCGCCCGCATTATAGGCAACCCCGTTAAACTCATCGCCATTATTACGGGCAATATGGCCCAGGGCCACATGCCGGGCGGCGAAGTCTGCACCGCCATCAATCTGGCCAACCTGAATATCATCAATATTTACACGGGTTTCGACATCCACGCCCAGAGTCATGCGCGTATACTCGTGAGCCGCGCCAGAAATATTCTCAATCTGCATAAACGCCTGCCCTGTTACGTTGCCCATGGCCGATTCCGAAATGGGTTCCAGCTCAGCCTGGGCAACAGGCACCGCACCCAGGCAGAACGTAATGAGTGCAGCGTATCCATACGCGTGATGTCTCATAGCAATGTCTCGGATTAAGGGTTCAAAGACCAGTTTCAGTGTACTGCGGCACGCAAGCGGCTTTTACTTGCACTCCTCACTTATTTTTTATTTTTAACACCTACACTATAGCGGAGACAGTTCGCGCTATAGAGTGAGCTTGTTCACAAACGCGGATAACAAACCGTTACACTACAGCCGTTTTGAGATCATCCAGATTGATGTCGCTTACGTATACATATCCAAACTCACTGGTATAATTTGAGAATCGCTATTCACTCCGCCCCGGCCACCACTATGACCACCCGCATACTCATCTGCGACGACTCCGCACTTGCCAGAAAACAGATGGCCCGTGCCCTGCCCTCTGGGCTGGCTGATGAAATCCTGTTTGCCAATAACGGTGCAGAAGCCCTTGAAGTGTTACGCGCACAGCAAACTGACCTGATGTTTCTCGACCTCAACATGCCGCAGATGGATGGCTACGAGGTTTTACAGCATATACGCGCCGAGGACCTGCCTATTATGACCATTGTGGTGTCTGGCGACATACAGCCAGAGGCCCGGGAGCGGGTACTTAAACTCGGGGCTATGGATTTCATAAAAAAGCCCACAGACATCGGCGTGGTGCTCAGCCTGCTTGCCAATTACGGCTTTTATCGCCCTGGCGACCTTGAAAGTGCCGCCCTGAGTGACGACAACCTCACTGCGGGCAGTGAACCCCATTCGCAAACCATTTCCGTTTCCCTGAACGACTCCCTGCAGGAAATCGCCAACGTAGCCATGGGCCGTTCATCTGACCTGCTTGCACGGTTGTTGCGGGTATTTGTTAAGCAGCCCGTTCCAAAAGTCGACTTTATTGCCAACTCAGAACTCCACATGGCTATTTCTGCCGCGCATAACAGTGATACCTACTCTGCGGTGTGCCAGGGTTTCACAGGCGCAGGCATTGCCGGAGAAGCCCTGCTGCTATTCGCCGATGCCAGCTTCCGGGACATGGCCGAACTGCTCCACTACGACACCCTTGAGAGCGAATCCGTAAACGTGGAAGTGTTGATGGATATGTCCAGCATACTGTTTGGTGCGTTCCTCAGAGGGATGGGCGACCAATTGGACCTGCAACTTGGCCTGGGCCACCCCAGCATGCTGGGTCAGCACCTACAAATTACCGAGCTGTTGGAACATCAAAACTCCCGGGATGAGCAACTACTGTGCATTGAAATCAGCTACACCCTCGAAGAACGGAATATACAGTGCGATATGCTGGTGCTGCTCACAGAAGATTCCGTACCCTTCCTTGAACAGCGCCTTCAATACCTGGTGAATTAAAACGTGACGATAAACGAATTTGAAAGCCAATCGTTCCACTGGCTAATCAGCATGCTGGAATCCGTTGAAGTGGGCCTGGTGGTGCTGGATCTGGATTTTCGCGTGCAGGCATGGAACAGCTTTATGGAAAATCACAGCGGCATTACCGCCAGCAAAATCCGCAACCGGGTATTGTTTGAGCTATTCCCCGACATACCGGAAGCCTGGCTTACCCGCAAAGTAGATGCCGTGGCGCTGCTGAACACCCGGGCCTTTACCTCCTGGGAGCAACGCCCCTACCTGTTCCAATTCCGCAACACCCGCCCGATTACCGGAACAGAAGATTACATGTACCAAAACCTCACCATCAGCCCGCTTACAGGCAGTAACGGGCAGGTGGAGAAAGTGTGCCTGATGGTGTACGACGTAACCGACACAGCAACCAGCAAGCGCGCCCTTGAGCGAGCCAACGAACAGCTCGCCAAACTCAGCATGACCGACCGGTTAACCGGCCTGCTGAACCGAGGCACATGGGAAAACCTGGTGGATGCAGAATTCGAACGCTTTCGCCGTTATGGCCAGGCAACCTGCCTTGTGATGTTTGATATCGATTTCTTCAAAAAAGTAAACGACAACCATGGCCATTTAGCCGGCGATGAAGTCATCAAACATGCCGCGGAGATCGCCAGAAATAATTTACGTCAATCTGATAGTATTGGCCGATATGGCGGCGAAGAATTTGGCATTGTATTACCAGAAACCGATGCCGAAGGGGCCCGCGTAATATGTGAACGAATACGAGAAAGCATTGAGCAAAGTGTGGTGCAAACTACAACCGCACCCATTCGTTATACGGTAAGCGTGGGCCTATCCCAACTAACAGACAGACCAAAAAACCATATGAAGTGGATGCAGCAAGCAGATGAAGCACTTTATGCTGCCAAGAAAAGCGGAAGGAATAACGTGGTTGTATTTGGATGATTTTCGCTCAAAAAAAGGGCCAGATGATTATTTCATCTGGCCCTTTTTTTATATTCGGCTGATCAGTTTTGCTGCCAGCTCTGTACTGTTTCCTTACCGTGCTCTTTACGCCACTCGTTTAACACCTTGTGGTTACCGCCACGGGTTTGAACTTCTTCGCCCGTATGCGGGTTTTTATAGGTTTTCATCGGGCGCTTGGCACGAGTACCGCCTTCTGCTTTGGCGTTGACAATAGAAGGATCAATTGCTGCCAAAATCTGAAGCACATGCTTCGGGGACTTATCATACTCCGCCATCAACTCACGAACGCTATTCTCAAACTCCAGTTCGTGCTTCAGAGACTGATCCTGCTCCAGTTGATTAATCTCGTCTGCAAGCTTTTCCATAAGCTGCTTTTTTTGGTAGTAATCGTTAATCTTTGCCATGGAATAAACCTTCATTTTGGGTATTAACTAAACCAAATAGCTCAGTATCAAGACGAATTATAATAAAGGAAGTATTTAATGGCAAAGCATATTATTAATAAATATGAATACGGGTCAGAACTTGCCGGTTCTGACCACTTTCTTCCAATCAGGAATGCCAGGGTATTAAAGGCGCAGATCTGCCTGGCCTAAAGGAAGCACACCTTTCAAATCAAATAACACTCCGTCGCCAGTCGTATAACTGCGTAACTCATCTGCCGTCATGGCAGCATAATCATTATGAGGAACAGCCAAAAACACAGCGTCGTACTTACTTTTCTCCGGATGTTCCACAAGCGATATACCATACTCATGCTCGGCTTCGGCAGTATCTGCCCAGCAATCGGTTACGTCTACATTACAACCAAAATCACGCAATTCTTCAATCACATCAATAACACGGGTATTACGCAAATCCGGGCAGTTTTCTTTAAATGTCAGGCCCATAACCAATACCCGAGACTTTGCAATGGTATGGCCTCTCTTAATCATCGCTTTTATCAATTCAGCCGCTGCATAAGGGCCCATGTTGTCATTTACCCGGCGGCCCGCCAGGATAATGTCCGGGTGATAACCGATGGCCTGGGCCTTATGCGTCAAATAATAAGGATCCACACCAATACAATGGCCACCCACCAGGCCCGGCTTGAACGGCAGGAAGTTCCACTTGGTACCCGCCGCCGCCAGCACTTCGTGCGTATCAATCCCTAACCGGGTAAAAATCATTGAAAGCTCGTTCATCAGGGCAATATTCAGGTCTCGTTGAGTGTTCTCGATCACCTTGGCCGCTTCTGCCACCTTGATGGAACTGGCCTTATGGGTGCCAGCGGTGATAACACCCGCATACAGTGCATCCACCTCTTCCGCAATCTCCGGTGTGGAGCCAGCCGTCACCTTCATAATGGTGGTTACCCGATGCTCCTTATCCCCGGGGTTGATCCGCTCCGGGCTGTAGCCGGCGAAGAAATCCCGGTTAAACACCAGGCCGGAAACCTTCTCCAGCACCGGCACACACACCTCTTCCGTCGCGCCGGGGAACACCGTGGATTCGTAAATCACGATATCGCCCTGCTTCAGCACCTTGCCCACACTTTCGCTGGCCTTTACCAGAGGCGTAAGATCGGGCGTTTTAAACTCATCAATAGGCGTTGGCACGGTTACAATATAAACCTGACAATCGGCAATGCCCTCCACGGAGTCGGTAAACGACAACTGCTCCGCAGCGGCCAGCTCCCGGGGCGACACTTCACGGGTAAAGTCTTCACCGCCGTTCAGCTCGGCAATGCGCCGGGTGTTAATATCAAACCCAACCACGTCACGCTTTTCACCAAACGCAACGGCCAGGGGCAACCCCACATAGCCCAGACCGACAACCGCAATTTTTTTCATTCATCCTCCGGAATTTTAAAATGGGGGTTTAACCCACAGGAATCACAACCTCCGACTCCGGAAACCGCAACTCCAGAACCTGTTTAAACGCGGCCTTGGCGTCTGCATCGCCATGCACCACACGAATCTCTTTCGGCGCTTCGGGAAGGCCCTCCACAAACCGCAACAAATCACTCTGCCCGGCATGGGCGGAGTAACCCCCCACCTTATGCACCCGGGCACGAATGGTATAACGCTCGCCGTCCAGCTCTACCCAGCCACCCTCCGGCCCATAGGTCAGAATATCCCGGCCGGGCGTACCTGCTGCCTGATACCCCACAAACAACACATCGTTACGGGCATCGCCAAGCATGGCCTGCAAATAATTCACCACCCGGCCACCTGCACACATGCCGGAACCGGCCAGCACCACACAGGGGCGATGGGATCTGGCAAGGTACTCTACGGCATTCAGATGGTCTTGGTGATCATTAATCACCGTCAGCTGATCAAACGACAACGGATGCCGCCCGGCACTCACCCGCGCCCGGGCCTCATCATCCCAGAAAGGCTTCAGGCGGCGGTAAATACGGGTGAACTCCGCCGCCAGAGGCGAATCCACCACAATCTCCAGCCGGCTCCAGGTCAGCGGCTTGCCATCAAGCGGCACCCCCTCAATGGCCTCATCCCCAAACTCGGCAATCAGCCCCTCAATCTCATACAGCAACTCCTGGGTACGCCCGATACTGAACGCCGGCACCAGCACCGTGCCACCGTCTTCCAGGGCATGCTCAAGCACCTTCTTTAAACGGTAACGCCGGGTCGCCCTGTCTTCATGGTCTTTATCGCCATAGGTGCTCTCAATCACCAGCCGGTCCGCCCGCTCAGGCGGCACCGCCTCCGGCAATAAAGGCGAGTGCGGCGCACCCAGATCACCACTGAACACAATGCGCTCATCATCCTTGCCACTGCGAGCATCACACTCCACATAGGCGGAGCCGAGAATATGCCCCGCCCTTTGCAGGCGCACACTCAGTGAACTGTCTGCTTCCGAAAACACACTGTGCCACTGGTTATAAGGCACAGGCACCAAACGCTCACGGATTACATCCAGAAACCGCTCAATCAGCTGCCTGTCCCGGGTAAAACCGATTTTAAGGGCATCTTCCAGAATTTCCGGAAGCATAATCGCCGACGGCTCGGAACAAATAACCGGCCCCTCAAAACCCGCTGCAAGCAAATACGGAATACGCCCCACATGGTCAATATGCACATGGGTAACCACTAAGGCATGAATATGAGAAAGGGGAAAATCAATGGCCAGATCATCGGCCGAAGAACGGCCATTGGCATCCTGGCCCTGGAACAGGCCGCAGTCAATTAACACTGCGGCTTCAGAGTGGTGCTCAGCCGAAGACAGAGACAGTTCGTGGCAGGAGCCGGTGACGCCTTTTACAGCGCCATGGTGTTTGATTTTGATCATGCAACAGTCCTTGTTGACATAAAATACAAAAATAAAAGGTATGCAGCTCAGGGTGCAGACTTATTGCGGCTTATTCAACGCGCTTTCTGCTCCTTCAATGCTTCCCTTACTGTTGAGCTGAACTCGGCGATAAA